>CAIOLO010000032.1 GCA_903859155.1 uncultured beta proteobacterium
CCCAAGGCCGAAGTGATTGTGCCGGGATGAAGCACCGTCAACCCATCGTGATCCACATCCGTGTCGTTGGCGAGGACGCCATTGGCTGCGGTGACAACCAGCACCGTGTCTTCGTCGGTGGAGGCCGAATCGGCAATAGCAACCGGCGCGTCGTTGACACCGCTAAGCGTGATCGTCGCGGTTGCAGTGGACGTGGCGCCGTGCGAGTCGGTGACGTCGTACGTGAAGCTGTCCTGGGCTGTCTGGCCCTCGCCGAGGGAACCGAAGGCCGAATTCTCGTCGTACAGGTACGTGCCGTCCGTGTTCACCTTGACCTCGGCGCCAGAGCCCAGGGTCAAGGTGATGGAGTTTCCGACCATCTGGTGACCGTTGACTGCCGTGACCGAGATCGCATCCGACTCCGGGTCGCTGTCGTTGGCCAGCAAGTGCCCGGAAGCAGTCGCGGTCAGCGCCTTGCCATAGGTACCAACCGTGAAGCCGTTCCAGTTTTCGTTGGCCGAACTGGTCCAGGTCAGCGTCTGAACCGATCCGTTGATGCTCAACACGCCATGGGGCTCTCCGCTGCCAACGACCGTGTAGGTTCCATTTCCATTGTCGTGCCGCGTCAGAGTCCCGTTGCCCCAGTATCCCTCGCCATAGCTGGCGATCTGGAAATCCTGATCCAGGACATAGCCGTTGCCATTCAAGCTGACGAGGGCGAAGAACAGGTTTTCAACCGGCTCGGTGAACGTCAGCGTCCTCGTCTGGGTCGCAAAATCGAGCCCGATGATATCGGACGACCCGTTAGGGCCATTCGCTACTGCGGCACTCGTGTAAGTGCTAGCAGGTACGGTGCCGTTTTGTAGATTATAGTAATCAGTGCCACCGCTGGTCTGTACGAACTGGTACTCGCCGCTGTAGGTAACACCAACGTGGCTGCTGCCGAGATTGATGGTTCCGCTGACCGTGCCGATGTTTCCGGTCACGAACGCCCCGTTCTGAAAGAAGGTTTCCGTCCCGGTTACGGTATTGCTCGTCCAGTCCACCCAGTTGACGACATTGGTGTGTACCTGGCTGGCCAGGGTTGTGACCGTCAGCGCATTGGTGTCGTTCACCGCGACCGGCGCGTCGTTGGTGCCATTGATGGTGATCGTCGCCGTCTGATGAACCAGGGCGCCAAGATTGTCGACCACGTCGTAGGCGTAATGGGTCGCGAAGGACGTGCCCTGCGCCATACTGTTGTAGGCAAGATTATTGGTATCGACAGAGATCGAATTGCCGCTCAGGCTGAAGCCCGCAGGCAAGCCGCTGCCCGTGTCCGTCCAGACCAGGTTGGACGCATGCAGCACTGCTCCGGAATCCACGTCCGCGGCGCCGGCAAGCAGGTTCACGGAGAACGTTCCCGATCCTTCATTGCCGGACCCTGTCACCGGTGCAGAGACCGTCGGGGCGTCGTTGGCGCCATTGACGGTGACGGTGACATGCTGCGTCGCCGTAGCATGGAAGGTGTCAGCCACCGTGACGTCGTAGCCCAGCGTCAGTGTCTGGCCCAGCGCCAGGAACTGCGTAGCACTGTTGGCAAGGCTGAAGTCCCAGTGATACTGGCCGTGGCCGGGCTCCGGATCGGTCATGAGCGTGGCGCTCATGGCACCGCCCAGTAGGGCTGCAAGACCCGAGGAAATCGTACCGCCCGACAACACGCTGGAGGTAAGCGCGGCCGAGACTGTATGCCCGTCGGTCAAATCGACATCCTGGAATTGCGCAAGACCGGTTGCCGTCAAATTGGGTACCGAGCCATCCTCGACCAGCGTGCGGGATGCCGCACCGGTCTGCATGACCGGCGCGTCGTTGGTGCCGACGACGTCGATGTTGATCGCCTGGGTATCGGTCGCACCGAACTGGTCGGCCACCTGCACCGTGAAGGTGTCGGTCGCGTGCTGGCCTTGCGCCAGGCTCTGCGTCGAGGTGAGCGCGTTGTTGAGCGAGTAGGTCCAGCTGCCCGACTGATTGACATCCAGCGAGCCATAGGATCCGCCCAGGTTCGAGTCGGTGAACGCCGGCGCATAGGCGATGAGTTCGGCGCGCGTCCAGTTTTCCGTGTCTTGCGAGCCCGGCGCGAAGATATTGGCCGTGCCCAAGGCATGGGCCGAGTCCGGCGCACCGCCCAGGAATTGGAACGTGGCAGTGACGCCATTGGCGCCGCCCACATGATCGAAAGTCAGCTGAATCTGCGTGGCGCCGGACGTCGGAATCAAAGCCAGGGAACTGACATTCGTCGTGACATCGGTAAAGAAGTCGATATGCCGCAGGCTGACGACGTCCTGGCCCGCCACATTCTGGCGCACGACCAGTTCATACGTATTGTCGCCGACCTGATCGGCCGGAGTGCCCGGGCCGTTGACCAGCCGGTCAGTCACCCGGATGCCATAGGCTTCACGATTGCTGTCCGGGAGAATCAGGTCGAAAACGCCCGAGATGTTGAAGGCTACATTGCTCTTCAGCCCAGCGCCCGTATTGGCTGGATCGATGTTGCTTCTCAAGAGGGCGTCCTGCCCGATGATCGGGTCTGGCGTTCCCACACCTACAAATGATACGGCGTTGCTACTGTCGAAGAACAGCTTGCCGCCTGATTCGGTGAAGGTGCCTATGCCGCCATAGCTGGTGGAACTGCCATTTGCAAAGTTGGGCGAGTTCGGCGGAGCAACCCCATCAGAGAAGTTGTCCTGAAAGAGCGGCCCTCCGTTCCTGGTAACCGTGAAGCTATCTGCCTGGAAGTGGTAATCCGCGGCCTGGACGGGCGTGCCACCCACGACTGACCAGAATTTTTGCGCGCCATGATCGGGATCCGCCACAACGAGCTGGCCCGTTGCCTGGGCACTTGAGTCCTCGGTCGCAGTGCCCGTGGTCGTGCCGCCGGTAATATCCGGCGCATCGTTGGTGCCGGTAATGTCGATGGTCAGCGCCGCGCTGGAGGTTGCACCAGCCGTATCCCGCATCGTGTAGTTGAAGACATCGGCAGCGTGCTCACCCTGAGCCAAAGCGTTGGTCGCGACCCGGCTGTTGTCGAGCGCGTAGCTGTAGGAGCCATCGGCATTCAATGTCAGCGTGCCATACGTACCGGTGAAACTGCCGGTGGTGGTCACCGTCTTGGTGTCGCCGTGGTCGACATCAGTGTCGTTGGTAAGCACATTGCCAACTGCGGAGGCATCACCGGCGAAGGCCGTGTTGCCCGGGTTCACCCCGGATTCCACCACTGCGTCACCCACGTTGCTGTCGGCAACGGCCACCGGGCCGTCGTTGGTGCCCGTAACGGTGATGGTCGCCGTCGACGACGAAACCGCGCCATGCTCGTCGGTCATGTCGTAGGACACCACCACCGTGGCCGTATCACCCACGTTCAAGTGGTCGAAGTCCGTGCCTGGATCGAAGGCCAGCTGATTGGCCGAAACCGACACGCTGCCGTTGCCCGGTGCCACCGACACCCCCTGCAGCGTGAAGCTGTGCCCGTCGTCCACGTCCGTGTCGTTGGCCAGCACGTTGATCAGCAGCGGCTGGTTCTCGGTGCCCGATGCCGTGTCGGCGACCGCCACCGGGCCGTCGTTGGTGCCGGTGATGGTGATCGTGGCCGTCGAGGAGGACGGTGCCCCGTGCTCGTCGGTCATGTTGTAGGACACCACCACCGTGGCCGTATCGCCCTCTTTCAGGTGGTCGAAGTCCGTGCCTGGATCAAAGGCCAGCTGATTGCCCGAGATGGATACATGTCCATTGCCCGGAGCAACCGCCACGCCCTGCAGCGTGAAGCTGTGCCCGTCGTCCACGTCCGTATCGTTGGCCAGCACGTTGATCAGCAGCGACTGGTTCTCGGTGCCCGATGCCGTGTCGGCGACCGCCACAGGGCCGTCGTTGGTACCCGTCACGGTCACTGTCAACGTTGTGGAGGACGTCGCCCCGGCGAGGTCCGACACCGTGTAGGAGACCTCGGTTGTGGTGTTCGCCCCTACGGCCAGATGCTGGAAGTCTCCGTCCGGATTAAAGGTATAGCTACCGTTGGCGTTGATCACGAATGTGCCGCCGTTGCTGCCGGCCACGCTCTGCGCAACATTGCCAGTCACGCCGTTTACCGCGGCAACGTGCAGCACGTCCAGGTGATCGCTGTCCGTGTCATTGGCCAGCACGTTGCCTGCGGCGGCCGCGTGGTCCTCGTCGGTCGTGGCGCTGTCCGCCCCTGCAACCGGTCCGGTGTTCTCCAGAACGACCCGATAGGCCTCCCAGTCGGTGGCCTTCAGGTCAAACGATGAAAACGCAAACGTCGGGCCGTTATCCCGGTTGGCGTTGGCGTTGGCCGCCAGGAAGGCGTCGAAGGTCGCCAGCTCAGCACTTGCCGCCGCGCGCTCGCCGTAGGTGAGGTGCAGCTCCAGCGTGTCGAATCCCTTACCGCCATCGTAACGGTCCGTTGACGTTGAGCCGATTGCACTCAGGTCGGTCGTCAACAGGTTCTCGGTCCAGGAGTAGACACCGGTATCCTTGCCGCCCTGCGCGTAGAGAATGTCGTTGCCCGATCCGCCGTTGAGGTAGTCATTGCCCGCACTGCCGTGTCCACCGGAACCACCGGATCCCGCATGGGAACCACCGGATCTGGCACGGGCACCCGAGCCGCTGGTGACCCAATTCAACCCCGCGCCCGAGCCCGAGCCGCTGGAATCGCCGTACAGGATGTCATCGCCTGTGCCGCCCAGGAGCGTATCGTTGCCGCGACCGCCGAAGAGCACGTCGTTGCCGGCATCGCCTTCCAGGCGATCGTTGCCCTTGCCGCCCTTGAGAACGTCGTTGCCCTCGCCGCCACCCAGCTTGTCGTCGCCCTCGCCGCCATCGAGCACGTCGTTGCCGGCGCCACCGATCAGGGTGTCGTTGCCCTTGCCGCCTTTGAGTTTGTCGGCCCCGTCACCGCCGTCCAGCAAGTCATTGCCGTCACCGCCGTCGAGCTTGTCATTGCCGGTACCGCCGTAAAGGCTGTCGTCACCCGTGCCACCGTCCAGGGTGTCGTTGCCGGCGCCCCCCAACAGCGTGTCATTACCCGCGCCACCGTCAAGATTGTCATCACCATCCCCGCCATCGAGGAAGTCATTGCCAGTCCCGCCCTTGAGTTTGTCCTTGCCGCCTGTGCCGATGATGCTTGCCATTTTTTAGATCTCCACTTTAATTGCGGCGCACTGCGTGCCGCGGGGACATTCGGTCAGATAAATACGGGTCTCGCGAGTGATACGGGCAAATCAACTACAACCGATGCCGGGCGCAAGCGCTTGTCGGCATCCAGAAAGAATTGGGCCATGCGCTCGCCTCCCGGCCAGCGCCGCGACCAGCGCGCCCCGCGCGTGCACAAGCGCTGCGCACCCTGGGCGGTCACGCCGACCCGGTCGGTGCGCTCGCAAACCTCGGGGTTCCACCAAGGCCCATCGCCCCTGTTCTTGAGAATGAGCGACAGGCGCACGCAGCTGTGCAGGCTGCCGAACCTCGACAGGTAGACCAGCGCGTCCTCCGGTGTGCGATTGGACTGCAGGGCAAACAGCGGCAGGAAGCGCTTCAGCAACGCCGCTTCAAGCGCGGCGTCATCGGGCATGTACTCGTCGCAAAGCAGCCAGGCCAGATCGTCGAGCGCGTCCCGGGCACCGCAGTGTTCCCAATCGACCCAGCCCACCCCGCCCTCATCGGCGCCACCTTCGACCAGCAATGCGTTACCGGGGCGCGCGTCCCATTTGACGAACGAATAGCGCCTGGGCGCCAGCTGCTCAGGCGTGATCAAGGCGGCCAAGTCGGGGTCTGGCAAATCGAGTTGTGCTGCGACCCGGCCGGGTGCCGACAACATCCCGGCGATCCATTCAGGCGTTGCTCCGATCGGCGCCACGCGTTGCGCGAGTCCCGCGTTGTCCGCCGCCCGCTGGCACAACAGCAATCCGGCCGCGGCGCGCGCAGCCCAGTTGCCCGCAAAGCGGACATCGGCGCCCCCAAGCACCGCCGACAGGCGCCGCCCGCCAAGGTCTTCCTGGATCAGCCATTCGCCGTCGAAGGCGAGCACCGCCGGCACCGGCGCGCCGGCGGCGCGCAGTTCGCGCAGCACTCCGGCTTCCAGGGCCGCGCGCGGCGCGCTCCTGCGGTGAGTGACTATGTATGTGCCATTTGCAGCCACCGCGCGCACCGAACAGCGCGAGGCACCGCCCGGATACTCGATCCGGACCGGCTCGATGCCGATCAACGATGCGCAGGCGGCCGTCGCCGACTGCGCTGATATGCGAGGGGCCATCGCTCGGCCCTCACCGCTGGTCACGCCTGGGGCGTTGACTTGAGTCAAGTGCGGTCGCAATCGGTTGTAAGCACTTTTTCTGCGCGACAGGAATTCCGCGCGGTCGTCTTGTGCGTGGTTATTCTTGCGGGACTCGTTATTTCTATTTTTGGTCGATTGCCATTCGGCAACGCGATGGACGGCGCGAATCGATCGCATCGCGTCAACCACACAGGCCGGCAAGACCATCCCCCCAACAGCGCAATTTTCTTCACCAGCCCCCCAGCGGTGTGGCTCTCATCAGCCAAAGCTATTTTTTTCCCCGATTCGTTCACGACAAACCGGTGGCTCTCAGTTAATGCCTGGCAATAATTCAAAGACATTAACGACGACGGATTCTACGCAACCTAAATAAAGAGTAAAGTTTTTTTTGAATAAAAATGCCGGTGGCATAAAAAAGTTTTTAAAAATAACAATGTCATTGGCATATACGCACGCCGACGTCTTGATGCTTTACTGGTAGTTGGGCGAGCCGATGCGCCCGCGCTCCCGATGTCATAAAATTCCTCGTTGTGCAGCAGGTGGTTATGCAAACTGGCGCGCCCGCCAGGACAATTCCCGGAGGATTCCATGACCTACGAAGCCGAACGCGGCGACATTTCCATTTCAGTTGTAGGCGACGCGATGATTTCGCGCCGCATGAGCGTGTTTCGCGAACCAGCGTTTCTGAAGCTGATCGAACTGGTCCGCTCGGCCGATGTCAGCATCGCCAATCTGGAACTGCTGTTCCACGATTACGAGAACTCCTGGGCGTGGTCGCACGGCACCTATACGCGCTCCGACCCGAAGAACCTGGAGGAACTCAAGTGGATGGGGTTCGACGCGGTGTTCACCGCCAACAACCACTCCTTCGATTTCTCCGAGGGCGGCTACCTCACCACTTTGAAATATCTCAATGAACTGGGGATTCCGCACGGCGGCGGCGGCAAGGATCTGGATCACGCGCGCGCCCCCGGCTACGTGGACACCCCCTGCGGCCGCGTGGCCGTGATGTCCGCCGCCAGCACCTACTCCGAGGTCTCGCGGGCAGGCCTGGGCCGCAGCGATTTTCCCGGGCGCCCGGGGATCAATGCGCTGCGCCGCCAGACTGTGAATTACGTGACGCGCGAAATTTTCGACGCATTGCGCAAAGCCAACCAGGAACTGGGCTACGAGGCACATGCCGACGCGCAGGCGAGTTTCGGCTTCACCGGCCGCGCCAAACCCTATGACAAGAACTCGATACTGAAATTCCTGGGTGAGGAGTTTCGCGTGGCAGATGCCTCGCGGGTGGAATCCGTGGTCCACAAGGAGGACCTCGAAGGCATCAGCCGCTGGATACGCGGAGCGAAGAAGCAGGCTGACTGGCTGGTCTATGGCGTGCACACCCATGAGAGCGGCGTCGACGGCGAATATCACAGCGCATCGCGCACCTCGCCGCCGCAGTTCATGGTGGACTTTGCGCATTTTGCCATCGACCAGGGTTGCGATGTGATCGCCGGCCACGGCCCGCACTATCTGCGCGGCATAGAAATCTACAAGGGCCGGCCGATTTTCTACAGCCTGGGCAATTTCATTCTGCAGAATGAGACCATGCCCTGGGTGCCCGATGAGGGTTACCGGCGCTTCGGCCTGGGAGCCGAGCACACGCCGGGCGATTATTTCTTCGACCGCTCCGACGGTGGCACGCGCGGCTTTCCCGCCGACCGCGTGTTCTGGGAGGCGGTGCTGCCGGTATGCCAGTTCAAGGGTCGTGAACTCAAGGAAATCAAACTCTACCCAGTGGACCTGGGCTGGAAGCGGCCGATTCCCCAGCGCGGCAGACCGGTTCTGGCCGAGGGCGAGGTCGCCCGGCACGTGCTCACCTTCATGCAGAAACATTCCGCACCGTTCGGCACCACGATCGAGATCGAGGGCGATATCGGCGTGATCCGCCTGTAGCCCGAGTGAAGCCCATCGCCGCCGCTCTGGCGGTTGCAACCTGCAACATGGTGGCGATGCGCTCGAGCCGGGTGCTGTTGTCGCTGTTTGCGCTCGACCTGGGAACACCGGTATCGGTGATCGGTCTGCTGGTCGCGAGTATCTCGATCGTCCCGCTGTTTCTTTCCCTCTATGCGGGACGGCTCTCGGACCGCCTGGGCATACGCCCGCCCATGGTCGCGGGCGCCGCCGGTGTTGCCGCCGCCATGACCGTGCCCTATTTCATGCCCGACCTCACCGGGTTGTTCCTGTCGGCTTTCCTGCTGGGGACTTCGAACATCTTCTTCAGCCTGTCGATGCAGCACTGGATCGGGCTCCTAGGCAACAGCCCCGCCGAGCGCACGCGCAATTTCGGCAATTACTCGGTGGCGGTCTCGGTCGGCTCCTTTGTCGGCCCGATCGTCGCCGGTTTCGGCATCGACCACGTCGGCCACGCGCGCGCCTATCTGATTTGCATGCTGTTTCCGCTGATCGGCTTTCTGGGGATAGTTTTCGGTGTGCGCAACCAGCCCGGTCCGCAGTCGCATGAAGGCACAACCGGCACCGGCAAGGCCATGGATCTGCTGCGCATTCGCGATTTGCGGCGCATCCTCATCACCGGCGGTGTGCTGCTTACCGGGATCGACCTGTTCGAGTTCTACATGCCGGTCTACAGCCGCGGTATCGGACTGTCGGCATCGGTGATCGGCATCATCGTCGGCATGTACTCGGTGGCGGCGTTTGCGGTGCGCTCGGCCATCCCCGTGCTGGTGCGCTGGAAAAGCGAGGAACAGTTGCTGACCCGCTGCCTCGCCTTCGGCACGCTGTGCTACCTGCTGCTCCCGTTTCTCGAGAATCCCTGGATGCTGGGCGCCATCGCCGCCTCGCTTGGCCTGTGCATGGGCTGCGGACAACCGCTTACCATGTCGATCATCTACAACCGCTCGCCGGCGGGACGTGCCGGCGAAGCGCTGGGCCTGCGCCTGACCAGCAACAATCTGACGCACAGCGGCGTGCCGATGATCTTCGGCGGGCTGGGCGCCGCCATCGGCGTGGCGCCGGTATTCTGGGTGATCGCTGTGATGCTGGGCGCCGGTGCCTGGTACAGCGGCACCGGGCGTAAGTAGAAAATCGCGGTAGAAAACCAAGGATCGATCAAGGAGGCAATATGGCAAGCGACGAAATTGAACGCGACAAGGCAGCCATTTGGGAGGTCCGGCGCGCCTGGGCATTTGCGCGCGACCAAGGCGAGTGGGACCGGCTGGCGTCCTGTTTTCACGCCGACGCCACCATCACCGTGTCCTGGTACTCGGGCTCCGCGGCCGGATTCGTGCAACGCTCCGGGGAAATGGGCGGGGCACGCCGCCCCGAAGAACGCAACAAGCACTGGCTGGGCAACAGGCGCGCCAAGGTGATCGGCAATCGCGCCACGCTGGAGACCGATGTCAACGTCGTGATTCGCGAATACCTCGATGGCCACTTGTTCGACTATATGGCGTGGTCGCGCTTCTACGACCTGTTCGAAAAGCGCGAAGGCATCTGGCGCATCTTCAAGATGTCCTGCATATACGACAAGGATCGGCTCGATCCGGTGATACCAGGCTCGGTGCCCGCCGCCTTCTATGACACCGTCCCGCTCAGCGGCATTGAAAGCGGCTTTGCCTTCATGCGCTTCAGGCAGGTGAAAAAAGGCCGCACCGTGCCGCCCGGGATCGTGCTGGGCGACAGCCCGGGCGAGACCGCGCTGCGCGACGAGGGTGCGCGCTGGCTCGCAGGCACCTGAAACCCGTCACCTAAACAATGGAGTCGCCATGAAAATCACCCGGATCTCCAGCCTGCACGCCGACGCCGGCTGGCGGGTTTTTTCCTATCTGAAAATAGAAACCGACCAGCAAGGCCTGATCGGCTGGAGCGAATACAACGAATCCTACGGCAACAAAGGGCTGTCGACGGTTATCGAAAAACTCGGGCCCCACATCATTGGCGACGACCCGCTCTCCAACGAGCGCATCCACGCCAAGCTCTATGCGATGACGCGCCAGACCGCCGGCGGCATCATGGGCCAGGCCATTGCCGCGATCGAAAATGCGCTGCTCGACGTGAAGGCCAAAGCGCTGGGCGTTCCGGTCAGCACGCTGTTCGGCGGCCCGATACGCGAACGCATGCGCCTGTACTGGTCGCACTGCGGGAACTACCGGATCGGCCCCGCGCAGAAGCTGATTGGCAAGCCGCCGATCCGCACGCTGGACGATATTGCCGCCTGCGGCCGCGAAGTGCGCGACCAGGGCTACACCGCGCTCAAGGCCAACGCCTACCTGCTCGATGGCGAGGCGCGCGTGCACATGCCCGGATTCGGCCGCGGTGCGGGCGCGCCCGAACTCAACTGGGACTGGAAGCTGCTCGATGCCATGGCGGCGCAGATGCAGGCGTTTCGCGAAGGCGCGGGGCCGGATGTCGACCTGTTGATCGACCTCAATTACAACTTCAAGACTGAAGGTTACCTGCAGGTGGCACGGCATCTGGAACCCTACCGTCTGACCTGGCTGGAGATCGACAGCGCCAACCCGGAGGCGCTGGCAACCATCCGGCGCGGTTCACGCACCCCGATCGCCTCCTGCGAATCGTTGTTTGGCGCGCGTGTGTTCCGGCCCTATTTTGAACATCAGTCAGTGGACGTGGCCATCATCGACGTGACCTGGAACGGACTGGCCCAGGCGCTGAAAATCGCCGCCATGGCCGACGCCTTCGAGATCAATGTTGCACCGCATAATTTTTACGGTCATCTGTCCACCTTGATGAGCGCGCATTTTTGCGCTGCAGTACCGAACTTCCGCATAATGGAACTGGACGTCGATGACGTTCCCTGGAAGGACGAGCTGGTGACTGTCCCTCCGGTCATCGACCAGGGCAACCTGATTCTTCCTAAAGTTCCGGGATGGGGTGCCGATATAGACGAAGCGGCAGTTCGCCGGCATCCGCCAAAGTTCTAAATGGGGTGGAATAGACAGGACTTAAGGGGTGTTTCTCCCCTAAATTCCTTATTCCCCTTGGATTTAGCCGGAAAAATTGTGACAAATTGTGACAAATCGACAAAACAGTGCGGTTTTTTAGTGCTTTTTTGAGCTATTTCTGGCACTATCAGCTCATAAGAAAGCCCTAGGTAACGACCAGCAAGGGGCACGCGGGTGTGGAGACCTAGGCAATCACAAACCTTTAATTAGGAGAGGTCTATGCAACGCACGCCAAAATTCAGTCCAAAGACCCGTTCAATTCTCTCGGCAATCAGCCGTAAAGCGCTTACTGTGGCGGAGATCTGTGCGGCAACCAGCCTCCCCCCCAAGGAAGTCCATCCGCGCATCCAAAACGCTGTTCGCAGCGGTTATGCGGTGATCGCCGGCGAACCCGTAGTGCAGGATGGCGTTCGCGCCGCACGGCGCTACGCGGCGGTGGAAACACCCGAACAGATCGAGCCTTTCAAGGCCAGCGACGGGCGTTTTGATTTTTCAGAATTGCTGCGTCAGGTAGGCCCGACCGCCATCGCGCTTCCCGCGGGCAAGGCGCGCCTGGTACGCAAACTCGGCGACGACGAATCGGCACACGAAATGGAACAGTCGTTCTGAGCCTGAACGCCTGAGCCAGACAAAAGGGGCTGCGGCCCCTTTTTTTGTGCAACGCTTTTGCTGTCGAAAAACCATATTGCGGTGCCGCAATCCGACCTGGCTTCGCAAAAACGGTCGTGCGAAATAGAAACCGCCGCCGCGTAAATCTTGCGCCGGCTGTTGGAAGCAGCGCGGCAAGCTTTTGGCCGCGCGGTCCTAAACCCCGGAACTACAAACCCAGGTCCAGATGGTAGGCGCGGCTGGGATAGTGGAACTGGATCGGACCATCGGGCAGGGCGTCAAAAAACTGCCGCAGAAACGGGTCCCGGGACGCTCTCATTTCTTCCGGCGTACCCTCCCCCGCCAGCACACCATCACCAATGACATACACATAATCGGCGACCTTGAGCGACTCGCTGACGTCGTAGCTGACGATGATGGAGGTGGTGCCCAGCTCGTCGTTGAGCACCCGGATCAGCTTGGCAATCACATTGATTGAAATCGGATCGAGGCCGGCGAACGGTTCGTCGTACATGGCCAGCATCGGATCGATGGCGATGGCGCGCGCCAGCGCGACGCGCCGCGACATGCCTCCGGAGAGCTCATTGGTGCCGAGTTGCCAGGCGCCTCGCAGGCCCACGGCGTTGAGCTTCATCAGCACCATCTCGCGGATGAGGTTCTCCGACAGATGGGTGTGTTCGCGCAGCGGAAAGGCAATGTTTTCAAACACCGACACATCGCTGAAAAGGCCGCCGGCCTGGAACATCAGGCCCATCTTCTTGCGCAGCTCATAGAGCGCGGCATTGTCCAGCCTGTGCACCACATTTCCGTTCACAGACACTTCGCCCTGCGCGGGCCGCAGCTGACCGCCGATCAGGCGCAGCAGCGTGGATTTGCCGCAACCGCTAGCCCCCAGGATCGCAACCAGCTTGCCGCGCGGGATCTTCAGCGACAACCCCTTGAGAATGGGACGGTCGGGATAGCCGAAATGCAGATTGCGCACCTCGACAATATATTCCGTTGCGTCGCTCATACCCATGCTTGCGATCGTACCGCAGGAAAAGGCGTCACTGCGCCCACCGGATCGAATAATGCATGGTGTAGGCCTTCATGACATCGTGAATTTTCTGTTCCAGTCCCGCGCGCCGCGCCGCGGGCGCAGCAATGGCAATGGTCGCCGCGGTGCCGTGCGTTGCATCGGTGCCGACCGCGACTTCAAACGACTGCTCCTGGCCAAGCACCGCGCCCAGCGCGCCGGCGAATGCACGCCTGGCCGCATCGTGGCGAAGATGCACCTTGGAAGGCTTGCCGACATCGGTAAGCGGCATTTCATCCAGAATGTAGACGTCCTTGGGCGCCGCCGCCCTCTCGGTGATGTGCTGGCGCGCGAACTCGGCGATTTCCTCGCCGGTTGTGGTCGAGCCCTTGACCAGTTGCACATAGGCTACCGGCAGTTCACCGGCGTAGGCGTCGGGCTTGCTCACCGCCGCCACCAGCAGCACGGCCTTGTGCCGGCGCAGCGTCTCCTCGATCATGGTCGGATCGATGTTGTGGCCGCCGCGAATGATCAGGTCCTTGGCGCGGCCGGTGAGCCACAGGTAGCCCTCGGCATCGATGCGCCCCAGGTCGCCATTATTGATCCAGCCGTCCACGAACATGCCTTCGTTGAACTTTTCATCCACGTAACCCGGGGTGATGCTGGGCCCCTTGATGATGACCGCGCCGATCTCGTCGGTCTTGCAGTCGCGCACGATTCTGCCATTGCCCTCCAGCAGCACCGTGCGAATCTGCGTATAGGGAATGCGCAATCCGCCGGATCCATAGCGGGGATCGCCATCCTTGGGACCCTGACTGACATTCTGTGTGAATTCGGTCGCCCCGTAGGTCGCCAGGACCCTGACCCCGGTCGCCTCTTCGATTTCCTTGGCTACCTCGGCGGGCATGGCGGTGGATCCGGTGCACATGTACTTGCGCATGGAACTGACATCCTCGCCTGTCGGCGGGTTTTTGGCGAGTACCGACAGCGTTGTCGGCACGCCCGACATCAGTGAAACGCGGAATTTCTCGACGAATTTCCAGTAATTGGCAATGAACTTCTTGTCGCGGGCGCCCATCGGATGCGGTATCAGGATGGTCATGCCATGCGCCAGGGCCAGGATGCCGCGGCCGAAGAATCCGGCGACGTGAAACATCGGATAGTCGGCAAAAATCACGTCGTCAGGGCCATGCCCCATGACAACCGCGTTGGCCCAGCACTTGTAGGCCATGCCCCGATGCAGGATGCGCACCAGCTTGGGGGCGCCGGTGGTACCGCCGCTGTGCACATAGGCGCCGACGTCATCGGCTTTGACCACGCGCTTGAATGTCAATCTGTCCCCGGGGTGCTTTGCCATGGCCAGATCGAGGTCCGAGTCGGGCAGCACCTTGCCGCCGGGCCCCTGCACGGAAAAAATCCGGATTCCTTCCAGTTGATCGCGCACGCTCTGCAGGCTTTCCCAGATCTCGTAACCCGGGGTCGGTCCCAGCGCCACCACCACCTTCGCCTTGGAGGCGCGAATCAGCTCCACCCAGTGGTCGGCCTTTAGCATCCAGTTGGCGCCATGGGTGATGCCGGTCTCCAGCCCCGCCATGGTGACCACGAACAGCTGCGGCATGCTGGGCAGGAGATAGAACACGCAGTCTGCGTCGCGAACGCCCAATGCATGAAACAGATTGGCGGCCTGCCGTGCCTGTCGCTGCAGCTCGCGATAACTCACCGTCACGCAGGGGCTGGCAGGATCGCCGTCCTCGATGTACTGGATGGCGGCCTTGTCCGGGTTGAGCTCGCAGCCGATCCGGATCAGTTCGTTGACATTCCATGAAACGATGCGCTCCTCGAGCGGCACGCGTTCGAGGGCCTCGATGTCGGTGATGGTGGCGATGCGCGGGTTCAGGTCTTGCGGAGCATTCATCAGGTTTTCTTATCAATCCGTAGACAGGCAGGGGCTTACAAAGTCAGCGCGGAAAACCGCGCCGTCTGGTTGATATCGTTGCCGTAAAGCGCCGCCAGTGCGATGGCGCGCTTGTAGTACAGGCCGATATCGTGCTCGTCGGTGTAACCGATCGCCCCGTGCAGTTGCAGCGCATCGCGGGTGAGTGACAGGGCCACGCGCGAGGTTCTCGCCTTGACCGCCGCGGCCATCGCCGCATGCATCTGGCCGGCGTCGTACGAGGCGGCAACGCGATACACCAGCGAGCGATTGAGTTCCAGGTTCACGAAGCAATCGGCCACGCGGTGCTGCAGCGCCTGAAAACTTCCCAGCGCCTTGCCGAACTGCTGGCGGTATTTGATGTACTCGAGCGTCATCTCGAGCGCAGCGGCCGACACGCCCACCAGCGCGGCACCGGTGGTGATCGCCAGCAGATCGCGCAATGTTTCAAGCAACTCCTGCGCCTGGGCGCCGCGCACCATGACCTGGGACTCCTCGACCAGCGAGCCGTCCATGACCAGTTCGCTCGATGTGGAACCATCGACGTTCGCTACCGTATCAAGCTTGACCAGGTGCCTGAGCACCGCGCACAGCATGATTTCGTCGCCGATCCGGGCGGCGACCAGGTAAGACTGGGCCGACTGGGCAAAGGGCACGTGCCTGATCCTGCCATCGAGAAACCATTGTCCGCCTTCGAATCGCGCAATCGGCAGCGCGGATCCGACATTGCCCCAGCCCTCCTGCGGCAAAGCCGGCATCAGTATCTGCAGGCCCTGCTGAACGGCGCGGAGCTGGTTTTCGGCCCGCGCGCCAATTTTTCCCAGGACGTGCGCGACCGCCGCGACTTCCGCAAACGGCACCATCAGCAACTGCTTGCCCGCTTCTTCGAGGGCCAGGCTGACATCGAGTATGCCCATGCCCATGCCGCCGGCATCTTCGCTCACCGCGGCGCAAAGCCAGCCGGAACGGACAAGTTCCATCCACGCCGGGACGTCCATTTCCGTGCCGGCGTTGCGCAGCGCGCGCGCGCGCTTCGGGCCGCCGTAATCCTTGCAAAGCCGCACCGCGGTTTCCCGCATCAGGCTTTGCTGTTCGTTTAGTATCGGTTCCATTGATCGACTCCGTATGCAATGCTGTATTTCGTGAGGCGGATAGACGCTCCACCGTGCTTAATTTCCATTCGGGTCCAGGTCGAAGCAAACGGCTTGCTTCGCCTTGCCGTCCGCTTTTCCCGTCATTTTGAAAAGTTGCAAAAGACGCAACTTTTCAAAATGACGGGAAGCATACAAGACCAAGTTCTTCGTCATTCACCTCTACAACGACTATGTATAGCCGCTTGGCTCCTAGCTGGGCAGATCGAGCGCGCGCTTGGCCAGGATGTTGCGCTGGATTTCGTTGGCGCCGCCGCCAACTGTCACGCGGCGCATCTCGAAAAGATCCTCGGCAGGGTTCACCGCCTCCCCGTCAACCTCCATGTCGGCCAGGCTTGCGCCGGCCGGACCCGCCACCTGCACCAGAAACTCCGAGGCCAGTTGCGCCAGGGGGCCGGCCGCCAGTTTCATCACCGGCGTCATCGACTCGGGCACCTTGCCCAGCCCATGCAACGCGGCGCCATGGCGGTAATAGGCGGTGAAGGCAAGCAGATCGATTTCGAGCGCCGCCAACTGCTGCCGAAATGCCGGATCGGCATCGGCGCCGGTTACGCGTGCCACCTGCCTTGCCCGGTTGAGCAGGATGGCGGCATTGCGCGGATGCCCGGTGGCAAAGCGCTCGCCGCCCAGCAGCATGGTGGCCAGTTTCCAGCCGCCGTTGAGCGGGCCGATCAGGTTTTCCTTGGGCACGCGCACGTTGTCGAAAAACTCCTCGGCAAACTCGGCATCGCCGCGGATGGTCTTGATCGGCTTGACCGTGACCCCGGGACTTTTCAGGTCGATGAGGATCAGGCTGATGCCGGCGTGGCGCGGCTTCGCCTCGGCATCGGTGCGCACCAGCGCGAACATCCAGTCGGCATGGGTGCCGTTGGTGGTCCACATCTTGTGGCCGTCGACGATGAAGTGATCGCCCTCCAGCACCGCGCGCGTCTTCAGGCTGGCAAGATCCGATCCGGCGCCGGCTTCGGAATAACCCTGGCACCAGGTGACATCGCCGCTGAGAATGCCGGGGCAATGCCTGGCCTTCTGTTCCGGCGTGCCTGCATGGATGAGTATCGGGCCGAAGAAATTCAGGCCATGCGGAAAAGGTGTCGGCGCCCCGATGCGAGCAATTTCCTCGAAAAGGATCAGTTGCTGCTCCAGCGTCGCCCCCATGCCACCGGCTTCCCTGGGCCAGTGCGGTGCTATCCAGCCGCGCTCAAAGAGCTTCTTGTGCCAGGGTTTCATCTCCGGCGGCGTCACACGCGATGGCCGGTCGCGCAAATTCTCCGGACAGTTCTTGTCCACCCATTGGCGGACTTCGCGGCGAAAGGCCGCGTCGGCCGGATTGTCGTCGGAAAAAAGTGTGGTGTTGTCCCAATTCATGATGTCGTGCCTATTCCCTTTGCATCATGAGCTGATGCGCGCCAGTCCATTGTTCAGGACGATCTCGTCGCGTCCGAGCACACGGCAGCGGAAATAAACGTCGTTGCCGCGTATCCACATCTCGGTGCGCAGGGTTTCCCCGGGGAAGAAAGGTTTGACGAACCGTGCCTCCATGCTCTCGAAGCGCGCCGCGTCGTAACCGGCAACCGTGCGCACGATCGCATGCGCGGCGATGCCGTAGTTGGCCAGCCCGTGCAGTATCGGTGCGGGAAACCCGACCCGCTTGGCATGCTCGGGGTCGCCGTGCAGGGGATTCATGTCGCCGTTGAGGCGGTACAAAAGCGCGATGTTCGGCGCCGTGGGCAGGTCGCAGATCTGGTCCGGCGCTCCCTCGGGCACCTTGGCCGGATCCGGGGTGGTTGTCACTCTGCCGCCGAATCCGCCGTGATTGCGCACGAAAATGCTGCCCTCTATCGTCGCTACTTTGGCGCCGCTTGCGTCGACCAGTTCGCGAATCGCCTGCACGATGGCCCCGCCTCCGGCGCCTTTGTCGATGACCTCCTTGTAGCGCGCGCGACTGACAAGCCTGCCTTCGGGCGCGAGCGGTTTGTGGATCACCACGCGCTGATCGGCCGCGACCACCATCTTCTGGTCGATTCCGAGCTCGGCGTTCTCCTGCGCGGTGCGCGTCGCCCAACCGAGCACGCTCACCATCGACGGAAACGCGACAAGGTCTTTCTCATAAACATATTTCAGCTGCCCGGTGTCCATCGGGTCCATGCCGATGCCGATGGACAGCGCATAGAACATGCAGTCGCGCCGGGTATAGGCAACCTCGACCGGCGCCGGCTGGAATGCCATGATTTTTTCGTAGTTGATTGCCATGTCGGACTCTTTCAGATATTGCCGGGTTGAATCCGGCTTATGGGTGAATCTTCGGCCTGTCGTCCTATCCCATTTACCGGGTGGCGCCAATCTCGAAGTGCCGGCTTCGGAGGGGCGCACTGCGCAAAGGTACGCGGATCTGTGAACATGACGTTAATTCAACAGCCGAAATTTGTACTGGCGTTCGGCCACCTCGGCGCGCGCCATGTCCTTCAGCGAAAGGCCCCATTGATCGATACGACCGGGCGGCCAGGTCCAGTCTTCGGGCTTGCCCACGGGATAGTCGTCGTCAACCAGATTGACTTCGGAGGTGTATTCAATGACGCCGCCGAACGGCGCCACAAAGTAAGCGAACACGTTGTTGCCGGGCCCGTGGCGCCCCGGCCCCCACACCAGGGGCACGCCGTTGTCGCGCATGCGGCCGATTCCCAGCATGACGGCCTCGAGATTGGGCATCTCGAAGGCCACATGGTTCAAAGAGCACAGATCGGCTTTGGCATAGGCGACGGCATGGTGCTGCCGGTTGCAGCGCAGGAAACTCATCGTGCCGGTTCGGTCCGAAAGTTTGAAACCGAACACCTTTTCGGCAAAGCGCACGCAAGCCTCCCGGTCGGTGGAATTGATGACCGCATGCGTCAGCTGGACCGGACGATTCTGATTATCAGGCAGCCTGGCCACAGGCTCTGTTTCGGCAATGAAACGGTAAGCCTGCCCCTCCGGTCCCTGCAGCAGGAAGCCGTGGCTCCTGCCTGGCTCGTCGAAGGATTGCATCGGCTGGTGCACCACACCGGCCGCTTTGGCACGTTGCGCCACGGCAGCGATCTCCTCGTTGCTTCCGGAGAAAGTGACCGACGCGACCCCCGCGGTGACTGCTTCGCCGACCGAAATGAGGTATGCATGGTCCCCGGTGCCGCGCAGAAAAGCTGTGTTGCCGCGTTTTCCGGCCTCCAGCAGGCCCCAGGCTCCGGCCAGAAACCTGGCCGCGACATCCGCCTGCGGCAGTTCCAGTTCAACGCTGCGTAGCCTCATCCTATTGCCTCTGGCAAAATCGCCAAGCCCCGTAAATGCGGGGCTCGGATTGATCAATTTCTGCGCCGCATTTTACGGGATATGACCGCGGCGCGTCGGCCGCGGCGCGCATCGATGCCGGCTATTTTTTCAGCGCCCCGGGGTTCGCGACATTGATCGGCTTGCCCTGAGCGAACGCCACAATCTGATCGATGGCAGTACCGTAATAAGACTCATAGTTTTCGCGTGCAACGTAGCCCAGATGCGGAGTGCACAGCGCGTTATCCATATTCAACAAAGGGTGATTGGCCCCGAGCACCGGCTCTTCCTCGAAGACGTCCACTGCCGCAAAACCGGGGCGGCCTTTTTTCAGCGCCTCGGCCAGCAGCGTCGCGCCGATGAGCGGCGCCCGGCTGGTATTTACCAGCAAAGCCGTAGCTTTCATGCGCGCGAGATCCGCGGCCGTCACGATACCGCGGGTCTCCGCGTTGAGGGGCAGGTGCAGCGACACAACATCGGCCGACTCGAAAAACGCTTCGCGACTCTGCGCGGTAACAAAACCGGCCGCGCGCGCCCGCTCCATCGAAGCGCCGCGCCCCAGGCAGACTACGTTCATGCCGAATGCACGCCCGACAGCGGCGACGATGCTGCCAATCCGGCCGTAAGCGTAAATGCCCAGGGTCTTGCCGTGCAGGCCGGTTCCCAGCGATGTCTGCCAATGCCCCGCGCGCAACTGCGCAGCCTCATAGGGAATATGGCGCAGCGCGCCGATGATCAGGCCCCAGGTCAGCTCGGCCGTGGCACTGGGCAGTCCCGCACCGCCGGCGCTGACCGTCACGCCATGCTCGGTACACGCGGCCACATCGATGTGGGCGGTATTGGCGCCGGTCTGGCTGATCAGCTTGAGCGCCGGCAGCCCCTCGACCATTGCCCGGGTAAAGCGCGTGCGTTGCTGCGTCAGCAGCACCGCCTCGAATCCCGCCAGGCGGGCGGTGATGACGGCCGGATCGGATTGCGGATCATTGAACGCGGTGACCTCATGCCCGTACAGCCTGGCATAACAGCCCAGAGTGCGCACGGCGTCTTGATAATCGTCAATGATGGCAACTTTCATGCTGGCAATCTCTTCTGCGGAGGCGATAATGCCGCGCATTGTAGCCTCCGTGCAACACTGCGCCCGGCTCAGTCCCGAATCCGGCGCGGCACTAAAATCGCGACAAGGTTTTTCAATTGGAGAAATTCACATGAAACCCGCCTATCGATTATTCGCACTGCTCGCGGCGCTGCCGCTTGCCTCAATGGCGCAGCAGCAGGTCACCATCGTCACCTCCTTTCCCAAGGAACTGACCTCCATTTACCAGCAGGCTTTCGAGAAACGCAATCCTGGCGTCAAGGTCGAGATTCTCAACAAGGCCACTGCCGCCGGCGTGGCCTACGTGCGGGAACTGCGCGTCGGCGAGCGGCCGGATGTCTTCTGGGCGTCGGCACCGGATGCCTTCGAGGTGCTGGCCAAGGACGGCCTGCTGGTGAAATTCGACCCGGGTATCAAGGGCATTCCCAACAAGATCGGCAACTATCCGATCAACGATCCGCAGGGCTTTTACCTCGGCCAGGCGCTGGCGGGCTACGGCATCATGTGGAACACGCGCTATCTGCGCGCCAACAAACTGCCCGAACCGCGCGAATGGGCCGATCTGGCCAAGCCGGTGTATTTCAGCCACATTGCGACCTCCTCGCCGTCGCGCTCAGGCACCACCCACCTCACCATGGAAACCATCCTTCAGGGCGAAGGATGGGCCAAGGGATGGGAGCAGATACTGCGCATTGCCGGCAATGCCGCGGCCATCACCGAGCGCAGCTTTGGCGTACCCGACGGGGTTTCCAACGGGCAATACGGCATCGGCCTGGTAATTGACTTCCTGGGCCTCGCGCCAAAAAACTCCGGCTTCCCCGTGGAATTCGTCTACCCCAGCGTCACCGCCATCGTGCCGGCCAATATTGCCCTGATCAACGGCGCAAAAAATGCAGAACAGGGCCGCAAGTTCATCCAGTTCTCGCTCTCCCCCGAGGGTCAGGAACTGCTTCTGGACAAGACCATCAGCCGCCTGCCGGTGCTGCCCGAAACCTACAAGAAAGCCCCCGCCGACTGGCCCAATCCCTATACCGGAAAGATCCGCGCCAAGGTGAATTTCGACTCGGATCTGGCCGAAGCACGCTACTACGTCGTATCTTCGCTCTTCGATCAATCGATTACCTTCCGCCACAAGGAACTGGTGGCGGCGGCCCGCGCCATCAACGACGCGGAAAAGAAACTGGCGGCAAAGCCCAACGCGCAGGCGGCCAAACAGATTGCCGAAGCGAAACTGCTTGCCTATTCACCGGTGGTGGACGAAACCAAAGCCAAGGATCAGGAGTTCCTCAAGATCTTCCGCGATACCAAGCGCAGCGCCGAAACCACCAAGCGCGTCACCGCGCTCGAGGAACACTGGGCCAACGAAGCCAAAAAGAACTACGCGCGCGCCGTAGTGCTGGCCAACCAAGCCGCCAAGATCGCGAATTGATCAATCCCCATGGCACGGGCGTCGGGGATAACGGGGGCGCAGTAACGAAAATGCGGGGAACCCCCTCTTTCCCCTGTTCCGAAGCTTTCAGGGTTTATCTTTGAATTCTCGCGTCACATTCTTGCAGGCCGCGGTGGGCCTGGCCATCGCGGCTTTTCTGGGCGTTTTCCTGATAGCTCCGATTCTCACCGTGATCTACGTCGCCTTCGCCGACGGGGCGGGCGGATTCACCTTGTCGCATTTCGCGTCGTTTTTCCAGATCACGCTGATGCGCGAGTCCTTTTTCAACAGCCTTTACGTCGCGGGGGTGACGGTTCTTGTCACCAGCCTCATCGGCGTGCCGCTTGCCTACTTCACGGTGCGATTCCGCTTTCGCGGCGCGGCCATCATCCAGACACTCGGCGTGCTGCCGCTGATCATGCCCGCCTTCGTCGGCGCCTCGGCGATGCAATTGCTGTTCGGCCGCTCCGGATCGCTCAACCTGATTCTGCTGGACGCCTTCGACCTGTCCATCCCGCTCATGGACGGTCTCAATGGCGTGATTTTCGTCGAGAGCCTGCACTACTTTCCCTTCATTCTGCTCAACCTTTCGGTGGCACTGGCCAATATCGACACCGCGATGGAGGAGGCCGCGCAGAATCTCGGCTCCTCGGGATGGCGCCTGTTCCGCCGCGTGGTGTTTCCGCTGGCACTGCCCGGCTATATCGCGGGCGCCTCGCTGGTATTCATCAAGGTGTTCGATGACCTGGGCACGCCGCTGATCCTGAATGTCACCAACATGCTCGCGCCGCAGGCCTACCTGCGCGTCACCTCCATCGGCATCGACGATCCCATCGGCTATGTGATCTGCGTCCTGCTGGTGCTGTTTTCTGTTGGCGCGATGGCCGGATCGTCGTGGTTCCTCAAAGGCCACGACTTCGCCACCCTGCAGCGCGGCGGCGCCGCGGGATTGCGCCGGCAACTCACGCCCTGGCAGGCGCTGATGGCGTATTCACTGGTGATCGCGCTGCTGCTCCTGGTGCTCTCGCCGCACCTGGGCCTGCTGCTGCTTTCGCTCTCCAGAGTGTGGAGCTATTCGGTGTTGCCCGATGCCTACACGCTTGCCAATTACAGCGCGGTCTTCCGCGATTCCACGCGCATGATGCTCAATACCCTGGCCTATTGCGGCGGCGCAGCCCTGCTCGATGTCGTTCTGGGAACCGCCATCGCTTACCTGGTGCTGCGCACCCGGCTGCCTGGCAGGCAATGGCTGGACCATCTTTCCACGGTGGCCCTCGCCATGCCCGGCGTGGTGCTTGGAATCGGCTACCTGCGCAGTTTCCGCGATGTCGAGCTGCCTTTCGGCATGGGACCGTTGCTGGGTTCGGGATTGATCTTTGTCCTTGCCTATTCAGTGCGCCGCCTGCCCTACGCGTTGCGTTCCTGCAATGCCGCGCTCTCGCAGGTGCACCTTTCAATGGAGGAGGCCGCGCAGAATCTGGGCGCCTCGCGAGGCCGCACCATCCTGCGGGTGGTGGTGCCGATGATGATGGGCGGGATACTTGCCGGCTTTGTCACCAGCTTCATCACCGCCGCGGGCGAAATCTCCGAGACCATCCTGCTCACCAGCCGCGAGAGCCTGGCGCCCATGTCCTACGGGGTATATCTCTATATGCAGTCCATCGCCGGGCGCGGCCCGGGGGCGGCGCTCGGTGTTCTGGCGGTCATACTGGTGGGGCTGGGCACCTATCTTTCCAACCGGCTGGTGATCGCGCGCCAGGCTTCCATGGAGAGGCGTTGATCGTGGAGAAACCTCATGACTGAACCGGTGCGCGTGGATGTCGAGAATGTCAGCCTGTCCTTCGGCGCCAGCAAAGTGCTGGACAACATCAACGTCACCATCGAACCGGGGGAGTTTTTCGCGCTGCTCGGTCCCTCCGGCTGCGGCAAATCGACCCTGCTGCGGCTGATCGCCGGTTTCAACCGGGCGCAATCCGGGCGCGTTTGCGTGGCCGGCGAGGATATCACCGCAGTACCGCCCTGGAAGCGCAACGTGGGCATGGTTTTTCAGAGCTATGCGCTGTGGCCGCACATGAGCGTGGCGCAAAACGTCGCCTTCGGCCTCGAGGAAAAGCGCCTGCCGCGCGATGCCGTGAGGCGCGGCGTCGCCAAGGCGCTGGAACTGGTCGATCTCACCGGACTTGCCGATCGCAAACCCGGACAGATCTCCGGCGGCCAGCAGCAGCGCGTGGCGCTGGCACGCACCCTTGCGATTGAGCCGCGCGTGTTGCTCCTCGACGAACCGCTCTCCAACCTCGACGCCAAGCTTCGCCACCACATGCGCCGCGAATTGGTGGCGCTGCAGCGGCGCCTGGGCATCACCACCATCTTCGTCACCCATGACCAGGAAGAGGCGCTCACCACCGCCGACCGTCTGGCTGTCATGGACCGCGGTGTCATTCAACAGGTGGGCGACCCCATGGAATTGTTCGACGCGCCATCGAGCCGCTTCGTCGCGGAGTTCATCGGCAGCATCAACCTGGTGCGCGGCTCGCTGCAGGAGCGTGACGGCGCGTCTGCGCTGTTTTCATCAGGCGCCGGTGTTTTCAGCCTGCCGCTGCCGGAGGGCGCGCCAAGCCGCGGCGAAATCACGCTTGCATTCCGGCCGCATGCGCTGGAGCTGGCACTGCCGCAACAAAGCGGCGACCCGGCTCGTGCCTGGATTCCGGCGCAGATCGGCGAACGCGAATTCCTCGGTGAATTCATCCGCTATCGCATGCGGGCCGGCAATGCCGAACTGCTGGCCGATGTTCCACACCGCAAGGGGGAGCCGGGCTTTCCCAACGGCGCCAATGTCATGGCCGGCATCGATCCGACCCAGGTGCGCGTGTTCTCAACCTGATACGGGAAAACAACCTATCGGATCCCGGAAATTCTGCTACATTTTCCAGTTCCGCAAGGCCTGCCCGCACCGGGCACCACAGCAGCATCCCCAAAAAAACCAACGAGGAGACATCTATGGCCGCCGTCCTGGAAAAGGAAACCTTCGATATCCGCCTGCTGCATCCGATCTCGACCGCGGAGCTGCAGCGGCGCTGGGCGGCCGCACGGGCGCAGATGAAATCCGCCGGCGTGGATGTCCTGGTGACACAAAGCACCAACGCGCAATCCGGCGGCGGCTATGTGCGCTGGTTCATCGATCAGCTGAACAGCGGATCCAATCCGATCACCGTCATGTTCCCTGCCGACGGCCTGATGACCGTGGTCAACCAGGGACCATTCGGCAAGGACCGCAGGTTCGACGGCAAGAGCGCGCCCAACCGCGGCATCGGCAAGCGCGCATTTGCGCCGAGCTATCCTTCACTGCAGTACACCGGACATTACGACGCCGACATCCTCGCGCGTGAAATCCTCAATGACGGCCACAAGACCGTCGGCATGGTGTGCCCGGCCGCCATGTACCACAGCTTCGGCGCGCGGCTCACCGAACTGTTGAAGGCCAAGGGCGTCAACATTGTCGATGCCACCGACATCATCGACAAGGTCAAGTGCGTGAAAAGCGCCGAGGAAATCCAGCTGGTGCGCAATTCCTGCGCCATGCAGGATGAAGTCATGCGTCGCGTCGCCGGCCACATCAAGCCCGGCATGAAGGACTTCGAGGTCTATGCCTACGCGCAGTATCAGGGCCAGTTGCTCGGTAGCGAAAACGGCATTTTCCTGGGCTCTTCGGCCACGCCGCCGGAGCCGGCGGCCTACAAGCCGCGCTCGCAGATGGGCCGTGAGATCAAGAAGGGCGACGTGTTCATGCTGCTGGTGGAAAACAGCGGTCCCGGCGGCTATTACACGGAAATCGCCCGCCCCTTCTGCCTGGGCAAAGCGCCCCAGGCGCTCAAGGACCTGGCTGCGCTGATCATTGAAGCGCAGAAAAATACCGTGATGCGGCTCAAACCCGGGGCGTCCTTTCCGGAAATCTGGGATGCGCACAATGCCTTCATGCGCGGCAAGGGAAAGCACGAGGAAGAACGCCTGCATTCCCATGGCCAGGGCTACGACCTGGTGGAGCGCCCCCTGGTTCGCCGCGATGAAACGCAGATGAAGGTCGAAGCGAACATGTATTTCGCCTGCCATCCTGAAGTCACCACGCCGCAGGAATTCATGACCATTTGCGACAATTATCTGGTGAAGGCGGACGGCACGCAGGAGCACCTGCACAAATTCCCCCAGGAAGTGATAGAAATCTGACCGGGAGTTTCGATCAGGACGGCGCGCGGATATGGTTCCGCGCGCTTTTTTCTCCGGAGTAAAGAAAATGCAACGCCTTCTTGGCTGCCTAGGCCTTCTTCTCGCATCCATCGCCACGCTGACCCACGCGCAGACCTTCCCGGCCAAACCGGTGCGCGTCATCGTGACCATCCCCGCCGGCGGTGCGGCCGATGTCATCCTGCGCATGGTCGGCCCGCGCATCGCCGAGGGCCTCGGTCAGCCGCTGATATTGGAGAACCGCCCGGCGATGTCCGGCGTGCTCGCCTCGGAGCAGGTGGCGCAGATGGCGCCGGACGGCTACAACCTGCTGTTCACCACACCCAGTTCGCAGATCACCGTCAAGTTCCTGTCCAAAAATGTGCGCTATGACGGCGAACGGGACTTCACGCCGATCACCGCGTTTGTCGAACCGGTCTCCACGCTGGTGGTCCATCCATCCGTCCCGGCCAATTCGCTGAAGGAGTTGATCGACTACGCCAAACGCAACCCCGGCAAACTCGCCTATGGAACGCCGGGTGTCGGTTCAGTCTTTCATCTGGTGGGTGAAGCCTTCAAGCAGGCTGCGGGTGTCGACATCCTGCATGTGCCGTACAAGGGAACCATTGTCGCGGTCAACGATGTGGTTGGCGGGCAGATCCAGATGACCCTCAGCGCACTGCCCAACGTGCGGCCGTTCCTGGCCAGCGGCAAACTGAAACTCCTCGCGTGGCTCGGATCCAAGCGATTCCAGGTCGCCCCCAATATCCCGACCGCGGGGGAAATCGTTCCCGGATTCGAACAGCCGCCCTCGTGGTTCGGCATGTTCGGGCCGGCGAAGATGCAGCGCCCTGTCGTGCAGCGGCTCAACAGCGAGATGGTCAAGGTGCTGACCGCAGCCGACATGAAACCCAAGCTGGAAGAGATGGGCAACTTCGTCATTGCCAATTCCTCCGAGGAATTCGCCGTGCTGGTGCGCAAGGGTTCGGACCTGTTCGGCAAGGTCATCTCGAACGCCGGCATCAAGCCCGAAGATTGAACCGCAGGGCCTGCGCGAGATGATCTGCAGGGCATGGTCCTGGCGCCCGACCCCCGTGGCAAGGACCACGCGCGCCGGCAGGGCGGCGCCGCAATGAGCGAAACGAAGAAACACCGCATTTTCTACGGATGGAAAATGGTCTGGGCTTCGTTCGGCCTGCAGGTCATCCAGTCGGGTCTGCTGCAGCAGTCGCTGGGCGCCTATGTTGCCGTGCTGCGCGAGGAGTTCGGCTGGGGCAAGGCCGCACTGGCGGGCGCCGCGGTGATCCAGCAGGTGGAAAACGCCCTGCTCGGACCGATTCAGGGCTGGCTCATCGATCGCTTCGGCTCGCGCGTTATGGTCAGGTCCGGGATCATCATGCTAGGCATGGGATTCATGCTGTTCAGCCAGGTCGAGTCGCTGACCGGCTTTTATGCGGCTTTCCTGGTGATCGCTCTCGGCTCGGGGTTCTCCGGCTTTTTTCCGCTTACCGTGGCGCTGATGCACTGGTTCGAGAAAAAGCGCGCGCGGGCTCTATCCTCCATGCAACTGGGCGGCGCCTGCGGCGGCATGCTGGCTCCGCTGGTCGCCATGTCGATGCTGAGCTTTGGCTGGCGCACCACGGCACTCGCCGCGGGGGTGTTCATTATTCTCGTCGGCTTTCCACTGGCCTCGGTCATCCGCCGCCGCCCCGCGGATATCGGGGAAGTCGTCGACGGCTTGCGCAATTCCCGCACCGAAGAAGCCGCACCTGCGGCAACATCACCGACTTCAGCCGCACCGGCGGCCGGTCCCGATTTCACCGCAAGCCAGGCAGTCAGAACGGGGGCCTTCTGGTTTATATCGCTGGGGCACGGGCTGTCGTTGCTGGTGGTGAGCGCGGTTAACGTGCACGCCATCACCCACCTCAAGGAAGGCCTGGGTTATGCGCTGGACGCCGCCGCCATGGTCATGGGACTGATGACTGCGGGCCAGTTTCTCGGCATTCTGCTTGCGGGTGCCATCGGCGATCGCTATGACAAGCGCCTGCTGTCGGCAGGCTGCACCTTCTTTCACATGACCGGAATGCTGCTGCTTACCTACGCAACATCCTATTTCATGCTGGTGGGCTTCGCGGCATTGCACGGTGTGGCGTGGGGATTGCGCGGGCCGTTGATGCAGGCCATGCGCGCCGACTATTTCGGACGCACCTCGATCGGACTGATCGCCGGGCTGTCTTTCATGATTGTGCTGATCGGCCAGGTGGTCGGCCCGGTCGTAGCCGGCGCACTTGCCGATGCGACCGGCAATTACCGCTCGGGATTTACCACGCTCGCGATGCTCGCCGGTCTTGGTTCGGTTTTCTTCCTGCTGGTCAAAGCGCCGGTGCGCAAGTCCTGAACCTGCGACCCGGGCTAATCGCGCTCAGAGGATTCGTCCGACCAGCGCCGCCCGGGTTTCGGATAGTCGTCGTCGGACGAAAGGTCTGCGTCCGTGTCGTCTTGCGGCAGGTCGAGCTTGTCGAGTTCCCTGAGCAGTTGTTTCAGGCGCGTCTCGGCGGCCGTGTCCGGCTCGGAATTGCCGGCGAGCCGGTTGACGACCAACGCTGCGCCTTCAAAGTCGCGCCTGGTCTTGATCGAGCGCGCGCGGCGCGGGGTTTTCCTCTGGCCTTGCTTGGTCATGGTTAGCTCCCGGTCGAGGAGAATTCTGCACATGGGTCAACGCCACCAAGGACTTAGTCTACCCCCGCGCGGCGGAACCGGCTTGGGCCTGAAAAATACCCATGGAAACGCTGAGCAAACCCATTTTCGCAGTCTACCCAATCAGCGTTTCCCTCTGACTCGGGGGCATGACGAGGGGGCGAAGCCCCTCCCCTTGTTCGGAATATCCCTATTAACCCCCGGCGCCAGCGAGCGCTGCCGGGGGTTCTCGCTATCGGGTGGCGGGATCGGCAGTGGCCGCTGCTAAGATCGGCCATCTCAATTTTCAAGGCGCTGCCATGACACTTTCCGCGCAGGTGCTCCCCGCACATCACCGGCATTGCGACGACCTCTTTGTCGACGCCGAGGAATGCGTTCAACGCGGCGATTGGGCGGTGGCCGCGACCGCATTCGGCCATTTCCACGATCAGATCAATACGCACTTCGACGCCGAGGAAACTTTGTTGTTTCCGGCGTTCGAAGCGGCGACCGGCATGAGCTCGGGGCCGACCCAGATGATGCGCCATGAGCACGAACAGATGCGCTCCCTGCTCGCGCAACTCGAGGCGGCCTGTGCCGCACACGACGGGGAAGCCTACGCCGGCTCCGCAGAGACCTTGCTGATGCTGATGCAGCAGCACAACATGAAGGAAGAGAACATCCTTTATCCGATGTGCGACCAGGCGCTCGGACCGCAAGCCGAAATCCTGGGCTCAAAGCTGGACGCGATGCTGGAAAAAGGGCATGCCTGAGCAGCGCCTGATCGACGGACGCGACCTGCTGCCGCCAGAACCGCTGCAACTTGCGCTGGAAGAACTGGCGAGCCTTGCGCCCGGGGAGGAGCTGACGATGCTGCTGCGTTGCGAGCCATTGCCGCTGTATTCGATACTGGAGAAAAACGGATTCAGCTATCGCTCGGATCGCAAACCCGACGGCACCAGCGAAGTCCGGATTCGAAAAGCCTGACTTTCAATGCAACCCGCCCTGTCGTTCGAACAGGCGCCACCCATCTCGGTGCCCTACCGGTTCTTCCTGACCGCCCCTGTTTTTGGCGCCGTCGCCGGGCTGGTTCTGGCCTGGTTCGGCCCGGTTGCGTTGCAGTCGCGCTGGTCGCCGGGAGCGCTGGCAATGACCCATCTGATCGTGGTCGATTTCATGCTGCAGGCGATGTGCGGTTCGCTGCTGCAATTTGTGGCGGTGGTGGCCGGCAACAACATCTGGCGCCCCCACCTGGTGGCATCCCTGGTACACCCGATGATCACCGCGGGGGCGGTATTCCTTGCGACGGCCTTCCTGCTGGAGCAACCGATCCTGTTCCTGGTCGCCGCGCTGGTGTTCGCCGCGGCGCTGGGCCTGTTCCTGACGGTTATGGCGATTGCCTTGCTGCGCACGCCGGCGCGCGGCATGAGCATACATATCCTGCGCCTGGCCGTGTTTGGCCTGCTGGTGACGGTGGCGCTCGGCGCGACGCTCGCAGTCACGCTGGGCTTGCAGGCCGATGCCGCGACGACATGGTCGCTGCTGGCAATGATCAATGTCCATGTCGCCTGGGGCCTGGCCGGCTGGGCATTGATGCTGGTGATCGGGGTCTCCATTCTGGTCGTGCCGATGTTCCAGCTTACGCCGGCCTATCCGGACTGGATGACGCGCGCGCTGCCGGCAGGATTATTCCTGATCCTTTGTTTGTGGTCGCTGCAGCTTTTTGCCCCGAAGGACACAGTGCAGGCATGGCAGTCCGGCGTGGCGCTGGCGGGCATGCTGCTGGCAGGTGCCTATGCCATTACCACGCTCTGGCTGCAGTCCCGGCGCCGGCGGCGCCTGACCGATGCGACCTTCATCCTGTGGCGCGTCGCCATGTTGTCGCTGCTTGCATTCGCAATGTCATGGGTGATCTTCGACCTGGTGCCACAACTGGGTGACCACTCGCGCGCGCCGCTATGGCTCGGCGTGCTGGCCCTTCCGGGAGTGTTCCTGTCGGTGATCACTGGCATGCTCTACAAGATCATGCCGTTTCTCAACTGGCTGCACTTGCAGCAGCAGGGTGGCTCGGCAATCCCGCCGCCCAATATGAAGCAGATGATTCCGGAAGCATCGATGCGCCGCCAGATGTGGCTGCACATTACCGCCCTCGGACTGCTGCTGGCCGCCGTGCTCTGGCCTGCGCTGGCATCGACGGCCGGACTGGCGTTCTTTGCCTCGTGCATCTGGCTCGAATGGAATCTGATCGGCGCGGCGCGCGTTTATGCACGCTTCCGCGATAAGATTCGGGCCGCCGCAGTTGCGCAGCATGGCACCCCGCCGATTTGAACACGTCCTGACAAAGCGGCGTTCGCCGCAATCACTCACCGAAGAGGTCCACACATGCAGGGAAAAATCGCAATCGAAGAGCATTTTGCGCTCGGAAAAGCTGACGAAGACACGGCACGGCGCCTGCAGCATGCGGAGTCCTGGGCAGAAACCGCGCGGCGCCTGGTGGACATCCACGAACTGCGACTGCGCGACATGGACAAGAACGGTATCGAGTACGCGATACTGTCTCTCAACGCCCCTGCCGTGCAGATGATTCTCGATACCAGTGAAGCCATCGAAGCGGCGCGGCGATACAACGACTATCTTGCCGAACAGGTCGCCCGGCGGCCGGACCGGTTCGGCGGTTTCGCGGCGCTTCCGATGCAGGATCCCGAAGCCGCTGCAAGGGAACTCACCCGCTGCGTCCGGGAACTGGGTTTTCCGGGCGCGCTGGTCAATGGCTTCACCCAGAAAGACGTGCCGGACTCGGTCATTTATTACGACCTGCCGGAATACCGCCCCTTCTGGGCGTGCGTTCAGGATCTGGACGTACCGTTCTACATGCATCCGCGCACCGCGGTGTACGAGCGGGCGCAACCTTACGAGGGGCACCCCTGGCTGTTCAGCTCCGCCTGGGGCTTTGCAGTCGAGACCTCGCTCCACATACTGCGCCTGATCGGATCCTGCCTGTTCGATGAATATCCCAGGCTGCAGATCGTCATCGGGCACCTGGGCGAGCGCATCCCCTACGATATGTGGCGCATCGACCACCGCATCAAGACGATACCCGCAGGCTATCCCGCCAAGAAGCCGATGAGCTCCTACATGAAATCCAATGTCAATATCACCACCAGCGGGCACTTCGACGATGTCGCGTTCCAATGCGCGATCAGCCAGATGGGGATCGATCGGATAATGTTCGCGGTCGACTACCCGATGGAGGTGATGAGCGACGGCGCCTCGTGGTTCGACAGCACCCCATTGCTGTCCGAAGCGGACCGAGTAAAGATCGCCAGGACCAACACGATCAAACTGTTCAAACTCGCGCTGGCGGCCTGAGCGGCGCCGGATATTCTGCAATAACGAACTTGCGCTGATTGACCCGGCCGGCAAACGGCCGCAGACAGCTGTGCCGCCCGGATTGCGGAATTGCCGGTTCAGGCGGCGCGTTTTTGCGGTGCGGAGGCCGCTTCACGCCCCCGCCTGGCTTCATCCAGAAGGTAACGCTGGTAATCCTCCAGATCGCCGTCAAACGGTGTTACGCCTCCCCGCGACACCAGCCAGAACTCGTCACACACGGCCCGCAGCAGCGCACGATCGTGGCTGACCAGCATGACCGTGCCTTCGAACTCGTTGAGCGCCACGCTCAGGGCCTCGCGGGTTGTCAGGTCGAGATGGTTGGTCGGTTCGTCGAGCAGCAGCAGGTTGGGGCGTTGCCAGACGATCATGCAAAGCACCAGTCGCGCCTTTTCGCCACCGCTCATGGTACCGACCGGCTGCTTGACCATGTCGCCGCTGAAATTGAAGGTCCCCAGGAAGTTGCGCAGGTCCTGCTCGCGGGCATTGATCCATCCGCCGCGATTGCCGGCAAGCGCCGCCTTGGCAAGGTCGATCATGTGCTGCATCGGCGTGTCCTCGGGGCGCAATACGTCGAGTTCCTGCTGTGCAAAATAGCCGATGTTCAGGCCCTTGCCCTCGGTGATTTCCCCGCTGATCGGGGCCAGCGTTCGCGCCACGGTTTTCACCAGGGTTGATTTGCCCTGTCCGTTGGCGCCGAGGATGCCGATCCGCTGGCCGGCATGCACCGAGCGGTTTATGTTGCGCACGATGACGGTGGGCGGCGAGCCCGCCGGCGCATCCGGCGGCGGCGGATAACCGAATGACGCGCCCTGCATCGACAGCATGGGGTTGGGCAGGGTGACCGGTTCCTGAAATTCGAAGGTGAATTCCGCATCGGCCAGCACCGGCGCAATGCGCTCCATGCGCTCCAGCGCCTTGACCCGGCTTTGTGCCTGCCGTGCCTTGCTGGCGGTCGCCTTGAATCGATCGATGAATTTCTGCAGGTGCGCGATCTTGTCCTGCTGCCGCACCATGGCCGACTGCTGCAGCGCCATCTGGTCGGCACGCATGGTCTCGAAAGCGCTGTAGTTGCCCCCGTAACGCAACAGCCTGGCATTGTCTATGTGCAGCGTGACCGAGGTCACGGAATCGAGAAATTCACGATCGTGGCTGATCACCAGCATGGTTCCGGCATAGCGCTTGAGCCAGGTTTCCAGCCAGATCAGCGCATCCAGATCCAGGTGATTGGTCGGCTCATCAAGCAACAGCAGGTCGGAGGGGCACATCAGCGCCCGCGCCAGTTGCAGCCGCATGCGCCAGCCACCGGAGAAACTGCTCACCGGGTTATCCAGCTCGGCAACCGTGAATCCCAGCCCAAGAATCAGCGCCTGCGCCCGCGACGGGGCATCGTGCTCCCCGGCGTCGTGCAAAGCCATGTACGCATGTGCCATGCGCATGCCATCGTCGCCGGCTTCGGCAGCGCGGACTTCCTCGCGGGCCGCCATCAGGAAGCTGTCGCCTTCCAGGACGAATTCCGTCGCGCTCTGACTGGTCTCGGGCATCTCCTGCGCGACCTGTGCCATCCGCCACTGGGTGGGGACCGTACAATCGCCGGCATCCTCGTGCAGGGAGCGGTTCAGGAGCCCGAAAAGCGTGGATTTCCCGGCGCCATTGCGCCCGACCAGCCCCACTTTCTCGCCGGGGTTGATGGTGACCGAGGTATTGTCCAGCAACACCTTGGCGCCACGGCGCAGGGTGACATTCTTGAGGATAATCATGGATAAGCCTTCGCGGAGCCGCGCATCATAGCCAAAGATGCCCCCCGCACCTAGGACAATTGCGGGGGCGCCATAATGGGGAGTTCCGGTCAGCGGAGGGTTTGCGAATGACCTTCCGCCGGCCCCAACCGGCCCGAAGGGCGCGCGAATCGGCCGTGCAACGCTAGCGCTTCTCTATGCCGGCCAACTTGACGATTTCGGCATAGGCCTGGCGGTCGGTCTTGATGAATTCGCTGAACTTCTCCGGGGAGGCCCCGCTCACTTCGTCGGTGGACAGGCCCACCGACTCGAGGTACCGCTGCCGGAACTGAGCATCGCCGACGGCCTTGGCCATTTCCGCGTTCAGCCTGCGGATAATGTCTTTGGGCGTACCGGCGGGTGCAAACATGCCCACCCAGTTGCGGAACTTTTGATTGACCCCGACCTCCCCGAGGGTCGGTACGTCGGGCAGTTCGGTTGCGCGCCTGCTCCCGGTTATCGCCAGTGCACGCACTTTGCCGGCTTTGGCAAAACGCGCGGCATCGCCCACCGCGTAGGCGACCACGTTGACATCGCCTGCGACGGTGCCGAGCAAAGCCTGGACGGTGCTCTTGTAGGGGATCATGTAAAACGGCGCATTGAAGTCGTTCTTGAACAGACCGATGAGCAATGAGCCTATGCTGGTGGTGCCGAGGGTGCCCCAGCTTATGGTATTGGGCCGGGCGCGCGCGAGATCGAGCAGTTCGCGCATCGATTTGGCTGGCACCGAGGGATGCACAAGCACCACGCTGTTGATGACCCCGATATAGCCCACCGGATCGAGGTCGCGCGACGAGTCATAGGGCAGGTTGGAGCGGACGAAGGAGTTTAGGGTGATGACCGACGCGCTGGTGGTGAGCAGGTTGTATCCATCCGGTGCGGACTTGACCACGGCCTCCGTCCCGATGAGCCCGTCGGCGCCGTCGCGGTTCTCCACCATGAAAATCTGGCCGAACCCCTTGCCCAGGTAATCAGCCATGCCGCGCGCCGGTCCGTCGATCGGACCGCCGCCCGGCGGATGCGGCACGATCACGCGTACCGCTTTCACAGGGTAATTCTGGGCGCTCGCCTGGGGCAGCGCAGCACACAGCAAGATCAGTGCGAATGCGGCGATCAATCGTCCCGGCATGGTCATTTGGGCCCCCTGTATTTTCTGGAATGGATAGCGTAGCACGCCGGCCGCACAGCGCGCGGCGACCGGAACAGTCAGCTACCGCCATACACGCACGGGCGCCTCCAGCCGGGCCGCTGCCGTCACGCCCGCCGGAATTGTCCAGTACACTGGAGAAACATAGTCGAGGAGAGGACATGAAAACACCATCCGCTGCCGTCATATTGGGCGCTATCCTTTGCATTGGCCTGTGCGCGACGCCCGCACTATCGCAGAACCCCTGGCCGGCCAAATCCGTTCGCATCATCGTACCGTCCACCCCCGGCGGAGGTACCGACGCCTACGCGCGGCTGATGAGTGCGGTGCTCAGTGACTCACTCAAGCAGCAATTCGTCGTCGAGAACCGCCCCGGCGGCAACGGCAACATCGGTGCAGAGGCGGCGGCACACTCGGCACCCGACGGTTACACCATTCTGATCGCGGCCAGCCCCTCGCTGATCATGAATTTGTTCCTCTACAAGAGCATGCCCTTCAACGCGGAGAAGGATTTCGCGCCGGTGGCAGGGGGGGTCATCAGCCCCCTGATTTTCGTGGTCCACCCTTCGGTGCCGGCGCGCAGCGTGGCCGAGCTGGTTGCACTGGGGAAGAAGATGCCCGGGAAACTGACCTACGGATCGGCGCAGGCGACCAGTTCCACGGCGCTGGGGGTGCGCCTGCTGGAGGAAGTCAGTGGCGCGCAGTTCACCAACATCCCCTACAAGGGGCTGGGCCAGGCAGTACAAAACCTGCTGAGCGGCGAGATCTCCTTCATGTATTCCGACGTGGTCGCCATTCTTCCGCAACTGCGCGCCGGAAAACTCATCGCCCTGGGCGCTTCGACCCGCATTCCCCAGCTTCCCGATCTGGCGACTGTCGCCGACGCGGGCTATCCCGAGGCCGGGGTACACGCCTCCTTCATGGTGGTTGCGCCGACCGGCACACCGCAGGCGATCATCCAGCGCCTCAATGCTGAGATTGTCCGGCTCACCAGAACGCCCGAGGTCGCGGCGAAGCTCGAAGCGATGGTGCTGATTCCCTATTTGGAGAGCCCGACCGAGTTCGGCGCCCGCCTGGTGAAGGAGCGCGAGAAGTGGGGCGCACACATTCGCCGGCTGGGCGTCAAGCTCGACGAATGACCCTGACCAGCGGCCCAGAAGAAATCCACCCTGTTGTTGGTGGCTAAAAAGAAGCCCTAAAAAAATCGGCTTGGAAACCGGCCGCGAAAGCCATACTGGCTGTCACGAGCGGCTCCAAGCCGAGGTGGGTACGAATGGGCTGCGGACTGCTCAATGCTCCAAGCCAGAGTTGCTCCGCAGACATTCGGTTTCGTCGAGATTGCCACTAGACGAAGACTGCACAGCTAGCATGGCGCAATACCCCCCTTTCCTGTCAAGTGTAATTTTTAACGTATTGTTTTTTAATGTTTTTAGCTATTTATTCGATCGTCAAGACCCCTTTATAAAAACATTGCATTCTTGCCCCAAGAGTGCTTTGGGCTGAAGTCCGGGGCTGATTTTGTGCCCGACACCAGGCTGTCTCGTGGTCCGTGTACGACAAGCCCAAAGATGCGACTGCGGTCGCATAAATCTCGCGCCGGCAAACGAAAAAGCACTCCTGCGCTGATCAACAGGTTCGCCCGCCCGCCCTACTCAATCCCCATTTTTAATTTTCGACCAGGCTTCTGGCGGACAAATCCGCCTACCGGCGTCCGCGGGTTACCGGAACAACCGAACTCGGATCCGGTGTACGAGAGGTAAATTTCAGATGGCCGGCAACATCGAAATGCGCGTTAAAGAACATTCGCGTGAATGGATCGCGGTAGAGCCAGCTGACGACGTCTTCGTCGAGATTTGAATAATGGGAGGTACCGTAGGGGCGACCCAGCACGCGCTTTACCTCGTCCATAGACATCCCCGGCTTCAAGCGGGCGAAATGCGGCTCGTCCAGCAATTGTTCGACCGCGCGTACCGTGCCGTCAGGACTCAGGCTAACCCGCCAGTTTTCGAGTCCAAGCGGTTGCCGCGGATACTCCAGCACGCGACCACCATCGGGGAGTTGCGACTCCTCCAAGGACGTGCCGAAACGCGCAATCACATCGGGTTCCCGGCTGGTACCGGGCACGAGGGCTGCTGCGCAGCCACCAAGCGCCACAACCATGGAAAACAATGCCGCAGAATGCTTCAAATTTCCTCCTTTCGGTACAGCCACCGGGGACGAAAAGGTCTGAACAGCATTCAGACCTTGCGGCACCTCTTTAGTTCATGGCCGGCAGTGCTTGCGCTCCAAACATGCCATTTCGACTCTGTGACCATGTTCAGCGCAGCAAAGCGTGCGGCGCCCCTGTCACCAGGGGACCGACGCCCTCAGGCGGTGCTGCCTCGACCATTTCCTGGAACAGAGGGCGTCCTTGGCAAAAACCGGCTTTGAGCCTACCCGCCGCTAGTGGCTGTCGGGATCAACCAGCCCGAGCCAGGTCACCAGCTCGCGGTCCGCCGAGTCGATATGAAGAATCAGCCAGTCCCAGAGGAAGCTGATCATTTTTGCAGGATTGGTGCGCTCGCCCTGCTCCACCCTGGAAAAAAAGGTCCGCAGTTCCAGCAGCAGCGATGCGTGGAATTTCGCGTGCTGCTCCATTTCGGTATAGCCGATGGAGCGCATCAGGCGTTCCTCGAACGCAAAATGCTCCTCTGCGTATTCGATCAGCGCCTGGAGTTGCGCAAGACCGGGCTTATGGTCCGCTGAATCCAGCAGTGGCTCGACGACGGCCTCGCCAAGCAGCAGCAACCGTTTATGCTGCTCGTCAATCTGCGGATGGCCAAGTCCCATGTCGCTAGTCCACTCAAAATAGGCCACCGGCGATATCTTCCTATGAAATTTTGCAACCCTGCCCAAGCCGGATTTTACCGGGATTGATGCGCCCGCATGCACAAACCTCGCCAGCAGCCTCGCAATCGGCCTTGAAAAATAGACGAATGCGGTATCTGTGGTCATGACGCCTGTGCCCCCGGCCCGGGTGCCGGGAGGCAATCAGCCTCATGGCGTGTTCCTCGTCGTTTCAGGTTTGCAATCCGGAACCCTCATGCCCGACGGCGGGGCGCGGGACTTGCATCCAGCGCATGTATCGATGCCCGCACCATGCGTTCGAGCAGCTCGGCGCGCGTCTGCAGATAGTCCGGATGGTTCCAGAGATTGTGGTTCTCATCCGGATCGTTTTTGAGGTTGTACATCTCGCAGTGCGGTGCGTATTCGTAGAGGGTGATGCGCCAGTCGCCGGCAATCATGGTGCGCAGCTTCACCGGTGCCGGGTAGCCGAAATTGGGGCGCTGCGATTCCTCGTCGATAAGGTGCACACCCGGGCCGTGGTCGCGCCCGGTCGCCGCCTCCGGCAGCAGCGATCTGCCCTGCATGCCATGAAAACCGGCCAGGCCCGCGCGCGCCAGGACGGTCGAGGATATATCTATCGTGCCGCTGATCGCATCGCAGGTTTTCGCCACCGGTTGCGCAGGATCGGCCCAGATGAAAGGCACGTTCACAATGGAGTTGAGATGCAGCGGCCCCTTCAACGCGATGCCCTTGTCGCCAAGGTAGTCGCCGTGGTCTGCCGTAAATACGACCACCGTTTCCTGGTCCATGCCCAGCGTCTTGAGCCGGTCGAGCACGACGCTCACGGCATCGTCGATCATGGTGATCATGCCGCAGGTCAGTGCGATCGCTTCCCTGGCCTGGCGCTCGTTCAGGTGCAGGAAACTCATGGTGCGCTCAGGGTCGTAGCCCTTCTCTTCATGCATGTGGATGGCCGAGTCCACCGGGCCGCCAATATCGTCCGGCCGGGCGTAAAAATTCGGCGGCAGCGTCACCTGCTCGGGCGAATACATGTTCCAGTATTTTCCCGGCGGTGTGAAGGGATGATGCGGATCGGGAAACGACATCATCAGAAAGAATGGGTCGTCCTTGTGCTCGCGGGCATGCTCATCGAGCACCTGCAGTGAATGCTCCTGGATATAGCGTGTCGGATACAGTTCCTCAGGCACCGCGGTGCGCCAGGCCTGCGGGCAATTTACATCGGCGCCCAGGGCATTTTTTGGCCCGGTGATCTTTGCGGGGTCCTGGCCTTTGCTTTTGAGCCAGTGCAGGTATTCACCGCTCACCTGATCGCCGTGACCGGTGCAAAGGTGCACCCGCTCGAAGCCGTAGAACGGCATCCGCAGTTTCCAGTCAGGATCGCGCGCCCAGTTGGCTTCGTTCTCCTGATCGTAGACCGAATCCGGCGCCCAGGGTTTCACCGCCTCGGCGAAATCCCCCTGCGGAGCTTCCAGACCCTCGGGAATCTGCGGCTTCCACATCGCCGGATGGTCCGTCATGGTCATCAGGTGGCACTTTCCCACCAGCGTCGTGCGGTAGCCTTTGCTGCGCAGGAGATCGACAAAGGTATTGACCTGAAGCGAAAGCGGCATGCCATTACCCCGCGCCCCGTTGACCGCCGGCAGGCGCCCGGTCATGTAGGTCGCGCGATTGGGCATGCACACCGGCGAGGAGACATAAAAGCGCGTGAAACGCGTGCCGCGCGCGGCCAGACTGTCGATCGCTGGTGTTTTGACCAGGGGATGACCGGCGCAACCCAAGTAGTCAGCGCGGTGCTGGTCGGTCATGATGACGATGAAGTTGGGTCGTTTTTTGCTCATGGCGTGGCTTTCTGGCTTTCAGCCGGGCGTGGGCGCAAGACGGATGTCGAGCAAGGCCAGCCGGCCCTCGCCCACCGCCTTCAGCCCGCGCTGCAATGCTGCGCGCACCTCGGCCGGCTTCTCGACCCGCTCGCCGTAGCCGCCATAGATCGGTGCCAGGCTGGCGTAATCGGGACCGGGCTTGATCGCAGTGCCGGAAAAATTGCCTGATTTCACCGCATGCCCGTCCGGGTAGTAGTGCGGAATCCCCGACTGCTGCGACAGGTATCCCTGGTTGTTGAATATGACGATCATGATCGGCGTGTTGTGCTCCTGAGAATAGCCGAGCGCGGCGACCACCGGGTTGTAGTTGAACGAACCGTCGCCGATCATGCACACCACCGGTCGTTTCGGGTTCGCGTCCTTGACCCCGAGTGCGGTCCCCAGCCCCGTGCCCAGTCCACCCACCGCGCCCTGAAAATATCCGCCCAACCCGACGCGATCCAGCGCCGCCAGCAGCGTGCCGTGGGTGGTGATGGTTTCATCCACGTAGATGACGTCGGCGGGCATGATTTCGTTCATCTCCTGCGCCACCCAGCGCTCGTCCAGCGGCGCCTTGTCTTTCAGCGCGATGGCGTCTGCGGCAACTTTCTTGCGGCGCGCGGCGTTTCTGGCGCCCCAGTTTTCCGCCGCCTTCACGCGTGCCGGCTCTCCGGGCTTGACGCGCATCTTGACCTGTTCGAGCAACATCGCCAGAGAACCTTCGACCTCGCCGAACAGGCACAGATCGGCCTGATAGCCCCAAACCGGCTTTTCCTGGCGCAATGGATTCTCGTCGAGCAGCGCAACCTTCGCGCCGGGCGCCGGCGCCGCCGAAGACGGATGCCAGGGCGCGATCACGCCGAGATTGAAAAGTACGTCCGCGTCCTTCACCACGCTGAGCACGTTGAAGCCGGCGTGCAGCGGGTGGGTGCGCGGAAAACAGACAAACTTGGTGCCGCGCGCCTCCACCACCGGAGCACCCAGCAGTTCGGCCAGTTCCACCAGATGCCCCACCGCCTTCAGGTTCTCGCCGGCGCGCTCGGTGACGATCACCGGGTTTTTCGCAGCGGCGAGCAGGTCTGCGAGCTGCGCGATCCCTTGCGGCGCGGCGGTCGCGCGTATCGGCAGCGTCGCGGCGGCCGGCGGATTGTTCGAGGTCACATCGAACAGATACTCCATCGGCAGGGACACGAATACCGGGCCGCGCGGCGCTGACATGGCGATCTGGCAGGCGCGCTGCACGGTGGAGGCCAGCGCCGACGCGGCATTGAGCCCGTAACTCCATTTCACGCAGGGCGCGAGCAGTCGCGCCGGACCGCCGATATCGACCAGGCTTCCCAGCCATTGGGCCCCCGGATCGGGGCCGGGTTCGTGGCCAAAGCCGATGGACTCGCCGCAGAAGATCACCATCGGAAGGTTGTCGTGCAAGGCGCCGCGCATGGCCATCGCGCCGTGCAGGCTGCCCACGGTGGTGTGGATCATCACCGCCGGCAGCTTGCCGGTGGCCTTGGCATAACCGCTGGCCATGCCCAGCGCGACCTCTTCGTGCCGTGTCGACGTATAGCGCGGGATGGTACCGGATTCGGGATAGGTCCTGGCCAGTTGCTCCCAGACCGGCGCCCATTCCGAACCGGGCGAAGCGAAGATCCTCTCGACGCCCATTGACGCGAGCATGCGCAGAAAGGTTTCTGCTCCGGTCATCGTGCGGGTATCCATGGTGTGTCTCCTCAGAAGGTGATCTGCAGTGATGAAAGCTGCGCCTGCTTCGGTAACGGGCCTAAGCCCGACCTGGCATGCAACAACCGGCGACGCGCGGCTGGTCGAAATATGCCGCCCAATGCACTAAAGGCCCAGGATCTGACGCGTCTCGGCAAGGCTCGCGCGACGCTCCCCGACCGCCTCGATGATCTGCATTGCACGCTCGAACAGCGGCGCGTTGCCGGGGAAAAGCTTGCCCTGCGCGATAGACAGGCTGCCCCCCCAGGCCGCCGCGCACGCGCCAGAATTGATAACTTTAAAAAAATAAACTCAAGTATCAATGTGCTTTTATAGAATATTTGAATTCCATATATGGATTATTCTATGCTCGCAGTCCGGTGGCTAGAAGCCATACAGCCGCGCCGGATTGTCTACCAGCACCTTCTGCCGGATCGCCGCATCGGGCATGATCAGCGGAATCATGTCGACCAGGTCGCCGTCGTTGGGCATGTACTTGCCGACATTGGGGTGCGGCCAGTCCGTTCCCCACAGCACCCGATCCGGCGCGGCCTTGATCAGCGCCTGCGAAAACGGGATCGAGTCGGTGAAGGGCGGTCCCATCGAGGACACGCGCTCCGAGCCACATACCTTGACCCAGACCTTCTCGTCCTTCATGAAATCGAGCAGCACCTTGAAAGGTTTCTGCTCCAGGCCGTCGGCGGCCTTCACGCGGGCCATGTGGTCGATCACCATGGGCACCGGGAGTTTGCGGAACATGTCCTCGAATTCGACGATGTCGTTGGCATCCAGGTGCAGGATCAGATGCCAGCCCAGCGCCTTCAAACGGTCCACCGTCTTGTGAAACAGGCCGAAGTCCGGACGCCCTCCCAGGTGCTTGACGAAATTGAAACGCACACCGCGGATGCCGCCTTCATGCATGCGCTCGAAATCGGCGCTGGTGTAGGTGTCGTCGATGATGGCGGTGCCGCGAAAGCGCCCGTTGGAGCGCGCAATGCCGTCGAGCGTTGCGCGCATGTCGGCGCCGTGGCAACTCGCATGCACGATGACCGCGCGCTCGATGCCCAGTATCTGGTGCAGCTTGCAGATCTCCTCAAAGCCCGAATCCGGCGGATGGTAGGACGCCTCCGGATCATAAGGAAACTTGTGCGCCGGCCCGAAGATGTGGCAATGCGCATCGCAGGTCTTGGGCGGGGGCACGAACTTGGGCGTCTTGGTATTGCGATCCGGCGGCGGCGTGGTACCAGGCATGGGCATTTCCCTTTCGCTTTCCAATTCACATCCCGGCGTGCTTCGCCCTGCGGATGTGTCATCGCGGTGAAAAGGCAGCATTATAGGCATCTGCGAAATTACCGAGAAATGTTGCGTTCCCCCATGCCTTGGCCACGACCCTGAGAAACTTCATGATTCGCTACAAAAAGCCGGGTTGCCTCGAAATGTATGTCACCCATCCGGTTCGAGCCTGGAATTTCCACGAAGCTGGCCCGACTCGCTGAACCACGAAAGCGCGGCTTCCTCGAGGAGGAATTCGTTCAGGCTCACCGGCTCAGCAGTTTGAAGAGGGGCTCGTTGATGAAAAAATTCGTCCGCCCGAGCTTCGACTTGCGCAACAGGCCGGCTTTTTCCAGGGCGCCGAGGTATTTGGTCGCGGTAGGCCGGGATACGCCCAGATCGCGCTCGATGAATTCGATCTTGGTGTAGGGGTGGCGGAAAAGGTTGTTCAGCAAATCCTGGCTGTAAAGCTTGGGCAGGTCACTACGCAGGCGCTGTTTGGTTTCCTGCATCAGATCACGGATGCCACGCACCTTCAGGAGCGTCCCGCGCGAGGTCTCCTCCACCGCGCTGAGCATGTAAAGCACCCATGCATCCCAGGCCTCGTCCTCGCGCACCGCCTGCAGGCCGCGGTAGTAATCCGCCTTGTGCCGCAGGATGTAGCGGCTGAGGTAAAGCACCGGCAGATCGAGCAGACCGTGCAGCACCAGGTGCAGCAGATTCAGAATCCGGCCGGTGCGCCCGTTGCCGTCATAAAACGGATGGATGCTCTCGAACTGGTAGTGCAGCACCGCCATGCGCACCAGCGGGTCTGTGTCGCCCGGCTCGTCGCGGTGGAAATGCTCAAGAAAATTCCCCATCAGCCGTTTGATCTCCTCCGGGTGCTGCGGCGGCTCATAGACCACGTCGCCGGTCTGCTGGTTTTTCAGAACCGTACCCGGCAACTTGCGCAGGCCGGCGCGGTTCTGCTCCAGCGCCGCATGAATATCGAGCACATCGGTGATTCGCAGGAATTCCTGCTCCCGCACCCGCCCGAGGCCGATCTTCAGCGCGGCGGCATAGTGATGGACTTCCTTGGCGGCAGCACTGGGAAATTGGCCGGAGACCGCATCCCCCTGAAACAGATCGTCCTCCGTGGTGATGATGTCTTCGATCGCGGAAGAATCCTTCGCCTCCTGCAAGGCCAAAGTGTCGATCAGGATGGATTCGTTGGGGATCGTCGCCGCAGCCCCCTTCAATTCCGCCAGTGCGCGATGCGCCCGGGCTGCGAGGCGTAGCACGGCAGGTGTCTCCAGCGTGACGGACGGGGGCACCGGCAGCGGCCTGAGCGTGGGCTGCTTGGGTAAAGAATTTGGGGGCTTTTTTACACGTTGGGGCGACATGTAAAGAATTTAGCACTTTTCTTTACATATCGTGCATTTACCCGCCACGGTCGAATCGCCGCCCCTTCACCCTCGGGCGGACTACCGATCCTGCGCTTGCCACTGCATGCGCGGGCACCAAACAACGAGGTAAGGGCGACGCTTCCACCGGAACTACCGCGCTCTTTTAAATCACGCGCAAAAAAACCGATATAGCAGCAGGCGGTGCACGCATTTCCGCGACTGCGGCCCGAGACCTACATTGGCCAGGGCAGTCTCCGCGGGCGCCAAGCTGATAAAATGCCGAGCATTGTTCACTGCCAGCGATTAAGGCAGGCATCATCGGGTGGCAACCCCCAATTTCCCAATCCAGAATACCCAGGAGCGTGCCCATGGCACTCGAGAAACCGTACAAGGATGTTCCCGGCACCACCGTGTTCGACGCCGAACTGGCGCGCAAAGGCTATCACCTGAACCAGTTCTGCATGTCGCTGATGAAGGCCGAAAACCGCGAGAAGTTCAAGGCGGATCAGCGCGGCTATCTCGACCAGTGGCCGATGAGCGAAGAACAGAAGCAAGGCGTGCTGACGCGCGATTACAACCGCATGATCGCAGCGGGGGGCAACATCTATTTCCTGTCGAAAATATTTTCCAGCGACGGCCAGTCGTTTGAACAGGCGGCATCCAGCATGACCGGCATGTCGGCCCCCGAATACCGCCAGATGATGCTTACCGGCGGCCGCACGGTAGAGGGCAACCGCTACCTCAGCGAGATCAAGGGCGGCAAACTCAAAACCAACGCAATCGTGGAGAAAAAATAATGGCAAAGATAAGCTCCGCGGTTTTCTGCTCGCACGTGCCGGCCATCGGCGCGGCGATCGACCTGGGCAAAACCGCCGATCCCTACTGGGTGCCGCTGTTCAAGGGTTTCGAGTTTTCCAAGCAGTGGATCAAGCAGGCCAAGCCGGACGTGATTTTCCTGGTCTACAACGACCACGCCACGGCCTTCGACGCCTCGATCATCCCCACCTTTGCCATCGGCTGCGCCGAGCGCTTTCCGCCCGCGGACGAGGGCTGGGGTCCGCGCAAGGTGCCCGACGTCATCGGTTACCCGGAACTGGCCGCGCACATCGCGCAGTCGGTGATTCTGGACGAATTCGACCTGACCATCATCAACGACATGAAGGTCGACCACGGTCTGTCGGTGCCGCTCTCGCTGATGTTCGGCCAACCCGAGGCCTGGCCCTGCCGCATCATTCCCTTCCCGGTAAACGTGGTGCAGTACCCCCCGCCTACCGGAAACCGCTGCTACAACCTGGGCAAGGCCATTCGCAGCGCCATCGAAAAATTCGACGAAGACCTCAATGTGCAGATCTGGGGCACCGGCGGCATGAGCCACCAGATCCAGGGGCCGCGCGCCGGGCTCATCAACAAGGAATTCGACAACCGCTTTCTTGACCGCATGCTGTCGGACCCGGCCAGCCTCGCGAAAATTCCACACATCGAATACGTGCGGGAAGCCGGGGCGGAGGCAATCGAACTGGTGATGTGGCTGGTTGCGCTTGGCGCCATGGGACCCAATCCCCGCCTGGTCCACCGCTTCCATCACGTGCCGGCATCGAACACCGCCGTCGGCCACCTTATTCTTGAAAATCAGTAACAACACCACGCACTAAACAGGAGGAAGTCCGCATGAAGATCGCACTCGCCGGCGCCGGCGCTTTTGGCATCAAACACCTGGAAGGCCTGGCCAACATCAAGGACGTGGAAGTGGTTTCTCTTTGCGGCCGCGTGCTCGAGACCACCAAGCCGGTCGCCGACCGGTTCGGCATCAAGCACGTCACCACCAAACTCGAGGATTGCCTGGCGATCAAGGAAGTCGATGCCGTCATCCTGTGCACGCCCACGCAGATGCATGCGGTGCAATCCATGGCCTGCATGAAGGCGGGCAAGCACGTACAGGTGGAAATTCCGCTGGCCGACAGTTACGTCGACGCGCAGGCGGTGGTGAAAATGCAGAAGGAAACCGGACTGACCGCCATGGTCGGCCACACCCGCCGATTCAACCCGAGCCACCAGTGGGTGCGCAATCGCATCGCCAAGGGCGAGATCAGCATCCAGCACCTGGATGTGCAGACGTTTTTCTTCCGCCGCACCAACATCAATGCCGCCGGCGGGCCGCGCAGCTGGACCGATCACCTGCTCTGGCACCATGCGGCGCACACCATCGACCTGTTCCAGTACCAGACCGGCGAAGACGTCGTCACCGCCAATGCGGTGCAGGGGCCGATTCATCCCACGCTGGGAATCGCCATGGACATGTCCATCCAGTTGAAGACCACCTCGGGAAAACTCTGTTCGCTGACGCTGTCTTTCAACAATGACGGCCCGTTGGGCACCTTTTTCCGCTACATCTGCGACAAAGGCACCTACATCGCCAGCTATGACGACCTCTACGACGGCAAGCAGCAGAAGATTGATGTTTCCAAGGTGGCCGTGTCCATGAACGGCATTGAACTGCAGGACCGCGAATTCATCGCCGCGATTCGCGAAAAACGCGAACCCAACTCCAGCGTCGCCAAAGTGCTGCCCTGCTACAAGGTCATGCACGAACTGGAACAGCAGATGTCCCAATAGCCCTGCCGGCAGCGTGGGCGCCGCGGCTTGCCGTGGCGCCTTTTTTATTTCTGCCGCGGCTTTATTGAGTTAGATCAAGTAGCACGCGCAGGGGTTCGGCGAGACTTCCCTGCAGATTTTGATTTCTTGGGGGAAACCATGAGCATGAAAAAAGACGGGCTTGAGCACAAGATTCCCGGCACCACCATTTTCGACGGCACCCAGGCCCGCAAAGGCTATGCGCTGAACAAGATGTGTTTTTCGTTCAACAGCGCCGAGAATCGCGCCGAGTTCAAGGCCGACGAGGATGCCTACTGCGCCAAATACGCCCTGAATGCCCAGCAACGCGAGGCCATCCGCAATCGCAACGTCCTGCAACTGATCGCCGCGGGCGGCAATATCTATTACCTGGCGAAGTTCGGCGGGATTTTCGGGCTCGATGTCCAGGATGTCGGCGCACAGCAGACCGGGATGACCAAGGACGCCTTCAAGGCCAAACTTCTGGCGGCAGGGAGATAAGCATGGCGAAAATTGTCGGTTGCATCACCACCACCCACGTCCCGTCCATCGGCGGCGCCATCGCCAAGAACCTGCAGCACGACCCTTACTGGAGCCCGTTTTTCGACGGCTTCACGCCGGTGCATGCGTGGCTGAAAAAAGTGAAACCCGACGTCGCGGTCGTCATCTACAACGACCACGGCCTGAATTTCTTCCTCGACAAGATGCCCACCTTTGCGGTCGGCGCCGCGGCCCAGTACCGCCATGCCGATGAAGGCTGGGGCATTCCGATCGTACCGCCGTTCAAGGGCGACCTGGATCTATCCTGGCAGATCATCAACACCCTGGTGGAAAAGGAGTTCGACATCGTGACCTGCCAGGAAATGCTGGTGGACCATGCATTCACCATTCCGATGTCCTTGCTCTATCCGGGCGGCGAAAGCCCGCCGCTGCGCACCGTACCCATCTGTGTCAATACCGTGCAGTTTCCGATTCCTTCGGCGCGGCGCTGCTACAAGCTGGGCGAGGCCATCGGCAGTGCCATCGAGTCATGGGATTCAGATGCCAGGGTAGTCGTCCTGGGAACGGGCGGGCTGTCGCACCAGCTCGATGGCGAGCGCGCCGGTTTCATGAACAAGCCTTTCGACCTGCAATTCATCGACAGCCTCATCAGCCAGCCCGACTGGGCGACCCAGTATTCATCGACCGAGCTGGTCGAACTGGTGGGATCGCAGGGCGTGGAACTGCTCAACTGGCTGGCCGCACGCGCCACGATGAGCGGCAAGGTGCGCAAGGTCCACTCCAACTATCACATACCGATATCCAATACGGCGTCGGGGCTGATGGCGATCGAGCCGGCGCACTAGGCCCCGGGGGGCCTGCCGACACCCTCCCACGGAGCCGAGGCCCCCGCGTCGTCCAGTTACTCGGGCTTGAGGTTGATGCGTTTCATCAGGCCCGACACCTGCGCCAGCCCGTTGCGCAGGCTCTCGGCCATCTCGTCGGGATTGAGAACTGCGATCTCCGTGGCGTTGGTCTCGTGGTAGGTGCGAACTTCCTGCGAGTCCATCGCCGCCTTGGCCGCGGCGAACAGGCGGTTGACGATCGGCCGCGGCAGGCCGGCCGGTCCGAGAATGCCGGTCCAGCCCGGGGATCGGACAATGCCGGGAAGCGTCTCCGCGACGGTGGGAATGCCGGGCACCGTATTGCTGCGGTTCTTCTCCATGATGGCGATCAACCGCAGCTTGCCCGCGGCAATATGCGGTTTGACGTTGTTGTAGGACATCACGCCGATTTCGATGCGTCCGGCGGCGACATCGGTGGCCAGCGGGGCCGACCCCTTGTAGGGGACATGCACGATATCGATACCCGCCACCTCCTTGAGGATCTCGCCATCGAGATGAAAAGCGGAACCAATGCCCGAACTGCCGAAAGAAAGTTTTCCCGGGTTCTGCTTGCAGTAATCGATCAGTTCGCGGATGGAGCGAATCGGCAAAACCGCGGGCACGGTGATGGTTCTCATGCTCTCGAACAGCGAAATGATCGGCGTCAGGTCCTTTTGCGGATTCCAGGTGACGCTCTTGAGCATCAGGTAGCCCCCCACCAGAGTGCTGGTGGTGGCAAACAGCAGCGTATAACCGTCGGCGGGCGAACGCGCCACGATCTCGGTGCCGATCAGGCCGTTCGCGCCGGGGCGATTCTCCAAAATGATCTGCTGCCCCAGCATTTCCACCATCTTGGGCATCATGACGCGCGCATAGGGATCGATCCCGCCGGGCGGATAGGGCACCACCAGACGGATGGGCCTGTCGGGGTAGACCTGTGCCGGGCAAGGCACGGACGCCACACCTGTGGCCACGGCAAGAATCGTAGCGACAACTACCGGTTTGCAATTCATGTTTCCCCCCAGAATAAATCGCGTTACGCGGGAATTATGGCAGAGTGCCGCGTATTGGTGGGCGATCCCGGGGGCCGCGAGCGGGCCGTGCTAGGCCGTCGGCGGTATTTCCGTGGCAGGTGGCGCCGCAGCAGGATCGGCGTCCTTCTCCGGCACATCGGTGGTCGCGAGTTTCTTCAGGCGCTTCGCTTCTTTCTTTTGCGCCTTGCTCAATTCGCGTTGACGCTTCGCAAAATCATAGTTGGGTTTGGCCAATTTGTTCCTTTCAGCAATGAATCCGGTCCAGAACCCAGAGAGTAAGCGTTTTCGCCCCTGCCGGCTTATTCAGACAAGTGGCGCGGCGGCGTATCCGGAATCAAAAGCTGCGCGTCGTACTGCCCGCCGCTCCACAGGACATGCTCGCCTTTGTTGCGCGCGGACACCAGTGATTCGCCGGTCACCGGGTTGCCCACGTGCAGAATCGGATGCCCGGCGATCAGGATGCGCAGAGTCTCCCCCGCGTGCCACAGGCAACCCATCGGCCAGAATTCAATGTCGACCGGCACTCTCTCGCCGGGTCTGAGCAACTGCTCGCTCCGGTGTGTGTGCCAGGGCTGGCCGGGCGTGGATCGAACCGGGTCGAGTTCGCGATGGCTGGCGCGCAGGAAGCCGCGCGCCGGCTCGGCCACCCAGTTGACGCCATAGACCGTGTACGGAACGCGCCGACCCGCGGCATCCAGCTTCTGCGCAACCACGAAAAGGTCCATGTCATCATTGCCCCTGGCCTCGACCCAGAGGCGCAGGCTCATGTGGCCGGTCAATTCGGCATCCGCCTCGAAGCGATAATCGAATGCGGCCTGCCCCTGTGTCGCGCTGTAGGCAAGGCTGGCTTCGCCAGCCACCCTTGTCCGCGACATCTTTCCGGAGGCCGCGTCGAGAAACAGCGGCCGGTGCCGAGTACGCGCCAGCGGCCATTCGTTTTCGGCGCGATAGGCATTGGTCGGTTTGTCGATCGCACGGTCCATGATGGCGATGCGCACGCGCGGCGTTTGTTCCCAGCCGTTGTCGATGTCCTTGAGGAAATGATCGAAGAATCTGCGCAGATCCTCGACGTTGGCGGGATCGTAGTAATCAGGCCACTCCCAGCCGTCGTGAATGCGCAGCCATTTATCCGCGGAACCCAGCTGCTTGAAGCCTTCGAACGATCCGCGCGAATGCAGACGGCTGTTCCAGCTTGCCACCACGTAGGCGGGACACTGCGTCAGTTCGTGCTTCGCGCGTTTTCCCTCCCAGTAATCATTCCAGGTCGGGTATTTCGCCGCCATGCCAGGGCAATCCTCGACCCGTGTGCGCGAATGCAGCCCATCCCAGACGAAATCGATCCAGTTGCCGGGCGCCGTGGTAATGCCGCCCAGCGCGACGTTTTCGCGATACAGGTCCGACCAGCCCTCCCAGGGCGCGATCGCCGCCAGATGCGGCGGGCGCGTCGCCGCGGCGTACCACTGACATTGCGCCAGCCAGGAATTGCCCGATAACGCCACCTTGCCGTTGCACCAGGGCTGCGCGGCAATCCACTCGATCAGATCGTGCATGTCCGCGGCCTCGCCGCCGCCGGCATCACCGCTATCCGCATTGCTGCCACCCGCATTGGAACTACCCGCATTGCAGCTACCCGCATTGCAGCCACCAATAGTGAGCAGATCGCCTTCGGACATCCAGCTGCCGCGCGCGTCGGGGTTGACCACGGCGTAACCATGCCGGCACCAGTACTGCGGGTCGGGCGCCTCGAACTTGGTCCACTTGCCGGGCACCCCCTCTGGCACGCAGGTGCGGTTGGAAAAACGGTCGAATCCTCCCGGGCCGGTCTGGTGCTTGCCATACGGGCTCCAGGCGATGATGGCTGGCGCTGCAGCGCCAGCCTGCGCCGGCCGGAAAATATCTGCGCTGATCTTCACCCCGTCGCGCATCGGCACCATGACATCCCGCTCAATGCGCACGCCATCCTCGACGCTGTCCCCGGGCCTGAATCCCGGGTAGCCGCCTTCGTCGAGGTTCCTGCCTTTACGCCACAGCACGTCGAACATTGATTTATCGCTCCTGTTATCCGGCCACCCTGGCGCGCGGCGCACCCCTCGCTTCCCGCAAGCTTATATGATCGAACGGGTTTTCGACGGGCAACACCTTGCCGGCTTTAGCGGTTCAGCGTAGATTCGCGGTTCGCAAAAATCGAATCCTGAGGGGGAGCGTATGCATGCAAAGTCACGACTGCCACGCTGGTCGGGGGCACTCGCCGCAGCGGCATTGATGGGATGTCAAACCGGCGTGCTGCAAGCGCAGGTCTGGCCTGCCAAACCGGTTCGCGTGGTAGTGGCATTCGCCCCCGGCGGTCTGGCTGACGGCATTGCGCGTCTGGTCGGGCAAAAACTCGGTGATCGCCTCGGTCAGGCCGTCGTTGTCGAAAACCGCGGCGGCGCGGGTGGCAATATCGGCGCGCGCCAGGTGGTCGGCGCCGCACCCGACGGCTACACGCTGCTTGCCCACACCGCGGCCAGCGCGATCAACGTGTCGCTGTACAAGAATTCCGGATTTGACTTCCTCAACGACCTGCTGCCCATCGCCAATACCGGATCGACACCCGGCCTTTTCGCGGTGCACTCATCCAATCCGGCCACCAGCCTGCAGGACCTGATCCGCCGCGCCAAAGATAAAGGCCTGAGCTATTCGACCGCGGGCATCGGCACCTCTTCTCACCTGGCTGCAGAATATCTGTTCAACACCCTGGCCGGCATCAAGGCCACGCACGTGCCTTATCAGGGCGGCGCACCCGCCATCACCGCTGTGGTCAGCAACCAGGTGGAAGTGGTCAGCGCGTCGATGCCGCCGGTGGCGGTATTCATCAAGCAGGGAACGCTCAAGGCGCTGGCCGTATCGAGCCTGAAACGCGTTGACAGCCTGCCCGCCGTGCCGACGGTGAGCGAAGCCGGTTTCGCCGATTTTGAAGAGCGCTCCTGGGTCGGCTTTTTTGCGCCCGCCCGAACGCCCGGGACCATCATCAACCGCCTGAACACCGAGATCAACCAGATCGTGCTGCTGCCGGATGTCAAAGAACGGCTCGCCGCACAGGGCATGGAACCCCAGGCCGGTTCGGCCGCCGAATTCGCGGCGTATGTCAGGAAGGAAGTCGACATGTGGGCAAGGATCGTCAAGACCGTTGGCGTCACGGTTGACTGACTCCCGCTGACTCTCCACAGGGAACATCGAATTTCAGCACTCATGGCTGCGGGCAGCACGCCCGGTCGATTTATGGGTGCCATGAAAACCCATCCGCTGAGATGGATTAAGATCGCCAAGGCCGCGAATATCAAGCCGGAGTAAATCGATCGGGAAATACACCCTTCATCCGGTGCCGCCCCCGCTCACGCCGGCGTGCAATTCCGTGCCCTGCAGTTGCGGTAATCAAGAGTCCTTCAACAAACATTCACAGGAAAATCATGGCCGGAAAAAGAGGCTGGATCGACGTTCATTATCACGCCATGAACGCCCCCTACGAGAAAGCGCTGGCCGCCATCGGCGGCATCATCCGAACACCAAAATGGTCGCGCCAAGACGCGATCGAATTCAGCGACCGACAGGACATCGGCACGGGCCTGCTGTCCCTGGGCATCCCCGGAGCGCATTTTGGCGACGACGCCGCGGCGCGCGACCTATCCAGGCGCTGCAACGACGACCTGGCCGATTTTGTCGCGCTGCATCCGAAACGTTTTGGCTTGTTTGCGATAACCCCCATGCCGGATATCGAGGGGGCCTGCGCCGAGGCCGCGCGCGCACTCGACACGCTGGGCGCCGACGGCGTGGTGGTGCTCTCGAGCTACAACGGACAATACCTGGGCCAACCTCAATGGGACCCGCTGCTCCAGGTGCTGAACCAGCGCAAGGCTGTCTGCTTCATACATCCGAACAACCATACATTGACGGCCGAGGTGCGCAAGGGCTTCAGCCCCGGCATCGGCAATTTTCTGGGCGAGTTCATGTTCGACACCACCCGCGCCGGGCTGAATCTGCTGTTCAACAATTGTCTCGACCGCTATTCGGATATCAAATTCATCCTGGCGCACGCCGGCGGCACGCTGCCGTATTTCTCCTGGCGGCTCGGGGAAATCATGGAACGGCAGATGACCAACGATCCGTGGGACACGCAGTACCGCTCCGCCTTCATGGATGCCTACGCCGGCAAGGTCACCAAGGCGCTGGTGCTGGCGAAATTGCGGCGCTTCTATTTCGACACGGCGCTCTCGGCGGGACCGCAATCGCTGGGCAGTCTGCTTCAGGTCGCCGACCACGACAAGATACTGTTCGGCAGCGACTGGCCCTATTGCCCGGAAACCATGGCGACCGACATGATCGCCGAGTTGGAGAACAATCCCCTGCTCGATGAGAAACTCAAGCGTGCCATCGCCCGCGACAATGCCTTGAAACTGTTTCCGCGGCTCGCCGGGTAACGGGTTCACCGGGTACGGCCGGAGGGGGCTTTTTCCTACTCCGGCGTTATGGCGGCCTCCCGGATGACCCGTTCATACACAGTGAAAGCATCCCGGTACATTTTGTTGAAATCCGCAGGCGCATTGGCGATAAGAAGCATGCCGCCCGCCTCGATCTTGGTCCGTACCTCGGGCAGTAGCAAGGCTTTCACCACCTCGGCATGCACGCGCGCGAGAACCGGCGGCGGCAGATTACCCGGTCCGAAAAATCCGAACCAGGATCCGGGCCGTTCGAGCTTCGGGTATATCTCGGTGATCGCAGGAACCTCGGGGAAATCCCGGTAGCGTTCCTGCTGCATGATGGCCAGCACCTTCAATTTTCCCGCGCGCTGATGCGGCAGGACGTTGTTGACGGCGCTGAATACCATCTGCACTTCGCCGCTGGTCGCGGCGGTCACCGCGGGGGCCACCCCCTTGTAAGGCACGTGAATGTACTCGACGCCCACCTGCCGCTTGAAAAGCTCTCCGACCAGGTGAAAAACCCCGGCAATGCCGGAACTGCCGAACGCGACTTTGTTCGGATTTCTTTTCATGTAGTCGATCAGCTCCTGCAGCGTATTCACCGGCAGCGAGGGATGCACCGCAAGGCAGGTCACCGGATCCGCTGCCGCCGTGATGGGGGTGAAGTCCCTGCGTGAATCCAGCGCCCAGGTTTTCGAAAGAAAAGTCGGCACGACAGTCGTGCTGGGGCTCATGATCATCAGCGTATGGCCGTCTGGCGCAGCGTGCGCGACGCGCTCGGCGCCGACGCGCCCCTGCGCGCCGGCCTGGTTCTCGGCCACCACCGCCTGTCCGATCGCTTCGCTCATTTTCTGCGCGACAATGCGGGCGATCATGTCCATGGACGAACCCGGTGAAGTGGGTATCACCAGGCGCACCGGTTTTGCAGGCCAGGACTGGGCGTATGCACCCTGCCCCGCCTGCGCCCAGGCAAACACGCCGGCCGCGCAAACCCACCCCAGCAGAGGCAGGCAGCGCGGCGATATCACTTCTTCTTTCCCTTGCTTTTCACGGTTTTCTTTGCCGTGGCTTTCTTTGCCGTGGCTTTCTTTGCCGTGGCTTTCTTTGCCGTGGCTTTCTTTGCCGTGGCTTTCTTTGCCGTGACTTTCTTTGCCGCAACCTTCCGCGACGGAGCCTGCGCCGCCGCGCGCGCGGGAAGGCTGACCAGCTTGCGTCCGCCGCGCGGCGCCACGTGCCAGACCCGCGTCGGGATCTTGTTCAGCGCCTCGCAGCCGTTTTCCGTCACGATGACCGTGCCGCCGATGTTGACCCGGTGATGCACCCCGTCCACCGACAGGCAGGCATTGGGCTCGAAGGCAAGCACCATGCCGGGCTTCATGATGGCGCTGCGCACGCGTCCGGTGGCCGGCCCGACAAAGCGCACGCCCATGTCGACGTTTTCCATGTTGATGCTCGGCCGGCCGAGCAGGAAGTGGGGCCCCACCGAATGCACCAGCGGCGTATAGCACCAGCAGCCGGCCGACTTCAGCGGCTCGGCCATCGCGTTGACCAGATCGGTAAAGGCCATTCCCGGTTTCAGTGCCTTCAAACCGGCCCGATAGGACTCAAGCGCCACCTTCTCGCACTTCTGATTGATGGCATTGAGCGGGTCGATGGCCACGGTCATCTGCACCTGCACCTCCTGGTTGCCGCACATCGGCATCAGTTCAGCCTGCATCAGATCGCCCTTCTGCAGCACGCGCGGCGCTTCACCGCGCGTGGTCCAGCGCGGCGGCCCCCAGGAGAGCGTTGCCGGCCCGGAATTCATCACAATATTGGGATAGCGCAGGCCGATGCCGAAATTGAACATCGCGCGCACCGCCTCGGCGTACAGCACTTCCTCGCCCACGCCCTCGCCGGCGACCGCCCCCATGGCCGCGCAGCCGGCCTCGGCGGCTTTTGCCGCATAACGGATCTGCGCCAGTTCCTCGGCGCTTTTCACCAGCATCAGATGGCTGAATTCGTCGGATATATCCTGGAAGTCGACATCCTTGAGCGAATCGGCGAAGGGCATCCACCAGTTGGCGGGAATCGCGCCGAAGGGCTCGGTCGGCGCCTCGGAGCGCAGGCCCACCAATCCCAGCCGCCTGCCGCCGCCCAGTTTCTCGCGCACCACCTCGGCCGCCTGGCCGCCGCTGGTGGCTACCCTGTAGTCCGGCACCCACAGTTCGTGGCCGCGTGCTTCGGACCACTTGGCGCGCAGCACCCGCAGGTTCGCCCAGGTCAACACCACGGCGTCGCCCTGCAGCGGCAGCACCGTGCATTCCTCGTTGTAATCGTCGCTGATGTAGCTCTCGTACATCTCCCTGGCGCGAAAACCCGCAACGACCAGGCAATCCAGCCGGTGCTCGCGCATCAGCGCGCGCACCGAGGACCAGCGGCGGTCGCGCTCGGCGAAAGAAAGAACCGGGGGACGGGCGTGTTTGACTGGCATGACGATTTTCTCCTCTGTTAATGCAAACCGGCGGCGCCGGCCCATGTGACGTTCAAGAGTTCACCGAACCCTTATTTTAATCAACTCGCCTTGATGCCGGCATCGATGATGATGCCTGTCCATTTTGCGTTTTCAGCGGCGATCTGGCGCGCCATTTCCTCGGCAGTGCTCCCCAGCACTTCGGCCATTTGCTTGACAGACCCATCCTGCACTTCCCGGGCGGCCACCGCCTTTTTGTCCTCTTCGCGTCACCCCGGAAACGCGCAGTGCGAAAGTATCGCCAATTGGGGAAATTCGCAATGCTCCTGTCGGCGCGGGGGCGCAACCCTTAGCCACCCCGATACTTTTCCCTCGCACCGGGTGCAAGCACCATGCCATGCCCGGGCCGCTCGGGGATCTGGAAACAGCCCTCCGAGATAACCAGGGCCTGCTCGAACAAGTCCGGTGGAATCCAGTCCATGAATTCCACCAGAAACCCGTTCGACAATGCGCCGACGACGTGGATGGACAGTTCATGCGCGAGGTGCGGCGAGACCAGGACCTGGTGCGCGGCGGCCAGTTGGGCGATGCGCAGGGTTTCGGTAAATCCGTTGGCATGGCACACATCGGGCATCAGGTAACGCGCCGCGCGCTGCTCGATCAGATCACGGAATTCGAAGCGCGTGTAGGCGTTCTCTCCGGTTGCCACCGGGATGCGGATCGAGCGCGCAACCTCGGCGCAGGCGGCGACATCGTCGGCGATCACCGGTTCCTCATACCAGACCAGATCGAGGTCCTCCAGCAGCTTCGCCTGTTCAATGCTCGCCAGCACATCCAGCCGCTGGTTCACGTCCACCATCAGGCGCACCCCGTCGCCGAGCGCGCGGCGCACCGCCTCGACGCGCCGGCGATTCTCGCGCGGATCGGGGTGATGGATCTTCAGCTTGTAATATTTGCACCCGAGCGCGGCATATTTCTGCGCCTCGCCGATGATGTCCTCGACACTGTAGGCCGCAAAACCGCCGCTGCCATACGCCGGGACGCGATCGCTCACCGCGCCCCAGAGCTTGTACAACGGCAGCCCGGCCAGCTTGCCGGTGATGTCCCACAGCCCGATGTCCAGCGCAGACAGCGCAAACGCGGCGATGCCGTGCTTCTTGCCGGAATCGGCGCGGTACATGCGCTCCCAGAGACGGCCGATGAACTGCGGATCCTGGCCGAGCAGGACGGGCTTGAGGCGCGTCTCCAGATAGACCTGGATCGCCTCGACATTGCCGCCGGCAAAACCCATCGTATAGCCAAGACCGGCGACGCCTTCGTCGGTCGAGATTTCCGCAACCACCAGTTTGTGGTGAGCAAACTGTTTGCGCAGCGTCTGTTGCATCGGAATGGTGAGAATGCAGGTGTCGATTGCGGTGATTTTCATGAAGCGCCTCCCGGAAGTTTGCAAATATTTCAAGCGTGATTATGATCCCGCCCGGCGCGGGCTGAAGGCCTTCCACGGCCATTTCCATCACCGCTTGCCGGCAGGCGGCTGCCGGATGTAACAAACAGAGAATTACCGCAGGTGGCATTGCCTTCGGCCGACCTTCGCAAGTCGCAGCGATCCGCGGCGCGAAACCCGGGCGTCGAGGCGGACTGGAGGCTAGAATGCTGCGCATGACAAATCCTCCGCATTCCCGTTTTCCCTTTCGCGCCGAACACATCGGCAGCCTGGTCCGCCCGACTTCTCTGGTGCAGGCGCGCCAGCAATTCGAAGCCGGACACATCGACAAGAGCGCGCTGCGCGCCGCCGAGGACGAGGCCATCAGGCAGGTGGTCAAGCTGCAGGAAGAGGTCGGACTGAAAGTTGTCACCGACGGCGAATTCCGCCGCGGCACCTATTCGGATTCCTTCACCACCCAGGGCATTCGCGGCGTCTCCGTCCAGCTGACGGAATCCGAAGGCTGGAAGAGTTCATCGACTCACGGCAATCGCATGGCACGCCGCATCCCCAAGGTGGTCGAGCGGATCGAATGGAGCGGCGATCAGCATGCGGTCGATTTTGCCTTTCTCAAGTCGCTCACAGATCGCGTCGGCAAGTTCACCCTGCCCGGACCGGGTTACATCCATTACCGCGCCGGACGCGAGCACATCAGCAGGGATATCTATCCCGACCTGGACGCCTTCTGGTCCGACCTGGTACATGCCTACCACCTGGAGTTGCGCGCACTGGCCGAAGCGGGCTGCACCTATGTTCAGATCGACGAGACTTCGCTGGTCAAATTCGGCGATCCGCGCGTGCGAGCGCTGCTTGCCGCGCGCGGCGACGACTGGCAGGAACTGCTGCGCATCTACATCGACGCGGTAAACGCGGTCATCGCCGGCGCGCCCGCGGGCATGACCATCGGCGTCCATGTCTGCCGCAGCCAGGATCCGAGCTGGCAGGCGGCGGTCGGCTACGATCCGATCGCCGCGGCAATGTTCCGCGACATCAGGAGCGACATTTATTTTCTGGAGTACGACGACCCGCGCTCGGGCAGCTTCGAGCCGCTGCGGCTGCTGCCCGAAGGCAAGAAGGTGGTGCTGGGCCTGGTGCACTCGCGCAAGCCCGAGCTCGAATCGCTGGCATTTCTCAGACAGCGCATCGACGAGGCCTGCCGCTACGCGAAGCTCGACCAGCTCGCCATCAGCCCGCAGTGTGGATTCGCAACCGGCGTATTCCTTGGCGACGACAGCGCCATCGCGGCGCAGCGCGCGAAGCTGGCGCGGGTGGTCGAGACCTCGCGTGAAGTCTGGGGTCAAGCTTAGGGGAGCAGTCATGCCGCGCATAGCCTCCTTGCTGCTGATCACCTCCCTGGCCCTGAGCACTGCTGCGCTCGCTCAGCCTTCCCGGGGCAGCGACGCGTATCCAAGCAAGACGGTGCGACTGATCGTCGGCCTGGCCCCGGGCGGCAACCCGGACACTTTCGCCAGGCTCACTGCGAAGTCACTGAGCGATTCCTTCGGCCAGCCGTTCGTGGTGGAAAACCGCCCCGGCGCGGGCAGCAACGTGGCCGCGGATGCGGTCGCCAAATCCGCCCCCGACGGACACACCATTCTCATAGGCTCGAGCGGCATCTTCACCATCAATCCGCTGGTCTATCGCAACATGCCTTTCGATCCGGCGCGCGATCTGGCGCCGGTGACCTTGTCGGTGGCGACCACCATGTGGCTGGTGGTGCATCCGTCGGTGCCGGCGCGCACCACGGCCGAACTCATCACGCTGGCAAAGACCTCTCCCAAACCGCTGGCCTATGCGTCCTCGGGCAATGGCTCCATCCATCACATCACCATGGAAGAATTCAAGACCAAGGCGGGCATCGAGATGACGCATATCCCGTTCAAGGGGGCCGGACAATCGGTTCCGGCACTGCTCGCCGGCGACGTGCCGGTCGCGTTCATCGGTTATCCGAGCATCGGCCAGGCGGTGAAAGCAGGAAGACTGCGCGTGCTCGCCTTCAGCATGGCGCGCCGCTCCGGCTTGACGCCGGAGGTGCCAACGGTCAGCGAGTCGGGGCTGCCGGGGTTCGACATGACCGGATCGACCGGCGTTTTTGTCGCGGCCGGAACGCCGCGGCCGATCATTTTGAAATTGAGCCAGGCTTTCAACGACGCCATGCGCCAGCCCGATGTCACGGGAAAACTGCTTGCCATCGGCCTCGAACCCATCGGCACCACGCCTGAGGAGTTCGAGAAAAGAATTCGCTCGGAATACGACCGCGATGCCCGGATGGTCAAGCGGCTGGGGCTGAGCGGAGAGCAGTAAACCTTCGGGAGTCCAATATGAAACGGATCACTATTGCCAGCCTATTGACTGCCGTATCTATGGCGGCACTGGCCCAAGCCCCGGCACTGGTCGCAGGAAAGGCGGTGCGCATTGTGGTGCCGGCGGCAGCCGGGGGCAATCCTGACGTCCTCGCGCGCATGCTGGCGCCGCGCCTGCAGGCCGCCTGGGGCACGCCCATCCTGGTGGACAACCAGCCGGGCGCGGGCGGCATCTCAGCGGCCATCGGCATCAGCAAATCGACTCCGGACGGGCATCTGCTGTTCTTCGGCAGCAATGCCGCGCTGTCGATTGCCGCGGCGATGAATCCGAAGCTGCCCTACGATCCGCTGAAGGACTTCACTCTGGTCACGGCGCTCGCCAGCGTGCCTACGGTGCTGGTGGTGCATCCCTCGGTGCCCGCCAATAATCTGCAGGAGTTCATCGCCTATGCGAAAGCGCGGCCGGGAAAGCTTGATTTCGGCTCGGCCGGCGTGGCCTCCATCCATCACCTGACGCTGGCGGTATTCGAAGTCGAGTCGGGCACGAAATTCGTGCATGTGCCCTACAAAGGCGGTTCGCCGCTGGTCGCGGCGGTGATGGCAGGCGAAGTGCAGGCTGGTTTCTCCGGCATTCCCAATGTGACTCAGGCGATTCGTGCCGGCCGCTTGAAGGTTTTCGGCATCAGCGTAACCGACCGTTCGCCCTCGATGCCCGATGTGCCGACGCTGGATGAACTGGGCATCAAGAAATTCAGTGTCGCCACCACCATCGGCTTGCAGACGGCGGTAGGCCTGTCGAAAAACCTGGTCACGCTGTTTCAGCAGACCTTTGCCCGGGCAATGCGGGAGCCCGAAATCGCCGACCGCATGTCCAACCTGGGCATGGTGCTGATGGAGAACGGCACCGAGAACTACATTCAATTCATGAAAGACGAAGCGCTGCGCTACGACGGCGCCGTAAAGGCGGCAGGAATCAAGTTCGAGTAGCTTGCCCGCCAGCGCGCATCTGCAAGCCGTGCACCGATTCGGTCGCCTCGCGCACCACCTGTTCCGGGTCGAGCGCGGTGAACTCCCCGCCCCGACGCAATACCCGGCCATCGACGATCACGGTGTCGACATTGGATGGCTGCGCGGAATAGACCAGCGCGTACACCGGATCGATCATCGGCGCCATGTTCAGGTCGTTGCTTCGCACCAGTATCAGGTCGGCGCGCTTGCCCGGGGTCAGAGACCCGGTATGTCCGTCAATGCCGAGGTCACGCGCACCTTCCAGCGTGGCGATCTCCAGCAGGCGGCGCGGCGGAAACGGAACCTTGGCGCCGAAACGTTGTTTGTGAGACCACAACAGGGCGCGCATGCAGCTGAAAAAATCGGCATTGGCCGAGGCCGCCGAACTGTCGATCGACAGGCTTTGCTGCACGCCCGCTTCAGAGAGTTCATGGAACTGTATTTCGCCCCGCATCGCCTGGGCATAGTGCATCTCAATGACGGGAGAGCAGGAAAACCGTGTGCGTGTTGCCGCCAGCCGCACACGCTCTTCGGGACTGACGCCCTGCGGATGAATCAATTGCACATCGCGGCCGAGCAAGCCGTGCTGATCGAGCAGCGAGACCACGCCAGGCCGCGCGTGCATAGTGATCGGCAATCCGAGTGTCCGGATCGAGTCGTACTCTCTCTTGAGCACGTCGATGGGAACGACGCCGCGCGGATTGGCTACCGGCGTTCGCAGCGCCGCCCCCAGGGACAGCATGCCCTGGCCCGCCGGCCATTCATCGCGCAGGCGTGCGAGGTCGGCAAGATTCATCAGCTGGTCCAGCGGCAGATCCTGGCCCCAGCCATAGGAGAAACGCCCGCGAACGCCGATTTCGCGCAATGCTCTCAGTTCCGCTTCGGCATGCTGCGGGGTAAGCACATTGTGCGACCAGTCATGGACCGTGGTGATGCCCGAGGCGAGCGCTTCCGCCACACCGAGGCGCACCGAACAATAGGCATCCTCCGGGGTGCATAACGGTCCCAGCCTCAAGGTCACCGGAAAGTAACCCTCCTTCGCATCGTCAGCGCGCACCAGCGAGCGCAGCGAACTGTTCCACAGATGCCAGTGGGTATCGATGAAACCGGGCATGGCAATCATGTCGCGAGCGTCGATTACCGCTACGCCAGGCACTTCCAGATTCCGGCCGACAGCGACAATCGCACCATCGCACACATGCACGTCCCCTTCGGGAAAATCGCCCAGCGCAGAATCCATGGTCAGCACCCAGGCACCGCGCACCAGGAATTCGCCGCGCACAGGCAACTCCCCTGCGGGCCTGGTTGCCGACTTGCCCGTTGACCCGCATGATGACCTGCCTGATGACCTGCCGGCTGACTTGCTTGCTGACCTGCTTGCTGGCTTGTCTGCCGAATCGCATGCCGAAAAACCAGGATTCCTCGCCCCGCGCTGCGCTGCAAAGCGCACTCCGCCTTGAGAAACCGCGGATTTTCGCCCTGCGGCAAACAGCCGCTGCAACCTGAACCCGTCGCGGGCAGTGCCGCCATGACATGAGCAATACATTGCCTCTCCCCGCCCGAAAAATGGATCGCGGCCTATTCCGCCTTGGCCCCGGAAATCTTGATCAGGCGCGCCTTCTGTCGCATGTCTGCCTGGATGAATTTGGCAAAATCCTCCGGCGTGGAGAACACCGGGTCGAAACCGCGCGCGAGCACATGGCGCTCGCGGAAAGCCGGCTCCGAAAACGCCTCGGCGATGTCCCGCTGAATCCTTGGCGCAAGCGCCGCGGGCGAGCCTCCGGTGAGAAACAAGCCAAACCAGGATTCGTTGGGGTCCACCTCGGCGAACCCGGCTTCGCGCAGTGTCGGTATTTGGGGAAGTGCCGCGAGCCGTTCGCGGCGCGCGATGGCAAGTGGCTTGAGCTTGCCGGACTGGATATGCCCCTGGGACAGGGTCGCACCCACCATGGTGAGTTGCACTTCCCCCGAGATAATCGCCGTCAATGCCGGCGCGATGCCCTTGTACGGCACCTGAGTGATCTGCACGCCGCCCTGCGACTTGAGGCCTTCGAAAAACAAGTGTGGCAGGCTGCCGGAGCCATAGGAGGCGTAGTTGAGCGCATTGGGTTTGACCCTGGCCTCATCGACCAATTCCTTGAGCGAGTTTGCCGTCACCGATGAATGCGCCACCACCATTTGCGGCAGACTGACCAGCTGCGTCACCGGCGCCAGGTCGCGCGCCGTGTCATAGGGCAGTTTGTCGAACAGGAACGGATTGCTGGTGATGGTGGACTCGCTGGTGAGCAGCATGGTGTGGCCGTCAGGGGGAGCCTTGGCCACCGCATCGGCACCTATGATGGTCGCACCGCCGGCCTTGTTCTCCACCACTATCGACTGGCCCCACTTTGCCGTAAGCCGCTCAGAAATTGCCCGTGCGAGAGCGTCAATGCCGCCGCCTGGCGCGTAGGGGACGATGATCTTTACCAGATGGTTGGGGTAGTTTTGTGCCGGCGAAACAGCCGGAAACAGGCACAGACCCGCGCCAATGAGTGCAATCAGCTTCATGTGGACTTCTCCCGTTTTCGTTTTGCTGATACTACAACTCTGCAAAGAACGGGGCACGCAGCGCAAGTACCTGAACGAACGTACTTAAGCGAACCTGCAGAAGCGATCATGCGCTGCTTCGCCTCGAAGCGCACCCGAGCCTCCGGCAGAAGCGTCACTCATATTGCCAGCGCACGCAGCAGCGCGACGTTGTAGCCTTCGGCCCCTTCGTACATGACCCAATGCCCTGCGCCGGGAATGGCATGGTATTGCGCATCGGGCCGCAGGGAATGCAACTGCGCAGCCTGGCCCTCGGCATCGTGGCCGATGATCTGGTCGTCGGCGCCGGAGATCGCGCTAAGCCGCCCCTGCAATTTCACTCTTTCGAGATCACCGCGCATCGTGGCAAAACCACTGAATGTAACTCTCGGCAGGCGGCGTCGCACAATGTCGGTGTGGTATAGCTGCAGCGCCAGGTCGTCGATATTTTTCTCGTGATGCACCATCATCACGCGCAGGTTGTTGCGCACCGCCTGCAAGCGCGCTGCCGGGTCCTCGATTCGTTTGACGCTCTGCAGATTCAGCCTGCGGCCAATCGGTTTTGGCATATAGAAATTCGCACCGGAGAGCACCATGTGGCGAACACGGCCGTCCACCAGCCGGGCAAAGCGCGCGGCCAGACCGGCACCGAAGGAAAATCCCATGACATCGATCGACGCCGCTCCCGGCACCAGGATTTCGAAGCCCGCGCGAATTACATCGGAGTAGGGTTCGGGTTCATAGGGCTCATGGGGCATGGCCGAATCGCCCATGCCTGGCAGATCAGGCACCCAGACCGAATGGTGCTGCTCTAGCACCGGGATGGTACGCAGCCAATGCAGCCACGAGCCCGAGCCACCGTGCAGCAGCAGCAACGGGGTGCCCTGCCCCCATTTGTGCCAGATCATCGAACCGGCGCCGCAAGGCGTCTCGAAGATCTGCGAGCGAGCCTCCAGTTCGCCGACCTCCGCATGGTCGCTGTGCGGTTTGTCCAGCAGGTTTATCTGCCCGCTCATCGACCTGCTCCTGCACCGCAATTCATGAACATTACTTTCCCCCCAACAAGTATTGGCGAGCAATTACACACAATGTCGTTGCTAATTTTCACAAACTTTTTCTCGAGAACAAGTAAATTTTCGCGGTACCGGACCGCGACGTGCGAACCTTCAATCTTCCCCCATCAGCCTTGCCAGGCGCACCGCAATCACCGCCGGCCGGCCGCCGCGCACCTCGGTCAGCCCGCGCTGCAAGGCACCCTCAACGTCCTCCGGGCGGGTGACGTTCTCGCCGTAGCCGCCTGCGGCTTCAGCTTCCTTGGCGAAGTCCATGGGCGGATCGAAGTAGCCGCCCTCATAACCCTGTTTCGCCGCCAGGCTTCCCGGATAGAGCGCCGCAACCCGCGTGGTCCCGGTGGAATAACTGCGATTCTGATAAACAACCGTGAGGTAGGGCGCCCGGTAGTGCGCCGCCGACCACAGCGCGGCGGTGGCCGTACCGAACATGTAAAAACCGTCGCCCGTCACCACGATGACATCGCGTTCCGGCGCACCAAGCTTGGCGCCGAATGCGGCGCCCGGTGCCCAACCCCCGCTGCTGGCCGGCGTGGAGAAATACGAGCGCGGCCGATTGCAATGCAGGAACTCGCGCACCCTGTTATGCGGCAGGGTGTCGTCGAAGACGATGCTGTTCTCGTTGGTGATGCAGCCGATCTGATAACTGAGCCAGAGCGGGTCGATCGGTGCGCCGCCGGCACGCGCCTTTGCCTGCTCTTCGAGCGCAAGGCGTCTTGCCTTGGTCGACGCACCGACCCGATGGCCACGTTCAGCGATCCGCTGCCGGTCCGCAGGCGTGAGAAGCGCTTTGACCTGCGCAAGCAGCGAGTGCAGCGCCGCGCGCGAGCCGGCCGTCAAACGCAGGTCGGCGGTGAACTCGAAAGTCGGAATCTTGCTTTTGACCGCGTCCAGCGAAACGTCCGCAACCCAGGCCGCATCACCGGGCTCCTGGGCTCCGGGAATCCACGGCACATCGGACTCGATCACCAGCACTACGTCGGCCGCGCTCAAGTCGGCGCTGCCAACATAAAGCGGATGGTCCATCGGAAAACACAGGTAGGCGCCGTGGGGCGAGCGCATCGCCGGCATGCCCAGCAGTTCGCACAGTTCCACCAGCATCGCCACCGTCGCCGGATCGCGGCCGGAGGCGCCGGCAATCACAAACGGATGGGCCGCACGCACCAGGCGCCGCGCGATCTCGCCGATGCCCTCCTCATCCGGTGCCGGGGCGCGCGCGATACCCAGTTGCAATGCTGTTGGATAGCGGTCCCCGCCTTGTGTGCGCAGCGACACTTCGGGCGGAATGGTGAGATAGACCGGGCCGCAAGGCTCGCTGCAGGCCAATTGCAGGGCGCGGCTCACCATGAGCGCCGCGTTGTCCTGCATCTGCATCTGATGGTCCCACTTCACGTACTGCCGCACGATGCCGTTCTGGTCGTAGCTTTGCTGCAGCCACATGTGTCCGCCGGAGTTGCGCGCCGCATTGGACGATCCCGCATAGCTGGTAGGTGGAAACCCGGCGGTAATCAGTATCGGAAGACCGGTGTGCCAAGCCGTGTGTATGGCGCCGCCGTGATGCAGAGTGCCCGCATCCACGTGCGCCGCGGTGACCGAAGGCTTGCCGGTGATCGCGGTGTAACCCAGCGCCGCATTCAGACTGGCGTGCTCGTGCGTCATCGTGATCAGTCGCGGCGCGGGCCTGCCCTTGGCACGCAGCTTGGCAATTGCCTCCTGGTAGAAAACCAGTTCCTGTCCCGAGGTGAAAAACACCGCCTCGACACCGGCCTGCACCATGGCATCGACCATGCTGTCGCCGATATCGTCAGTCTGGATTTCGCGCCAGGTTCGCGCTTCAGTCATATCCGCCACCCTAGCACTTCGCACATTTGCAGCACCATGCTGCCGGTTCCTATTCGAGTTGGATCTTGAGATTCTGGATGATGGGACGCCATTTGGCGATCTCGGCGCGCAACCACTGGCCGTACACCTCGGGGTTGCTGGCAACCACCTCCATGCCCTGCGACTCCAGCTTTTCTTTGACTTCCGCTGCATGCAGTGATTGCACCACCGCGGCGTTAAGCCGGTCCACGATCGGGCGCGGCGTCCCGGTGGGCACGCAGATGCCGACCCAGGACTGCGCGTCATATCCGGGCACTGTGTCCGACAGCGGCGGCACCGCAGGCAGCAAAGGCGAGCGCTTGCCGCCGGAACTGACACCGAGCGCCGTCAGTTTGCCGGCCCTCACCTGGTTGAGAACCACGCCCATCGATGCCAGCATGCCGGTGACGTGCCCGCCCAAAATCGCGGTGACGGCCGGCGCACCGCCCTTGTAGGTAATGAAAGTGACATCGATCTTAGTCGCCGAACGGAAAAGTTCCATGGTGAGACGGCTGGAAGAACCCGCGCCCGCGGTCGAAAAAGACACCTCGGCGCCCTTGCGCCGCGCATATTGCAGAAACTGATCGACGCTATTGAGCCCTAAACGCGGATCGACCACCAGCACCTGCGGTCCGCGGGCCATCAGCGATATCGGCGCGAAATCCTTGAGCGGATCATGCTGGATATTGGTGTACAGAAACGGCACGGTGGCGAAGCTGTCGAAATTGCTGAGCAGCGTGTAGCCGTCCGCCGGAGCTTTTGCCACAGCATCGGAGCCCACCCCGCCGCCTGCGCCGGGGCGGTTCTCGATGACGATGCTCTGGCCGAGGATAGCCGCCATCCCGGGCTGGATCATGCGCGTGATGAGGTCGGAGATGCCGCCTGCGTCGTAGGGAACCACCAGGCGGATCGGCTTGAAAGGATACTCCTGGGCAAAACCTGGCCTCAGGCATGCCGCCAGACATAATCCCGCAACTGCCGCGAGTGCGCGCTTTTTCATTTATTACCTCTCTGCATTGGCTACATGTCAGGCGGGCGGCCCTGTGCATTCGCTTGCCTGTCGATCTTCAAATCTTCCCTGATCCGGGCAAGCACCTGTTTGTCGAGAAGATCTTTCTCCAGATCTTCCGTCGCGCGCACGTAACCATTGAGCCGCACCGCCTGTCCGCCTACCAGCACGTACTCAACACCTTCTTCGTGAAACCGCGCGAGCAGCCTGAGCAGCGGATCATCCGTAGCCATGCTGCATTCACGGCGCGCGCGACCAGCACCTGGCGCTTGGCGTCGAGGCGATTGAAGTACCCGTGCGCGCCGCGCAACAGGACGTCCAAAGCGCCCCCGCGCCGGTATGCCTTGACCGGGTCAAGCTCGATTTCGGAGCGGTTTTGTTCGCCGACGATGCGCATGGCGTCAGTGTAGGCTGTAACCCGGCGTACGGGCAAGCCGTCCCGCTTGCCGTCCCGCTTGCCTGATTGAGGCGCCGCCAGACAAGAATATCGCGCGCTTGAAACTCTCCGTCGAGCGAATAATGCCGCTGCACCGGCCCATCGTGCCCTTGCGTGAACTCTATGGCGCGCTCGGCAAAGCCAAATGGGCGCGCTTGCGCTCACGCCAGGCAAGCGCCGTCTCGATCTTCGAGTTCGGCTCGACCGCGCCATAGTCGAAAGCCAGCGGAATCTCGCCGCGCTGGATCCGTATCGGCCAGTCGGGATCGGCCAGGGCGGCGCGCGACAACGCCACCAGATCCGCCTGGGCGCTCGCCAGCAAGTGTTCTGCCCGGTCCGGATCCTCGAGCATGCCGCAGGCAATGACCGGCATGCCCGAGAAGCGCCGCGCCATCGAAGGCAGGTTTTCCGCCACGCCGAACACCGGCTCGGCGATGCCCAGATTGGCTGACACATGCAGATAAACGTTGCCCACCTCGCCCAGCGTGGAGAAGATTTCGCGGGCTTCCTCCACGCCCCCGGGCCAGGTGTATTCGATGTTGGTCGATTTGGTCGGCGACAGCCGGATGCCGACCAGCTTGTCCGCGGGCACGGCAGAGCGCACCAACTGCAGCACTTCGCGGGGAAAGCGCACGCGATTGGCCACCGGGCCGCCATAATCATCGCTGCGCAGGTTGGTGTCGGTGGTGAGGAACTGATCGAGCAGATAGCCGTTGGCCGCGTGCACCTCGACGCCGTCGAATCCGGCGGCGATCGCATGGCGCGCAGCGGCCACGAACGAATGCGCCACCCTGCGCATATCCTGCTTGTCCATCGCCCGTGGAACCGGGAACAGGCCGCTGCCACCGTGATGCTCGGCCATCTTCCCCGGCGGCCGCACGGCCGAAGGACCGAGGCTCTCCTTGGTAAAGCGATTGCCCTGGTTGAGCGACCCGCAGTGATAGAGCTGCAGAATGATGCTCGCGCCGGCCGCGTGCACCGCCTGGGTGACCTGGCGCCACGCGTCGCGCTGCGCGGCGTTGGCGATGCCGGGCTGATTCCACCAGCCCTGCGAATACTCCTCGTCAACATAGGCCGCCTCGGCAATCACCATGGCGAAACCGCCACTTGCATACTGGGCGTAATAATCGGCCATGACCGCCGTCGCCAGGCCGTCGTCGGCGGCGTTGGTCCGAGTCATCGGGCCCACCACCACGCGATTTTTCAGCTGCAGGCCCAGGAAGCTGACAGGCGAAAACAAAATCGGGCAGCGCGTCGTCATTTTGGTTCCTTTCCGGTTGCCGGTGTCAAGGTATGCACGAACGGATGGCGCATGGTATCCCTGCGCGGAATCGATCAGCGGCACCGCTCACTCCAACTCCGCCTTGATGCCTGCGGCCTGAATGATGTCGCGCCAGCGCTTGCGCTCGCCCTCCAGCAGCGCGCCAAACTCCTTCGCTCCCAAACCAACCGGGCCAAAATCGAGTGCTTTGACCTTTTCGGTGAAGGCGGCGTCCTTCTGCATGCCGAGCAGTTCCTGTTCCAGCCGGCCCTGAATTTCGCGCGGCGTTTTTATCGGCGTAAATACCGCGAACCAGTTGACGATATTCAGGTTGGCGAGGCCCGCTTCGGCGAGCGTCGGCACATCCGGAAACGAATCCAGGCGCGTCGCTTGCAGAGTGGCCAGGGCCCGCATGCGCCCCGCTTGCACGTGCGATCGCACCGCGCCCGAGGCCGCCACCATGACCTGCACGTCACCGGCGAGCATGCCGGCCAGGGAAGGCCCACTGCCCTTGTAGGGAACCACAACCATTTCCATGCCCACCTGCCGCGAAAACAGCTCGGTCAACATGTGGAAAGCGTGGCCATTGCCGGGAGTGCCGTAAAAGAACTTCTTCGGGTTGGCCTTCGCCAGCGCGATGAATTCGCCCAGCGTATTGGCGTTCAGTTTGGGATTGACCAGAAACAAGGTGAAGTAGCTGGCCACCGTGGCAATCGGCGCCAGATCGCGCGCCGGGTTGTAATCCGTATTCCTGGTGAAATTCTCGGCGATGGTGATGGTCGAAGGCACGCCGAAAAGAATGCTGTAGCCATCCGGCGCCGCGCGCGCCACCGTCTGCGTCGCGATGAGTCCGCCGGCGCCCGCCTGCGACTCGACCACCACCGACTGCCCCAGTCGCACGGACAGGCTTTGCGCGGTCTGGCGCGCCACGATATCGGTGCCGCCACCGGGAGGAAATGGCGACATGAGCTTGACCGGCTTCACCGGATATTGTGCCGCCGCCGAAAATGCCAGCAACCCCAGACAGATGCCCCCCGCGCGCGCGGCGATCGCCATCCATCCGTCCTTAGTTGCGCTTTTGCCAAGAATACTCATGTCACTCCTTTGTGAATGCCGCACCGATATCCTGCTTCCCGGCCGGAAATGTAACCCAGGCATGGCGGCAATGTGGAGCGCGCACGAATTTCCGAATTCGCACCGATAATGCGGCTTGTCGAAACCATCAGATCCGGAGCCCCCCCATGTCGACACCATCCCTGCAGGGAAAAATTGCGCTGGTCACCGGTGCCGCAAGCCCCATCGGCATCGGCCGTCACATCGCGCTGGCGCTGATCGCGGCCGGCGCGCGCGTTGCACTGCTCGACCGTAACAGCGACTGGCTGGACCAGACGCTCGCGGAAGCGCACGCACTGGGCGGCAGCGATTGCGCCATGCCCATCGTCGCCGACATCACCGATCCGGATGCAGCCGCTCACGCGGTGCAGGCGACCATTGACCGCTTCGGCGCGCTGCATGTGCTGTTCAACAATGCCGGCACCAGCCCGACCGCTGAAGACCTCATGCCCGACGTGCGCGGCCAGGAGACTCATTTCTGGGATATCACGCCGCAGGCCTGGAGCCGCGTGGTGGCGGTGAATTTCAGCGGTGCATTCTTCATGTCGCGCGCCGCGGTACGACCGATGCTCGAGCAGAAATGGGGTCGCATCGTCAGCGTAACGACCAGCCTGGACACCATGTATCGCAAGGGCAACGCGCCTTACGGCCCGTCCAAGGCCGGACACGAGGCGCTGCTCGCAACGATGGCGCAGGAACTGGAGGGCTCCGGCGTCAGCGCCAATGTGCTGACACCGGGCGGTGGCACCAATACCAACCTGATCCCCAGGAGCGTCCCGGACGCCTATCGGAATGCGCTGATCAAACCCGAGGTGATGCGCGCACCGGCCGTATGGCTCGCCTCCGCGGAATCCGATGGCTTCAATGGCAAGCGCATCATCGCCGCGCGTTGGGACGAAAATCTGCCGATCTGGGTGCGCCTGGAAAAATCGGCGGCACCGGCGGCATGGCCGCAACTGGGTGCGCAGTCGGTCAGGCCGGCCCCGGTCGCCTGAGACATCCCTCGGAGCCTCTCGCCCTCGCGGATCAGGCCGGGCGGGTGCGCCGCATCAGCGGCGTCGCTTGTGCGCGACTTTGCGCGGCGCTTTGGACTGCTGCTGCGATACCGCGATCGCTTCGCCGGTCTTGCCTTCGAGCTTGGGCACGATATTGTCGGTGATCCATTTCTGGTCCCACCACTCCACCGGCAAAACGGCCACCCCGCTCAAATACACGCCATAGTGGAGATGATCTCCGGCGGCCAGGCCGGTCTCACCGGTATTGCCGACAATCTGCCTTTGCTTGATCGGCTCGCCCACCTTGACGTTGATGGAACTCAAGTGGCCATAAAGCGAAAACAACCCCAGGCCGTGATCCAGGATGACGGCATTGCCGTAAATACCCAGATCGCCGGCGAAGGCGACCGCGCCGCTGTTGGCGGCTTCGACCGGATAGTGCTTGGTGACCGACAGGTCATAGCCCAGATGAAAGGCGGTGTCGATCAGCTCGTTGTCGTAGGTATAGGTCCGCTCATCCGCAAAATTGGCCTCGACTTTGGAGTTGCTCAGTTGGCTGAAGGCGCCGCTCCACAGTATCGACGGCGTGGATCTCCTCGTGATCGACACGATCTTGTCTTCGTTTTCCTTCCTGAGTCCCTTGTTGATCCGGATGAAAATTTCCTTTGGCGTGCCCTGCCGCGCATCCACGTCGCTTAACAAGGGAGCGATTTTCTGCAGGAAATTGTCAGACAGCGCGATGGTGCTCTTCTTGTATTTAACGTTTTTGAGTTCGTAGACGAGCGGCATTTCCCGGGTATTGCCGGCTTTGTCGGTTGCAACAAGCACGGCTTTGACGTCTGCCGGCACGTTGTAGGGATGGGCAAACAGGGCGACGAAGTGATCCGGATGCTCCTTTATCTGCCCCTGGAAGCCCGGAAAGTAATAACCGCCGATTCGGATGCCGCTGGTTTTCGTATCCGCCGAGGATTTGTAAACGACCACGCCGACACCGCCGAAGTTGACGTAGCGGTCATCGGCGATCAACTCGACGGTCGGCGCAGTGATGTCGATGGTCAGGTTTTTCTGCACCACAGTCTCGTTGCCATGGAAAGAATTCCACCACGAGCCATCCTTCGCGCTGATGCGCAGGACCGCGGGTCCCTCGCTGACGTGCAGAACCGCGGGTCCTTCCTTGAGCCCGGACAGTTTGGACGACAAGGCGACGATGATTTTCTTCTCCGCCACCGGCTGGGCGTACTGCTCGGAGGCCAGCGTGTGCTCGGTGCCGCCGGCCGAGAGCGTTGCAGTGACCGACTTCAAACCGACGCCACCATCAGTGACAGCAATCTCCACGGGGCCCAGGCCAAGCGCGTCGGAGTCCGGGGTGAGCGTGATCTGCGGCGCCTCCCGCTCGAACAGCGGCCACAGGTAGTACGCACCACCCAGAAGGCCGATAACGATCATCAGCAAAGTTATCGCCGGGATACTTCTCCTGCGTCGGTCGGAATCCAAAGTGCTCATGTTGGTAGGTCAGATAAAAGAATGAAAAATCCAGCCCCGATTATCGCTCGAATGCCGGACCATGGAATTTATTCTGCAAATCGCTGGCGCAAGGCGTGCCGTCGAACAGTCGCAATCATCGATTGACAAACGCAGGCATCGCGAACGCACGCGGAGACTATTGCGAACCCGAGAAAGTGACGCTTGCCGACTTGAGCATCATTGATCTGCGCTGGCGACGCAATTTCGTCCGTTGCGCTTGGCGGCATAGACACCCCGGTCCGCAGCCTTCATCAGATCCTCCAACGCCTTCATCGCCTCGGTGCGCACAGCAACGCCGATGCTGATGCTGCCGCGCCACTCACCGGCCCCGGCAGTAACGCGAAGTGCAGCGACATCCTTGCGTATCGCCTCGGCCAGCCTCATCGCGCCCTCCAGTGGAGTGCGGGCGCAAATGATAAGGAACTCGTCGCCGCCCAGCCGGCAGACGGTGTCGTCTGTGCGCAACGATTCCTTCAGCTGCCTGGCTAAAGTGCGCAGCACCGCATCCCCGGCGTCATGACCATGGGTGTCGTTGATCCGCTTGAATCCGTCGGCATCGACCATCATGCAGGCAAGCGGCGTTCCGTCGCGCGCGGCGGCATCCCAATCCATGGCAAATCGGTAAAGCGCGTAACGGCGGTTGGGCAAGCCGGTCAGGGTATCGGTGCTGGCGAGATCCTCCAGTCGCTGATTGACATCAGTGAGGGCCTGGGTGCGTTCGGTCACACGCGCTTCCAGCGTTTTGTTCAATTGCACCAGTTCCCGATTACGCTCCGATACCTGGTGAAACAATCCGTTCAGCGCCGCCAGCAGCGTATCGGTGGCGATGTCCCTGGAAATCGCCCCTTCCAAATAAGCGACCCCGGGCGCGCAGCCGGCCTGGATCGAGGCGATCTGTCTGGCCATGGACTGGTCAACCCCGAGAATGTGGTGTGCCAACCAGTGCGTCAGGAACTGCAGAAGTGACTTCGCCGCACCGCGATTATTTTCGCAGACGCTGCCGTGCAGTTGTGTCACCTCGTCGAGAAAGCTGCGATGGCACTGTCGATGCTGTTCGATATAGCGCGGGTCCAGGCGCATCGTCTTCATCAAGGTCTCTTCCTCGGCAAAGTGATACCTGGAGTAGTCGGCAAGTTCGACAAATACCGCTTCCAACTCCGGCGTGGATACGCCCTCCTGCCCCATGACCAGAGCGCCAAACCGGTTGATGAGATTCACCAGACGGTGGTGCTGCTCATCGACATCTTTCAATCCGGTCAGATAGCAGCTATTCCACTGAAACGCGTCCATGCTTTTCACCTCGTAATCGGCCGGCACTGCTTTGCGCCTCCCCAGGTCAAGGACCGGGGCATTGCCGGAAAACGACGTCTTGAGAACTCATGGCCGCGAGCGGCTGGCGCAGGGCAAGCGGCCAAGGAGCAGGCGTCTCCTCGCCGTTTGCGCCCTCCGGGCGCTATAACCCACCGGCGAGCTAGCTCCAGGGATCTAACGGCCAGACGCCGATTTCCTTGAGCGTGGCCACCAGCGCCTGTTTCTCGCCAGGGCCAAGCGGAAGGTTGGGTTGCCTTGGATTCCCCAACCGCAAGCCCTGCATCTCCAACAGCGCCTTCACCGCGGCGTGCATCTTGTATCGCTTGATGGTGATCAACAGTTCCGACACCTGATACTGCAACGGCCGGGCCTCCAGGAAGGCGCCTTTTTCGCAGAGTTCGTAAAGTCGTCTAACCAGGTCCGGAAAGAGCAGATTGAGAACCGAGAACGACCCGATGCCGCCCACGCACATGGTCTGAACCAGGTGTTCTATTCCCCCGAAAACCGCAAACTTCCTCGGCAGCATCGAGGTCCGCCTGGCCACGTCAACGAAATATTCCGTGTTCCAGCTGGCCTCCTTGATGCCTGCCAGATGCTGGTATTGCGAGGCCAGTTCAAAAATGACCTGGGGTGAAATCTGCGCCTGCGATCCATAATATGAGCCCGCCGGGTTGTACATGAACAGCGGCAGGTCCACGGTGTTGAGGAGCCTTTCGTAGTGGGCCTTGATGCCGGCGGGCGTGGGTCCCCAGTTGTACGGGATGGTGCAGACAATGGCATCGGCGCCTGCATCGCGCGCGTGCCTGGCAAAGGCCACCGCGTTGTCGGTTCCCGGCGCGCTGACATGTGCGATAACCGGGAGCCTTCCGTTGTTATGGTCAATCACCGTTTCCAACGCCTTCTTTCTCTCCGCTTCCGACATCTCGAGCGCTTCGCTGACATGCATCGGGTACGCAAGCACATCGGCGGCCTTGCGCCTGATGAAGAAGTCCACCTGCTCCCGCAAAGGTCCGGGGTCGAACTCGTTGGCGGAGTTGAAGGGGGTCAGAGGGATGCCGACGATCCCTTTCCATTCTGTGGGTTTCATTTTTTGCTTGATCTCCATCGTCGAAAATAAATAATCAAATGAATTGCGGGAAAAGTTTTACCGCATTGCCGCGATTGATCGCCGCAAGTTCGGTCGCGTTGAAGCCATAATCCACCAGGCCCTTGCCGATTTCCCTGGAACTGCGGTAGGGGAAATCGGTGCCGAACAGTATCTGGCTCACTTTCACCAGGCGCGTCAGCGACGACAGCGCCCCCGGATGCGCGGCCTGCGCCACTTCGTAATAAAACCGGCGCAATTCGGCCAGCACGCCTTTGGGAAACTTGTTCTTGAATTCGGCGCGCGCGGCCAGGCGCGTGAAGCGCTCGACGATGAAGGGCATGGTGCCCCCGCCATGCGAAAAAATGAAACGCACGCCGGGATAGCGCACCGCGGTGCCGCCGAACACCACGCTGGCGATGGCACGGGTGGTGTCGGTGCAGAATTCGATGGTGGCACCGGGCACGTTGGGAATCGGGCTTTTCAGCGTGCGCGGTTCGTGCGGATGGCAGTACAGGACGGCCTTGCGCCGGTTGAGTTCCTCGTAGACCGGCGCAAAGGCGGCATCGCCCAGGTACTGCATGCCGTAGCTGGTGCGGATGTCGACGCCGTCGAGCCCGAGCACATCCAGTGCATACTCGATCTCCTTCAGCGTCGCCTTCACATCCGGCATCGGCAGGGTGGCGAAGTGCCCGAACCGTCCCGGATAATCGCGCCGCAGGTTGGCCGCGTACTCATTGCATTCACGCGCAACACGCACCTTCTGCGGGTGCGCCGCGATGGCCGCGCCCGAGGTCACGGTGGTGATCGCCGTCCGGGTGCCGCCCTCGTCCATGGTCTCGATGGCAACGGCGGGGCTCCAGCCCTTGTAGACCTCGTTGCGCCAATGGTTCTCCCCGGCAAGACCGAGCGACTCCATGGCTTTGATATAGACGGCCGGCGCGATGTGGTGATGGACGTCGATGCGCCGGGGCGAGGGCTTGGGCGTGCGCTTGGCCTTGGACGAACCCTTTGAAGACGCCTTGCTCGCGGCGCCGGCGCGCTTTGCGGCGGCCTCGCGCACCGCGAATGCGGCACGGGTACCGGGCAGCGGCGGGCAGCACGAACACCACATGCCGCCATGCCAGGGATTGGTAACGGGAGTCATCAGGGAGGGCTGCATGGAATCACCTATTCAGGATTAAGGGACGCAACAGCGGACAAAATATCACAGGGTCTCGATAGCCGGTTGACCGCCCTCGCCGCGCGGCCGGCACCCTGGGCGGCGTGCCGGCCGTGGTCATTTGCCGTTATTCGTTGCCGACCCCGCGCGCTGCGCCCACCAGCGCCGCAGGTGCTCGCTCACCGGCGCAGCCTGACGGATCTGCGGATATGAAAACTCGGGGGCGCCGCCTTTCTTCGCCTCGCGAAAATCGCGCAGTTCCCATTCGCGCACCAGCGCATCGGCCTTCCTGAATGCCTCCTCGAATGATCCGCTCGAGGGCAGCGACTCCTTGAAATAGGCGCGACCGAAGTAGGTGAAGTCACGATCATCCTCGCAGCCGAAAGACGGCCGATCCTGGCGCGCCGCGGCAATCACCAGGGTGTGTTCATCCTTGAGGGGCTCGATGAAGCCGCCCGCATAGCAGGCCGATATGACGACCACCTTCCAGACAATTCCCGACTCCCGCAGCAGTTCACCGAGATCTCGCGCCGGCAGGCTGCGCAGGCCCATGTTGTTCTGGCTGAGCAGCAACTCATGCTCGCGGGAGCCGTGGCTGGTGAGGAACAGGAACAGAATGTCCTGCTCACGATCCATTTTTGCCGCAATCGCCTTGAGCGATTCGCGAATGCTGGTGATCGTGGCCATGGGCATCTGCGTGACCGTGGTGCGGCTGTTGACCAGCGCCAGCGAGCGGTTGCGCGTGCCGAATCCGCTGTCGAACTGATCGCGGACAAATGCCGCCTCGCGGCGGAACACCTCCTGGCTGCCGTCGCCGCCCACAGCCAGCATGTACATGTTGATGCGCCCCGGATCGCGCGGCGCCAGGCTGCCGAGCGCGCGCTCAAGAATCGATTGCTGCGAATACAGCGCGAGTTCCACATTGCGCATCGCCAGTTGTCGCGCCGCCTCGTCCTCGAACCTGCCCTCGCGCCAGATGCCCCGGTCTTCGCTGCGGCCGTCGTCGCGCGGCCTGGCGTAGCTGAGCACGCCCTCCCCCTCGTACTGGCCGTTGGCAAAGCCGCCGCTGTACTCGTCGCCATTGGCCAGGCGCAGGCTGCCCTTGCCATGAAAGCGCCAGGCCTTGAACTCGCCTTCGTAGGCGAAACCGGTTTTGCCGCGCAGGCGGCCGCGGCCGTTCAATTCGCCGTTGCTGTAATTCCCCTCGAAGACATTGCCCTCGGCATCGGTAAAGGTGCCCGGACCGTTGCTGCGCCAGCGCAAGAAGCGGCCCTCGTGAAAAGAGCCATCCGCTCGCGTATAGATGCCCTTGCCGGTGAAATCCCCGTCGACGAACCCTCCCTCGAAGCTCTCCCCCTCGCCGGTTTCCAGGCGGCCTTCGCCCGAGAAATGTCCCTTGGCGAATTCGCCACGGTACTTGCGCCCGTCCTTGTAGGTCAGCGTGCCGCGACCGTGGTATTCGCCGTTTTCGAAGTCGCCCTGATAGACATCGCCGTTGGCCAGTTCGAGGCGGCCACGGCCGTGAAACAGGTCGCGTTTGAAATCGCCCGCGTAGACCGCCCCGTCGCGCGTCTCCAGGCGGCCCAGGCCGTCCATGACGCCATTGCGGAATTCGCCTTCGTAGATATCGCCGTTGCGATAGCGCATCACGCCCTGGCCTGATATCAGGCCTTCGTTCAACTCACCCTGGTAGCGCGCGCCGTTGCTCCATTCGATGCGGCCCTTGCCATGCAGCTTGCCGTCCCTGAGCGTGCCGAAATAGCGCCCACCGTCGGAGGTCAAGGCATCCGGCCGAATCTCCTGCGCGCCAACCAGGACCGGCCAGGCAACCCACAGCGCCGCCAGCGCCGCGACGCATCGCAGGCGAACGCTTACCCGCATGAACTCAGTCTCCCACTGGCACGAACAGCGATTCAATCGCCGGCGCCCTGGCAATCAGCCCCTGCTCGGCCATATAGTCGACCAGCGCCTGCAGCGTCTTGCGGTTGCCCTCGATGCCATAAGGCCAGTAATCGTCGCCGAACACTTCGTTGATTTCGGCCACGTCGCACGACAGCCACGGCAGCATGTAGCGCAGCGTGCCGGCACGCAGGCGGTCGATGGCGCGCTTTTTGGACGCGTTGAACGCATCGAACAGGCTCTTGGCGATAAACGGATGCTCCTCGTGCAACGCGCGGCGTATCACCACCAGGTGCATGATCGGGAAGATGCCGGTGCGATGGTAGTAATCTTTCTCGATGCTGCGATAGTCCGGAAACAGGCGCCGGATGCGCGGGTTGTGGCGCATTGAATGCGGAATCGCCGTGCCGATCATGGCGTCGATCTCGCCCTGGTCGATCAGGTCGCTGAGCGAACGCCCGGCCGGATCGGTCGATACGCGCGCCGGCCGCACCATCGGCACGACCGAAGGCTCGCCGTGGTTGCCGGCGTGATTGGCCGCGCCCTGCACCCAATCGATGGTGGACAGGTCCACGCCATAGTCGTGCTGCAGATGCCCGCGCTGCCACACTGCGGCGGTCATCGTATACAGGGGCACACCGATGCGCCTGCCCTCGAAATCCTTCGGAGACTGAATTCCCGAGTCGAGGTTGAAACTCATGAAGCCGTGCCGGAACATGCGCGAGGGAAACACCGGAATCGCCACCAGAGGGCAGTTGCCGGCGCACAGGTGGCTGATGTACTCAGAACTCGACATCTCGGCGACGTCAAATTCCTGGCGCGCGCCCATGCGGTCGAAAATATCGCGCACCGAATCCATGGCGACATATTTGAGGTCGATGCCCTCGGGCTCGACTTCGCCCGTATAGAGGGAAAGCATGCGGTCGTAGAGACCGCTGGCAAAGGTCACCGGAATTTTTGTCATAGATTTATCCGCCAGAAAATCGAACCCCAAAAGGGGCGGCGCTTCGGCCGCGCTTCCCCGACAAATCGACCAGCCTGTGCGGAACCCGCCCTACTCGCTCAGCATTACGTTGAGCACAACGCTCTTGCCCTGCTCCATCGCGGCAGCGCCTTCCTTGAGCGCGACCCTCAGCTGGTCCTGCGTTTCGACGCGGAAACCGACCCCGCCGAACAGTTTGGGCAGATCCTCGAAGGCATAGCCGTTGATGGGCTCGCCCAGAAACAGCTTGTGTTTCACGCCGGCGCCCTCGGGATAGTAGGAGGACTGGTTTTCGCGCATGGCGCGGTAACCCTTGTTGTTGAAGATCACGGCCATGGTCGGCAGTTTCTCGTCACGGGCGAATCCCAGCCCCTGCACCGCCGGGTTGTAGAGATAGGCACCATCGCCGATCAGGGTGACCACCGTCCGCTTCGGACAGGCGAGCTTGACGCCAAGCGCAATCCCCAGTCCCTGCCCCAGGCCCGAGCGCAGCGCCAGGTAGCTCTGCGGCCCGCGGTGACCGACATGGCGTTTGTTGAGTCCGTTGTGCACGGTGGTTTCATCCAGATAGATGGTATCGGCAGGCAAAACCTCGGCGAGCGTCGCGCACAGGGTGATCGGGCGGATGCCGGGCTTGGAGCGGGCATCGGCTTCGGCATTGCGATAGCGCTGCATCAGCTTGTCGTGCGCCGCGGCCCAGCGCGCGCGGCGCTCGGCCACTTTCGCGGCATCGGGTTTGGCGGCGCGCGCCGCCGCGCTCAGCAGGTTCAGCGTTGTCGGCACATCCCCGCCCAGATAAACATCGGTCTGCAGATTCTGGTAGGCCATGTGCAGCTTCAACGGACTCTCGTCGATGGTCACCACCCTGGCGTTGAGCGGGCCCATGTTGGCCGGATACCAGGGGTTGCGGCTGCGCATCACCAGCACCAGATCGGCCTCCTTGAGCAGCGAGGAGGTCTCGAAGCCCTGGTACATCGGATGGTCCTTGGGAAAATTATTGACATCCGCGTTGTTGCTCTCCACCACCGGGATCGACAGCAAATCGGCCAGTTCCAGCAGCGCGTTATAGCCCTCGACACTGCGCCCGACGCACGCCGCCGTGATCACCGGGTTCTTGGCCGCGGCGATCATGCCGATGACTTTTTCGATGTCGGCATCCGCGGGCCGCAACTTGGACGCAGGCGGCACCAGCCGCATCTTGGCCGGCGGCACCCATTTGCCCATCATCACCTCGATGGGCACATCCAGGTAGGCGGGGCCCGGTGGGGTCGCCATGGCGATCTCGCCGGTGCGTGCCACCATTTCATAGATGTTGGCGCCAGTGGTTGCCTGATGCGCCCACTTGACCACCGGATCGATGAAGCGCGGCATGCCGCCCATGGCGTTGTGATTGTTGTACCACTGCGCGCCCGGATCGAAACCCTCCTGGTCGCCAAAAGTGGTGGACTCGCCGGACATGACCACCATCGGAATGTCGTTGATACGCGCCCCGTGAATACCCACAGCCCCCTGCAACAGGCCCACGCCCGCGTGCAGCAGCACCACTTGCATGTTCCCGGTCATGACCGTGTAGCCCATCGCTATGTTGACAGCGAGGGTCTCGTGCCCGCAGGAAAGATAGCCGGGGCCTTTGGCGCCGTTCAACTTCTGCCGGCCCAGCGCCTCCCACACCGAGCCCCAGTCGGAACCCGGTGAGGTGATGATGTAATCCGCGCCCAGATCGCGACACGCCTGAAGAATCGCCTCACCGCCGTCCATTACCACGCTCTTATCCATGCTGCTTCCTGTTCAGATGACTGGTTTTTCAATCGGTGCGCGAAATCAATCCGGCTTCGCGCCCGAGGCTTTCACAATCGGCGCCCACTTGGCGATCTCGGTTCTGATATAGCTGTCGAACTCCTCCGGCGTGCTGCCCACCGGATCGAGGCCGATCTCGGCCATGCGCGCGCGGAACTGCGGCTGGCGCAGCAGGGTGACCACGTCGGCATTGATCTTGCGAATGATATTCCGCGGCGTCGCCGCCGGCACCACCATGCCGTTGACACTGCGCACATCGAACCCGGGCAGGGTTTCGGCTATCGCCGGCAGGTCGGGCACGGTCGACACCCGCGCCGGGCTCGCCACGGCGACAGCGCGCAACTTGCCGGATTTCATGTAGGTCTCCGAGGAATACAGCGGGTTGAACATGAAGGCGATGCGCCCGGCAATCACGTCCAGAAACGCCGGTCCACCACCCTTGTAGGGAATGTGCTGGATATCGACGCCGGCCGTGGCCTTGAGCAGTTCGCCCGCCAGGTGCATCGAGCTGCCGGTGCCGGCCGAGGCATAACTCATCTTGCCCGGATCCTTCTTGGCCAATGCGATGATCTCGGCGATATTTTTTGCCTCGAAGCCCGGATAGGCGAGCAGCACCAGATGAGTGGTGGAGTTGAGCACCACGCCTGACAGATCACGGACCGTGTCGAAGGGCAGCTTCGCATGCAGGCTCGGATTGATCATGTGCGCCGTGGCCACCATGGCGATGGTGTAGCCGTCGGCGGGTGATTTGGCCACATAGTCGGTGCCGACAAGCATGCCACCGCCGGGCTTGTATTCGACCACCACCGATTGCTTCCAGAGTTCCTGCAGCCCGTTGGCAAACATGCGCGCCAGGATATCGGTGCCGCCGCCCGGTGCATTGGGAACCACCAGTCGCACCGGCTTGACGGGAAATTCCTGGGCTTGGCAGTTGGCAAAAAGCAACAGCGCCGCGGCTGCGCACGCCCTGATGAATGCGCTCATTTCAAACATCCTCCTATTTGCAAAACACGGTGCAAAACACGAACGGGAACGTATTATGCCGTCTCATTACAAAGCCGAGTTATACCGCCGTCGCACAATTCTCGCGCCGGCTGCTGCAAGCAGCGCGGCGAGCTTTTGGCCGCGCGGTCTTAATTATCGGCCAGGATCATTGCCGCACCCCGCTCGGCGATCATCACCGTGGGCGAATTGGTGTTGCCCGAGGTGATGGTGGGCATGATCGATGCGTCCACCACGCGCAAACCCTCGATGCCGCGCAGCCGCAGGCGCGAATCCACCACGGCGCCGGCATCGTCGGCGCGTCCCATGCGGCAGGTGCCCACCGGATGAAAAATCGTGGTGCCCACGTCGCCCGCGGCTTTTGCCAGTTCTTCTTCCGATTGCGCCGCGGGCCCGGGCAGGAATTCCTCGGGCGAATATTTCTTCATGGCCTGCGTCTGGCAGACAATGCGCCGCGCCAGGCGCAGCGAAGTGGCGGCAATGCGCCGGTCCTCCGGCGCCGACAGGTAATTGAGCGTGATGGCCGGGGCCTGGCGGTGGTCGGCCGACTGGATGCGGATGCTGCCGCGCGAGGCCGGCCGCAGGTTGCAGACGCTGGCCGTAAACGCCGGAAAGCTGTGCAGCGGATCGCCGAATTTGTCCAGCGACAGCGGCTGCACGTGAAACTCCAGATTGGCGCGCGGCTGCGACGGGTCGGATTTGACGAAAGCCCCCAGCTGCGAGGGCGCCATGGTGAGCGGACCGGTGCGATACAGCGCGTACTCCAGCGCCATCTTCGCCTTGCCCCACAGGGAATTGGCCATGGTGTTCAGGGTGAGCACGTTCTTCACCTTGAAGGCCATGCGCAGCTGCAGGTGATCCTGCAGGTTGCCGCCGACGCCGGGCAGATCGTGCACCACGGCAATGCCATGCTGGTTGAGCAAGTCGCCCGGGCCGATCCCCGACAGCTGCAGGATCTGCGGGCTGCCGATGGAACCGGCGGCCAGCACCGTCTCGCGCCTGGCTGCGGCAAAGCATGCCTCGCCGCCACGCAGATACTCCACCCCCAGCACCTTGCGGCCCTCAAGGCGCAGCTTGGTCACCTGCGCCCCGGTGATGACAGTCAGATTGGGGCGGCCCTGCGCCGGGCGAAGAAACGCCTTGGACGAATTGACCCGCACACCGCGCCGCTGGTTGACCTCGAAGCGCGAACTGCCGCTGTTATCGCCACGGTTGAAATCCTCCACCCGGGCGATGCCCGCTTCGGCCGCCGCATCGCGGAACGCATCGAGGATCTCCCAGGACAGGCGCTGCTCCTCGACACGCCATTCGTGCCCGGTCCCATCCTGCGCGGCCCCACCATGAAACTCGTCGCCGCCGCGCCAGTGATCTTCGCTTCGCCGGAAAATCGGCAACACCTTCTGCCAAGACCAGTCCGCATCGCCGCTCGCCTCGGCCCAGCCGTCGTAATCCCCGGCCTGGCCGCGCATATAAATCATTGCATTGATCGAGGAGCAGCCGCCCAGCACCCGGCCGCGCGCATAGAGGATGGAGCGCCCGTTGAGCCCCGGGTCTGGCTCGGTGCGGTAACACCAGTCGGTGCGCGGGTTGCCGATGCAGAAAAGATAGCCCACCGGAATGTGTATCCAGATCCAGTCGTCCTTGCCACCGGCCTCCAGCAGCAGCACCGAAACCGAGGGGTCGGCGCTCAGCCGGTTGGCGAGCAGGCAGCCCGCGGTGCCGCCGCCGATGACGACGTAATCGTAGGGACCTGTTTGCGTGGCCATGCACTCTCCGCCTCATCCGGTTTTCTTCGCCGAGGATATCGCACCCGGGCGTGAATGATAAAGACTCCCGGCCGAATTCTGTGAAAAGTTTGCGCTTGACTACCTTGACGAATGGAGGGGGGGTGAAATAGATCGAGGAGTAACCGTACTTCTTGTACTAATAGGACTACCCTGTGCCGTTGGGTAGTGGCAATCATTGGCGACGACCCTCGCGCGCGCAGCGCGAGCAGGCCAAGGGTGCCGGGCAAGACGGGCTGCGCGGACGTCATTAGATGATGGAGCGCACCATGGGAACAAAGAGCGGACCGCAGCCCCCCACTGATAGCGAGGGTGCCTTGGCCGGCCCATCGCGGGCGCTGCGCGAGCGGGCTGAAGCGGTTTCCCAGAAAAGCGCCGCGCAGTTGAGTGAAAACATCGCGGCTCTCTCTTCCGAAGCAACGCGACTGTTGCTGCTCGATCTGCGCGTGCACCAGATCGAGCTGGATCTGCAAAACGAGGATCTGCGCCGCTCGCAACTGGAACTTGATGCTGAGCGCTCGCGCTATTTCGATCTCTACGAACTGGCGCCGGTGGGCTATTGCAGCATGAGTGCAAAAGGGCTGATCCTGAAAGCCAACCTCGCCGCCACCAGCATGCTGGGCGTGGTCCGAGTCAACCTGGTGGGACAGCCGATATCGCGCTTCATCCGCAGCGAAGACCAGGACGTTTTCTACAGAAATCGCAAGCTGCTTCTTGAGTCGGGCAAGCCCCAGACGTTCGAGTTGCAGATGGTCAAGCACGATGGCACGCTGTTCTGGGCGCATCTGCAAGCCAACGCGAGCCCGGTCGCCGACGGCCCGCCAGAACTGCGTTTCGTTCTGATCGACATCACCGAGCGCAAACATCTGGAACTGGCCCTGACTCAGCAGCGGCATCTGCTCCAAAGCCTGGTCAACAACCTGTCCTTCGGCCTGGTCCTGTACGACAGGAAGCGTCAAATGCTTGTCTCCAACGACAACTTTCGCACCATCCTGGGCCTCCCCGCGGAATTGTTGCAACAGCCGAACCTTCGTTTTGACGATGTCATTCGCTTTAATTTCGACCGCGGCGACTACCCGGAACAAAGCTTCGAAGCGGTCTTGCGTGGTTTTGTCGACATGATCGAGGCTCGCCGACCGGTCAGTTTTGAACGTTCTCAGCAGGACGGATCGTGGCTGGGGATTCAAGGAACGCCTCTTGCCGACGGCGGCACCCTGCTCACCTATTCAAACATCACCGAGCGCAAGGCGGCTGAATCGAGGTTGGTCGTCGCCAATACGGAACTGGTATTTCAGAACGAAGAGAAAGGCAAGCGCTCGGCGGAGCTGGTCACCGCCAATGAAGAACTCGCCCGGCGCACTGAGGAACTGCACACGCATCAGATCGAACTGGAGACGCAAAACGCAAATCTGCGCCACTCGCAACTGGAACTGGAAACCGTGCAGGCGCGCTATTTCAACCTGTACGAGCTCGCGCCGGTGGGCTATTTAACCGTCGGCAAAAATGGGCTGATCCTGCAAGTCAATCTTGCCGTCACCACCCTGATGGATGCGCCGCGCGGCAAACTAATCGGACAGCCGATCAGCCGGTTTATCCTCAAGGAATACCAGGAGGTCTTCTACCTGCACAACAAGCAGATTCTCGAATCCGACGAGCCGAAGACGTTCGAGTTGCGCATGGTGAAGCGCGATGGCACGCTGTTTTGGGCGCACCTGGCGAGCACCTTTGCGCGGGGCGACGATGGCGCCTCCGAACTGCGAATCGCGCTGAGCGACATCACCGCGCGCAAACAAGCTGAGCAAGCACAGGCAAGACTTTCGGCGATTGTGGAGTCCTCCAATGAGGCCATCATCAGCCGCACGCTTGACGGGACGGTTCTGACCTGGAATGCCGGTGCGCAAATGATGTTCCGATACAGCGCGGCGGAAATGGTCGGCAAGTCGATCAACATAACTGTTCCGTCGGAATACCACTCTCTCATGCCAAAAATCAATGATGCGCTGTTGCGGGGCGAGACAGTCCATAGAGAGTCCCAACGAATTACCAAGGACGGAGAGGTGTTTGATGTCTTTGGCAGCCATTCCCCGATCAAAGATGCATCGGGAAATGTCGTCGCCGTGTCAGTTATTTTCCAGGACATCACCGCACGCAAGGCGGCCGAGGCTGCGGTGCGCAAGCTCGCGCGCGCGGTAGACCAGAGTCCGGCATCGGTCGTAATCACCAACCTGGCCGGCAACATCGAGTACGTGAACCCCAGGTTTGAGAACATAACCGGCTACTCAAGCGCCGAGGTGCTCGGCGCCAACCCCCGTATCCTCAAGTCGGGCCGCACGTCGGCCGAGACCTACCGCGAAATGTGGCGGGTGATTTCCGCCGGGGGCGAGTGGCGCGGCGAGTTGTGCAACCGCAGAAAGGATGGTGAACTGCTATGGGAAAGCGCCTCCATCTCGGGGCTCAAGGACGAGCGCGGCAAGGTCACTCATTACGTCGCCGTCAAGGAAGATATCGGCGAACGCAAACACGCAGCCGAAACCTTGCGGCAGGCGCGACAGCGCGAGATCGAGATCGGCTCCAGCATCCAGCGCACTTTGCTGCTGGGCGAAGTCCCCAAAGAAATTGAGGGTGCGTGGCTGGCCGCGTATGCCGATGCATCGCAGGTCATCGACGGCGATTTCTACGCCCTGCGCCAATACCGCCCGGGCTGCTTTGAAGTGCTGGTGGGCGACGTCATGGGCAAGGGCGTGCCGGCGGCGCTGATGGGTGCCGGGATTATGACCACCTACAGCCGCGTGATTGCCGATCTACTTGCTCCGCGAACTGACGAGGAGCGTGCGCTGCCCACGCCGGCCCAGATCGTGAACGCCATACATCAGGCGCTGACGCCGCAACTGATCGCGCTTTCCTCGTTCGCCACGCTTGCCCTGTACCGCTTCGACCTGGATGCGGGGATCCTCACTTACGTAAACGCCGGGCACACCCCCGGACTGCTCGCGCGCGGCCTTGATGCGCGCCCTGTAGCCATCCAGGGCGACAATCTGCCTATCGGGGTCATGCTCGAGGAGAACTACGTCCAGTTCAGCCTCGCGGTCGGTCCGGGCGACAGCCTGCTGGTATTCTCCGATGGCATCACCGAGGGACGCAACGCCGCGGGCGAGGAGTTCGGTCTGGCGCGTTTGTATGGCCTGCTCGAGCCTGGCAACATGGCGGACCTGCCCCCTGCCACCGTGTTGCATGCCCTGCGCGGGGAACAGCGGCGTTTCAATGGCGGCGGGCCGGGGACCGACGACCTGACCGCGCTGATGGTCAAGCTGCGTCCCCGGCGCCACGCGCCGCGCGGGGGCATCGCGGATCGCCTCGAGCCTTCTGTGTTCACCCTGCCCTGGAACCTGGAGGGGTTGGGCGGGTTGCGCGCCCGCATTCAGGAGTGCTCCGCCATGCTCTCCGAGGAAGAAGCCAATGCGCTCATCCTGGGGAGCTTCGAGGCGGCGACCAACGCCATTCGCTACTCGCGGCTGCTGGTCGGGGACGCGACGCTCACCTGCCGCATCACGCACCAGAGCGACGCGGTGGCGGTCGAGCTGATCTATCCGAGCGCGGTGTTCACCCCACCCGCTGAAGTGCAGCCCGATTTCAGCGGCCAGAGCGAGGGCGGATTCGGCCTGTATATCATCGAGCAATCGGTGGACTCGGTCGAATACGCCAGCCCCATGCCAGGCATCGCCAGCATCCGCCTCATCAAGCGCGCGAGTACTGTAGCCGCTTGAAATCATGACCGCTAATCCGTGTGCGTTTTATTTTTGCACAATTTTGCAATCCGGACACGATTGAAGGTGGCCTGCTGATCTAATCCGTACCTGGCCAATACAGGTGGCGGAACCGGGATCAAGATGAATACCAGGAAAGGGGCGCGGGCCGATGCTGTTCCCGCAGGATCGCGTGGGCCAATGCGGAAAAGCCTTTCGCGTTCCGAACTCTGCTCAATGGCGAAGCTTGCAAAAGCTTTGCCCCGATTTTTCTCTGCGAATAAGCGATGACAAGCACAGCACAAACAACGGCGGGCGCAAGCGCGGGGATCTGGAGTTCCAATCTATACGAAATGGCTCAGGCCATCAGTGGCTTCGGCGTCTGGACAATCGATTTGCAGGCTGGCAATTGGACATTGTCTCCGCTGGCGAGCAAGATTCTGGGCCTATCCTCATCTAGCCTTCTCGGGCGCAGCGCATTGTCGACGAAGTTATCGCCCCTCGATCGGCTGCGCCTGGAAACAGCCTGGAGTTCCTTTCTCGATAACAATCGCAGTTTCGAGGTCGAATATGCCCTGGAAGAGCCGGGGGGAGCGCGCTGGATTCTGGAAAAAGCGGCGATTGAACTGGATCAAACCGGTGCGCCCAGGCGTGCCGTCGGCGTGGTTCAGGACATTTCTGCGCGCAGGGCGGATGAGGCGGCGCTGGTGCGACGCGCCAATTTCGACAGCTTGACCGGGCTTCCCAGCCGCGGCCTGCTCGAGGCGCACCTGGAGAAAAGCATTGCTGCCGCCAGTCGCCGGCAGGAGCGACTGGCCTTGATGTTGATCGATCTCGACCGATTCAAGGCGGTCAACGATCAGTACGGCCACCAGATGGGCGATCTGGTGCTCCAGGCGGCCGCCAAGCGGATGCAAGCCTGCCTGCGCAAGTCAGACATGATCGCCCGACAGGGTGGCGATGAGTTCGTTGCGGTGCTGCAGAATGTTGGCGATGACTGCTACGCGGGCCTGGCGGCGTTGCGTTTGATCGAAGAACTGTCCCGCCCGTTCAAACTCGATGGGCAGGAAATTTCCATCGGCGCAAGCGTGGGCATTGCGCTGCAGCCTGAGGATGGCCTCGACGCGAAAACGCTTTTCAGTCACGCCGACGTGTCCATGTACGGCGCCAAACACGCGGGCCGCGACACGCTCAGGTTCTTCGAGCGGGCGCATGCACCGAACGCGCTCGAATAGCCTTGCTGCGGCGATGTCGAGCAAGCGGTGGATCGGCCGAATACGCCAGCCCCATGCCCGGCATCGCCAGCACCCGCTTGCTCAAACGCGCGCGGCGCCGCTCGAGCGCAGCGCGCGCCAGACCTTTTCCTGGGTGGCCGGCATTTCGATGCGCGCCGCGCCGATCTGCGCCAGGGCATCGTTGACGGCATTCATCACCGTGGGCAATGCGCCGCAGGTGCCCGCCTCGCCGGCGCCCTTGACGCCCAGCGGATTCTTCTTGGTGGGAACGACGATGTTGTGCAGGTCGAACTCGCAGAAGTCGTCGGCGCGCGGCATGCAGTAATCCAGGAATGAGCCGGTCAGCAACTGCCCGCTGTCACGATCGTAGTGGAGGTCCTCGAACAGCGCCTGCCCGGCCCCCTGGACGATACCGCCGAAAATCTGCCCTTCGCACAGCAATGGATTGATCATCACGCCCACATCGTCGACGGCGAAATAGCGGGTGAGCTCGACAAAGCCGGTGTCCTGGTCGATCTCGACTTCGCAGATGTGCGTGCCGTTGGGGAAGGTCGCGGTATCACCGCCGTAATCGGCGCGCGCGGACAGGCCCGCTTCCAGGCCCTTGGGCATGGTGTCCTGGCTGAACGATTTCTTGGCCACTTCCATGAGGCCCACCGAGCGGTCGGTGCCACCCACGGTGAATCGTCCCTTGGCGAAAACGATATCCGCGTCCGCCGCCTCCAGCAGATGCGCCGCTATCTTTTTTCCTTTTTCAATGATGCGCTCTGCGGCCAGCACCACCGAAGAACCCGCCAGCACTGCGGAGCGTGAGCCGAAAGTCCCGACGCCCTGCGTCACCACGTCCGTGTCCCCATAGACGTAACGGATGTTGTCCGAATCCAGGCCGAGGCGATCGGAGAGCACCTGCTTGAAGGTGGTGCCGTGCCCCTGCCCGTGATCCATCGAACCGCAAATCAGCGTGGCGTTGCCCGAAGGATCGAAACGCACTTCAACGTGCTCATAATCCCGGCCCGCGGCCGGTTCGACCAGCAGGCCGATACCCACGCCAAGAATCTTGCCGCGCTTTTTTGCCTCGGCGCGGCGCCCGGCCGCGTCGGCGTAGCCCGAGCGCACGATGCACTCCTCCATGGTCCGCGCGAACTCGCCGCAGTCGTACTTCTGCTTGAACGGCGTGGTGTAGGGCATCGCTGCGGGCGGAATCGCATTGCGGCGGCGGAGCTCGGCCGGGTCCATGCCGAGCTCTTTGGCCGCGACATCGACGATGGTCTCGGTGACATACAAGGGCTCGGGACGGCCGCCGCCCCGGTAAAAGGCGATGCGCATGGTGTTGGTAAGCGCGCCGATCACCTTGGCGTGCACGCCCTGGAACATGTAGGTATTGTTGAGGCAACCGATTGCCACCATGGTCGGATTCACGTTGCGATCCGAGGTGTTGTAGGCACCGATGGCGCACTTGTGCACGGTGCGAAGCCCCAGGAATTTGGCATCCTTGTCCAGCGCCAGTTCGGTCTCGATGACGCTGTCGCGCGCCTGCTCGTCGGTCAGGAGGCCCTCGCCGCGCTCGGAGATCCATTTCACCGGACGGCCGGTGACCTCCGCCGCCCACATCGAGAGCGCGTATTCGGCCGAGGCGCCGCCTTTCATGCCAAAGCCGCCGCCCATGTTGTCGCATACGACGCGCAGCTTGCTCTGCGGAATCTTGAACAACTGGTCGGCGATGGCGCTGCGTGTGCCGTGCGCCGACTGGATGGTGGCGCGCAGCGTGTAGCGCCCCTCCTCCGGGTCGTATTCGGCCAGACAGCCGCGCGGCTCCATGGAGTTGGCGGTGACCCGGTTGACCACGATCCTGTGGCGGATGATGCGGTCGGCTTTCGCGAATGCGGCGTCGGTGGCCGCCTTGTCGCCGGCTTCGTGGCAAAAGGCCTCGTTGCCCGGATTCTTGTCCCAGACCGCCGGGGCGCCCGCGGCCAGCGCGGCCTCCGGGGTCACCACCATGGGCAGCGGATCGTATTCGATCTCGATCAATTCGGCCGCGTCCTTGGCCTGGTTGAGTGTCTCGGCCACGATGAACACCACCGGCTCGCCGTTATAGCGCACCCGCCCCTGGGCGAGCAGTGGTTGCGGGGTGACGAAGGCGGGAGAACCGTCGCTTTTTTTGCGCGGGACAATCGGACGCGGCGCGCCCAGCCCGCGTGCGCGCAGGTCTTCCCCGGTCAGAATCGCCAGCACCCCGGGCGCTGCGCGCGCGGCATCGGTGCTGATCTTGCCGAGTATCGCGTGGGCATGCGGCGAACGCAGCACATAGGCGCGCGCCTCACCGGAAAGTTTTACATCATCAACATAGCGACCGCGTCCCTTCAACAGCCTGGGGTCCTCCTCGCGTGGAACCGACTGCCCTATTCCATACAAACCCATGGTCTTTCCTTCGTACTAAGTTGAATTCACGGTGGGGCCGATTTTAGGGCCTTTGCAGTCCGGGCGCTGCACCCTGTCTCGATGCTGTCCCGATGCGCGGGCGGCAAAGCAGGTACCCCTGCCAACCCGCGACAAAGGCAGCTGTTACACATGGTTACAAAATATATCTTCGGCAAGGGGAGGATGCCTGCCGTCCGGCCTTGATAATCGGATTGCACGACTCGATCAAGATCACAGCGGAGCCACGCCGCACGATGTGACGGAGGAATTCACTTAATTATTTTGAATGGGAGATGTTATGAGTCTGTTACCAGCAATGCACAAGGATACAAAACCGTTTTTGTTGGGCGCTCTCGCCGGCGCGGTACTTTTCACCTGGGTGGGATTTGACGCGCTTGGCTGGAAGACCGGCGCCGCCGCTGAAACCCTGGCAAAACGCCAGGCCGACGGCGCCGTCATCAGCGCCTATGCGCGTGTCTGCAGTTCCGAATTCAACGCCGCCAAGGATGTTCCCGTGCGTCTCGAGGCATTGAAAAAGGTTGAACGCTGGTCGCGCGGTGACGTGCTGGCCAAGGCCGGATTTGCCACCATGCCCGGTGAGAAAGAAGCGGCACAGGGCGTATCGCAGGCCTGCGCGGATATCCTGATCCCCGAGAAGTCCTAAAGAAAGTCCGGTGTGGACGGCGCATCGAAATGATGCCATCCTCCCGCCGCAGCCATAACTGAATCAAACCCCGCTTCGGCGGGTTTTGTTTATCCCGGGTCACGGATGGGCTGCGCTGATGCGCAGCTGCTGTCGGCGGCTGATCTTTTCCGGGTTTGCGCGAAACCATTTGTCGATGCCCGGTCAATTCGCCGGAATTGAGGACGTATCCACGACCGGTCCGAAATTTCCGGAAAGAACGTAATCTGCGAAATTTTTGGCCGGTGGCAATCCTGAGGGGGGAATCAACTGTGAAGACAACCATAATTCAAACGAGCGGGCTGCGGACTTTGGCTGTGCGCGCCGTCCGGTACGCGATCATCCTGGCAAACCTTGCTGCACTGACACTGACGGCGAACGCCGCAGAATCCAAGAGCATCGCCGGGTTATGGCTCACCACCGACTTTCCGGCAATGGCGGTGCGCGCCGGGGAAACCACCACGGTGAAAATCAAGCTGCAGAATGCCGACCTGCCGCCACAGCGCGTGGCGCTGGCGGTCAGCGGCATCCCGCAGGGCTGGAAGGCCACCATACTGGGCGGAGGCGTGCCGGTCACCGCCGCCATGCCCGCAACCAACGAATCGGTCGCGCTGCAGTTGCGCATCGAGGTGCCCGCGGGGGCGCAAAAGGGCAGTCAGCACCTGGTACTCTCCGCCAAGGGAAACGAAGCGACCGCCGATTTGCCGCTCGACATCATCATCGGCCAGTCTCTGCCTGCCAGGCTTTCGCTCAAATCGAAACTTCCCTCGCAACGCGGCTCGGCGCGCACCAGTTTTGAATACCCGATCACGGTGCAGAACGAGAGCGACAAGGACGCTCTGGTGAAACTGGCGGCGCAGGCGCCGCAGGGCTTCCAGGCAACCTTCACCGAAGGATTCGGGTCGCAGGAGATCAGTTCCATCCCCATCGAGGCTGGCCAGAGCAAGGAACTCAAGGTCAAGGTGCAGCCGCCCGATGCGACCCCGGCGGGCGATTACCCGCTGACGGTCAGCGCCTCGGTGGAGGGCACCCAGGCGGTGGCGCAGATGGCAATCCAGATCACCGGCGCGCCCAAGCTGCGCATCACCACCGAGGACGGCCGTCTGTCGGGTGAAGCCGAAGCCGGCAAGCCCACGCCTTTGAATGTCATCATCGAGAACACCGGTTCCGCGCCCGCCGCCGGCGTCACCCTGTCAAGCAGTCCGCCCGGGGACTGGAAGATCGACATCGAGCCGCGCCTGATTCCGGTGCTCGCACCCGGGCAGAAACTGCCGGTGCAGGCGATCGTCACCCCCTCGACCAAGGCCATCGCCGGCGACTACATGGCGACACTGCGCGCCAACAGCGGCAGCGAATCGGCTTCGGCCGAATTCCGCTTGAGCGTGACCACCTCCACCCTCTGGGGAATGGCAGGAATCCTGGTCATCATCATCGCGCTGCTGCTCTCGGTCGGCGCGGTGGCGCGCTTCGGCCGCCGGTAACTCACGCAATGAGCGAAGTCCTCATCGAGGCACGCGGCCTGAAAAAGCGCTATGGCAAAACCACAGCGGTCGATGGCATCGATCTTACGGTGCACCGCGGCGAGATCTTCGGCCTGCTCGGCCCGAACGGCGCGGGCAAGACCACCACCATTCTGATGCTGCTGGGGCTTACCGAGGCCGATGAGGGCCGCATTTCGGTGTGTGGCGCCGATCCCATGCGCGATCCCCTGACGGTCAAGGAACGCGTCGCCTATCTGCCCGACATGGTCGGCTTCTACGACAACCTCAGTGCGCGCGCCAACCTGCGCTACACCGGGCGACTCGCGGGAATTGCCGCGCAGGAACTCGACGCACGCATCGATGGCGCCCTCGCCCGCGTGCGCCTGGACAGCGTGGCCGACCACAAGGTGGGCACCTATTCGCGCGGCATGCGCCAGCGCCTGGGGCTTGCCGAGATTCTGATGAAGCGAGCGCAGGCGGCGATTCTCGATGAGCCGACCAACGGCCTCGATCCGCAGTCTACCTTCGAGTTGCTCGACATGATCCGCACGCTGCGCGACGACGGCATGGCGATCATACTGTCCTCGCACATCCTGGACCGGGTGCAGGCCATCTGCGACCGGGTGGCGCTGTTTAGCAACGGCCGCATTGCCATCGAGGGCAGCGTGCGCGAGCTCGCGGCACAGGTGCTGGGCGGCGGATACACGCTGCAGGTGGACACTGACCCGAAAAACGGCGCCCCGCACAAGGGCACGCTGGCGGCACTGCTGGGTTCGGTGGAGGGCGTGAGCGGCGTGCACTCGGCCGAGCCTGGCCACTACCACGTGCTCGCCATGCGCGATGTGCGCGACGCGGTGGCACGCGCAATGGTCGAAGCGGGCGTGCCGATCCTGCGCCTGGCCAGCGTCGAGCCGAGCCTGGACGAAATCTACCGGCGTTATTTCGAGGGCATCAATGGCACAGCGCATGGCACGGCGTAGCGGTTCTCCCTGGAAGGGTTGCGGCATCGTGTTCGAGAAGGAATTCTCCGATCACCTGCGCAGCCCGCGCATGCTGGTGCTCGAGTGGCTGATCCTGCTCACCGGCATTGGCGCGGTATTCATGTCGATCCAGGGGCTGCGCACCACCACGGCGCAGGACCCGTTCCTGTTCCTGCGCCTCTTTACCGACGCACGCGAATCGATGCCGTCGTTTCTTTCCGTGCTGAGCTTCCTGATTCCGCTGATGGCGATCGGCCTGGGTTTCGACAGCATCAACGGCGAATTCAACCGCCGCACCATGAGCCGCGTGCTGGCGCAGCCCATCTACCGCGACGCATTGCTGCTGGGAAAATTCGGCGGCGGGCTGGCCACTCTCGCCGTGGGCCTGATGACCCTGTGGCTGCTGATCATCGGACTGGGACTGTTGCGCCTGGGCGTGGCCCCCAGCGGTGAAGAAGTGGCGCGCGGTTTCGTGTTCCTTTGCGTGGCGCTGGCGTACGGGGGCGTCTGGCTGGCCGTGGCGATGCTGTGCTCGGTGCTATGCCGCTCGCCCGCCACGGCGGCATTCTCGGCGCTGGGTGCATGGCTGCTGTTGAGCCTGCTGTGGCCGATGATGGCGCGCTTTCTCGCCGAAATCGTCTATCCGCCCACCGATATGGCGATTCTGCTCGGTGTGCAAAGCCCGCAGCAGATCGGTCTGCAGCAGATTCTCGCCCGCATTTCCCCGAGCACCCTGTTCGGCGAGGCGGTCATCGGCATGCTGCAACCGGCAACGCGCACCTTCGGCGTGGTGTTCGCGAGCCAGGTGCGGGGCGCCGTCGCCGGAGCGCCGCTCTCCTTCGGCCAGAGTTTGCTGCTGGTCTGGCCGCAGTTCACCGGGCTCATCGCCGCCGCAATCATCCTGTTTGCCGCTTCCTACATGGCATTCCAGCGGCAGGAAGTGCGCGCCTGAAACTTCGCCGCCGGAGACGCTGAGGGCCGGCTACTACGGCGCTATCGTCGCCACCTGTTCGCCTCACCCGGATGACGGGCCTTACATTCGGCCCGCGAAATTGATAAGGTACCAATCCAGACGTTGCTGGATTGAAGCGGCGGCTGCCGGACAGGCAACGCTATCAGGCGAGGGGCTGACAGGCCGCACAGGGCCCGCCAGTACCCGCGTCGTCAACGAGGAGGGAGATCCATGGAAAAGTCGATGCGTGCATGCGCGTTCTTCACGGTGCTGGGCTTCGCTTGCGCCGTGCACGCGCAGGAATATCCGGTCAAGCCGATCCGGCTAATCGTGGCGACCGCGCCCGGCGGCTTGATGGATGTGCCCGGCCGGCTGTTTGCGGACTATGTCGACCGCGCACTCGGTCAGCGCGTACTGGTGGAGAACCGCGGCGGCGCAGGCGGCAACCTGGGCGCCGAAGCGCTCGCCAAGGCGGCCGCGGACGGCTATACGCTGGGCCTGATCCAGCTCGGAAACGTCGCGATCAATCCATTCATATTCAAGGATATGTCGTTCGACCCGCTTGCCGACCTGATGCCGGTCGCGCCGCTCACCAGCTCGCCTATTGTCATCGGCATCAACTCCAAGCTGCCGGCTGCCAATCTGGCCGAATTCATCGCACTGACGAAAAAAGACCCCGGCCGCATCAATCATGGCTCCGCGGGCCCGGGAACGTTTCCGCACCTGGCCTCCGAATTGTTCTCCTCGATGTCGGGGGCGAAGCTGACGCAGGTCCACTACAAGGGCACCGGTCCGGCGCTTGCCGACCTGATCGGCGGCCAGATCCAGGTGGTTTTCGCCGGATTGGGCGTAGTACGCGCGCAGGCGGCCGCCGGCAACGTGCGCATCCTTGCAGTGGCCCAGAAGGTCCGTCTCAAGACCGCGCCGGAGATACCGACCGCAGAGGAGGCGGGGCTCGCCGGCTATGAGGCCATCACCTGGTTCGGGATTGTTGCCCCCCGGAATACGCCCGAACGCATCGTTGCCGCGCTGAACCGCCAGATCCACGCCATGCAGGACGACCCTGCTGTGCTCAAGCGTCTGGCCGAAGGCGGACTGGATCCCCTCAAGGAATCACCCGGCGATTTTGGCGCGCGAATCCGGCGGGACTACGAACGCTATCGCGAGGTGGTGAAGGTTGCCGGACTGAAACCGGAATGATCCCGGGCGGCGGACCGGCGGTTCAGTGATTCGCATCGCAAACGCCCGGATGGCGCCGCTCCCGCCCCGCTCTGCCACTTGCAGGGAATCCACCCGCCGCAGCCAGAGCGCGACGGCCTGGTGAGCCTTGCCGGCTACTGCGGCTCGATCTTGGCCAGCTTCACATAGCGGGCCCAGCGTTCGCCGTCCTCCCTGAGCATGGTGACCATCTGCTCGGGAGTGCCGTTGAGCACGTCGGTGGCCACATTGTGCAGGAAGGCGCGGGTCTCATCGGTGGCATTGATCTGCGCAATCCAGTTGGCGAGCCTGTCGACGATGGGCTTCGGGGTGCCCGCGGGGGCGACGACGCCCCACCACGCGGAGATGTCGTAACCGGGGAATCCCGCCTCTGCCATGGTCGGGACCTCGGGCAATGCAGCCGAGCGCTTGGAGCCGGTAACCGCGATCACGCGGATGCGCCCGGCGCGCGCCTGGCCCGTCATGAAGGTGGCGTCGCCAACCAGGAAATCGAGGCGCCCGCCCATCAGATCGGTGACGCCCTGCACCGTGGTGGTGTAGGGAATGCGCTCGGATTTCAGACCCGCCATCTCCTTGAACAGCTCGCCGGCGACCTGTCCGGTATTGTTGTTGACGCCGAAGGAGCCGTTATCGGGCTTCTTCTTCAGTTCCGCGACCATGTCTGCCACCGTTTTCACTGCACTCTTGCCATCCACGGCAAATACGAAATTGAGGCTTGAAATCGGCGCAACCGGCGTGAAATCCTTGAGCGGATCGTAGGGCAGCTTCTTGAAAAGATAGGGCGCCGCCGAAAGCGTCGAACTCGCCGGCGCGATCAGGATGGTGTAGCCGTCGGGTTTGGCGCGCGCCGCCGCTTCAGTGCCGATAACGCCCTGCGCACCGACACGGTTCTCGACGATTACCGGCTTGCCGGAGAGTCTGCCTATTCGCTCGCTGTAGTAACGCACCAGAATGTCCCCGCCGGAACCGGCGGCGAAACTGCAGATGGCGCGGATCTCGCGCGTGGGGTATTCCTGTGCCACGGCCGGCAACGCAACAAGCGATGCAGCGGCAGCGAATACGCATGCAGCAGCAGCGCCCCCCCTGGTGGATCGAGAAATTGAATGCTTCATGGCTCCCCTTGTTTGTTGGTGCATGAGACGGGTTACCGCCAAATTCCCGCCTGTGCATTCAGGCCCTCAATTGCACGCGCGCCGGAGCGCGAGCTCCGGGGCTCTCCTGAAACGTGCGTTCAGGCTGGCTTGCTGCGCAGGCACGACAACTCGGCGAACGGTCGCCGGTCTTTCACTTGATCACGAATACCGGGATGCTCGAGTATGTCAGGACTTTTTGCGTTTCACTGCCAAGGAGCATCGCTGAAATCCCCCGCCGTCCGTGCGAGGCCATGACGATCAGGTCGCATGCCCTCTCCTTGGCCACATGAAGAATCCCTTCGTAGGCCGAGGCATTCAGGACATACTCGGTCTCGGCGCTGACACCGCAGGCCTTTGCGATATCGCCGGCAGCCGACAGCAATTGCCACTCTTCCGCGGCGATCTGCTTTTGAACCTGGTCTTTGGGCACATAAATGGTCGCCGCCCCTTCCGAATAAATCACCTTGTCCGCCGGCGGCCGGACATGCAGGATGTGGAGCTTGGCACCGAATGCCTTTGCAAATTGCGCCCCGGTTTTAACCGCTTTTCCAGACAGCTCAGAGCCGTCCGTTGCCACCAGAATATCGTGATACATGAGAACTCCTAGAGGAAACTGAAACGTTTTAGTCTAGCAGACAAATAGTGACGGCAAGCGGCGAATGCCGCCAAGGTGCACCCGCTGTTGATCCAAGTCAACGGTCCCTGCCGCCGCTGGCCGTAGGATAGTCTTGGAAAAATTTTCTGGAGGTGGCAATGTTCACTCTGGAGATCGGACAGGTACTGGAGTTCATCGAGCCGGCACATACCGAAGAAGGGGCGGCAATCGCGAAGGGCACGCGCGTGCGCGTGGGCTTCATCATGCCGGAATTGCTCGAATCGAATGTCACGCTGGTGGTTCTGGACGAGAAATCGCCGCAAACGCTGACGGTACCCAAGCATATCGTCACGCTGCATTGTAAGCCGGTGCACAAAGACCGCTGATGGCCTCCTGATTCTGAGGGCCGGCTGCAGTCCTTCGCGTTCGGCGGAGCGGCAAGCCCGGGTAATGAGCGCCGCGCGAACCGCGGAGGCCATGAATCCCCTAGTGCGTGGCTGTCATCTCGTTTTCCCAATTGATATCAGCGCTCCTCCAGTTGGCGGGCGTTTCAATCGATTAGGTTGGGACGACAATCTGCGACGTGCTGCTGCTCCTCAAGGGACCAGAACGCCGGAATATAAATCAGAACGGCAGCGCCACCCCGAGTTTTCTCTCCAGTGCGCGCTCGTATATCAAGGCACCGGCCGCCGCGTCCTCCAGCGCGATGCCCTGTGATTCGAACAGGGTGATCTCGTCCTCCGAGCGGCGGCCTTTCATCATGCCGGCCACGATGGGCGCCAGCTCATAGACCTTCTCCCAGGCCAGGGTGCCGCGATCGACCGACCAGCACAGATCACCGCACTCGATCTTCGCGCCCTCGACATCGTCCGTGGCGATCATGCCCGCGCGGGTGACCGTGGTTTCATCGAGTTCCCGGTTGGTGCGCGTGTTGCCGCCGGCAGCGTTGATATGCGTGCCTGGCTCGATCAGCTTGCCGTCGAACAAGGGCAGCTGCGTATTGGTGATGGTGACGATGATGTCGCGGCCCTTGACCGCCTCCTCCGGCGTCTCGACCGGCCTGACTTCCAGCCCGATCATCTTGCTCATCTTTTCGGCAAAGGCCTTGCGCTTTTGCGCGTCGCGTCCGTAGACATGCACGGAGCTGAGCTTGCGCACCTGCGCGATGGCGGTGATCTGCGTCTCGGCCTGGTGTCCGGTGCCGAAACAACCAAGCCGCGAGGCGTCGGGCCGGGCCATGTATTTGGTGGCAAGGCCCGAGGCGGCACCGGTGCGGATCTGTCCGAGGTTGCCCGAGCGGATGAAGGCGACGATACCCTGCCCCGCCTTGTAAAGCACGACATCCTGTCCCTTGCCGGCACCGTAGGCCTTGTAGGCGAGGTAGCCTTTGCGGTCCATGGCGCCGAACATCATCATGAAGCGGCGGCCCTGGAAGGGAACACGGCGCCGCGGCTGATTGGCGGCAAACCCTTCGGCTTTCTCCTTGAAGGCCTCTTCGAGAACCCGGATGCAGGAAGGCATGTCGAGCAGCCCCGCTACGCTGGTATCGTCCAGAAAAATTGCCACCTAAACCTCCTGTTGAAATCGAATGGGTCGTCCCGAACCCAGGCGCCCTACCTCGCCTGGGTCAAAAGCTGCAGACCGGTGAGGCTCTGCAACTCCTCCATGGACAGTCCGGGAACCAGATCATAGGCCACCAGGCCGCCCGGCGTGATGTCGATGACCGCGAGGTCCGAATACACCCGCTTGACCACGCCGACGCCCGTCAGCGGATAGGTGCAGCGCGGCACGATCTTGGATTCGCCCTTGCGCGTGAGCAGTTCCATCATCACCCAGATATTCTTCGCGCCGACCGCGAGGTCCATGGCGCCGCCGACCGCGGGAATGGCCTCGGGTTCCCCGGTGCTCCAGTTGGCGATGTCGCCGCTGGCCGATACCTGGAAAGCGCCCAGCACGCAGATATCCAGATGTCCGCCGCGAATCATCGCGAATGAATCGGCATGATGAAAGAAGGCCCCGCCGGGCAACAGCGTTACCGGCTGCTTTCCGGCATTGAGCAGATCGGTATCGACATCCCCGGGCGCCGGCGCCGGACCCATGCCCAGGATGCCGTTTTCGCTGTGCAGGAAGATCTCGCGACCCGCGGGAAGGTGGTCGGCAACCAGTGTGGGCAGACCGATGCCAAGGTTGACGTAGGCGCCATCGTGAATATCGCTGGCGAGGCGTTGCGCCAGTTCCTCCCGGCTGCGTTTGGCGTAGCTCATTTGCGCCCCGCTGTAACCACGGCCGTCGGGGCGACTGCCACCCTGACCACCCGTTCGACGAATATTCCCGGGGTGATGATCGCCTCGGGATCGAGCTCGCCCAGTTCCACGATGCGGTTCACCTGTGCGATGGTGCACTTGGCGGCCATCGCCATGACCGGACCGAAATTGCGCGCGGTCTTTCGATACACCAGATTCCCCCAGCGGTCGGCCGCCTCCGCCTTGATCAGCGCGTAATCGGCGTGCAACGGGAATTCGAGCACAAAATCACGGCCGTTGATCTGACGCGTCTCCTTGCCCCTGGCCAGTTCGGTGCCGAATGCCGTGGGCGTGTAGAAAGCGCCGATGCCGGCACCGGCGGCGCGGATGCGTTCAACCAGCGTGCCCTGCGGGACCAGTTCCAGCTCCAGCTTGCCGGACCGATACAGGTTGTCGAAGACCTGCGAATCGACATTGCGCGGGAACGAGCAGATGATTTTTCGCACCCGCCCGGTTGCTAGGAGCGCGGCAACGCCGCGTTCCCCCTGGCCGGCGTTGTTGTTGACGACCACCAGGTCCTTCGCGCCCTGCGCTATCAGGGCGTCGACCAGATCATTGGGCAATCCGGCCTCGCCGAAACCGCCCACCATGATGGTGGCCCCGTCGGGCACTCCCGCGAGCGCAGCCTCCAGAGAACTGCGGGTCTTGTCGATCATGCCCGGCTCGCCCCCGCATGGGGTTGTGCACAACGCAATGCGGCGCGGACACCAGCGGCAATATTTAGTTCAATTCTCATACTTTATATAAATTTATTTGTTACTTGGCGTATGTTTTTTAAAAATTTCAATTCTAATTTGGGTCTACCATACTATTGAAGCCGCAGGAAATGTTCGCGGTAATACTTCAATTCCTCGATGGATTCATAGATATCGGCCAGCGCTTCATGCTTGCCATGCTTGGTCAGGCCCTTGGCGAGTTCCGGGCGCCAGCGCTTGGCCAACTCCTTCAGTGTTGAAACGTCGAGATTGCGGTAGTGAAACCATGTCTCAAGCTTGGGCAGCCAGCGGGCCATGAAGCGCCGGTCCTGGCAGATGGAATTCCCGCACATCGGGGAGGTGCCCGTCGGCACGTACTGCACCAGAAAATCGAGCATGATCTGCTGGGCGGACAGTTCGTCCAGCGTTGAACGCTTGACCTTTTCGATCAGGCCGCTGCGTCCATGGGTGCCCTTGTTCCATGCGTCCATCGCGTCCAGGGCCGCGTCGGACTGGTGCACCACCAGCACCGGCGCCTCGGCAACCACCTGCAGCGCAGAATCGGTGACGACAAACGCGATCTCGATGACCCGGTCGGTGTCGGGATTGAGACCGGTCATTTCCATATCGACCCAAACCAGGTTGTTCTGATCCTGCGGCATGCGGCGCTGACCTGTGAGGTGTGTAAAATCGAATTGTCGCACAACGCTTGAGGGCAAAATGGCGGCGTGGGGGCGCGCATCGCAAAATGCTTTGCATCCCCGCACCGCTCCGATCATATGTTGATGCATCCTTTCACTATCGCGTTTCTCGCCTCACTGGCGCTGGCCACGGGCGTCAAGCTGTGGCTGGCCGCGCGCCATGTGCGCCACGTCTCGGGCAACCGCGAATTGCTGCCCGCGGAATTCGCCGCAAGCATCACCCTCGCCGCCCACCGCAAGGCGGCCGATTACACCGTGGCCAAGACCCGCCTTTCCATGATCGAGGCCGCGCTCGGGGCCCTGATGGTTCTTGTGTTCACGCTGGGTGGCGGCCTGGAGGCAATCAGTGCGGGCTGGACAGGGGCATTCGAGTCCGGCGGCTACGCCCATGGCATCGCCCTGATCTTGTCGATCGTCGTCATCGGCTCGGTCGTGGACCTGCCTTTCGGCATTTACCGCACCTTTGTGATCGAACAGCGCTTCGGCTTCAATCGCATGACCGCAAGACTTTTCGTCGCCGACCTGGCCAAGCACACCGTGGTGGGTGCTGCGATCGGCATTCCGCTGCTGTTTTGCGTACTCTGGCTGATGGCCCGCATGGGCGTGAACTGGTGGTGGTACGTCTGGCTGGCCTGGGCGGCATTCAACCTGCTTTTGTTGACGCTATACCCGACGCTGATTGCGCCGTTGTTCAACAAATTCAATCCGCTCGAGGATTCCAGCCTGCGCGAACGCATCGAAAACCTGCTGAAGAAATGCGGATTCCGCGCCCAGGGGCTGTTTGTGATGGACAGCTCGAAGCGCTCCAGCCACGGCAACGCCTACTTCACCGGCTTTGGCCGCGCCAAGCGCATCGTCCTGTTCGACACGCTGATACAGCGCTTGTCCCCTGCCGAGATCGAGGCGGTGCTCGCGCATGAACTGGGCCATTTCTCGCACAGCCACGTCTGGAAACGCATCGTGGTGCTGTTTCTGTCGAGCCTCGCCCTGCTATGGCTGCTGGGCCAGTTGATCGGACTTGACTGGTTCTACACATCACTGGGCGTGCAGACAAAGAGCATGGCCATGGCGTTGATGCTGTTCTTCATGGCGCTGCCGTCGTTTGCCTTCCTGCTGCAACCGCTCACCAGCTATTTTTCCCGCAGGCAGGAGTTCGAAGCCGATGCCTATGCCGCGTTGCACTCGCAAGCCGGGGACCTGGTTCAGGCCCTGGTCAAGCTGTACCGGGACAACGCCGCCACGCTCACGCCGGACCCGGTGCATTCGGCGTTTTACGACTCGCATCCGCCTGCCATGACGCGCATCGCACGCCTGCACGCAGCCCCTGCTGCATGAAAAACTCAGGCGCGGTCGGGGTCGAGGAACTTCTTGACTAGGCAGGAAGGCGAAGTGGTCGCCGCCCATGGCCGCAACTACATGGTTGAAACCGCCGCGGGTGAACTGCTGCACTGCGTGACGCGCGGCAAGAACTCAGCCATCGCCTGCGGCGATCGCGTCACCACCGTACCCTCGAGCGCCGGCGAAGCCGTCATCGACAGCGTGCACCCGAGGGACACCCTTTTCATGCGTGCCGCGGCGCATCGCGTGAAACTGATTGCGGCCAATGTCACTCAGCTCGCGCTGATCGTGGCCACCGAACCGAGTTTCAGCGACGAACTGGTGATGCGGGCGATCGCGGCGGCAGAGCATGCATCGCTGAAGATCGTCATCGTGCTCAACAAGGCCGACATTGCCGGCGAGCTCGAACAGGCGCGCGCGCGACTGGCCTGTTTCGTCAATGCCGGCTACCGCGTGATCGAGATTTCCGCGCTGGGCGATATCGCCCCGCTCGCAGCCCTGCTCCATGGCGAGAAAACCGTGCTGGCGGGCCAGTCGGGCATGGGCAAGTCCACCATCATCAATGCCCTGTGCCCCGGCGAAAACGTGGCAACCCGCTCGATCTCGCATTTTCTCGCCTCGGGCCGGCACACCACCAGCGCGTCAAGCCTGTACCGCCTCGATCCGCAAAGCTCGATCATCGATTCACCCGGCATGCAGGAGTTCGGCCTGGCTCACCTGGATCGCGCGGCCATCGAAGCGTCAATGCCGGAGTTTCGCCCTTACCAGGACCAGTGCCGCTTTCAGGATTGCCGGCATGGCCCCGAGCCGGGTTGCGCTTTGCGCCAGGCGCTTGCGGAAGGGCACATCGACGCGCGCCGCTTCGAACTGTTTCACCGCATCGCGGGAAGCGCGGTCCGATGACAACGTTATTCAGCTTGAGGGGAATATCCCGGGCGACGCGGCCTTCCTGCCCGTTATTTGCCTAACGCAATACGCTGGCAATCCCGAGCAGGAACAACATGCAAAGCCACAGCACCAGGGTCCTCCACACCAGTCCCACGGTGCTGTCCAGGTGGGCCAGATCCGGTTCGTCACCCAAACCCAGTTCGGGTCGCTCCACGACGATGCCGTCGCAAACGTAGGGATTGCCCAGGCGCACGCCGAGCGCTCCGGCCCCTGCGGCGACGACGATGCGGGTGGAACGATCTTCCCGGCGCCCGGCCTGGGTGCGCCAGCAGTAAAGAGCGTCCTCGAAGTCACCGACAATGGCGAAGGTCAGCGCCGTCAGGCGGCCGGGAATCCAGTCGATCACCGCGAATGCGCGGGAGGAAAAGCTGCCGAACACGCTCAGGTCCGGCGACTGCGTCCTTCCCCAGCGCTGCTCCAGGTAGTAACTCAGCCGGTACAGCACCGCGCCGGTGGGCCCGGGCAGCAGAACAAACCAGAAGATAACCGAGAACACATTGCGATAGGAAGCCTCCAGCGCCTGCTCCACGCTCAGCCTGATGACATCCTCGGTCGAGAACTCAGCGCAGCTGTGACCTCGCCAGGCGGCAAGCAACTCGCGCGCCGCGGGAAGATCGTCCCGCTTCAATGCCAGCTGGATGTCGGTGAAATGGTGACTGAACTGGCGGAATCCCATCGTGACATACAGTGCCGCCACGTTGAACGCCAGGCCGAGAAGCGGGTTGATATGCCAGAACATCGCGTAGACGAGCCAGGCACCCAGCACCAATGGCAGCACCGCGACCATCCAGGCAATAACGCCGTGATGATTTTCCCCGGCATTGAATTGATGCTCAAAATAGCCCGCATACTGCGAGACCGCGGTATACAGATACCGGCGGTCTGATAAGGGGCGCCACTGCTCAAGCAGCAATGCGGCGATCAGGGAGATGAGTGACATTTCATGCTTTAATTTCCCGGCGACGATACCATAAAGGGGAATCGCCATGACCGGCAACGAAGCGCTGACGATCGCACCCCGGTTCGGAACTCGGCACTCGCCGGGCATGCGTCAATCCGGGATTTGTTCGGCGTTTCCCTGGGACTGATCCAGCAGGTAGAAATACAACTGCCGCAACATGGCCGCGGTCGCCCCCCAGATGTACTGCTCGCCATAGGGAACGGCATCGAATTCCCGGCGGCGCCCCTCGCGCGTCATGCTGTCCCTGCGGTAATTGGCCGGATCGAGCAGGAATGGCAGAGGCACCTCGAATATACTCGCGACCTCAAATTCGTCCAGGCGCAAATCGAAGGGCGGGCGCACCAGTCCCACTACCGGCGTGATCCGATAACCTGTGCCGGTCGAATGCTCCCAAAGGCTGCCCAGAATCTCGACGTGGCGGGGATGCAATCCGATTTCCTCCTCGGTTTCACGCAAGGCAGTCGCAATCGGCGAGGTATCGCCCGGCTCGGTTCCGCCGCCGGGAAAACTGATCTGCCCGGCATGCGCCTGAAGGTGCTCCGTTCTGCGCGTAAACAACACGGTCAGGCCCTGCTCGCGTTCGATCACCGGAATCAGGACCGAGGCGGGGCGCAGTGTTGCGTCCTCGGGTATCTCCTCCCGGCTTTGGCCGGTGAGCGCTCCTCTCCGCCGCCCGGTGAATCTTTGTCGCAACCAGGTCGTATCGGGATTCAGTATGGGGGAAGACGGCATTCGGGAATTGTTCGGCATGAGTCGTCAGCCAAACCCCCCGGTGCGTTTGAAGCTTTCGGTGGCATCCACCAGCGCCGCGAGAATTCCGGGTTCCCAGACAGAATGTCCGGCATCGGGGATGATCCGGTAGGTCGCCTGCGGCCAGGCCCGCGCAAGTTCATGCGCGGTAACCAGGGGGCAAACCATGTCATAGCGGCCCTGCACGATGATGCCGGGAATGTCCGCCAGCCGTCCGGTATTCTCTATCAGTGAGTTTTCCGGAAGGAAAATGTCGTTGATGAAGTAATGTGCTTCGATGCGCGCAAGGCCCAGCGCCACGACATCCCCGGAGAAATAGGCCACCGTGTCTGAACTTGGCAGCAGCGTGGAACAGGAACCTTCATAGATGCTCCAGGCTCTCGCCGCGGGCATGTGCACGGCCGGATCCGGATCAATCAGGCGTCGGTGGTAGTTTTTTGCCAGATCGCCTCGCTCCTCGACGGGCAGCAATCCGGCAAGCCTTTCCCAGGACTCCGGATAAATGCTCCTCAAGCCATACAGGAACCAGTCAATTTCGCTTTTTCTGCACAGAAATATTCCACGCAGCACCAGTCCAAGGCAGCGGCCCGGATGGGTCTCGGCATAGGCCAGCGCGAGCGTGCTTCCCCAGGAGCCGCCAAATACCAGCCAGCGGTCAATCTTCAGGTGCTCCCGCAGGGTCTCCAGGTCGGCGATGAGGTGCGGCGTGGTGTTGTCGCGCAATTCACCCAGCGGCTTCGAGCGGCCCGCTCCGCGCTGGTCGTAGACGACAATCCGGTAGGCCTCGGGATCAAAAAAGCGGCGGTGCGCAGCCGTGCTGCCTGCGCCCGGCCCCCCATGAAGAAACACCACCGGAATGCCGCGCGGATTGCCGCACTCCTCCCAATACATGTGATGAACCGCATCGAGTTTGAGCATCGCAGATGCCCGCGGCTCGATCTCCGGAAACAGCCCCCGGCGCACGCTGCTCACGAGTGTCCGCCTGACGCGCAGGTCCGCCGGCGATTGCGCGCACCGGTGATCAATTGACGGCAAGGCATCTTCATTTGTCCCTGCCCGAATCCTTGCCTTGAATCACGTTCCACCAGGCCTCGACCATCGGGTTCGCCGCGCCGGCATCGGGCGGTTTCGCAGCCAGTCCCTGCTGTATCGCTGACAGCGTGGCCTTCTGCATTTCCAGCCCTTGAATATTGATCTGCAGCATCGACAGGTTCATCTTGAGCCAGTTTTCGACGGACTTCAGATCGGCGATCCGCTTCTCCACTTCACCGAGGTCCAGCGTCGGCGTCACCAGGCCGGCGATGGGAACGCCCATCGGACCCCACAGGGATTTGAGAAATTGCAGCGGATCCTGGTTGGGAGGTTGATTCATGTACTGCTCCCCGGTTATAGGCACCCCCAGTGTATCAGCCCGCGATGCAACGCAGATAAGCGTCCGGCTTCAATGCCCGGCCTGGAGAAACTCGAGAACCTCGGTTCGCCGGGCCATGGTGTCGCGATAGCCCATGTCTATCAGGGCCGAACAGAAGCCTCTCTCAAACAACAAATAACTCGCCAGGTTGGATCCGTTGCGGTTCATGGCACCTATTCCGCGCAGCAGGAAGCGGATGGTCCAGGGCAGGTCGCGCAGAAACCGTGTTGCGACCCGCTCTATCGGTTGCGAGGGAGAAATCACCAGCACCTTCACCGGCCGCAGACCGGTGCCGCTTTGCTCGAGCTTCTCGCTGGACATCATGCCTATGGTCCGATTGATCCGCTCGACGCGCTCGATGTCTACGTAAAGACTGTCGAGAAATATGCTGTTCAGCGCATGTCCGGCTATTTGCGCCAGGGTCGGATATGACTGTGTCCTGACGCGAGCCGGATCACTGACCTGGCGCCCGGTGCCTATGATCAGAATGCGATCGGCCCCCAGGTGGAGGGCCGGGCTGATGGGCGCGATCTGCCGCATGGTGCCGTCACCGAAAAACTCCCGGTTGAGTCTCACTGCCGGAAAAATGAACGGCAGGGCTGATGAGGCCATCAGGTGTTCCACGCGCAGAGGCATGGCGCAGCCGATGCGCTGGCTGCGCTCCCAGGCAACCACGTCCGGTCCGCCCTGATAAAAAGAAACGCTCTGCCCGGAAGAATAACCGGAACAGGTTATGGAAACCGCATAGAGGCAACCATCGTCGATATTCTGCTGTATGCGGCCGAAATCGAGGTTACGGGCAAGCATTTCCCCCAGCGGCGCATTGTCCAGAAGCGAGAACGGGCTCGATCTGGAGAGGAGCATCATGGCTCCCATCCAGCGTGCACCGGTTTTCAAGACCCCCAGCGGGTCGGAACGGTAGACGAACCGGACATGCATGTTCTCCCAGACCTCCAGGAGATTGGAAACGGCCGCATCAAAGTTATCGGCGTACACCGCCAGCGTAGCCGCGTTGATCGCGCCGGCGGAAGTTCCGCAAAGTATTGAGAACGGATTCTCCTCGGGCATTGGAAGCAGTTCCCTGACTGCCTTCAACACGCCTATCTGGTAGGCGGCGCGAGCGCCGCCGCCGGTGAGAATCAGCCCGGCCTTGGACTTCGTCGCACCCTCTACCGCCGCCAAATCAGGTTCCGTCGAACTGGTCGCGGCGGGCCGCGTTTGCGTCCACAACGGTCAGCGCTGTCATGTTGACGATCCTGCGCACGGTTGCCGAGGGCGTGACAATATGGACCGGCCGCGCGGCGCCGAGCAATATCGGACCGATGGTTATACTTCCCCCGGCGGCGATCATGAGCAGATTGAAGGCTATGTTGGCCGCGTCAAGATTGGGCATGATCAGCAGGTTGGCATCGCCCTGCAACCGGCTGTTCGGAAACGCGGCCCGTCGCAATTCGGCCGACAGCGCGGCATCGCCATGCATCTCGCCCTCCACCTCCAGATTCGGCGCAATGCCTCGCAACAATCCCAGCGCGTCGCGCATCTTTTTCGCACCCGCTGCATCGCTGCTCCCGAAAGACGAATGCGAAAGCAGCGCCACCTTGGGCACAATGCCGAAGCGCCTGACCACTTCCGCGGCCAGAACAGTCATTTCCGCGACCTGCTCGGCGCTGGGATCTTCGTTGACGTAGGTGTCGCAGATGAACACCGTGGTCTCCGGCAGCATGAGCACGTTCATTGCATAATAATTTTTTGCCCCCGCCCTGCGGCCGATGATCTGGTCGACATAGTTCAGGTGTACGTGATGCGTGCCAAAGGTGCCGCACAGCATTCCATCAGCCTCGCCCTTATGCATGAGCATTGCGCCGATCAGCGTATTGCGGCGGCGCATCTCGATCTGGGCGTACTGAGGCGTCACGCCGCGCCTTTCGGTCAGCCGGTAATACTCCTGCCAGTAATCGCGAAAGCGCGAATCCTGTTCGGTATTGACCAGATCGAAATCCGTCCCCGGCCGCATGCGCAGACCGTAGCGCTCGATGCGCCGTTCAATGACATCGGGACGACCGATCAGAATGGGACGCGCCAATTCATCATCGACCACCAACTGCGTGGCGCGCAATACGCGCTCGTCTTCGCCTTCTGCATAAACGATGCGGCACCGCGGCCCCTGCTTGGCGGCGGCGAACACCGGCCTCATGATGAGCCCGGAGTGATAGACAAACTGCTGCAAAGAATCCCGGTAGGCGTCGAAATCGGCGATCGGCCGCGTCGCCACGCCGGATTCCATCGCGGCCTTCGCCACCGCTGGAGCTATGACGGTGATCAGGCGCGGATCAAACGGCCTCGGGATAAGGTAGTCGGGACCGAATTTGAGGTTGGATTCACCATAGGCGGCGACCACCACTTCCGACTGCTCGGCGGTTGCGAGTTCCGCGATGGCCTCCACCGCGGCGAGTTTCATGCTCTCGTTGATCTGCGTGGCCCCCACATCCAGCGCGCCGCGAAAGATAAATGGAAAGCACAGCACATTATTGACTTGATTGGGGTAATCAGACCGTCCTGTCGCGATCAGCGCATCCGGCCGTGCCGCCCTGGCCACATCGGGAAGAATTTCCGGATCCGGATTGGCAAGCGCGAATATCAGCGGCATTTTCGCCATTTTTTTGGTCATCTCCGGCTTCAGCACCCCGCCTGCCGACAGTCCCAGAAATACGTCGGCGCCTTCGATGATGTCGCCAAGGGAACGGGCCTCGGTCTTACGGGCGTAGCGCGCCTTGTTGTCGTCCATCTCCTCCTTGCGCCCCTGCCAGACCACGCCCTTGATATCCGATACCCAGATGTTTTCCATCGGGAGCCCGAGGGAAACCAGGAGGTCCAGGCAGGCCAGGGCCGCCGCACCGGCCCCGGAGCAGACCAGTTTGACCTTGCCAATCTCCTTGCCCACGATGCGCAATCCGTTCAACAGCGCCGCGCCGACGATTATCGAGGTGCCGTGCTGGTCGTCATGGAACACCGGTATGCGCATGCGTTCGCGCAATTTCTTCTCTACGTAAAAGCATTCCGGCGCCTTGATATCCTCGAGGTTGATTCCGCCGAAGGTCGGTTCCAGGGCGGCGATGATCTCGACCAATTTGTCCGGGTCGAGTTCGTTGATCTCGATGTCGAAACAATCGATCCCCGCGAATTTCTTGAACAATACCGCCTTGCCTTCCATAACCGGCTTGGCCGCTAGCGGACCGATGGCGCCCAGGCCCAGGACGGCGGTGCCGTTGGTTATGACCCCGATAAGGTTGGCGCGGGAGGTGAGACTGCTTGCCTGCGCCGGATCGCGGACGATTTCATCGCAGGCGGCGGCGACTCCCGGGGAATAAGCAAGACCCAGATCGCGCTGGTTGACCAGGCCCTTGGTCGCGGTGATCGCGATTTTTCCGGGGCGGGGCAGCCGGTGATATTCGAGCGCAGCTTTTTTTAAGGATTCATCCATGGAGGTCCTGACACGACACCGGGCCATCAGCCATCTCTGCCCAGCCGTTTGCCTGGCGGATTATAGAACCGATCCCCCGGCCCCGCGCGTGATCAGGCGCCGCGACTTATGATGGCTCGGGGCCATCGCCCGGCGCATCCATTCGTGCCAAATCAGCACGGCCGAAGTCAGCTGCAAGATATCCCCTCGATTCGACAGCAATAATTCCATTCCACTTCGCGCAACGCATGCGTGACATAGAACCCTTTCGCCTGATGGAGGTGCCGGAACGCGCCCGTCAACTGAAACAGGCCGGACGCCATATTCCTGTTTGCACCACTGCGTTCCCTGGGATTCGGGATACCGTTGTTACCACAAGGTGCGCTTTACCTTTACGCGGACTGCGGCAGATTTTCCGCCAGCAGCAGTCTCCTTGCGCTGGATATGCTGGAACCAGCAGGCGTGGCGGTTGCCACGGCAAGGATTTCGGCGAATTCCGGGCGGCTCAAACTGCTGGCGCAGGCGCCCTGGCGAGCGGTCGGTTGACGCGCATTGCCTGGCGCATGCGCTCCTGTTCGGCTATCACTTTCAGGGCGTACTGATTGGAGGTATCGGCAAGCGCACCGTTGTAGAACTGCAAGCCGGATTCGACACTGCCCGTCTGCCTTATGTACTGCTTCAATATGCGGGCACCGATCAGGATATTGCTCATCGGGTCGAGCACCGCCTGGGCGCCGCCGACTTGTTCGATTTTGTCCTGGTGATGCCTGGGTATGACCTGCATCAATCCTTTTGCACCAAACTCGCTTTCGGCAATCGGATTGAAGCGGGATTCGACCGCCACGACAGCGAGAATCAGCAGAGGGTCAATTCCGACCTGCCGACCCGCCTCGAATGCAGCGCCAATAAATTGCTCGGCGGCATCGGCGGCGACGCGATATCTACGGGACAAATTACCGGCAAGTACGCGATGCTGCTCATTTTCCTGGTCCGGCAATACGTCGTTGGTTGGACTGCCGCTATATTGGATCTGGCCGAAGGCGGTCGCCCTGGCATCGATCGCCTCATTGGCAAATCGTCCTCCATAGACTATCAAAGTCGTCAGTGCGACCAAACCGACTAACGCCAAGCCATTGTGCACCACGGAAAATGCGCGACCATAGCGAAAAATAGCTTGCTGTATCCATATTGATGTGTTCATCGCACACCTCCTTAGCTAACCCGAATGTCGGGCACTGCGTCGGCAATTGCCAAAGCTCTGCTTTGTTCTCAAATACCGAACAATAGCGTTGAGTTTTAAATCGCTTATCTTTACCAGGCTCAGCCGGGCGCGCATATTAACTGCTATGTCGCCGACCGTCTCCAGGGTGGCCCAGAAGGGCATCCTGCACTCTGGCAGATCCCGTTAAAACTGTGGTTCTACGAGATTCTTATCTCTGAATGAATCCTCATCTTAATTAAATAGTTAGATCAAGTCAAGGCGTGCGTTTCCGCACCGGATAGTGCTGCTTGTGCACCGCATAAGAGCGGGTTCCCCACGGGGTCGCGGCCTATGTGAAGGCGCACACTTCCCGTGGGTATCGGTGCCGACACTCCCGCCACATGCTTTGTGTGCATACGCGCAGTGCCCCATGTCCAGCCTGCTCCGGAAAAATGTCTTCCACGCGTTGAACCCCGAGCGCCGATCGAAAATCGGCAAAACAAGAATCTCTGGGTCAGGCTAGGGCCGTGAACCGGTCGGAAAAGGCCATGCAGCAATCGGGCTTACCGCAGTTTTCGTCGCGGCACTGACCGGGTTATTGGACGGTGCCTGCACCGGCTGCAACAAGGAAGGCAAGGCCGGCTTTGCCGCAGGTTTGGTCTTTTTTTCGGGCTTGCGCGGCAAAACCTTTTTCACGGCTGCCTTTTTCGCTGAAACCAAGGGCTTGCGGACGGCTTTTTTCTTCGCCGAGGCTACCGGTTTTTTTGCGACCTTCTTGGTAAGCGCGCTTTTGAGCGCCTTTCCTGCGGGCTTTTGTACTGCCTTTTTTGCCGGCTTTTTTGCCGGCTTTTTCACCGGTTTCTTCGCCGGTTTCTTCGCCGGTTTCTTCGCCGGTTTCTTCGCCGGTTTCTTCGCCGGTTTTGTCAGTACTTTTTTTGCTTTTTTCTTAGTGGCCATATCGATTTCTCCATCAAGAATTAATCACAATCCGTGCGGGTCGCGCGGATTATTCAATTACTGGCGTTGGCCAGTAGGGTTGAATGCATAGTCATTGTTTTTGCTAGCCAGCATGTCCTGAAAAAGTATATCCGGATCAAGACGTATTCCGGCATTCCAAACCACCGTCGTATCGGCAGGATCAATTTCAGCGGCGCAGAACTGTTCCACATCTTTCCAGGCGCGAAATGCCGCTACCTCGAGAAGGTTCCCCAGGTATACGCTGCCTTCGGCCCCGTCGTCAAATCTCAACCAGAGCCAGTAGTCGCTGGAAGCTTTGCATTGAGTCACCCTATGCATGCCGACCTCCCACCCTTGGGTCCAACTATCACACCTATTCCCAGGAAAGCGCGCCGCCCGTCTGGTACTCAATCACGCGCGTTTCAAAGAAATTTCGCTCTTTCTTGAGATCGGTCATTTCGCTCATCCATGGAAACGGGTTGTTCGCTCCCGCAAACAGCTGTTCCACACCGATCTGCTGGCAGCGCCGATTGGCAATGTAGCGCAGGTATTCCTTGAACATAGGCGCATTCAATCCCAGTACGCCTCGGGGCATGGTGTCCTCCGCATAGCGGTATTCAAGTTCGACGGCCTGTTTTACGAGGTCCTGAATCCCTTCTCGGAACTCGGCTGTCCAGAGGTGCGGATTTTCCATCTTGATCTGGTTGATCAGGTCGATCCCGAAATTGCAGTGCATGGACTCGTCGCGCAAAATGTATTGATACTGCTCTGCCGCACCGGTCATCTTGTTCTGCCGGCCCAAAGCCAGTATCTGGGCGAATCCCACATAGAAAAACAATCCCTCCATGAGGCAGGCGAAAACAATCAGGCTGCGAAGCAGTTTCTGATCATTCTCCAGAGTGCCGGTCTTGAATTCCGGATCGGTCAGAATATTGATGAAGGGAATCAGGAATTCGTCCTTGGCTCTGATACTGTCGATTTCCTGATAGGCGTTGAAAATCTCGCCCTCGTCCAGACCCAGACTCTCGACAATGTACTGATAGGCGTGGGTGTGAATTGCCTCCTCGAAAGCCTGGCGCAACAGATATTGCCGGCATTCGGGAGCCGTGATGTGGCGATAGGTGCCCAGGACAATGTTATTGGCCGCAAGGGAATCCGCCGTCACGAAAAACCCCAGATTCCGTGTCACCAGGCGCCGCTCGTCCTCAGTCAGCCCATTGGGATCCTTCCACAGCGCGATATCCCTGCTCATGCTGATTTCCTGGGGCATCCAGTGATTTGCGCAGGCAGACAGGTATTTTTCCCAGGCCCATTTGTATTTGAACGGCACCAGCTGATTGACGTCGGTATCGCCGTTGATGACTCGCTTGTCGTCAATCCGGATTCTGCGGAACCCGTTTGCGGAGGGTTTTGCCGCCTTGCCCCCGATCACCGAAGCGGGAGAGGCGGGAGAGGCAGGAGAAGCAGGCATAAAACCACGCCCGGAAGAAAGACCCAGTCCAGGCATTTTTGCTATTGCGGCATCGTCATCGAATGAAAGCATGTTCACCCCCCACTATCGACATATTTTTGCTTTTGAGGTCACCGCTGCGAACTTCACTGACAGGCTTCGCATTCCGGGTCGTCAATTGCGCAAAATTTCGGTGCATCGGTCGCGGCAGCACTTGCCTGCAACCCAACATTGCCTTCTGTCGGCACCGCATTGAGGTGACCGGTAGTCACCGTGGATTTCTCGGCATGCGTGGCTCCCATCGACCGCAGGTAGTAGGTGGTCTTCAATCCGCGAATCCAGGCGAGTTTGTAGGTCTCGTCGAGTTTCTTGCCGGAAACATTCGCGATGTAGATATTCAGGGACTGCGACTGGTCGATCCACTTCTGCCGGCGCGCTGCGCATTCGACCAGCCAGGTCGGATCCACTTCGAATGCCGTTGCATAAAGGCGCCGCAGTTCGGCGGGAATCCGGTCGATACGCCCGAGATTTCCGTCGAAATACTTGAGATCAGACACCATGACCTCGTCCCAAAGGCCGAGACGCTTCAAGTCCCTGACCAGGTATTCGTTAACCACCGTAAATTCGCCAGACAGGTTGGATTTGACATAGAGATTCTGGTAAGTCGGCTCTATGCAGGCGGATACCCCGATAATGTTTGAAATAGTCGCGGTGGGCGCAATCGAAACTGAATTGGAATTGCGCATGCCGTGTTTTCTGATGCGCTCGCGAAGGCTCTCCCAGTCCATGCTCGATGACTCATCGAGCTCCACATATCCTCCACGTGCTTCGCGAAGCAGGCTGAGCGTGTCCTGGGGAAGAATTCCCTGGTCCCACAACGACCCCTTGAAACTCGCATAACGGCCGCGTTCCTCGGCAAGTTCGGTCGACGCCCAATATGCAAAATAGCTGATCGCCTCCATGGAGCGATCGGCAAATTCCACCGCCTCCTGCGACGCGTAGGGAATGCGCAGCGCATGAAGGCAGTCCTGGAACCCCATCGTCCCCAGGCCTACCGGCCGGTGGCGCATATTCGAGCGGCGCGCCTTCTCAACGGCGTAATAATTCAGGTCAATGACGTTGTCCAGCATGCGCATGCCGGTGGAAATGGTCTTCTTCAACTTCTCGTGGTCGAGCTGAATGCCCTCCGGCGTACTTTTCAGATGCGCGACCATATTGACGGAGGCGAGATTGCAGACGGCTATTTCCTGCTCACTGGTATTGAGCGTGATCTCGGTGCAAAGGTTGGAACTGTGCACTACGCCCACGTGCTGCTGTGGCGAGCGGATGTTGCAAGGGTCCTTGAAGGTAATCCAGGGATGCCCGGTTTCGAAAAGCATGGAAAGCATCTTGCGCCACAATTCGACTGCGCGAACCGTCTTGAACAGCCTGATTTCCCCGCGCGCAACCTTCGCCTCGTACGCAACATAGGCTTGCTCAAAGGCCTTGCCGAATTTGTCGTGCAAATCGGGGACATCGGATGAACTGAAAAGGGTCCATTCGGCATTGTCCAGAACCCGACGCATGAACAGGTCCGGAATCCAGTTGGCGGTGTTCATGTCATGGGTGCGGCGCCGGTCATCCCCGGTGTTCTTGCGCAGTTCCAGGAATTCCTCGATGTCCAGGTGCCAGGTTTCCAGATAGGAACAAACCGCCCCTTTGCGCTTGCCGCCCTGGTTGACGGCGACCGCAGTGTCATTGACTACCTTGAGGAACGGCACCACGCCTTGTGATTTGCCATTTGTTCCCTTGATGTGCGATCCCAATGCCCTCACTGGCGTCCAGTCATTGCCCAGGCCACCGGCATACTTTTGCAGCAGGGCGTTTTCCTTGATGGCCTCGTAAATGCCGTCGAGCTCATCGGAGACGGTGGTCAGATAACAGGAAGACAACTGCGAGCGCAGTGTTCCCGCATTGAAAAGGGTCGGCGTGGAACTCATCAGATCGAACGAAGACAGCACGTCATAGAATTCGATCGCGCGTGCCTCCCGGTCTATCTCGTTGAGTGCCAGCCCCATGGCAACGCGCATGAAAAACACCTGTGGCAATTCAATGCGCTCTTCCTGGATATGCAGGAAATAACGATCATAAAGAATCTGCAATCCCAGATATCCGAACTGGTTGTCGCGCGATGCATCCAGCGCTTTGCCGAGCTTTTTCAGGTCAAAAGTTCCGAACCGGGGGTCGAGCAATTCTGCCTTGATGCCGCGCTTTACGAACTGTGGGAAATATTCCGCATAGCGCTTTTTCATTTCGGCATGCGTGACTTCCTCCCCGAGCACCTCGCGTCGGATATTGTTCAGAAGCAGGCGTGCAGTAACAAAACTGTATGCCGGATCTTTTTCAATGAGAGCCCTTGCCGACAGAATCAGAGATTTGCGCACTTCTTCGGCGGGAACACCGTCATAGAGGTTTTTAAGCGTTTCCTGAAGAATGCCCTTGGCATCGACTGCGTCGCCAAGGCCTTCGCAGGAAATTGCAATCAATTCCGCCAGATTATTGACGTCCAGGGGCCGTCGCGTGCCATCTTCAACGACATGCAGTTTTGGTGAAGGGGACAGCGACTTTCTTTGTGCAACCTCCAGGGTCCGCTCGGCTGTACGCTTTTCCCGATAAAGGACGTAGGCTCTTGCCACCTCATGCTCGCCTGAGCGCATGAGTGCAAGTTCCACCTGATCCTGAACGTCCTCGATGTGAAAGGTTCCGCCGCCGGGTTGCCGGCGAAGCAACGCCGCTACGGCATTTTCGGTCAGTCCCACGACAATCTCCCGGATTCGGGCCGAAGCCGCTCCCGCCCCCCCGTTGACTGCCAGAAAGGCCTTGGTCATAGCCACGGATATCTTGCCGGGCTCAAATCCGACTACGGCGCCATTGCGACGGATGATCTTGTAATCGGAAAGCACCGCCGGGGCTTGCGCTTGCGAACGCAGATCAGGAGTTCCGCTTGCGGCAGCCGACAGGGAATTCGTTACTTCAGCGGCAATCTGCATTGGCGTGATCTCCTGATTTGAATTGCGGTTTTCGCCTATTCGCCCGACGTGCCTCAGTGCCGACCGGACGACCGCTTATTGGGCGGGACACAATATATAGTACTTCAGCAGCCGCCTGCAACTAATTCTAGTATGTGAAATTTTGAAAAAATTGGCGGCCTGGGTGTGGCAATCGCTCGGATCTTCGGCCTCCGGAGCGCCACGCCCCCCCCATCAGGACGATCGAGACGTACCAGGCCCGGGCGGATTTTTCAGAGACGCGTGATAAGCCTTCCAGTCGAACGCAGAGCCGGGGTCGGTCTTGCGTCCCGGCGCAATATCGCTGTGGCCGACGATATCCGAGATCGGGTAGCGTATTTGCAGGTCCCGTGTCAGGCGCGTCAATTGCCGGTACTGGGAGGTGGTATAGGGCTGGATATCGGTCCCTTCCAGTTCAATGCCAACGGAGAAGTCGTTGCAGCCCCGCTGCCCCCCCCACGAGGACACGCCTGCGTGCCATGCGCGGCGATCGCAGGCAACAAACTGCAACAAGGCGCCGCCTCGCCGGATCAAAAAGTGGGCCGATACGCGCAATCCGCGAAGCGCGGCATAAGTTTCATGGGCGTTGTGGTCGAGCCTGTTGGCAAACAGCCGCTCTATTGCGCCCCCCCGAAAATGTCCGGGCGGAAGGCTGATGCCATGGATTACCAGCAAGCTTACCTTCGCGCCCCCGGGGCGTGCATCGTGGTTGGGCGAAGGTGCCTGCCGGGCTCTGGTCAAAATGCCACCTTCTGACCAAATCAATTCGTCTACCATGATGCGTAGTCACCGGGGGAGTTGGGGACCGTACCCGAGCCGTGCCGGGTTCTTGATGTCTGCACCGCTGTAGTGGCTCCCTACTTGATGTTCAATCGCTCCATGCGATAGCGAAGCGCTCTGAAGGTAATGCCGAGTAGTTTCGCGGCAGCCGTACGGTTGTATCGCGTCTTTTCAAGTGCTTCAAGAATTGCCTCCCGCTCCAGGCGGTCCAGGTATTCCGGCAGATTCGATTTACCCTGCCCCGCCGCCAGCGTATCCGCTCCTAGAGCAGGCGGAGCAAGCTGCAACTCCTCAACGTCGATCGTATCGTCCGCGCACAAGGCCGCGGCCCGCTCCAGGATATTTTCCAGTTCACGCACGTTTCCCGGAAAATCGTAATCCAGCAAGGACTTGAGGGCGGGGGGGGTCAACGTCAGCACCCGACCGGAAATTTTCGCCTGGCGCTCGATTATGGCGTCGACCAAAAGGCCGATATCCTCGCGCCGCTCTTTCAGGGACGGCATTTTGAGTTCAATCACCGCAAGCCTGTAGTAAAGATCCTGCCGGAATCTGCCGGACTCGACGCATGCGGCGAGATTTTGATGCGTTGCGCAGACGATGCGCACATCGACCGCCTCCTCCGTCGTTGCACCGACTTTGCGGACCAGTTTTTCCTGAACGGCGCGCAACAGCTTGACCTGCATCGGCAACGGCAATTCGGCCACTTCATCGAGAAACAGGGTCCCGCCATGTGCTACGTGAAAAAAACCATCCCGATCGGAGTCGGCGCCTGTGAAAGCGCCCTTCCTGTATCCGAAGAATTCGCTTTCAATCAGGTTTTCGGGTATGGCGCCACAATTGACCACTACGAACGGCTTGTCGGCCCGCGGTCCCATACTGTGAATCATCCGGGCGGCCAGTTCCTTGCCGCTGCCGGATTCGCCCGTGACGTAAACCGGTGCAAGGCTGCGTGCCAGTTTGGCGATGATTTGCTTTGCCTGGACGATGGCCGGACTTTCGCCCAGTATCCTGGGCATGCCACCGGACAAGGTTGCCGGTCGCGCGGGCAGCCTCAGCGCCGATTTGACCAGCGTGCGCAACTGATCAAGCGACAAGGGCTTGGTGAGGTAGTCGAAGGCCCCCGCCTTGAGGGCTGCGACCGCATTTTCGGCACTTCCGAATGCGGTTATCACGGCAACCGGCAGGTCGGTACACTGGCTGCTGATATGCCTGACGAGTTCCATCCCCTCGCCATCGGGCAAACGCATGTCGGTCAGGCAAAGACTGAAGGTGTGTGTTGCCAAAAGCTGCTTGGCATCGGCGATGTTGCCCGCAGTCTCTACGTCCAGCCCCATGCGCAACAGTGATAACTCGAGAAGTTCCCGAATATCGGCCTCGTCATCCACTACCAGTACAACGTTACTGGTCACCGCGCGCTGGTCGGCCCGGCGTGCCGTCATGTTGGTTGCCATAAGATCCTGAAATCGGCCCCTTCACCATGTCCTAGATATTCAAGGCTTGCGCCGTTGGCCGCGCACAACTCCCTCGCGATATACAAACCAAGGCCTGTTCCACTGGAAAAGGTCGTGAAAAAAGGCTCAAAAAGCTGCGCTTGCAGATCCGGGGGCACTCCGCTGCCGTCGTCCTTTACGTGCAATTCTACGCGAGCGCCACGCCTCGACACCATAATCCGAACGCTGCGTGCCTCCTTTTTTGAATGCCTCCAGGCATTGCGAAGCAAATTCCAAAGCACCTGGTGCAAATGCGTCTTATCAAATTCGATTTGGGCATCGTCTGAATCCTCCAGCATGATGCACCCGACCGGAATAGATTCGTTGCGTGAAAATTCTTCGACAAAACCATGCAGATGCTCTGGCAACAAAATCCGATCGGGCTGGCCCCGGTCGCGTCGCGACAACTCAAGAATATCCTTGACCATTCTGTCGAGCCGGCGGGAATTCTCCTTGATGATGCTTACCAGCCGCGCCCGTGATTCGGCACGCAGGTCTTCCATCAGCAGGTCGCTCGCATGGGTGATCGCCGACAAGGGGTTGCGAATTTCATGCGCAATGTTCGCCGTCAACCGTCCCAGAGCGGCAAGCTTCAGTTGCTGTGCCTGCTCCTGTTGCCTGGACAGATCCTCCAGAAAAATCAGGGCGAAACTTCCACCGCCCACGCCCGCCTCGACAAACCTTGCGCGTACCAGCTTGGTGGTCTCCGGCATGCGAAAACTCACCGCCGACGGCCCGGCAAGCGATCGCCAAGCCCGGAGATGTCCGGCGATTTCGTCCGAATAGCGCTCAATTTGATCCAGTTCAGGAATATCGCTGCCGAGGAGTTCAACAACCTGCCGGTTGTGCAGTCGAACCAGACCATTGGCGTCAACCACCATCACGCCGACCTGCACGTCCTGAATAACCAGTTGATTGATTCGCAATTGATTCGCCAGGTCGGTGCCGCGCAGGCGCGCAACCCGTTCATTCATAATCAGCCGCTGTGCCAATTGATTTGTTATCAAGGCGGTGGCAAAAAAGCCGATCGAGAGAAGGCCGGGTTGCAGAAAACTGGCAGTCGCGTGATCTTCGACAAGCACCCAGTAGGTTTGTTCAACCAAAACCGCGATCGATGCCATGGCCGCGTAGAAAAGCATCAGGGTTCCACGGCTGACCAGTGCGGCGCCCGCCAGTGAAATCATCATCATCACACCCAATCCGCTGCGAATACCGGAGGATGAGTACATGAGCAGGGAAATCGCTACGACGTCGGCGAGAACCTGGACTGTGAGTTGCGCATTGAACCAGCTCTTCCATTTGCGCATGGAAAAATGGAACGCAGCGGCAGCGGCAACATAGAACACGCTGACATAGGCAAACAACGCCAGATTGTGGCTGCCCAGGCTCAGGGAATCCCCGAATACCACGACCACCAACAATGCGAGCACGGCAACCGCCATGCGGTAAAAATTGAAATACTTTAGTGAAGCCCAGAAAGAATCCGAGACTTCCATCTGGCGCGAATGCACTGAAAGAGTCGAAGGTGTCTCAACAGCCATTCACGAGACCTCAGGACTAGCCGGATACACCATGATCCTTGCAGCAAAAGAAACTCCCTCGAAGGGGAATTGCCTCGCTTTTCGGAAGATTCACGCCGCAATGAGCACACGCAACCATGTCTTCCGCCAATGGAGGCACCCGGGATTTCGCCCGGTTCTTGCGTTTTGTCGCCTTTACCGCAAGATAAACGACCAGCGCGAACAAGATCAGAAAACCCCACTTGCCCATATTTGGCCCCGACGCGAAAACAGCGGGATTATATCGGTCGTGCTGTTGGCGTTCCGACCAAGAATTGGTCGGGGTGAGAGGATTCGAACCTCCGACTCCTGCGTCCCGAACGCAGTACTCTACCAGGCTGAGCTACACCCCGAACGCACAGTTCATCAGCAAAACCATGAAGCGTTTCCATCAGATCCGCGCCTCTTGATTTTAATCCGCCGATTCAACATTGGATTGCAATCAGGAGCATGAAAGATCGATTGTATCGCAGTGGACGCAGGGGTCCAAGCGGTATAACGCCAATATTGGTGAGGCGTTCAATTTCACATCAATGGCTTCTATCAACGGCAAACTGCGCAAGCGCCAACAGGCTCTCCCGGTATGGCGAATTGCGCAATCGCTCGATGCCCTTGCATGCCAAGGCGGATTCGGCGCGCGCCATTTCGCGCGTGTATTCCAAGGCGTCTGTCGCTCGAATAGCCTCCATGACCGGTTGGAAGTCCTCCTTGCCGCCATTTTCTATTGCATGGCGTACCAGCGCCGCCTGTTCTCGCGAACCATTTTGAATAACCCGGATCAGGGGCAGCGTGGGCTTCCCCTCGCTCAGGTCGTCACCAAGATTTTTTCCGGTCTCACTGGTGTCGCCAGAATAATCAAGCACGTCATCTATCAACTGAAACGCCGTTCCCAAGTGCAATCCATATTGCGCCAGGCATTTTTCGTCTTCTGGGTCTGCGCCTGCGATTATCGCCCCTATCTGGCCCGCGGCCTCAAACAGCTTGGCTGTCTTTCTTTGCACTACACCGAAATATTCGGCTTCCGAGATCGAGGCATTACGGGTGTTCAGCAGTTGCAGCACCTCGCCTTCCGCGATGGCGTTTGTGGCATCGGCAAGAACGGCCATAACGCGCATGTTCCCCGCAGAAACCATCATCTGAAATGCACGCGAATAGAGGAAATCCCCAACCAATACGCTGGGTGCATTTCCAAATTGCGAATTTGCAGTCTTGCGCCCGCGGCGCATTTCGGACACGTCGACTATATCGTCATGCAATAGTGTCGCGGTGTGTATGAACTCGATTACCGCAGCAAGCTCGTGATGAGTGACTCCCCGGTACCCCAGGCAGCCCGCCGCAAGAAGCACCAAGGCGGGACGAAGGCGCTTGCCGCCACCGCCAATGATGTACTCTGAGATGCGCCGGACCAGGGCAACGTCGGAATTCAGCCGACTCTCGATCAATGCGTCAACCGAGCGCATATCGTCAGCTATCAGGGATCGAATATCATTTAAGTGCAAGGTGGGACCTAGCGCAGGTTGAGCAAGCCGGCACAGTGCACAGCATTCAGCCAGAATTCATCAAAATGAACCCTGATTCATGGGGTACCAGGAAACATTGATACCAACCACCTTCAGGGAAGCAGCAAGAATACCACAGTTTCTCTTTGACCAAGTGTCTAAGAGCATGTATAATTTAATGTTTTACGCGTAATCGAGGGCGGCAAAAATGTATGCAGTTATCAAGACTGGCGGCAAACAATATCGTGTATCCGACGGTGAAAAACTGAAGGTTGAGAAACTGCTTGCCGAAGTCGATTCTGAGTTGATTATTGATCAGGTACTTGCGGTAGGTGAAGGGGATGACATCAAGATCGGGTCGCCATTGCTTGCCGGGGCCTCTGTAAAGGCAAAAATCCTGTCTCACGGGCGCTCTGAAAAGGTCACCATCTTCAAATTGCGCCGTCGCAAGCACTATAAGAAGCATCAAGGGCACCGTCAAAGCTATACAGAAATTCAAATAACCGGTATCAACGCCTAGCCCGTCTACGGAAACCAGAGGATTTGCGTTTTTCTCTCTGCGGCGAGTGACACGCGAAGATGATGCAAATTTGCTGTCCCATTTGACGGTTTAGAACAAAGGAACTCGATTTATGGCACATAAGAAAGCAGGGGGAAGTTCACGAAATGGTCGTGACTCCAAGGCAAAACGACTGGGCGTGAAACGCTTTGGTGGCGAAATCATCACGGCCGGAAGCATCATTGTTCGACAGCGCGGAACCCGTGTTCATGCCGGCGAGAATGTAGGCATGGGCAGGGACCACACGCTCTTCGCAAAAATCGAGGGGCAGGTTCAGTTTTGCGTCAAGGGCCCGCAGCAGAGGCAGATCGTCAGCATACTCCCAGCTTGATACACGCGCTCCCCAAAAAGCCCTATCATTTTGATAGGGCTTTTTTGTTTTATGAGACGCCAAAACAATCGAGTCGCCAGGGAGAAAATCGCCGTATATGCTGCACTTCACGCGTGAAGTTGCCTTGCAGGCAATAAACGACCCGAGTGAATTTGCGATCGATGAATCGGATACGTTTCCAATCGGAAAACCCTGTGAATGAAGCTAGTCGGTTTTGCAGTAATGGCAATAAATTTATTCCCAATCGCCTTCGTCCGCCATGGATTGAAGAGCGTGTGAAAGAAGAGTCTGACTCATGAAGTTTATCGACGAAGCCATTATCGAGGTACACGCAGGGGACGGCGGTAGCGGAGCAGTTTCATTTCGCAGGGAAAAATATATCCCACGCGGCGGACCGGACGGTGGAGACGGGGGGCGCGGCGGCAGCATATTTGCTATTGCAGATCGGAACATCAATACCCTTGTCGACTATCGCTTTGCCCGCCTGCATCGCGCAAAGAATGGCGAACGCGGCGGCGGGGCGGATTGTTACGGCGCAGGTGCCGCAGATATCTATCTACGTGTACCGGTCGGCACAGTTATCAACGACCTGGAGAGCGGACAACCGGTCGCGGACCTCAACCTGCATGAACAGGTTGCACTGCTTGCCAAGGGAGGAAAAGGTGGACTGGGAAATATCCATTTCAAATCGAGCACCAATCGAGCGCCCAGGCAGTCAACGCCAGCCGAACCCGGCGAGTCGCGCAAACTCAAACTCGAACTAAAGATACTTGCCGATGTCGGTCTACTTGGCATGCCAAATGCCGGCAAATCGACGTTTATCCGCGCAGTATCAAGCGCACGCCCGAAAGTCGCAGATTATCCGTTTACAACACTTCAACCACACCTTGGTGTCGTGCGCGTCGATACCGACCGCAGTTTCGTGGTTGCCGACATACCCGGCCTTATCGAAGGCGCCGCCGAAGGTGCGGGTCTGGGACATCAGTTTCTCCGTCATTTGCAGCGCACTCATCTATTGCTGCATCTGGTCGATATCGCCCCTTTCGATCCTGATTCAGACCCCGTCAAAGACGCGAACGCAATTATTCAGGAACTCAAGAAATACGACGAAGCTTTGCATAAGAAGCCGCGCTGGCTGATAGTCAACAAGATAGATCTGGTGGATTCAAAGCAGCAGCAGAAAACGATCGACCGCTTTATCAAGTCAATGCGCTGGAAGGACAGGTATTTCGCCATTTCGGCAATTACCGGCAATGGCTGCAAGGAACTCTCGTTTGAAATCATGAAATTCATTGAGTCGCAGAAAATCGAGGGCTAGCAATGATTGGGCATTTCCGCCGGCTGGTGATAAAAGTTGGCAGCACCCTGGTAACCAACCACGGGGAAGGTCTCGATGCGCATGCGATCTCGCAATGGGCCGCCCAGATTGCCAAATTGCGGGGCAATGGGCATCAAGTGGTGCTGGTGTCCAGCGGCGCCATCGCCGAGGGCATGCAAAGGCTCGGATGGAAAATTCGCCCCAATGCCATTCATGAATTGCAGGCTGCGGCGGCAGTCGGGCAGATGGGTCTGGTCCAGGTATACGAATCCTGTTTTCGCGAGCATGGGATGGGAACGGCGCAGGTGCTTCTGACGCATGCCGACCTTTCCGACCGTGCGCGTTATTTGAATGCGCGCTCCACTCTTCTGACGCTACTGGACCTGGGCATCATCCCGATCATCAATGAAAACGATACGGTGATCACAGACGAGATACGTCTTGGCGACAATGACACCCTGGGCGCATTGGTGACCAATCTGATTGACGCAGACAAATTGATAATTCTCACCGATCAGGCGGGACTCTTTGACGCAGACCCCCGTAAAAACCCCGACGCGAAGCTGCTGCCCGAAGCGCCGGCAGGTGACCCCAATCTCGAAAATCTCGCGGGAGCGGCAGGCTCACAGTTCGGAAAGGGCGGCATGCTCACTAAAGTCCTCGCAGCCAAGCGCGCAGCCCGCAGCGGTGCACATACCATCATTGCGTCCGGGCATGAGCCTGATGTCCTGTTGCGCCTTGCCGGTGGCGAACGATTGGGCACCTTGCTGACCGCATCAACTACACCTCTTGCGGCGCGCAAGCAATGGCTTGCCGATCACGTTCAGGTCTCGGGCAACCTTGGTCTTGATGCAGGCGCCGTAGGCGCATTGCTGCGTGATGGCAAGAGCCTCCTGCCCATCGGGGTGAAATCTGTCGTTGGAGATTTTGAGCGAGGAGCGCTGGTTGCGTGCCTGGCTCCGGATGGGACCGAAGCGGCACGAGGCCTCGTAAACTACAGCTCGCTCGAGTGCCGCAGAATCGCCGGCAAACCCTCCTCGCAAATCGAATCGATCTTGGGCTACATCGATGAACCTGAACTGATCCACAGGGACAATCTGGTCTGCCTGTAGAAAACTCCGCTCAACGCACCGAACAGCGATCGCATCGCATCGCGATCGAAAAGTCTACCTTATGGCTTTGCAGGCGCCAGGAATCTATTCAGATCAAGCGGAATCCCCCCCAGGGGGATGAGGGGCGGGTTACTTGCGTGACCTTGCCCGCGGATGCCCGCCATTATTGACAGCGTCAACCGCTTCCGAAGTGCCGGAAACAATATGCCTCTGAGGGCAAAAGAAATCCTCATATAGCACCGTATGTGCGGGATTGACGTGTTGCCTCTCCAGCTTGCTCCAAGCAGTGTTCCTTGCAGCCACCCAGGTCCCCTCCGACCGACCGGTCGCATACAGCCTTCTTTCCTGCGTTTGACAACGCAAACCCTCGAAGCTGACATTAGAGGCGCCGCCGGCACTGCGTGCGACCAGGGTGAAGCGCACCACCCCGTCGGTACCGACATTGATCGATCCCGTATCAACAAAAAACCGGAAGCTGGTGATTGGACCGATGTCGATCTGCTTCAGGTTGGATTCCTTCGGAAAGTCGGGTAGTTGTTGCTTTTGCTCTTCCCAAGGCTTTTCTTCGAAATCAATGTTCAAAGATGATGACGGCTGGGCCCGGGCGGTATTGCCAAATATCAATGTGCCAGAAAGCATTGTGGCCATTGCGGCAAATCGCAGAATCAGTTTGATTTCACTGAACAATTTGTATGAGCCTTTCCCTGGATCGGTGGTTCCGGGTGAGGACAATGCCCTCGTAAAGAGGGATTTCTCAGGAGAAATCATTGATTAGCGACAGCCGCACTTCGGAGGATACAGTCACGCTGCAGGAACAGTTCATATGTTCAACGCCAATTATCAGGTTGCTCCCCCTTCGTAGCGCCTCCACCGACTCATCGTCAAGCTCAAACCTCAGAAAATGCACCGAAGAGGTCTTTTCGTCATTTTCACGGTCAAGGTCTTCATCGGCAATGGCAAACGATTTTTGGCGTGTGTCGACCTGTATCCACACCTTGTCTTCGATGCCGATCAAACCGGCCAGAGCAATTGCCCGTTCCGACGGGTCTTCATATTCAACCATCATGGTTGCCTTGAGATTCCGCCCATCTGGCACCAGAGGGTTGTAGGCATCAAGTTCATCCCGAATTCCGCTTTCCTCGAAAATCTTCTCGACACGCAACATTTCCTGAATCTGGTACCTGACTGTGAGTTCGTCCTCAAAATACAGAACAATATGCTCGCCGATCTGAACCCTGCGGTTCTTCTTGTGCGCCAGGACTCTGGATCTGAATGCAATCCGTTCCTTGGCATATGCCTCCAGCGTCAACAGGCTTTCACGTGTTATTTTTGCCACGTCTGTGCACACCTCATAAAGCTACAACTGATAAGCAATTCGCAAAAGGCTCAACGGATGTTCCTTTTTTGCCTGAGTCTTACCCATGCCTTGCTCAATATGACGCCCGGCAATGGGGCAATCGGAACTGATGTAATCAGGCGAATTCTGCGCCATCGCCCGAAACACCGGTCCGCCGATCTTCATTGAATTCTCGAAATACTCGACCTTGACGCCCCAGGTACCGTCGTGCCCGGCGCATCGTTCCACCGTACTGACAGTCGTTCCGGGCACAGACTCGAGCATCTCCTTGGTTTTCAATCCAATCTTCTGCACTCTTGAATGGCAGGGCACATGGTATGAAACCTTTCCCAGACTTTGCTTGAAATCAGTCTTGAATAACCCATCCTTTTTCCGCAGTACGAAATATTCAAACGGATCACACATGGCCTTGGAAACCGCCAGGACATCCGCATCTGCCGGAAACATCAACGGCAATTCCTGCTTGAACATCAGCGTGCAGGAAGGGATCGCCGACAGGATTGCATAGCCCTGGTTCGCCAATTTGGCCAACGGGGGGATGTTCTTTTCCTTGAGCCGCGCTACACCTTCAAGATCGCCAAGTTCCAGGCGCGGCATGCCGCAACAGGATTCCTTTTCGACTATGACATACGGGATCTCGTTGTGATCCAGGATGCGAAGCAGATCGTGGCCTATTCCCGGTTCGTTATAGTTGACATAGCATGTAGAGAAAATTGCCACCTTTCCGGAGGTTCGCGTGCCATCCCTGACCGTCCGTTCTGCGCTCATCGCAGCATTGCTTCGAAACTTCTCGCTGCTGTAAGTCGGCAAAATGCGATCGCGGTGAACTCCCATGGCCTTATGCATCACTGACCGCGCAATTCCATTTCGGTTCAATGCATTCACGCTTTGGGATACTACTGGTATGGAAGCGAGCTTTCCCAACGCGTCCGTCGACGCAAGTAATCGGTCGCGAAGGCCGACCTTTCCTTGCTTAAACTTGACCGCCTTGGCCCGCAACATCAGATGGGGAAAATCAACATTCCAGGCATGCGGCGGCACATACGGACACTTGGACACGTAACACATGTCGCACAGGTAGCACTGATCCACCACCTGCCAGAAACTCGTCTTCTCGACGCCGTCAAGTTCGCCGGTTTTTCCGTCGTCTATCAGGTCGAACAAGCGCGGAAACGCCGTGCAAAGGCTCACACAACGTCGGCATCCGTGGCAGATGTCAAATACCCGTTCCAACTCTTCCGTCAGTCTGTCTTCCTGATAAAACTCGGGTGAGGTCCAATCCAGGGGGTGGCGGGTTGGCGCCTCGAGGTTGCCTTCACGTGTCGTCACAATGTTCGCACCAGATAGAAATTCGGAACCAGAAAGACACAGCGGACCACATGGGTCCGCTGTGTTGTATTCAAAATAAATCTAAACTAATCAGACAGTTGATCCAGCGCTTTTTGAAAACGATTGGCATGCGAGCGCTCGGCTTTTGCCAATGTCTCAAACCAATCCGCTATTTCCGCAAAACCTTCCCCGCGAGCCGTCTTGGCCATGCCCGGGTACATGTCGGTATATTCGTGTGTTTCACCCGCTACTGCGGCCTTGAGGTTCTGACGCGAGCTACCGATCGGCAATTCAGTCGCCGGATCACCTACCTCAGCGAGGTAGTCAAGATGTCCATGCGCATGTCCGGTTTCACCTTCGGCAGTCGACCTGAAAACGGCAGCAACATCATTCTGGCCTTCCACATCGGCCTTGTTGGCAAAATACAGATAGCGCCTGTTGGCCTGCGATTCTCCAGCGAATGCTGCCTTCAAATTTTCGTGTGTCTTGGTGCCTTTTAGTGCCATGTAACTGTCTCCTTAGTAAGCGGTACGTGCTTCATTCCATTCCGTCCCGCAGTTTATTTACCCGGTATTCTCATGTCAATCAGTGATTTCACCATTGACACTTCCCGGAGGATCACAACGCAAAGGTACGCCTTGCGACAAATTCACCATTTCATATCCACGCCCCTGATCGGCCGGTGGTCCTTGCTGCCTGTCACGACCAAGATACCTTGAAAGCTCTGAAAGTGCCTGCTGATAGACATCTCGCTTGAACTCGATGACGGATTCCAGTTGAACCCAATATTCGTTCCATCGCCACGCATCGAATTCGGGTTTGGCCGACATGCGCAAGCATACGTCGCTGTCCCGCCCTACAAGTCTCAACAGGAACCAGATCTGCTTCTGTCCCCGGTAGACGCCTCTGTAGTCACGACGGGTCCATTGCGACGGAACATCGTAACGCAACCAGTCGCGTGTCCTACCGAGGATCCGGACGTGGGCCGGCAATAGCCCCACCTCCTCGCGCAGTTCCCGATACATGGCCTCCACAGGCGTTTCTCCATGGTCAATGCCACCCTGAGGAAACTGCCATGAATGTTCCTTTATTCGTTTGCCCCAGAAAACTTCATTATGTGCATTGCAAAGAACAATCCCGACATTGGGGCGATAGCCGTCCTTGTCCAGCATATTCGGCCTCGCTACTTAATCCATTGGCATGATTTTTCCACAATTCCGCGAAATATGTGAACAGCATTGCCCCAATCACTCCATCGGCAACGCGGATACGGCGTCCAATCTAGTAGAATTCCCCGTCAAATCAAACTGTTCTCACATGCGCGCAAGTACTTTTTTTCTTTCAACACTCAAAGAGGCCCCTGCCGAGGCGGAGGTCGTCAGCCATCAATTGATGCTCCGTGCCGGTCTGATCAAAAGACTCGCAGGCGGGATCTATACCTGGATGCCCATGGGCCTGCGTGTGGTGCGAAAGGTGGAAGCGATAGTCCGGGAGGAAATGAATCGCGCTGGAGCCGTTGAACTGTTAATGCCCTCCGTGCAGCCTGCAGAACTCTGGCAGGAATCCGGACGCTGGCAAAAATATGGTCCGGAACTGCTGCGCATTAAAGATCGACATGACCGCGCATTCTGCATTGGCCCCACACACGAAGAGGTTATCACTGACGTGGCCAGACGCGATCTGCGCAGCTATCGGCAACTGCCCATGCATTTTTATCAGATCCAGACAAAGTTTCGGGATGAAATTCGTCCCAGATTCGGCGTCATGCGGGGACGCGAATTTGTCATGAAGGACGGCTATTCTTTTCATGCCTCCTACGAAGACCTGCAGCATGAATATATGAAGATGCACGAAACATATTCGCGTATCTTCACCCGATTGGGGCTGCGTTTTCGCGCGGTTAGCGCCGATACCGGGTCAATTGGCGGAACCGGATCCCACGAGTTTCACGTGCTCGCCGAATCGGGAGAAGACGCAATCGCCTATTGCCCGTCGTCTGACTATGCTGCCAACATAGAATTGGCAGAAGCGATTCCAACCAGCGACCGTCCTGGCCCCGGGAAGGAAACGATCACTGAGCGCGCGACGCCCGGCAAGACAAAATGCCAGGAGGTCGCGGAATATCTCGGTTTGCCGCTGCAATTGCTCGTCAAATCAATAGCAATAGTTCGGGAATCCAACGACGCAGGCACTTCACCAGAGTTTGCGCTGGTGTTGCTGCGTGGAGACCATGATCTCAACGAGATAAAGGCTTCGCGAGTAATGGGTCCGTTTCGCTTCGCGAGCGATGAAGAAATCAACACAAATATGTCCTGCAAACCGGGGTACATCGGACCTGCAAGAGCGGGAGCAATACCTATATTCGCTGATCGTTCGGTGATGGCAATGCGCGATTTTGCATGCGGCGCCAATAAAGTGGGTTTCCATTTTACCGGTGTGAACTGGGGAACCGGAGATCTGCCGGACATCTCAGCCGACAGAATTGCGGATTTTCGCAATGTTAAATCCGGAGATCCAAGTCCCGACGGAAGGGGAATCCTTGAAATCGTGCGCGGTATCGAAGTGGGTCATATATTCCAGCTTCGGACCCAATATTCGCAAATGATGAAAGCAACATTTCTTGACAAGAACGGCGTCGCTCAACCATTTGAAATGGGCTGTTACGGGATCGGCATCACAAGGATCGTTGGCGCTGCAATCGAACAGGGGCATGATGATCGTGGCATCGTTTTCCCCGCCGCGATTGCCCCGTTCACGATCGCCCTGGTGCCAGTCGGCTACCACAAGAGCGATGCGGTTCGCAGCGCTGCGGATTCAATGTATCGAGAACTGGAACAATGCGGATTTGACGTGATTCTGGATGACCGGGATGAACGTCCTGGCGTCATGTTTGCCGACATGGAACTTCTCGGGATCCCGCATCGAATTACTATCGGCGAACGCGGATTGAAGCAGCAAATCGTTGAATACCAGTCGCGCCCAGACCGTGAACCACGCCACCTGCCGGTACAAGACGCTGTCGGGGAATTAAGAAGTATTCTGTGCTGAAACCGAGGCTTTGGTGTATTGGCGCCGCGGTATTTGCCATTGCCATTGACGTTCAGGCTGGCGCTCAGATCTACGAACCCATGGCGGCGAACGTGCGTGCCGGCCTTGTGGCTGCGATTACTGACAAGCACGCCCCCAGGCATGGATATGCCAATTCTGCAGATGCCGTGGCATGGCTCACGGAAATGTCCGAGAGACTCGATCGTCGGATTCCCGATTTCCGTGTGAGGCTTGATTTTCTCCGCACACTGGATTACGAAGCAACACGCACGGGAATCGATACGCAGATCGTGCTTGCTGTCATTCAGGTGGAAAGCAACTTCAGGAAATATGCCGTATCAGGTGCCGGGGCTCGCGGTTTCATGCAGGTTATGCCCTTCTGGGTCGATCACATCGGACGCAATGGAGACAATTTGTTTGACATGCGCACAAATCTTCGATTTGGCTGCGTCATACTCAAACATTACCTCGACATGGAAAAAGGTAACTGGACCAGGGCACTGGCGCGGTACAACGGCAGCCTGGGAAAACCAGGCTATCCGGATCTGGTGTTCCGCTCGCTACGATCAAACTGGCATTATGATCGCCAGTCTCGCAGCACCCAATCCGCGGCGTGAATAGTCAACCAGCCGACGAATCTCCAGTAAAACAGATCCAGACTTGACGTGGCATCGCAAATGCAGGGGGGGCCTTGACGCCAGCAAAATCGTCTCTGTCTGTAGCCACCGCAACCACACTGACGGCGCTGGTCGTGTTGTGCCTGGCATGGGAGCTGTGGCTCGCGCCTTTGCGCCCCGGCGGGTCCATGCTCGTGCTGAAGGCACTGCCACTATTGCTGCCGCTGTTTGGTGTTTTGCGCGAGCGCCGCTATACGTATCAGTGGACCAGCATGCTGGTACTCGCATATTTTGCAGAAGGTTCAGTACGCGCATTTTCAGAACCTGGTCTGACGCGAGTGCTGGCCACTATAGAAATTGCGCTGTCCTGCGCGTGTTTCGTTCTTTCGATATTGTTCGCCCGGACAGAAGACGCCCTCGTAAAGAGCAGCATCAAACCTGCGGATTGATCCTTTCAATTTTGCTGTGCAATTTGTTCAGCGCCGACAAATACGCCTTGGCTGATGCTACGACGATATCGGTATCCGCCCCCACGCCATTGACGATCCGACCGGCACGCGACAGACGCACGGTAACCTCTCCTTGCGATTCGGTCCCTTGTGTTACCGCATTGACCGAATAGAGCAAAAGGTCTGCCCCGCTACCGGCCAGAGATTCGATGGCCTTGAATACCGCATCGACCGGTCCATCGCCGTTCGACTCCGCCTGGCGCTCCACTCCCGCCTCGCTCAGCACAAGTTTGGCTTGGGGCCTTTGATCGGTTCCACTGGATTGCGACATGCGCAGAAGTCGCCAATTTTCGCCATATGACATGACCGTATCCTCGGAAACCAGGGAATGCAGGTCCTCATCGAAAATCTCAGACTTCTTGTCGGCCAGTTCCTTGAAGCGAAGGAATGCCTTGTTGAAAGCATCCTCGGACTCCAGTTCTATTCCCAATTCCTTCAACCGTTGCTTGAGGGCATTTCTCCCCGACAACTTGCCGAGGACAATCTTGTTGGCGGTCCAACCCACATCTTCTGCCCGCATGATTTCATAGGTATCACGCGACTTTAATACGCCATCCTGATGAATACCCGATGCGTGCGCAAAAGCATTCGCTCCAACCACTGCCTTGTTGGGTTGTACAACAAACCCGGTAATCTGAGAGACCATCCTGGAGGTCGGCACTATATGCGTCGCATCAATGTCTGTATGGAGATTGAAAAAATCGGCTCGGGTGCGTACCGCCATGACGATCTCCTCCAGAGATGTATTTCCCGCACGTTCGCCGAGACCATTTACAGTGCATTCGATCTGGCGCGCGCCACCAATTACCACCGCTGATAGGGAGTTGGCCACCGCCATTCCAAGATCATTGTGACAATGCACGGACCATATCGCCTTGTCCGAATTGGGGACCCGCTCGCGCAGTGTTCTAACAAATTCGCCGAACTGCTGCGGTACTGCATAACCAACCGTATCAGGAATATTGATGGTGCAGGCCCCCTCGGCGATTACCGCTTCGATCACGCGACACAGAAAGTCCGGATCCGAACGGCTGCCATCCTCAGGAGAAAACTCCACTTCGGGAGCTCCCTTCCTGGCAAAACGCACCGCTAGTCTTGCCTGCTCCAGAACATCTTCGGGCTTCATGCGCAACTTCTTCTCCATGTGCAGTGCGCTGGTTGCAATGAATGTATGGATGCGCCATGAACGTGCCCCCTTCAGCGCTTCAATTCCCCGGGAAATATCCCGGTCGTTAGCCCTGCACAAACCGGCAATCGTCGACTCGCGTGCCGAATTGGCAATTGCCCGCACAGCCTCAAAATCTCCGTTGGACGCGGCCGGAAAACCGGCCTCTATGACGTCGACCCGCATGCGTTCCAGTTGCCGGGCGATACGCAGTTTTTCTTCCCGGGTCATCGACGCGCCTGGACTTTGTTCCCCATCGCGCATGGTGGTATCGAAAATGATCAATTTATCTGACATGGCTCACTCCTAGTGGAGATTTGATAGACCTTTCCCTCGGCCAACTTCGCCGGATGGGACCCTGCTGATTGTGTTTGGAATATTTAGCGCGCGAAGCGCAGCAGCAGCGCCGCATGAAGCGGGCTGATAGACAGGAATGCAGAAACTAAATTACGCTGATTCATGCGACTGAATATAACCGGTTTCCCGGCGTGGGGCAAGTGTTGTGCCAAGGGGTGCCAATGGGCGCCTAGGTTACGGCGTTCCGCTCTGCGATACTCCCCAGGGTTCAAATGCTACGCTGACTTATGCCAGCGCTGCCAGGCCCAAAGAAAATATCCTGAAAACGCATATCCGACGAACAGGAGAAAAAGGATCATCGGCGGGTTGCTGGATACCACGATCATTGCAAGAACAATCAGCAGAACACCCCAAAACGGGACACTTCGGCGCAGGTTGAAGGTCTTGAAACTGTAGAAAGGAAGATTGCTTACCATCGTGATACCGGCAAATACGGTTATCGCGCAGGCAATACCGGTGATGACTTCGGCTCTTTCAATCTGGAAATCATCAATTACCCAGATCAGCCCCGCACACAAGGCCGCGGCGGCCGGACTGGGCAAGCCCTGGAAATAGCGCTTATCGACTACCTCCAGATTGGTGTTGAATCGGGCCAGCCTGAGCGCTGCCGCAGCACAGTAGGCAAAAGCGGCAATCCATCCCAGCCTGCCCAGCGACTTGAGCGCCCATTCGTACATAATCAGAGCCGGCGCCGCGCCGAAACAAACCATGTCAGAGAGTGAATCGTACTCTGCGCCAAATGCACTTTGCGTCCGCGTCATCCGGGCAACTCGTCCATCAAGGCCATCAAGCACCATCGCGACAAAAATCCCGACCGCCGCCTGCTCAAATCTCTGATTCATCGCCTGGACAATGGCGTAAAACCCGGCGAATAAAGCCGCGGTTGTAAACAGATTAGGCAGCAAATAGATGCCACGCCTGCGAATCTCCGCGTTCAACAACCGGGACCTCTCATAGTCAGCCATTTTCCGCCATCATCGCCAGAATACTAGAACCGCCGTAAACCTTTTCTCCAAGAACCACACAGACTCGAATATCAAGCGGTAGATACACATCTACCCGCGAACCAAAGCGAATAAACCCGAAACGTTCGCCGCAACGGAAATTATCGCCGGGTTTGGCATAGCAGAGGATTCGCCGCGCTATCAGACCGGCAACCTGAACGCAGGTGACATCAGTCCCGTTGGCCGCGCGAAACCACACGGCATTACGCTCGTTCTCGACCGAGGCCTTGTCTATCGCGGCGTTAAAGAATTTTCCGGCGTGATACCAGATATTTTCCACTTTTGCAGATATCGGCGAACGATTGGAATGCACGTTAAACACGTTCATGAAGACGCTTATTTTTAAAGCGTCGCGATGCAGCCACGGATCATGCGATCGCTCTACAGCCACTATTCGGCCATCGGCGGGGGACACCACCGCCAAAGGATCATCCGGCGCCGATCGCGGCGGATCCCGGAAAAACTGCAATATGAAAATGGTGACGAGCCAAAACGGGAGCGACCACCACCCATCGAACAAAACCGACAGGAACAATGCAACAGCGATGGACGCCGTCAGATAGGGCCATCCCTCGCGTGCAATAATCGGATGAGGATATTTGACAGACACCTATTTGTTTCCGTCTATCGCGTCGCGTGTCCTGGCCTCGCCTTGCTCTATTGCCTTATTTGCCTCGTTGACGACCTTATCGATGGTTTGTTTGGGAGCGTCGCCGATCTTCCTCGCATTTTCGGGTTGCGGAGTCTTGGCATCGCAAGCCACAAGCAAAAGCGCAAGTGTTGCCGGCAATACTAAGGGAGCAAGGTTCATTTTATCTCCATAGAAGAACGACGGATGCCAGAGTCTTGCTACTGCACCGAAAAAGTCAATTGCGCGATTGGTCGACCAATTTGTTGCGCTTGATCCACGGCATCATTGCTCGCAAGGTCTCACCTACCCGCTCAATGCCATGTGCAGCCAGATTTTTCCGCTGCGCAAGCAACATTGGCGCACCTGCCTTGTTTTCCAGAACGAATTCGCGCGCGTATTGCCCGCTTTGAATTTCACCCAGAATCCGCTTCATTTCCCGTTTGGTTTCTTCGGTGACAATTCGCGGCCCGCGCGTGATCTCACCGTACTCTGCATTATTCGAGATGGAGTAATTCATGTTGGCTATTCCACCTTCGTAAATCAAATCGACAATCAACTTGACTTCGTGCAAGCATTCGAAATATGCCATCTCCGGCGCATATCCTGCCTCCGTCAGCGTTTCAAATCCCGCCTTGATCAGCTCTACCAACCCTCCGCACAATACGACCTGTTCACCGAAAAGGTCCGTTTCCGTCTCTTCCTTGAACGTGGTTTCGATGACCCCGGCTCTTGCTCCGCCGATTGCGGCTGCATAGGACAATGCCACGCTATGGGCCTTGCCACTGCGGTTCTGGGCAACCGCGATCAGCATCGGTACGCCGCCGCCACCGGCATAGGTTGAGCGCACTGTGTGGCCAGGTGCTTTGGGCGCAATCATTATCACGTCGAGGTCGGCACGCGGCTCCACCTGGGCGTAGTGAACATTGAAACCGTGAGCGAATGCAAGCGTTCCGCCTTTTTTGATATTGGGTGCGATTTCTGCCTTGTAAACATCCGCGATATTCTCGTCCGGCATGAGCATCATGACGATATCGGCGCTCTTTACCGCGGCGACAACCTCCGCGACTTTCAATCCGGCCTTCTTTGCCTTATCCCAGGAGGCCCCGCCTTTGCGCAGGCCTACGGTCACCTGAATGCCGGAATCGCGCAAATTCAATGCGTGGGCATGCCCCTGTGAACCGTAGCCGACTATCGTGACCTTGCGACCCTTGATCAAGGAAAGATCGGCATCCTTATCGTAATAAACCTTCATGTCACTCCCCTATTCATATTCAAATTTGATGGTTGCCAGTTTCTCTGAACGACATCCCGCCACAGGAATCTGGACTTGCCCTAACTGCCTAGATTTTCAGAATTCGCTCTCCGCGTCCGATTCCGGACGCCCCAGTTCTAACCGTCTCAAGAATCAGCGTCTTATCCAAACCTTCGACAAAGGCGTCAATTTTAAGTCCGGTACCGGTTATTTCAATGGTAAAAGTCCCGTCAGTGACATCGAGAATTCGCCCCCTGAAAATATCGCACATTCGCTTGACTTCCTCGCGGTCTTTGCCAACCGCACGCACCTTGATCAACATCAATTCCCGCTCAATGTGCGCCGCTTCCGACAGATCGACAACCTTTACGACGTCGATGAGTTTGTTGAGTTGCTTGGTGATTTGCTCGATGACCTCATCCGAACCGCTGGTCACCAGCGTCATCCTTGAAAGCGAAGCGTCTTCGGTCGGCGCGACGGTGAGGGATTCTATGTTGTAGGCGCGCGCAGAAAACAAACCAGCCACCCGCGACAACGCCCCGGATTCGTTTTCAAGAAGTATGGAAATAATATGCCGCATCGATGCCTCGCTGAAGCCAGCTAACAAGAGATTATGAAAATTACGGTGCGCGCATTGACAGGATCTAATTGAATCGTGGGCGCGCTCAACCGGAGTCTAATTCAAAGATCTTCCGCCAGAATCATCTCCGAAATTCCCATGCCGCCGGGAACCATCGGAAACACGTTTTCGGTCTGGTCTGTCAAGAAATCCATGAATACCAATTCGTCTTTTCGGGAAAACGCCTCGCGCAACGCCGGCTCAACATCCTCGGGTTTCTCGATGCGAATGCCGCGGTGCCCATATCCTTCTGCGAGTTTCACGAAATCCGGCAGCGCGTCCATGTAGGATTCGGAATACCGGTTACCGTGGAAAAACTGTTGCCATTGGCGGACCATGCCCATGTACCGGTTGTTCAGATTAATGACCTTGATCGGCAGTCGGTATTGCTTGCATGTCGACAACTCCTGCAAGCACATTTGAATTGAGGATTCGCCGGTAACGCAGGCGACTGTCTGACCGGGATTGGCAAACTGAACGCCCATGGCTGAAGGCAATCCGAAACCCATTGTTCCAAGTCCGCCGGAATTGATCCAACGTCGGGGCTTGTCGAATTTGAAATATTGTGCCGCCCACATCTGGTGCTGCCCGACATCGGAGGTGACGAAACAATCGCCGCCAGTTACCTCATAAAGCTTTTCGATTACCCACTGCGGTTTGATGACATTTCCGGCCTTGTTGTAGGCAAGGCAATCCCGCGCCCGCCACTGGTCAATTTGCGCCCACCACTCCTTGAGTGCTTTCGGGTCCGGCATTGCATCGCCGGATCTGATGGTCTTGAGCAGATCATCAAGGACATCTTTTACGTTGCCCACTATAGGTACGTCAACCTTGACGCGTTTAGCAATTGATGAAGGATCTACGTCAATATGAATTATTTTTCGCGGAACCTGCCCGAAATGTTCTGGATTTCCAATTACGCGGTCATCAAACCTGGCGCCCACCGCCAATAGCACGTCGCAGTTCTGCATGGCCATGTTGGCCTGGTAGGTACCATGCATGCCAAGCATGCCGAGAAATTGCGGGTCGGTGCCAGGAAATCCACCCAACCCCATCAGCGTATTCGTACAGGGAAACCCCAGCATCTTGACAAGTGAGAGCAACTCCGCAGAGGCATCAGACAATATGACGCCGCCCCCTGTATAAACGACCGGACGTTTAGCTTCGGTCAGCAGTTGCACCGCCTTTTTTATCTGTCCTGGATGTCCTCGCACCACCGGTGAATACGAGCGCATGCTCACCTGGGCAGGATATTCAAATTTGCAGGTTGCAGTGGTCACGTCCTTGGGTATGTCGATCAGCACCGGCCCCGGCCTTCCGGTGCGGGCAATGTGGAAGGCCTTTTTGAACGTCGTCGCAAGGTCCTCGACGTTTCGCACCAGAAAATTATGCTTAACGCACGGCCGGGTTATTCCGACTGCATCGCATTCCTGAAATGCATCCTGACCAATATAGTGGGTGGGAACCTGGCCCGAAAGAATCACCATCGGAATGGAGTCCATATAGGCCGTTGCGATTCCGGTGACGGCGTTGGTAATTCCAGGACCAGAGGTCACCAGGCAAACCCCGATTCGGTTGCTCGCGCGTGAGTATCCGTCGGCAGCGTGTGCAGCCCCCTGCTCGTGCCGGACCAGCACATGCTTTACTTTGTCCTGCTTGAACAGTTCGTCATAGATGAACAGCACCGAACCACCTGGGTACCCGAAAACCACCTCTACCCCCTCCTCCTGAAGGCATCGGATGACAATTTCGGCACCATTGAGTTCTTTATCTGACATTGCGCGGCAAAAAGAATCTAAACACGAAACCCTTTAGAGTACGTTCTAGCTAAGGCTTGGTCAAGCACTTATCTGGAGTGTTCACGGTAATGTCTGTCATTTTGATAAAATTCATCATGGCATCGGGGACACTAAAAAAAGGAAAAGCTCCTGGCTTCTCGCTCTGAACTCTCGGATTTTCTCGCGGAAGTCGAACGGCGCGCCTATAAGCTTGCGCTTTTTGCCGTGCGGGACAACGATGCGGCTCTGGACATTGTCCAAGACGCGATGTGCAAACTCGCCGAAAAATACGGCGCGAAGCCCGCAATCGAGTTTCCAATGCTATTTCACCGGATACTGCAAAACACCATCAAGGACCACTATCGGAGGCAAAAGGTACGATCCCGATGGACTGTTCTGTTTTCGTCCCTCGTGTCCGGAGATGCCGAGGAAGACTATGATCCGCTTGAGACGCTGGAGTCTGAAAATGCGGGATTTTCCAGGGGACCACTAGACGCTCTACAGGGGTCGCAACTCATTGAATTTATTGAGTATGAGATAAAAAAGCTTCCTTCCCGTCAACGTGAAGCATTCCTTCTGCGTTATTGGGAGGAGATGGACGTTGCCGAGACTGCAGCTGTGATGGGTTGCTCCGAAGGCAGCGTGAAGACGCATTGCTCGCGGGCAACGCATACACTTGCGGAGGCGCTGCGGACAAGAGGAATAGAGCTATGAACGAAAAACAATTTGGCTATGGAATCAAACAGGCCCTCAACCGGGGTCTAGAACTGGATACCACGACACTTGATCGGCTCAAGGCAGCGCGCTTTCAAGCCTTGGAAAATCATAAGCCAGCAGATCAATCCCTGGTATTAGTCTCGCCCGGAAATGCTAGCCATTCTTTGGACGATCGTCGTTCAATCGTCATCCGAATATTGTTGCCCCTGTTGATCCTGGTAATGGGGATTTTCGCTTCAAATAATTGGTATCAATCCCAGTTGTTGGAAGAAATAATCGAAATTGATACGGAAGTTCTGACGGGTGACCTGCCCATAGACGCCTACCTTGACAGAGGCTTTGACGCATGGCTAAAGCGCTCCTCGGAATAGTGCTGTGGTTGTTGCTGTCGATCTCAGTATCGGCAGCGACGGCTAGCAAGAAACCGCTTAGCTGGCAGGCACTCTCCGTCGAACAACAAACGGTACTGGCACCCTTATCTTCGGGTTGGGATGGATTCAGTTCTCAGCGAAAGAAAATGTGGGTTGACATCGCGACTCGCTATCCGGGTATGGATGTTGAGGATCAAGCCAAGGTCCAAAGGCGTATGCAGCGTTGGGTAAAACTCTCCCAGGAAGAACGCCGGACTGTGCGGGAGAACTTCAAGAAAATAAGCAAACTCCCCCCCGAAAAGAAGCAATCGCTCGTGCAGGAATGGGACGAATACCGCAAGCTCCCTGAGGAGCAGCGTCTGAAACTAGGGGCAAGCAACCAGAGCGGTAAAAAAGGTGCTGACAAATCTGCAGTAATTTCAGATGTGCAAGTCCCTTCGCCGCAATCACCGCCAAATTAACATCTAGCCTAGCGTGCCCAATCCAGGACAGTCCCTTTCGGCCGGATTAGGGCGACGCCTGATGTGCATGATCTACGAAAGTGTGGTTCTGTTTGCAATCGCGTTTTGCGCTTCGATTGCCTTTAAGGGAACCATAGAGGGCCCACTAGAAGGATGGATCAAAAATCTCTACCAGACGTATCTCGTCCTGGTCTTTGGCCTCTATTTTCTCTGTTGCTGGCTTCGTGGCGGACAAACATTACCCATGAAAACCTGGAAGCTTCGGCTTACGAACGCGGATGGTGGAAATATCAGTGCGTTGCAAGGTGGCGTACGATATGTTGCAGCATGGTTTTCGCTTCTTTGCCTTGGCGGCGGGTTCCTTTGGGCGATATTCGACCCCGACCGCCAGTTTCTGCATGATCGACTTGCCGGGACGCGGCTAATTCAGTCGGGCGGAAGCCAACACTAGAGCGTCGCTTAGCAAACCAAGCTTCATTTCCGGTTTAGGCTCAGTTACGTTCCAATTGACCGGCGATTCCCCGAAGAATTCGCGGCATTGACCGTTAAAACAGGTAAGCAGTGAGCGCAGTGAGCGCAGCTACCTCACCTACCTTCTCTCCACCCACCACATCGTCAAAACGGCTGTCGCTAAAAAGAGCACGCTAGGCATCGCTGCCGAATATATCGGCGCCCACCCCTGCAGCAGCCCGATATGCGAAAACAAACTATTCAGCATGTGGAAAAAGATGCCAATCATGATGCCGGTAAAAACCTTCACACCGACTCCGCCCGCCCTGACATGAAGATAGGCAAACGGCAGCGCCAATGCCATCATTACCAATACCGCAATGGGATAGATAAGTTTTTTCCACATGGCGATTTCATATCTTTCCGATTTTTGCTGGTTGTCCCCCAGATGACGCGCGTAATGATACAAATTCCATGCCGACATCCTCTCAGGTTGCACAAATAACACGGAGAGAATATCCGGCGTCAACACCGATCGCCACTGAAGTGCAAGTTCGTTCTCCACAGACACCTTCTGTGGTTTGAAATGAGTCTTCGTAATATCCTGAAGTTCCCAGATGCCATCGCCCGAAAATCTTCCGCTCTTGGCATCGGCAATCGACAGCAGGCGATAATCACGATCAAATTCGAAAATACGAACTCCTACCAGTGTTGCGTCCGGAAGCACCTCTCGAATATTGACAAACCTGCCGTCATCTTTAACCCACAATCCGGTTCGAAATTCCTGCGCGACAACAGCGCTGGTTGCCTCCAGTTTCAACTGCCGGGCAATGCGATCCGCGAACGGTGCGATGAGTTCACCGAAAAGGAACGTCAGTACCGCAAAACCCATTCCAATTCGCAGCAGCAGGCGTGACGTCGCAATTGGCGACAGCCCTGCCGCTCGCATTGCCGTGTATTCGGAATTTCCCGCCAGACGGGACAACGCGTAGAGTGTGCCAATCAACACCGCAATTGGAGATAATTCATAAATGTGGGTCGGTATGGATAAGGCCACGAACAGGAGAGCATGCTGCAGTCGATAGGTTCCCTTGCCTAGATCCCCCAACTCATTGATAAGATCAAAGAACGCAAAAAGGCCCAGGAAAGCCATAAAAACAAATAAGGTGGCTGCATAGATTTCAGCTGCCAGGTACTTCCTGATCACGCTCATTTGTGAAATCTCAAGAGCGGTCCAATTCTCAATCTGCGCCAAAGCAGAATGACAAGGATGCAGAACATTCCCGCATGGACGACCCACCACCCCACCGCAAAACCAAGGCGCCCCTGCAGTACCCACGCCTGGGCGATACTTACCAGGTTTGAATAAACCATGTAGATCAGCAATGCGAATACCAGGCTGATTGATCGGCTCGCACGAGGATTCACAAAAGACAACGGAACCGCCAATAACGCCAGCGTAAAAGCCGAAAGAGGCAACCCGATTCGCCAGAGCAGTTCCGCCTGATTCGCCATGCTGAGGTCTTGAATCAAACTCAGCGTGGAAAGCGCCTTGGTTGACGCCTGCGCCGCAGGGGCTCCCTTTGATTCCATGCGAATGGAATACTGTTCGAAATCCATTACTTTGTAGTCTGGCAGGCCAGGTGTTCCGTCATAGCGCCGACCGTGCAACAAAACCACGAATCTGTCCCCGGTCTCGGAGGCTTCACGATAGCCACGCTGACTTACCATGACGGAAAGTGTGTCACGCACCATTTGCGCGATGAAAACATTCTGTACGTTGGATTCGTCTCCATCTATCGCCTCGACAAAGAAGACTCTCTCCGCACCTCCCGCCTCCCTGAACACCCCCGGTGCCACTCTGGCTATGTCGTCCCTGTTGTCCATTTGCTTGCGGTAGGCTTCGCTCATGCCGATTGCCCACGGCGAAAGAAACAATGAGAGAAGAGCGATCAGAACGATTATTGGCAGCGCAAATGCCATTACCGGTCTTAACCAAGCCAGCAACGATTGGCCCGAACAAAACCAGATCACCATCTCGGAATCCCTATAGCTGCGTGACAGCGCCATTAACACGCTGATAAACAGTGTTAGCGAAAGGAGGACTGGCAGGTAGTTGAGCGCGGCAAACCCGAGGAGAGCCAATACACTTTCCGACAGCACCTTACCTGTGGCGGCCTGCCCCAGCAATCGAATCAGCTGGGTGGTGAGTGTTACTGCAAATAGCGTGGCAAATACGGCCAGCGCAAGACTGGAAAACTCACGGATCAATGCACGATTAAAAATCAATTTCGCACACTAATCTGCAGGAAACAACAAGTCACGGTGAGAGCAAGGTTGCCAGGCAAATCCGGATGCGCACCTTTGACTCCAACAGTTCAATGCGAGGATAATTACACGGAGCTTCAAACGCTCCCCTTTCAACCATAAACTCTCATTCTCGCTTGAGAAACTGGAGCATTAGTGGAATTTAGCATAAAAATATCCCCCCCCGAAAAAGCCAAGACTTCTTGCCTGGTAGCGGGGGTTTTTCAATCCGGAAGTCTCTCCAACGCCGCTGCCAGCATTGACCATGCATCGAAAGGTTTCGTGCAGGCAATAATTCGGTCGGGAGATATGCAGGGAAATGCCGGCTCCAGCCGATTCCTTTATCACGTTCCCGGAATCAAGGCGGAAAGGGTTCTCCTCGTCGGCCTTGGAAAAAAGGAGCACTTTGGAGCGAAGGAATATTGCGACGCGGTCCGATGCGCGGTTACGGCCATCAGTGGAACCGGCACCCGGGATGCATGGATGACGCTTGCCGAATTGGAGGTAATTGAACGCGACCCAGAGTGGAAGGCACGCCATCTGGTACTAGCTTCCTCAGAGGTTCTTTATCGCTTCGAGAAAATGAAGAGTTCCAAAGCAGCACGCAATTTGCTGTCAACATTGACTCTCGGATTTCCCGTCCCGGCGGGGAAAGCCGCGTTTGAAAGCGGCATCGCGTCTGGGCAGGCAATCGCCGCAGGCATGAATCTCGCCAGGGATCTCGGCAATCTGCCCGGCAACGTTTGTACTCCGAGCTATCTGGCAAAAACCGCCGAAGAACTTGGCAAGGTACACGGGCTTGCGGTCGAAATACTCGATCGCAGGGAGATGGAACGATTGAAGATGGGCGCGCTGCTATCTGTCGCAAATGGTTCCAGGCAGCCGCCGAAATTCATTGTTCTGCGACATGATGGGGCACAAAAAAAAGAACCTCCTGTCGTGCTGATCGGGAAAGGCATCACCTTCGACACCGGGGGCATTTCCATCAAACCCGCCGGTGAAATGGACGAAATGAAGTTCGATATGTGCGGCGGTGCCGCGGTACTCGGAACAATGCGAGCAATTGCCGAAATGAAATTGCGGCTAAATGTCATCGGGTTAGTGCCCACGACGGAAAACATGCCCGGGGGGGGGGCGACGAAGCCCGGTGATATTGTGACAAGCATGTCCGGTCAGACAATCGAGATTCTGAACACCGATGCGGAGGGTCGGCTGATCCTTTGTGACGCATTGACCTATGCGGAACGCTTTAAACCCAGCGCCGTTGTCGACGTTGCAACGTTGACGGGCGCCTGCATTATCGCGCTTGGACATGTCTGCGCAGGCCTGTTTTCAAACTCTGACAAACTGGCGCATGAAATAATTGCGGCAGGTGAAAGCAGCTGGGATCGCGCATGGCGACTTCCACTTTGGGACGACTATCAAGAGCAGCTAAAAAGCAATTTCGCGGATTTCGCCAACATCGGCGGCAGACCCGCCGGCAGTGTCACGGCGGCGTGCTTTCTATCCAAATTCGCCAAAAACTTCAACTGGGCGCATCTGGACATTGCAGGGGTTGCTTGGCGCTCCGGCAAGGAGAAAGGCGCCACTGGACGGCCCATTACACTATTGACCAATTATCTAATTGAAAAGGCGAAGGGAAATGTCCGTCGGGGAGTATAAAATCGGACCAACCATAAGTCCGCTGTCTTTCAGGCTCATTCTTGTACGGCAATGACGAGAATTGATTTTTACACCACTGACAAATCCCGGCTGCAACTTGCATGCAAGCTGGTAGGCAAAGCATTTGCCCAGAAATTGAAAGTCACAATATTTGCGCCTGAAGACGCCATGGCGCGGGGCATGGACAGGCTCCTCTGGACGGATCAGGCGACTGCTTTTATGCCCCACTGCTTTGCCACTGACCAATTGGCCACTGAGACACCGGTATTGATCGCAACCACCCTGGATAACAGTGGGCCGGATGACCTGCTGCTAAATCTTGCAGATACATGCCCGACTGCCTTTGGCCGTTACCAAAGGCTCATCGAAATTGTCAGCGTTGAAGACCAAAATCAAGATGCAGCCCGTATTCGATGGCGGCACTACAAGGAACGTGGCTATGAGATCAACCACGTCAACCTGAAAAAAGCCTGATTATTGTGAGCGACGCACGCGATCTGATCGACAAAACCGATGCATTGCTAAGCCGATACCGCGGGAATTCCAGATTCGGTCTGGAGAGCGATTTTCCGGTATTGACCGAAGTTTATCCGCAACGAGAGGTTTCGGAATCACCATCTGGAATTGCCGTCAGCGGAAACACCGGTATCAGCGAAGGTCCGACCGGGGCGCTTCCGGAATCACCCGATTTTCGTGTAGATCTGCTTGTGGCAGAAATATTGCGCCAACTCGCACCGCACATTGATGAGGTACTCGGAGAGCCATTGAAGGAGCGCCTCGAGGAGCACCTTCGCAATGCGCTTCCTGCCTTGACTGAACAGGTCCGGATTGACATCAAAAACCTGGTCAGGGTTGCGGTGTCGCAAGCGGTCATTGGCGCAGGCTCCAAAAAGGATTAGGCGACTCTTCGCTTGCTCTACTTCAGTTTCCCATCCAACACCGCAACATAAGCCGGAAATCCCGCTTGTCTGACATGAATATGGAAAAAAGCTTCAACCCCAAGGCCATTGAATCGTATTGGTACCCCGAGTGGGAGCGACGTGGGTATTTCACGCCTGAAAGTTCCGGCACATCTCCAAGTTATTGCATTCAACTTCCTCCCCCGAATGTAACTGGCACGCTGCATATGGGGCATGCCTTTCAACAATCCTTGATGGATGCGCTGATTCGATACCACCGCATGCGCGGTTACGACACCAACTGGGTGGTTGGCACCGATCATGCCGGAATTGCCACCCAAATAGTTGTAGAGAGGAATCTCGAGGCAGAAGGAAAATCACGTCAGACACTGGGCCGTGAAGTTTTCATAGACAAAGTCTGGGAATGGAAGAAACAGTCGGGTGCGACGATCACCAGGCAGATGCGGCGCCTTGGGACCTCCTGCAATTGGCATTATGCCGACGCAGACCAGCAGGCGGCCGGCTACTTCACTATGGACCACCGCATGTCCAGCGCGGTGGTTGAAGTGTTTGTTCGCCTGCACGAGCAGGGTCTCATTTACCGTGGAACCCGTCTGGTCAATTGGGACCCCAAGCTTCGCTCTGCAGTATCGGACCTGGAGGTGGACAGCGAAGAGGAAGATGGCAAGATCTGGGAGATCCGATATCCTCTCGACGATGGAAAAGGATCGCTGGTAGTTGCAACGACAAGACCCGAAACGCTGTTTGGCGACGTCGCTGTCGCGATCAACCCCACGGATGAAAGATATTCGGAATATGCCGGGCGCAAAGTGGTTCTGCCCATTTCGAATCGCCTGATACCGGTGATCGAGGACGGATACGTAGATCCGAAGTTCGGAACAGGCTGCGTAAAAATAACGCCGGCACATGATTTTGAGGATTTTAAGGTTGGCCAGCGCCATCGCTTTGAGAGCATCAACATCCTCAATCTTGACGCAAGCCTGAACGACAACGTTCCACAACAATACCGTGGTCTGGATCGCTTTGAGGCGCGCAAGCGTGTCTTGGCAGAATTGCGGACGCTCGAACTTCTGGTTTCGGAAAAACCATATAGATTACGAGTGCCGCGTTCGGGACGAACCGGAGAGATCGTAGAACCCATGCTCACGGATCAATGGTTCATGAGCATGAAAGGTCTGGCTGAACCCGCTCTTAAAGCGGTTGCAGACGGAAAAGTAATGTTTTACCCTGACCATTGGACTGCCGTGTACAACCAGTGGCTGGGCAATATCCAGGATTGGTGTATTTCCCGGCAGTTATGGTGGGGACACCAGATACCCGCTTGGTATGGGGACGCGGGACAGATTTTCGTAGCCCGCAACGAAGAGGATGCGCGGAAAAAGGCAAGTGACAGCGGCTACCACGGTCCGCTAGATCGAGATAACGACGTACTCGACACCTGGTTTTCCTCCGCGCTTGTTCCTTTTACTTCGCTGGGGTGGCCCAATCAGGTCTCGGACCTTCAAAGATACCTTCCCTCTTCCGTGCTTGTTACCGGTTTCGACATCATTTTCTTCTGGGTTGCCAGAATGATAATGATGACATTGCATTTCACGAACGAAGTTCCGTTTCGGCATGTGTACATTAATGCCCTGATACGCGATGCCGAAGGGCAAAAGATGTCGAAATCCAAGGGAAATACAATTGATCCCCTTGACCTCATTGACGGAATATCTCTTGAAGACCTTGTAGCAAAGTCAACTGTAGGCCTTATGCGAGGGGAACAAAGCGGAAAGGTAGAAAAATACCTCAGGAAAAACTATCCAAAAGGAATTCCCGCTTTTGGCGCAGATGCACTGCGATTTACGTTTGCGTCACAGGCAACATTCGCGCGTACCTTGAATTTCGACCTGAATCGCTGCGAGGGATATCGCAATTTTTGCAATAAATTATGGAACGCAGCGCGTTTTGTCGTTATGAATACTGACGGACAGGACTGCGGGACAGACGAATCCCTAGAGTGCGAATATTCTTTTTCCGATCGGTGGATCGTCAGTTTATTGCAGCGCACGGAGGGCGATGTCTCCAGAGGATTTTTGGAATATCGTTTCGACAATGTCTCAAACGCGATCTACAAGTTTGTCTGGGATGAGTACTGCGACTGGTACCTTGAACTGGCGAAAGTGCAGATGCAGACCGGTAATGCGGCGGCACAGCGCGCGACCAGGAAAACTCTGATTCGCGTTCTTGAAACGGTACTTCGAATGGCTCACCCCCTGATACCATTTATCACTGAGGAGTTGTGGCAAACCATCGCACCATTGGCCGGGAAATCCGGGGATAGCATCATGCGGGAGCGTTATCCTGAGCCAGACCTTTCCCGAATCGACGCCTTCGCGGAAAATGAAATGCAACTATTGAAGGAATTGGTAACAGCCTGCCGTAACCTGCGCGGCGAGATGGGCGTCTCCCCAGCCACCGCCGTTCCGTTGATTGCCACCGGGCAGGAGCAACGGCTGCAATCGGCATTCCCTTACGTGAAAGCTCTTGCAAAAATATCGGAACTCCTGGTGGTATCGCAATTGCCAGATGCAAATGCGCCCGTAGCAATTTGCGGGGAATCCCATCTGATGCTTAAGATTGAAGTGGACATCGCGGCGGAGCGGGAACGCTTATCCAAGGAAATTGCGCGAATCGAACTGGAAATTACACGCGCAAAATCCAAGCTGTCGAGTTCCGCTTTTGTCGAACGCGCCCCAAGCGCGGTAGTGTCCCAAGAGCGGGAGCGGCTGGCAAAATTCACCGGCATTATTGAGGATTTGAGACCTCAACTTGAAAAATTAAGACCTCGGGACAACAATTAGAATTCAATCGTGAAGGGAAACACTTTGCCTTCAGCAGAAAACGGCCGCCCGGTAACCGGGACAGTCATTTTTTTTGCATGAAAAATGTATGAACACTTTCTTCTTCAATATGAAAAAGCAAGGTGTTGCCGGTCTGCTTCGCAAATGCCTGAAAATCCTTGACGGAACCCGGGTCCGTCGCAAGTATCCTTAAGATTTGGCCGCTAGACATGCCCGTCAAAGCCTTCTTTGTCCGCAATATGGGCAATGGACAATTCAGGCCTCTCGCATCCAAATCCCTGTCAAATTCGGTCATGTGCCAAACCATTCAATAATCTAGAGAGGACTATACCAAAGTCGATAGAAGAACGGCAGTTTGCTCCAATCAGTGGTTTGCCCCCAGGAGAACAATCCGAACCATATTTCTGGCCAACGAATTTGCAAGTGACTTTTTCGAGTCCCCAAAGATATGTTGACGACATTTTTTAAACAAGAGAATAGCGCAATGGACTCAGGAGGATCTGACGGACGCTGGCTGGCTTTTGTCACCAATTTGCCAACCGATGACCCGGCTTCACGCATGCTGGTTTTGCGCACCTTGGAATCTCTGGGATCCGCCGTCCTTCGCGAAGGGGTATTCCTGCTGCCCGATAACCACGGCACTCGTCAAAGTCTGACTCGCCTGGCAGAACACGTCGCGAGATTGAATGGCACGGCGCACTTACTTCATATAGCAGCGCGGGATAGCACACAGAACCTTCAGTTTCTGAGCATGTTTGACCGTACCCAACAGTATCTGGAGTTGATCAAAAGCATTGAAAGCCTGCGCTCGGGATTCGGCATTTCAGATCCAGGTTCCATTTCTCGCGTCCTTGCAAAACAACATCGCAATTTCGATACGATAAGCGCCCTGGATTTCTTCCCGACGCCGGTAAGGAAACAGACAATTGACGCGCTGAAAGCAACCGAGCAGGAAATCCGCAATTTGATGGTTCCCGACGGCCAGGAACAAGTGAACGCCCCTAACCCATTCGCGACCTTCCAAGGACGGACATGGGCGACTCGAATCCCCATGTGGACAGACCGTCTCGCATCAGCCTGGCTGATCCATCGTTTCGTTGATCCCGAGGCCACCTTCCTTTGGCTGGAGAAATCCCAGGAATGCCCCTCAACTGCGATTGGGTACGGATACGAAGGGGCTTCATTTTCGAACTCCAGATCCCGGGTAACTTTCGAAAGCTTGCTGGGATCTTTTGGACTGCAGGACAACACAGCGCTCTTGAAGGTGGCTGCAATCATCCGCAATCTTGATGGAATCGGTCCGGCGGTTTCCGAGGCGGCAGGCGTGGAAACATTGCTGGAGGGCGCACGACGTCGAAGTAACAATGACGACGACCTCTTGTCAGAATGCGAGAAGACCTTTGACCTGCTGTTTCAGGCGTATTCCGATCTCGAATCAAAACAACCAAGGTAACTATCTGGGTGGTGCTTGACTGGCCAATTCGAGTCGCATTTCCCGCAAACGCGCTTCTATGACGGACAATTGGTAGAAATTACCCGCCCCGCTCTTCTGGGCCAGTTGGAGCTGATCGATTGCCGCCGGTATGGTCCCCATCAGATAATATTGTTCGGCAAGCGCCTGGTGCAGAAACAACTGCTGCCCCGTTGCTGCAAAAGATTTTGCACGCATTGAATACAGGCGTCCATCTTTTCGGAGCTCCTTGAGCAACACCTCGGTTTCAGACAACGCTTGTGCGTGTTCCGAAGCATCCTGCAGCAACTGTATCAGTGCATACCTCAGGGGCTGATAATTTGGGAAAAGTGCTAACCCATTTCGTAAGCTTGTGAGCGCCGCAGCAGTCTGGTTCCTCTCTGTTTGCAGACGCGCCTGAAGCAGATCGATCATGGGATGTTGGGGAGCCAACAGTCTCAGATTTCCCAGCTCTTTCTCAGCAGCCACGAAATTCTTGTCGCGTATCAGGGCAGCAGTGAGAAAATATCTTGCGCCGGCCTCAGATGTGTACCGCCTTTGCCGCAGCTGCTCTGTGGCTGTTGCTACAGCATCTCTGGAATCACCCAAACCAGCCCGCAGTTTTGCCCTGATCAGATTAAACTCGAAACTATCCGGTACCTGTTTATAGGCCAAGGATTGCGCACGATTCTGCATGTCAGCCATTCGTTCCCCCGAGATTGGATGGGTACGAAGGTACGCTGGCGCGTTATTTTCGTACAACCGTCCGGCTTTCTGCAGCCGTTCGAAGAATGCAGCCATGGCGTGCACGTCAAAACCAGCATCATTTAGCAGTTGAAATCCTACCCGATCGGCTTCTCTTTCAAAATCCCTGGAATAATTAAGCTGTGCTTGAATAGCCCCGGCGCTTGCCGTTACGAGCGTCAACTGGGCAAGGTCAGGACTTGTACGTGCCGCTATCAAGGCGACTACCATGGCGGCGACACTGGCGACACTGGCGTCGCTTTGCTTTCCAATCATTCGCGCAATGTGATGCTGTGTTACGTGAGACACTTCGTGCGCCAGAACGCCGGCGACTTCGGACTCGCTTTGCGCCGCAAGCAATAAACCGGTATGCACACCGATATAACCTCCCGGCATTGCAAACGCATTAATGGTGTTTTCCTGAAGAACAAAGAATTCGAATCCCTGGCCCCGGTCAGGACTCGCGGCCACAAGCTTTCCGCCAAGATCATTTACGTATTTGATAATTTCAGGATCGTCGACAAAACTGACATCGCGATACCTAAAATCCCGATATGCTTCCTCGCCTATGCGCTTTTCCATAGGTGCCGACAAAAACGCTCCCGCAGCGTCGCCCAGTTCAGGCAAACCCTGCCCGAGCGCTGCAGGAATCAGCGCAAAGACCGCCAATAAAAGACAATGTCTGATCCTCATGAACTTATGATAGCGGTAAGTAATAATTAGTTCCCGTGAAACATGCACTTGTAAAGGCCAGTAGAGGTCCTTTGCGAACCACCAATCTCCATTTTCAATAATTCGACCGAATATGCGACAAAAAAAACCCACGAATAGTTCACATCGCAATGTTACGAAAAAATCAGATCAGATCCTGACTCACTTTGATGCGTCCGGAGCCGCCCATATGGTGGACGTTTCCGAAAAAGCCGAGACCCATCGAATCGCAGTTGCGACCGGTGAAATCCGGATGAGATCCACGACACTCGAGCTAATTATTGCCGGAAAAGCAAAAAAAGGCGATGTATTGGGGGTCGCCCGGATTGCTGCAATTCAGGGAGCGAAACGAACCTGCGATCTGATCCCCTTGGCCCATCCTATCGCGCTAACTCGCGTTGCCGCGGAATTCGATATTGACAGGGAGGCTTCAAAAATACACCTGAGCGTAACCGCCGAAACACACGGCAGGACCGGTGTCGAAATGGAGGCTCTGTCAGGTGTCGCCACAGGCCTGTTGACCATCTATGACATGTGCAAGGCAGTCGATCGGGCAATGTTGATTACCGGAATTCATCTCGTCGAGAAATCCGGCGGGAAATCCGGATATTTCAATTGGTCGCGCCGGAGTCGCAGCTGAGATACCAGACCTCCAAGGTTTAGTACCTTCCCGGCACCATCTCAGCACGCATTTCGATGACGCCCCACCCGACTAGAGTTTCGACAGATATTCGTCGAACACGCGTGAGTCAAGATGGATGTCGCAATCGGCCAGCCTCGGATTCGACTCATACACCGGCTCGCACCGCATAAAATTGAATTCCTGACCGAGAGCAAGGGAGGGCCCGGCGTACCGTACGGCTTGCAATTCATCGGCGGTCAGCAGCACTATCTTCGCGTGTGCAGGAGCCATGAAGACGTTTGCCATGGCAGCACCCTCGGTGCCAACGATAATTTCAGCAGACTGGAACATCTGGAACATATCCTGGATGTCGACCGAATTGGCGGGAATCAATTGAAAACCGTGACGCGCAAGAATCGGTGCGATTTCATGGAAGTGTGCAAGCCTCCTGGTCGACATTTCCTGTCTTGTCACAAAAATGCGCGATGGGGTGCCCAAACCGGGCAATAAACTTTTTCTAAGTCCGCGCCGCAAGTGTTCAAGAGCAAATGGAGCAACAAAATTCGCTGGGGCCGACAACGACGCCACGAATAATTCATCGCATTGCGCCATCGAATCCTCGGCAACATGTATCAAGCGTGATTCCTCATACCCAAGGAGGGCCAGCAGTTCGTTCTGCCAATGCGTAAGGCCCGCTGGGACCAGAAGGGGAAGATCCTTGCAAATCGGCCTTTGTTGGTATGCCCATAGCCTCGTTACACACTCGAAAATCCAATCGAAGAAATTATCTGCCGCCCCTAGATATGCACAAGAAATGCTCACATTTAGCTGGCGATCAGGAACCCTCATTAGCATTCGTCCGTCATCTGCATTTTTGACTATGTGGGGACTCGTAAATGGCCGATGTAGCGGACGTGTCATCACCCCTTCGATGCAAACCTTTTTGTCCCGGGAAAACAGCAATTGATCCCCGGGTAACACGCCGCATTTGCGCAATCCGGCAACAAAAACATCGGGTGTTTCTGGCTCGGCATTGTCCGGCCTCAGATCGCCCGCCGGAATGGTAGTGGCGGATCGGACCCTGTGGCGCTGCTGTTTTGCCACACGCACCAATTCGACCTTCTGGTCCTGGCACCAGACATCAAATCGAAAACTCCTTCCGCGATCCGCAAGCACTTTGACCCCGCCGCGCTCAACGCCTTCTAGTTCGAACGCCACCTGAAGGTGTGAGAGCGCGCTATCTTCGTGACCCAACTCAAAGGCCGCGCATGCCGCTGCCAGTCGCAGATTGACATCCGCTGGACTCCCGGCAACTCCCCGCTCGAACTCCCGGAAAGCGTCCGGAATTCTGCCTTGTGTCAGCAGGAGGCGCCCGAGAAGCAAACTTGCCTCAATATGTTTCGGCTGTATCGAAACCGCGCTGCGAAAGCATTCTTCTGCCGAAGAAAATTCACCGTTTTCCTGATAAATCTGAGCGAGATAAAAATAGGCCTGAAAAGACTGTTTCGTCAAAAGCAGGACATTCTTGAAATACGTCACGGCCCTTGCATGCTCTCCTGCCGACCATAGGGTCAGGGCCAGATTCAGGTGCGCATCATGGCGGTTCGGATCCACCCTTAACGCATTTCGCAAGCTTTCTTCGGCCGCGGGCAGGTTTCCAGTGGCGCGATAGGCCTGGCCACAGGTTACGTAAGCAACAGCGTCGTCAGGATTGATGGCCAATGCCCTTTTGACCATATCGATTGCCGCCTCGCTCCTGCCACGCAACTGGGCGATGACTCCGCAAAGCGTCAGCGCCGGTGACAATTGCGCGTCGTGGCGCAGGATTTCCCTGAGCAATTCCTCCGCCTGATCCAGCTCCCCCCGGCTCAGAAGTTCATTTGCTTCTGCAAGCTTGCCAACCGCTTTCGTTGAGCGCATACGCCCTCTATATTTTCCAGATCCAACACTCTAATTTCGGTACTGGCCGGATTCCTTGGAAGGAACAATCACGACGAAATTTTGAAAATATCCGTTGCATTTTACTTGCCGCAGCATTCAATACCGTGACTTTCGCAATGCTCATACGGCAATTCCCGTTAGAATTCCCTTGATTGATGGCCGCACGGCGGCCCCACACATACAGGGTATTGCAATGATGCCGCCTAGATTTCCTTCAATACCCCTGTTCAAGGTGTTCATGTCGCCAAAGGAGCAACTTTTACCTCGCCTGACCGAGGTTTTGTACAGCGGCCAAATCTCTGAGGGACCGCCGGTTGCGGAGTTCGAAAGGCAGTTTGCACGTTTCGTCGATCAGCCCGATTCGCTGTCTTTTTACTCTGGTACCGCCGCGCTTCACACCGCTATTGCGCTTGCGGGTGTTGCCCCCGGAGATGAGGTCATCTCCACGGCCATGACTGCCGAGCCAACCAACCTGGCAATTCTCCACGCCGGGGGAAGCGTGGTCTGGGGCGATGTCGATCCTTGCAACGGCAATATTGATCCGCTTTCAGTGGAATCCATGATAACCCCCCGGACACGGGCAATTGTGGCAGTGCACTATGGCGGAGTACCCGTCAGTTTGACGCGATTGAGTGAGGTTGCCGCAAGATGGGGGATCCCGGTAATCGAAGATGCTGCACACGCCCTCGGGGCGAAATACGGCGGAAAGCTGATAGGGGCGCACTCCCGATTTGTCATGTATTCCCTTCAGGCTATCAAGCATATGACTACAGTAGACGGCGGAATGCTGATTTGCAGGGATCCCGAAGACGGTATCAGGGGGAGGCGCTTTCGCTGGTTTGGCATGGACAGGGCGGCGACCCGCACAGAATTGGATATTTCCGAGATCGGCTACAAATACCATATGAACAACGTCAATGCGGTCATCGGACAGGTCCAGCTAGAAAATATTGCCCCGGTAATTGCGAAGCACGTTGAAAACGGCAAATGGATGGATGGTGCCTTGAAAAACCTTGACGGCCTTCGTCTCTGTACCTGGGATGCCGAAGCGCAGCCGTCCTACTGGTTTTATACCTTGCTGGCGGAACGCCGGGATGACCTTGCCAAAGCGCTGTCGAGTCGAGGCATTGGGTGCTCTCTGGCGCATAAGCGCAATGACCGGCACAGCCTGTTCAAAAGGAGCCGGCGGGAATTGCCCGGTCTGGACCTGTTCTATTCGAGAATGCTCCACATACCCTGTGGTTGGTGGGTAACCCGCGAGGATCGGGAATATATCGCGGATGCAATTAAACGGGGATGGTAGCAATGTCCATTGCGATTCCACTTTTTAAGACACATCTGCCACACGATGCGCATCTGGCGGTCAAAGCGACCATTGAAACCGGACAACTTGCTTTGGGTGCAAACGTCGCGCAATTTGAAAAACGTTTGGGCAGTTGGCTGGGAACTCACCGAGTTTGTGGAATCAGCGATGTCTCGGGGGCATTGACCCTCGCGCTCTACGTCTCAGGCGTGCGCCCTGGTGACGAAGTCATTCTCTCCCCAATGATATGCCTGGCTACCAGTATGCCGATTGCCAATCTCTTCGCCACGCCGGTATGGTGCGACATAGAGCCAAACACCGGAATGATGGATGCCTCGTTGCTGCCTCAGTTGATAACCGAGAAGACCCGCGCAATTATCGCGTTTCACTGGTCAGGAGATGTTGCAAACCTGGCGGAATTGCGAAAAGTCGCAAATCGCGCGGCAATCCCGCTGATCGAAGATGCATCCGAAGCGTTTGGCGCCGAATACCAGGGCGCCAGGATCGGCTGCGAAACGGCTGATTTCACAGTGATGTCATTTGGCGCGGTGCGCCAACTCACCTGCGGCGAGGGGGCCTCCATATCGACGCTCAACGAGCGCAACTATGATTCGCTCCAAAAGCTCAGACGCTACGGAATCAATAGCGCAACTTTCCGCCTTTCGCATGGGGATTTGAATCCGGACAGTGATATTCCTTTGGCGGGATTCAACTTTCCAATGAACAACATTGCAGCAACAATCGGACTCGAACAGTTTCGAGACATCGATGACATTTTGACCAAGTACCGTGCCAATGGCGCCTATTTTCAGGACGCCCTTGCTGATACGCCTGGGATAACGCTTCTTGCGCGGCAAAAGAACTCTATTTCGGGGTACTGGACCTATTCGATGCGCGCCGAGAGGCGAGACGATTTGGTTCGCAAGCTTGTATTAAACGGAATTGGCGCTCAGCGTCTGCATTTGCGAAATGACAAGTACTCCTGCTTTTCCGCATCAATTAGCAAGAGTCCATTGCCTGGTGTGGAAATTTTTGATCGAGAAAACCTTTCGATTCCCTGCGGTTGGTGGGTTGGTTCCCGTGAACGCGAAATCATTTCGTCCTGTATCCGAGCCGGATGGTAAAAATAGAGACCGGATTCTGCCGCGCCGATGAGTTGGAATCGGTACAGCGTCAATTTAACCAGGAGTTCATTTATTCCAAAGGCAGAACAATCGAGGTTCAGCATCGGTTTCCGGGGATCCTGGACAACCCGGAAAACATTCTGGTTCGAAGGGTTGCCGGTGAGATTGTTTCCGCCCTTGCTATCAAGCGGTTTGCCTGGGATACGCCCACAGAACGATACCGCGCAGCCATGGTTGGCCTTGTATGGACGATTCCCTCCATGAGAGCCCAAGGACATGCCGCGGCAACTCTCGATTACCTGCGCTTGCAACTTTCTCGGGAGCAGTGCGATTTCGCAGTACTTTGGACCACTCAACCAACTGTCTATTCGGGGTCAGGCTGGATTGCCGCAGATTGCGGACGTTATGGCGTTCTGCCCGGGAAACCCGGTGTCTACCTTGAGACTCCGATCAATCGGGCAAGCACCGAAAAAATCCAGCAAATTCGCGAAGCCTTCTCACCCATGCGCGTCAGCCGAGTCAGAACTGACACGTTCCCGCTGCCGCCCCCTGCAATCCAGTTGAAGATGCTGCTGGAGCCCGATGCCTACGCAATTATCGGGTTGGCCAGGGATAACGCCTATGTTTTTGACATTAATGGCGCTTTCAATTCGCTTCAAAGTCTGTGGCAGAAGATATCCCGATCCGGCATGCATATCCACATGAACGCTGCGGATGGCAATCCAGTCAATGACTGGGTAAATCAGATGCTGCAGACGAACCTGCCATTCAAGCCGTTGGCCATGTGGCAGCCAATGTCGAAACGAGCGATGAAGCTGAATTACGCATCGATCTACATTCCGATTCTTGACAGACTGTGAACTGCCATTCACCGCTACTCGCCGACTTCGGCCAATAGCCTGTACGTAGCCTCAAGCCGCTCAATGAATCCGATCTCATCCATCAATACAGAGGATCGCATGCGATCGCGCATTGATCGGCGCAAAATGGCAATCCCATTTCCAGCGAGTTCGACGGCCTTTTGTACATACTCGTTTTCGGACTCCGCCACGCACTGCGTCGGTCCAGCCAGCGAAATAATCGCACTCGATGATCGGCTGAATCCGCAATCGCCTGCAAGTGCAATCACTGGCAGCCCCATCCATAAGCTTTCACAAGTCGTTGCACCGCCGCAATAGGGAAACGGATCCAGCGCGATATCGGTAGTTGTCATCTCGCCCAAATATTCCCTGCGCGGTATTCGTCCCAAGATCTGGAGGCGCTCACCGCCAATTCCACGCCTTAGAAAAGGTGCCACAAGGCGCTGAACCGTCGCGCCGTCACCGGGGACGCCGAGCAGTTTAAGACGGCTGTTCGGACATTGTTCCAGAATTCTGCTCCAGCTATCCAGGACACTTTCGTTGAGCTTCGCTACATGATTAAAAGAACCGAACGTGAAATAGCCATTTGACTCGCACGGTGCGGCTGAAACCTCCGGTACATCCCCAGCTGGCCGGTAGCACCACGAAATCGGGTCCAGACGGATCAATTTTTCACTATGCACCAGATCAGCAATATCCGGAGGATCCATCAGGGAGTCTGTAATCCGGTAATCCATTGCTTTCATTCCGGTCGTATTGAGGTATCCAAGCCAGGTCATCTGGACACCGACCGGTTTCAGGCCAAAAACCCCCAGACGATTTCCGCGCGTGTGACCGGAAAGATCGACCAGAATATCGACCCCGTCCTGAATTATCATTGCGGCGACCTGCTCATCGCCTAGCAAGTGCACATTTCGCCAGACAACAGGCATCTGCCGGATTTCTAATGTCACCTGATCGGACTCGGCCTGATTTGCGTAGCAGAATATCTCGAATTTATCCCTGCTATGCCGCTCGAGTACCGGCAACAAAAACCGAACCACCGCATGCTCGCGAAAATCCGCCGAGACATAACCTATGCGTATTTTGTCATTCGATTTCTTTCCCTTTCTCTGCCGTGACGCCGGCATTTCATCTGGTCTGGCATCCCAACCGGCTGCCCAGCGCAGGTGATCCACATAGTGTGCATATCGGTCGTGATCCGGCAAGGCGTTGGTAATGAACAATGAATATTCCGCGGAGATTGAATCGAGTGGGTCGCCCGATACCGGCTTCAGGCAACGAATCGCGTTTTCGATCTCCCCCAGTTCGTAATACGCAAGACTGAGTTCCCTGCGTGCATCGGCTTGGCCGGAATCAAGTTCCAATACTGCAAGGTAATGGGATATCGCTTGACGATAATCGCGCCGCTGCTGAAGCGCCAAGTGTCCGAGATTGATATGTGCCGAAACTAGTCGCGGTTCGCATTCCACTGCTTTAACAAATGACTCATTTGCGGCCCCGAATTGACCCAATTCACAGTAGGTAATGCCGATGTCGTTATGTGCTTCCGCGTCATTGGGCATCGCCACGAGATAATTGCGATAGGCTTCGGCCGCAGCAGACCAGTCATTACGCCCTCTGGCGGCCGCCGCGACGGCTTTTAGCGAAGCATTGCGTCCACGCATCAATCGGGCAAGTTCAGCAAAAAGCCTGCCTAGCATCTGGCGGCCTTGCAACCGCAATGAATTCTTGCGCGCTTCATCTATGCTTCAACCTTCCAGAAATATTTCAAAGTGGGAAATTCGGGCCTGAGCGACACCAGATCTATCCAGGGTTGTCGACCGGATTCGACGCAGCATATTTTTTCTTGATCTCCATATCCAAAGCAGCGACCGCGCTCTTGATGGCACTGTCCCACGAACCGATCTTTTCCTGCCTGATGATTTTCGCTGACGGGTACCAGGGAAGTTTGGTTCCCTTTTCCAAATATCTCCATTCCGTCACGACGGGAGCCAAAACCCATACCTTGCGCCCCAGCGCTCCGGCCAGATGTACCGCTGCAGTGCACACGCTCAATACCCCGTCCAACGCACATATAAGCGCCGCCGTTTGTTCATAGTCATCGATTGCTTCAGGCCAGTGGGTAAGACCGATACCGGGGATGTTCCGCAGCAGATTCAAATCCGATTCCACCGAGTCATATTGAAGGCTGATTGCATTGATCGGCATTCGCAGTACCGGAATCAACTGGTCCAGCGGGATTGAACGCAGATGCCGTCGCGTAGCAATGGAACCACCCCGCCATGACAGGCCCAACTTGAATTCACTGCCCAAAGCCGCAAGCTTCAAAGTCCAGTCACGAACGCAGTTCGGATCTGCCACAAGGTAGCCGTCGTGTTCGGGAAACTCACTCCAATTATTCCTGAAAAATCCCGGCAAATCGCCCATAGCAACTTGATAATCGATCAATCCCGCTGTCTGCAACCAGAGTGCTTCGACGCCGGAGGGTACATTTTCCTGGACGCGTGCGGTCGGGAACGATCTTTGGAACAGGGAAACCAGTTTCGGGTTGCACTCGATAATCGTACGGCCGGCCTGCGCGATGACCTCCCGAAAACACGACGCGAACATTATCTGATCCCCGACGCCCTGTTCACCGTATATTAGAATCGCCTTGCCCTCCAGGGACTCTCCACGCCATATTGGAAATCGATAGGGCCGTGCGATGGCAAAGCGGCTGGAATGCCGGATTCCATAATCGCGCCAACCCGTCGAAAAATCCCCCTGCTTGAGTTTCATGCAGGCCCTAACCAGGCGTGCCTCAGCATCCTCCGGAGCGATTGCCAGCGCGCGGTCAATCAGGTCAAAGCCCTCCTCATGCCGACCCTGCTCCAGGAGATTCCAGCCCAAATTTGTCAGCGCAGGAAGCCAATCCGGATCGGCTTCAAGCGCATGACGAAGCAACGCATCCGCTCGCTCAAACTCACCCAGTTCACGCCCGAGAACAAGGCCCAGCAGATTTGCGACGCCCCGGTCGACCGTCGTCGCCCCGTGGACAAGCGGGTCCAGCGTTCTCAATACGGACTGGTGGTCCCCAAGACGGTAGTACGTGTCCGCCAATGCAATGCTCGCCTCGATATGTCCAGGGCATTGTTTCAGGAAATCCGATATCAACGCGAAAGATTCGGAACCTCGACCAAGAGACTCCAGAGCCTTGATCTTCGCACTGCAAGCCGTAAACAAATCCGATTTGTAGTGCAATGCCAGATTAAAGAGATCGATTGCCTGTTCCGCATCGCCAATGGCCAGCCAAAGCAAGCCAAGGCGGTAATTGAGACCCGGATCAGCAGGAAAGTCCCTGAGTGCCGATTCGATAACAGTCTTTGCATCAAGCAATCGGCCTTCGATCCGCAAAGCCTCGGCTTGCTCGCAATATTCTTCGGCGCTCGAAATCGAAGTGAGTGCGGTCTTTTCGGGAAAGCTCTCCACTGCCGCGATGGCAACAGCCGAAGGCACCTGCAGTGCAGAAAAGGAATCCCTGGCGGCTATCCCCCTTGCCTGCCTGGACAACGAGTCGCTTCTACGTTCAAGTTTCCGTCTAACCCACGCAAACATGAGCGGTCCTGCCTGGTTTTAATCGCGAACTGCGAACAGCATGGCATCCCTTTCGGTGCGCCACACCTGCGCATAACTGCAGTTTTCATATTCGGGAAAATAGGGCCCCCCGGTTGTAAAGTGAACCAAAGAAGCATCCGCGGTCGGCGCGTCGTATCCGACCAGATGGTTCCATCTGCCGGGCAATTCGCCAATGAGCGCATCGCTTTCAAGCCACTTGAACTGGTGCAACTCCAAGCCGGTTGCGGTATTGACCCGATCCGGAGTCAATTGGCGGCATCGCGAGTTGTTGAAAATCATGACGCTGGACCAGTTCTTCTTTTCATATGCTACCTGCTCTGAACCAAGAAACTTAGTCTTCTCCTTGGGCTTGTGATCATGTTTGACCACCTGTACGGCATAACGTGCGTCACGCATCGCCCAGAGTTCGGCGATGTCCGCGAGCATAAGCATGTCGCAATCCATAAAGATGCTCCATCCTTCGTACTCCGAAAGATATGGTGCAAGAAACCTGGAAAACGAAAAATCCGTCGACTGAAGCGGATGTCGTTCACGCGCGAATGCCGCAGCCAGTTGCGAGAGCATTATTGGGGCAATTGAAACCGGCGCTGAACTGCGTCTCAGAATGCTGTGCGCAAGTACGTTAAATGCGACCGTTTCGCGAGGATCAAACCCGATAAAAACACGAATCATTTGTCCACCTTTGAATACTTTTTGTCCGCGACAAGCCACAGCATGTCGCCGTTGACCTGGAGCGTACCTGCCAATTGCATTTCCGTCAGTACCAGACACCGCAAAATGCGGAATAGTTGGAAGCGGAAACAATAACATGCACTACAATCCCAACGACTATAATACGGCCTGAATCCACGATGGCCCGGTTGTGTATGCCTGCCGACAAACGGAAGAGACCTCATGTTTTCCAAGATCTTTTCGACCAGCAAGGTCAATGAGTTTTCCAAGAGCCTTGCCACAGACATTGCAAAGCGCTACCCGCCAGCGATCGCCAACAATCCAGAGCAAATGGTCTCCCACAAGAGGCTGACGGCGATTCTGGAGGAAGCGTTCACTCGAGCTGCGGAATTTCAGAAAGAACAGAAGCTTGGTTGGTTCCGGCGCGCCAAGCTCGTGAATGAATTCCAATGGGAGTTGAAGGAACTGGGATACGACAAGAAATTCGTCGAAATGGCCGCGGAAGGGCTGCTTGTCTACGTGACTCGCGGGCCGCACGCCATCAGGAAGAACTAATATGCGTCGTGCTGGTCACGACCTACCATGCCGTTTGGCGCCTGTCCCGCCAGGTAATTCTTCATTGAAGAGCGCATAGACCTCGGGCATACGCTGCTGATCCACGCAAATTTTCATTCGACAAATCAGGGTTGATAGCCTGGGATGCAGCTTTCATTGACCTGGTCGACCTGCGCCGCGTCCAGAAACCGCTCGGCGTACTTCAAATAGACCTTTTGACGGACGAAAATATCGAATAGGTCCGGATCGATGTGACCGCCTTTCTTGAAATTCCCAAGGATGGCAAGCGACTCCGACAAGGTTTTTCCGCTCTTGTAGGGCCGGTCCCTTGCAGTGAGCGCCTCAAAAATATCGGCAATTCCCATGACACGTGCCTGGACGGACATCTGCTCCCTGGTGAGCCCGCGCGGATAACCTCTCCCATCCATGCGTTCATGATGCCCCCCCGCATACTCAGGGACATTGTGCAAATGCTTTGGCCAGGGCAAGGCTTCCAGCATCTTTATGGTGGCCACTATGTGGTGGTTGATGATTTCCCGTTCATCCTCGGTGAGTGTCCCCCGTGGGATGTTCAGATTCTCAATCTCGTTGTCCGAAAGAAAGTTCGCGTTATTTCCGGATGGGTCGGTCCAGCGGTAGATGACGCCTATCCTGCGGACGCGCTCCTGGGCCTCGGCGGACATTGCCTCACCACCGATGTTTGCATGCCTGAGAAAATCCAAGTCGACTTCGTACTGCTTTATTTTTTCCCGAAGGTTTTTCTCAATCTCGTAGAAACGCGCCCGTCGAGTTATCTCGTCCGCACCGGCATCGGAAACCAGCTTGAGCTTTTCCTCAAGAGCGGCAATCTGGGCGTCTCTTTTGATCACCTCGAACCTTGTCTCGATCATGCCGATACGGTCGAATATCTTTTCTAGCTTGGTCGCCTTGTCCACCACATGCACCGGCGTCGTAATCTTTCCACAATCATGCAACATACCTGCGATCTTCAGCTCATAGCGGTCGCTGTCGGTCATTCTGAATTTTCCCAGCGGGCCGCCATCGGTTTGATTGACCGCCTCGGCAAGCATCATGGTCAGCTCGGGAACCCGCTGGCAATGCCCCCCTGTATAGGGCGACTTGTCGTCTATCGCAGTATTTATCAACACGATGAATGACTCGAATAGGCGCTCGAGTTGGTCAATCAACTGTCGATTTGTTATCGCGATTGCCGCCTGCGACGCCAGGGACTCCGCGAGCCGTTGATCAGCCTCTGAGAACGGCACGATACGGTTGCTGTCCTGGTGCAGCCGGTTTATCAGCTGCATAACCCCTATGATTTCGCCTTCGTGGTTCCGCAGCGGCACGGTCAAAAAGGACTGCGACCGATAGCCTGTTTTCTTGTCGAAATTCCGGGTTCCGGAAAAATCGAAACCGGCCTCTGTGTATGCATCTGCGATATTCACGGTCTTGCCGGTCAAGGCAGCGTACGCCACCACCATCTGAAAGTTGGGTTCCCCATCCTTGTTGTTCAGGTGGATTGGATAAAAAGGCACCTCCTGGCCAGTGGTTCCCCCCATTGCAATGCCCAGGGAGTCCGTACGCACGATCGCGAACCGCAAGCGCTCATCTTCGGTGCGCAAATAGAGGGTGCCACCATCCGCCTGGGTAATGGTCTTTGCCGCAAGCAGTATTTTTTCGAGCAGACCTTCAAGATTTTTCTCCTGGGACAGGGCCGCTCCAATATCGTTGAGTTGCTCGAGCCGGCGAAACAAACTGTCAACGGTATCCAACGCGGTCCCTCAGCGGCGAGGCGTAAAGTTCGTTTGGCGCGAAGCGCTAGGGAGCAAAGGCATCGATCCGGTTACTTGATGCAGACCGCCCTAACCTGCGGCATGTCGGTAATTCCCTGGAAGACCTTTTCCATCCCGTCCATCTTGAGGGTGCGCATTCCCTCTTCCAGGCAAACAGCAAGTATTTCGGCGACCCGAGCATGCTCTTGAATGAGTTTCTTAATCGGGTCGGTGGCGATCAGCAGTTCATGCAGACCGGCACGACCCTTGTAGCCCGAGTTTCCGCAGACTTCACAGCCCTTGGCTTTGTAGAGAGTGAATTGGCCTTTCTCATTGCCGTAGGTCTTGACCAAGTCTTTGTATACGTTTTCGTAGGAGGTTTTCGGATCCTTTTTGAAAGGAGTCGTGTGCAGCAACTCCGAACAATACTCCTGGAGCAATTGCTTTACCTCTTCCGGGCCCGGGTTGTACACCTGCTTGCATTTCCCGCAAAGACGCTTGGCCAATCGCTGCGCCAATATCCCCAGCAATGCATCGGCAAAGTTAAATGGATCCATACCCATGTCGAGCAACCGGATAATCGATTCCGTCGCGCTGTTGGTATGCAAGGTTGCAAAAACGAGGTGCCCCGTGAGGGAAGCCTCAATTCCCGTGCCGGTGGTCTCCTTGTCCCGCATTTCGCCAACCATGATGATGTCCGGGTCCGCACGCAAAAACGCCTTCATGACAGCCGCGAAATCAAGACCGGCCTTCTTGTTGACCTGAACCTGCCTCAATCCCTTCTGGGTAATTTCCACGGGATCTTCGGCGGTCCAGATCTTGGTATCGGGTGTATTGAGAAAGCCGAGCACCGAATGCAGCGTGGTGGTTTTTCCGGAACCGGTTGGGCCGCACACGAAAAACAATCCGTAAGGCTTGCTGACGGCATCCTTGAGTTTTGGAAGATTGGAGGGAGAAACACCCAATTTATCCAATGGAATCGGTTCCCCCGCAGCCAGAATACGCATGACCACATCCTCGACCCCGCCGGCAGAAGGGATGGTTGCAACCCGCAACTCAATATCCAACGGGCCGAACTTCTTGAACTTTATCTTTCCGTCCTGAGGTTTTCTTTTCTCGGAAATATCCAGGTCGCACATGATCTTAAGCCGCGCTACGAGGGCGTTCCGGTAGGAGGCAGGTACTTCAATATAAGGAACGAGCGAGCCGTCCTTGCGAAACCGAATCTCGGTCTTGGCTTTTCCGGGATAGGGTTCAATGTGGATATCCGATGCCCCCTGGTTATAGGCATCAATCACGATCTTATTGACCAGTTTGACCAGTTCGTTGTCCGCCGCGGCGGAAACATCGTCACCCGTCGAACCGGCGTCTACTGCTTCGTCGTCATCGAGCCCCTCGAGAATATCGCCGATATCCCCGGAATCAATGGCCTCCACCCCGTAAAAGATGTTCAGCGTTTCCTTGAACTCTTTTTGCGTGGTAACCCTGTAGACGGGCTTGTGCTTGGGAAACACGTTGTTGACGATTCGGGAGCTCTTGACCCGCTCGGGATCAAGACAAAGGATCAGCAATCCCTCCTTGCCATCCTCGATTGGGACCCACTGCTGGGACTCAACATATTCACGCTTCAAATTCTTGAGCAGATCCATCGGCTTGAGGCGGTCCGTCTTGAACGGCTCGTAGGGAACCCCAAAGAATTTCGACAATGCATGTCCGATAGCCGGTGTCTTTACCTGAAACTCGTCCGCAAGCACGGTTTCAACGTCGATTGCCTTCTTCCTCGCAGACCGGGCCGCCAACTCGAATTCCGCCGCCGAAATTACCGCATCGCTCACCAGAAAGTCATACTTGGTCTTGAGTACCTGCGGTTTCTGTCGCTGCTTGAATGCTATCGCGAGGGTTTGGCAGAGTTCCTGGACCCCCTCTTCGGCAAGCGTGCTGAAGGGAACGCTGGCCTTGTTGTTGATCAATTGCACTACGCCGATCAAATCGCTGTTTGCGGCATCCAGAACCGGCGCAACGAGCATCTGCTTGGTTCTGTAGCCGGTGCGCTTATCGACTTCCTGCAAAAAACGGAGATTCGGGTTGTACGACTTCAGTTCGGTCTCGTCGTATACGTCTTTTATGGTCATCATCTTTTTCGACAATGCAACGTAGCCGGCCAGCGAATGCTCCGCAATCGGCAACTTCAGATCCTTGAACGAATTGAGGCCGGTCTTCACCTTTGAAACAATGGTTTGCTTGTCTTCGCCGACGGTATAGATCGTCAGGCGGTCGGCGTTGAACAGGCTGCAAATATCTGCGGAAACCTCCAGCATGATCTCATCGACGTTGCTGGTCGCGTGGATCTTGTTGGTCACGGTCTGCAGGGCTTTTGAGAAATTCAACCTGACATTTACGTCGCCCGCCGCAACCGGTGGAGTGTTCAGAACTGCGCTCATATTCGGTCCGCCTATTTACGTTTGCAAATTACCCTGCCCGATTCAAGATCATACAACCCAAGTACCGGTCTGACACACGGAAATCCCCCGGATCGTCGGGTTTTGTCGATTTCCTGCGGGATTACCTCCTGCATGGCGAAAAAAGTCTCCCGCCTTTTCTTTTCCCGCTGCTGCAACCCGATTTCATGGGTTGCCCAGACGGAGTTCCAACTTTGTGCATTGGGAGTCACGTTCCCTCATGACGCCTAACTGGACTTCGCTTCAAACACGGTAAAACAGGGCATCCGCCCGCTAGAAATCGAATACCTGGTTATTCTGCAACATTCGAACCCGATATTGCCCGGCGCACTCTTCAATTTCCTGCATGGTCAGCTCAATCTCACCGGGTTTCAGGTGAGTGACAAATATTTCCGGATTGAGCTCCAATTTCGACAGCTCTTCGGCCAGCATGCTTGCGCAAAGATGCTTGGAGAGTTCCGCCAGTTGCCTTTCCCTGTTACAGAATGCCGTCTCGATAATCAGGTATTTCAGATTTTCGATCTTGTTGACAACCTTCCAGAACGGGTCGTTGGTCGTGGTATCGCCCGTAAAGACCACGCTAGCCTTTCCCGAGTCCAACTGGTAGCCCACCGCCGGCACGCTGTGGTGAGCCGGTAGAACCGTAATCTTGCGCTTCCCCAGATTGACCGTGTCGCCGAGTTGAATGGCTTCGAACCGCATAAACGGCATTTCGGCTGAGGGTATCAACGTGAAATCCGGCCATATGATCCAGTTGAAGATGTGGTTCCGAAGAATCTCTATGGTCTCAGGAATGGCATAAACCGTGAGCGGTTTCGCGCGCATGCCGCCGACCGTGTCAACGATAAATGGAATGGTGACGATATGATCAAGGTGAGAATGCGTAATGAATACGTGATCGATGAGCGATAACTCACTGAGCGAGAGGTCCGCCACGCCGGTGCCGGCATCTATCAGAATATCGTTGTCGATCAGCATCGAGGTGGTGCGCAGGTGCCGCCCTCCTATTCCACCGCTGCACCCCAGTATTCTGAGTTTCACGTTTTTGCAACCCTGACTCGACCTTGTCCCCGCCTACTTTTCATCGAACGCGGTAACACCTTCCCAATTGGCAGATGGCGGAACACGACGCCATTCGGCCACTCGCTCCCCGTAAAGCTTGTAAAGGTAGCAACCGGCGTTCATGCGTTGTAGATTTAGCAATTGAACCTCGACCTGATCCCACTGTTGGCTGCGATAGGCTCTTAAGGTTTGCTGCCACAATTTCAATTCGTCCAATTTTTCCTTCTCAACTTCCGCTTCCAGGCCGATCGGTTCGTAGATGGTTAGCGCCTCGTCCTTGCCCTTGACCTTGATCTTGTCGACTTCCCTGAAAACCACGTCCTTGACTAGACCCTTGGTCACCTCGCCCACAAGAATACCGACGCCATAATATTTTGTCCGCCCCTCAAGGCGCGACGCGACGTTGACGGCATCGCCCATGACCGTATACGCGCGCCGTATCTGCGAGCCCATGTCCCCCACCCGGACCGGACCGGAATTCACCCCCACACCGATTTTCAATGTCGGCCAGCCGCGACTGACGAATTTCTCATTCAAGGGCCCGCAGCTTTTCTGCATCTCCATTGCCGCCATCACCCCGTTTCGCGCGTGCGCCGCGTCATCCACCGGCGCCCCCCAAAAAGCCATGACCGCGTCGCCGATGTACTTGTCCAGAGTGCCGCCATGCCCACTGCGGATGATGGTACTCATCGTGGTGAGGTACTCATTGATGTATTCACGCAGGTCTTCCGGGGTCAACGCCTCCGAGATGCTGGTGAAACCACGCACATCGGAAAAAAGAATCGACAATTCGGCGGCTCTGGGCTCCATGCTGTACTTTTCCGGATCCGCCGCCATCCTGTCCACCAGTTCCGGCGGCACGTATTGTCCGAAAAGTTCGGTGAACTGCCGCTTGGACCGCGTTTCGACAAAGTAGCCATAGGACATGTTGAGTGCAAACAGCAGGATGGTCATCAGGATGCAGGAGGCCAGTGGCATGATCATCCCCGCAGCAGACCACACCACAAGATTGAATCCCGTGATCAACAGCATTGCCACCAGCGAAACCAGGGTTGCCTTCAACGGCCCGAGAAACGGCATCAAAATGGAAAGCACGATGCCGCCGATAAGCAAAAGCATGACTTCCGCACCGAGCACGTAGGGTGGCTTTTGCTTGATGGTGTTGTCGAGCATTCCGGCGATCATGTTGGCGTGGACTTCTACGCCCGGATACACGCTGTCGACCGGGGTCGAGCGCAGATCCAGCAGACCCGGCGCGGATGTTCCCACCAGGGCAATTTTCCCCTGAAGCTTCTCCAGCGGAACCTTGTCGGAAAACACGTCGGCCAGAGAAATATAGGGATAACTTGCGCGCGGTCCGCGATAGGGAATTTGTGCCGTAACCCGATCATCCACGGGAATTCTCACCGGACCGACATCTATCCACTCCAGGCCGGAATACCCCTTGGTTATGAATCGATCAGGCGGGTAGCCCGGTAATACATTCGGCAGTTTTACCGTGCGGGAGTTGTTTTCCTGGGCCTCCTTCATTCCGACAAAAAGTCTCACCATCGAAAGAGACAGTGCCTCGTAATATTTTCCTTTGAATTCTGCGAGCAGCGGAACGCGCCTGGACACTCCATCGGAGTCGACATAGGGGTTGAAATGGCCCGCGATGGCCGCGTTGGACTGGAGGCCGGGGATATTCGATCCATACCCCTTCCAGGATGTAAACCTGATGTTGCGGCCAGAAAACGTCCCCGCCGGTAGAACCGCCTCGGGCAATACGCCGGATTCGGATGCGTTTTCGTCGCTGCTGAAATAATAACCAAGCACCACCGGCCGGTCCTTGATGGTGTTCGCAAACATCGCGTCGTGATCCAGACTGGGACGCAGGCCATCGAGGGCCGATCGGAACTGCGCGACATCCCGCAATTCCTTTTTTGCCAGCCGGTCCAGTATCTTGAGACCGGAACTCTCGTCAGGTTCGGCGAAAACAACGTCAAAACCAACAATCAATATGCCGTATTTGTCGAACAGCTTGTCGATCAGCGACGAGAGCTGATCGCGGCCCCACGGCCAGCGACCCAATTCAGGTACTGCAAGGCTTTTTTCGTCGATATCGAGGATGACGATGCGCGGATCCACTGTTCCCGGCATCGTGAGTCGAAGCCGTGCATCGTAGATGATGTTGTCGAGCCGCGAGACCAGGCCTATCGGAAACAGCTCCGCAGCATGACCGACAAAAACCAGCATCACGAGCAGGCCAAGTGCTATGCGTACAATATGCTGCTTCAAGCATTCCCTCCTGAAGACCGCGTCGCCGACGGCGGTCCGACCTTCAAGTCTTGAAGAAGAACTCCATCTTCACACCAGCGATCTCAATGACATCGTGATCACCAAGGGCATGCGCCTGTGAATCAAGAGTCTTGCCATTGACAATGGGGAAGTTCGCGCCTTCGACATGCGTGATGAAAAAACCTTGCGGACGACGCGTGATCACCGCCACTTGCACGCCAGGCTTGCCAAGGGTGGTCAGCGGTTTGGTGAGGTCAAGCTGGCGGCCCGCATTCGAACCGGACAACAATTGCAGCACACCCGCGCGTTGCGGCGCGACCGGCGGTGCCACACGCGGCGCAGGCGCAGGAGCTGCAGGGGGGGCAACCGGCGCTGCGCCCGGGGCAGCTGCGGGCTTGACCGCCCCGGGGGCGGCAGGAGCCGGGGCTGGGGTCGGTGCCGGTGGTTGCGGTCGCAACGCACCCGGTCGCAGAATCATGGTCTTTTCGAAATCTGCGGCTTTGGTCTGTACTGGACCGTCACTGACGAATTTGAGCTTGTACTTGCCCAACTCAATCACATCATTGTTCTGCAAAAAGTGCTTTTTGACCGTCTGACCGTTGACGAGCGTTCCGTTGGTGCTGCCCAGATCCTCAAGGAAGGAGTCGGAAAGAATTGTGACCACGACCGCATGCTCGCCACTGACGGCGAGGTTATCGATCTGAATGTCGTTATGAGCCTTGCGCCCGATCGTCGTCCGCTCCTTGCTGAGAGTGAACTCCTTAAGCACCAGACCATCCATGCTGAGAATCAGCTTCGCCATAGTAGTGTCCCCGTACTATCGTAGCCAGCCCAAAACCTTAGACAGAACACCGCGTGGCGCCGGAAATTCGCGCAAAACGCGGATCAAGATCACCGAAACGTTGTCACGTCCACCGTTATCATTCGCCATTTGCACCAACTGATGCACGCAAAGCTTCAGATTGGCACCTAAAGTCTGCAGCGCCATGCCAATATCCTCGTCGCTCACCATATCACAAAGGCCATCGGAACAGAGCAGGTAAATGTCTCCCACCTTGGTTTCGTACTCATGAATTTCCGTCTCCACGGTCGGATCGATTCCCAGAGCACGCGTGACGAGATTCTTGTTTGCCGACAGCTTGGCCTGCTCCTTGGTGAGAAGTCCGCTGTCAATCTGCTCCTGCAGCAGCGAATGATCGCGTGTAATTTGCTCCAACTGGTCATCCCGAAACCGGTATAACCTGGAGTCTCCCACATGCGCGACGGCCACTTTGTTGTCGTAATACAGTGCAACAACCAGCGTCGTTCCCATCCCGGCGTACTGGGGTTGACTCTGGGCGGCCTGGTAGATCGAAGTGTTCGCCCTGGATACCTGATTGCGAAGCAGCTTTTCCGCAACCGCTTTTCCCGTTGATTCGTCAATTGCATACGGTGGATTCTGGTCCAGCAGTTGCTGCATTTCAGTGGTTATCACGGTCGTGGCAATGCCGCTTGCCACCTCGCCCGCATTGTAGCCACCCATGCCGTCGGCCAGCACAGCCAGCCCGCGCGACGCATCCGAAGCAATGGAATCTTCATTGTTCGAGCGCACCATTCCGGGATCCGTGGCACTGGCGACTTCTAACATCTGGACAAGGCTCATGCGTAATTCACTTACAGACTGATATCTAAATCTGATGACCCAGCCGCCGGGGCGCCGGCACCAGCCATGGACGCACGAAGTGCCTTGGCGAATTCCTCGCCGGTCTGGTAGCGCTGCTCGGCGTCCTTGGACATTGCGCGGTCCAGAAATGCCACAAATGCCTGCGGCAACGACGGATTAATGGAACGAATGTCGGGCGCCGGCTCGTTGGCGATCCGAAACATCAATTGCGCCATGGAATCGCCCGTGAAAGGCAGCTTGCCGCATGCCATCTGGTAGAGGCTGACCGCCAGGGAAAACAGATCGCTCTTCCCGTCGACCTTTTTTCCGGAGAGCTGCTCTGGGGACATGTAGGAGGGCGTGCCCAGCACCATGCCGGTCTTCGTCTTGGACGAATCGGTGATCCGTGCGATACCGAAATCGGCCACCTTGACGCTGTCCGATTCCGGCTCATACATCACATTCGCCGGCTTGACGTCCCGGTGCACGATGTTCTGCGTATGCGCATACCCCAGCGCATCCGCGACCCGGGCGATGATCGACACAACCTTATCTATCGACAGAAGATTGTCAGCCTTGGTGTAAGGCGTCAAATCCTTGCCTTTGAGCAACTCCATGGCGATGTAGCACAAGTCGTGCTCCTCGCCTGCATCATAAATTGTCACAATATTGGGGTGGGACAGGCGCCCGGCAGTCTCGGCTTCGCGGAAAAAACGTTCCTTCACTTCCACCAGCTCATCGGCCTCGAACTCCTGCGCCAACGCCATGGTCTTGATCGCGACCACGCGCCCAATTTTCGGATCCTTGCCCAGGTACACGACGCCCATTGCGCCCTTGCCGAGTTCTTTTTCGATCTGATAGCGGCCAAGCATCGGCTTTTCCGCGCCGCCGCCGCCCTCGAGAATGCTCGCGTTGGTCCGCCCACCTCCACCACCGCCAAGGATCACCGTCTCCGACAATTGTTTCGACCGCGCCAGCTTCTGCTCCAGATCGCGGAACTTCGGGTTGAAGTCAAACATGTAGCGAAACACGGACTCGGCTTTGTTGAACTGCCGCTTGCGCTCGAAATCCAGCGCCAGGTTGTACAGGTTGTCCATGACCGCATCTTCCATGGGCGTCTTGCGGAAATAGTCAAACGCCATATCCAGTTGTCCCTGCCCCTGGAACGCCAGTCCGAGCATCCGGTTCGAGGCGGCCGATTCCTGATCCGATTTCGCCTTGCCCGCCTCCGTCATCATGAATCGCTTGGTGATCAGCAACACATGCCCCACCACCAGCAGGGTCAACGACTGCATGAACTGGAGCCAGGTACCCTGCCCTGTCATCAGCACGAAGTGAATGACAAGCAGCAGTGCGACCAGACTCGCGCTCACGCTCGCACCCATGCTCGCCTTCAGCCGTGGCAGCAATACGATCAGGTAGACCGCCACCAGAATGAAAACGAGCTTTTCCACCCACATTCCCCAGATCGGCGCGACGAAAAAATGCTCTTGCAGGATCGAGGAAACCGAATGCGCCAGCGTCAGTACTGGCGCCATTCCCGGAGAGATCGGCGTGACCGATGTGGTGCCGACCCCGGCCGCAGTGGGTCCGATGAGGACAATCTTGTCCTGAAAGGTTTCCGGTTTTATCTTTCCGGAATAGACGTCAAAAAAGGAGTCAACGCGGAATACCGAGCGGTTGTCCTTGTCCTTGTAAAAATAGGTGAACATCTGCAATGCGGAATCGGTTGCGATGCGCAACTTGCCGATCTGAATGCCCTGTCCGAGAGTGACCTTGATATCTTCCGGCCCCAGGTTCAGGCTCTTGGCGACAAGCATCGTTGCCATGGAAGGGTAGTACTGGTCGAAAAACTGCAATACCAGCGGTTCGGTACGAATGCCCCCGTCAATGTCCACGTTGGCGTTCAGATGGCCGATGCCGGCAGCGCTGTTTCCGATTTCGTCAATGGGCAGCGAAACCACGCTGGAAGTCGGCAAGGGGGTATCCCCGCTTCCCTGATCGACCTTCGGTACGCGGGTACGCGTCACGAATTCGGGGAGCGGCTTGTCGGGTTTGCCGCGCGGCTCTCCCAATTCAAACAACATCGGCAGCAGCACGTTGTTCGCTTTGCCGTAACTTGCCGCCAATTTGCGATCGCTGTTGAGCGAGTCCTCGGCCTCCCGCAACAGGGCTCCCAACTGCATCAGGTCAGCCGATCCGGTTGCCGCCGGCGGGGAACCATCGGCCCCAGGCGCATACTTGCCGAATATCTCCAGCAACTTGTTGATATACCCCAGGCCGGAATCGACCTGCGGTTCACTGAAGAAAACCAGATTCCCGATGACCTTGGCCTTGGCGCCGGCAAGCGCATCGGTCATCTTGGCATGAACCTCGCGAGACCAGGGCCAACGCCCGATGCTTCGAATACTCGCGTCATCGATGGCAATGACCACCACCTTGTCGCTGGGATTGCGCGACGACGCACGTACGCCCCAGTCGTAGGCCGCGCGTTCAAGGCTTTGTATTAACTGGGTTCCTCCGGCAAAGAGGAATACGAGCGAAACGATCAGACCGAGGAACCAGTCCTTTTTCCAAAATCCCGACTTCATGGGTCCCCCTGATTTTCTTATTGCAATGGGCACTCTCCAGCGCCCAACGCCCTTTAGTTCAGGCATTTTACGCTCGCAGGGTCATGCCTGGCCCGATACCCGAGTACAGAGTTCAGGAAACGAAAACCATCGCAGACCCGTCGAATAATGCTCTGGCCACCAGATTTCGTGCCGGATTTCCAACCACACCAACAACCTGCAGAAGAAACAGCAGGCTATTTGGAATTGTTGCAGGTAAATATCAGATAAGTCAAGTGTTTTTCAAATGCGAAAGGTGAACAGTGCTCCCCTTCGGGTAGCCCTGTTCACGGAGACGTTGCCGGGAAGTTACAGTGAAAATACCACGCCCTCCGAATTTCACGCGCCCAGCCGGGTTTGCGAGCCCGCGAAGCCTCAATTCAACATATATCGCGGCTTGACCAGCGCATATTCAGGCATCAAAACGGGTGCCGGCCTGCAGGCCCAGGATCGCAGCCAGCTCTGCGCCAGAAACCTTCTTCGTATCCTCGCCTTTGGCGCGCAGAACTTCGATGCGTCCGCCCTGCGCCGTCACGAAGAAACTCGCCGGACCAACCTCGGACACTTCACCAATTCGCCCTTTCACCGCGCCGAAGGTTCTCGCGGGATGCTTCCTGCAGTCGTAGATCTGGACCGTCTTCCCGCCCAGCATCGTCCAGGCGCCAGGCGCGGGATTGCAGCCCCGGATCAGGTTGTGGACGAAATCCACATGGTTCGCCCAGTTGATCTTCGCTTCTGCGGTTCGGCACCAGCCTTCGTAGGATGCCAGCGCCTCGTCCTGAACGGCTTCGCGATGCCTGCCCGCCATGACCAGGTCCGCCGCCTCGAGCATCGCCGCCACTCCCATGGGGAACAGGCTGTCGAAATAAACGCTGCCCAGGGTGTCATCGGGGCCGATCGGCGTTTCCTTCTGCAGGATGACCGGCCCCTCGTCGAGCCCGTCGGTCGGCCGGAAGATGCTCAGCCCGGTACGGGTGTCGCCGCGAATGATCGGCCAGTTGATCGATGAAGGTCCGCGATATTTCGGCAACAGCGAAGGGTGGTACTGGATGGTGCCGCGCTTCGGAATATTGACGAAATCCTGGGGGGCAAACTGAAGCACGAATGCCATGATGCCAAGGTCGGCCTCCAGACCGCGCAAGGCGTCATGCGCCTCCTTGTCCCGCAGCGACTTGAACTGAAAAACCACCAGTCCCTTCTCAAGTGCCGCTTTTTTCAGTGGGTCGGGTTTTGCGCCTTCCTTTTCAGGCGCGCAGAAAACGCCCGCCACCTTGTCGCCGCGAGACAAAAACGCCTCGAGCACCGCTTTGCCGAAATCCTGCTGTCCGATGATTGCGATCTTCATAGTGCCTCACGCAGTTTTTTTGGGTGGCAGGCTGAACGCGCCTGCCTTTCTGAAACCGGCAATTCTTGTGTCGTCATAACCCAGCACCTCCTTGAGAACCTCGTCGGTGTGCTCGCCCAGCGTCGGCGAGCGCTCTATGCGCGCCGGCGAATCCGAAAGTTTGATTGGCATGCCGACATTCCACCATTTGCCGCGCTGCGGATGATCCAGTTCCACATACATCTGGCGCAGCTTGACATGCTCGTCGGTGGCTAGGTCGCCGGTGCTCATGATCGGTCCGCAGGGCACGTCCAGTTCGCTGAGAATCGCCATGAATTCGCGCTTGGTGTACGCGGAGGCAAACTCCGTGATCATCCTCCAGATTTCGTTCTGGTTCCTGCGCCGGTCGGCAATCCTGGCAAAGCGAGGATCCGCCACCAGCGCATCGCCACCGACGCGCCGCGCCAGGGCCTCCCACACCGCCTCCTGCACCACGATATAGACATAATCGTTGGGGCCGCCCGGCTTGCAGCGAATTGCATTCCCCAATTGTCCGCCGCCGGAATCATTGCCTGCGCGCGGCGTTTCCGTCAGCCCTTCGGTCGGCACCGAATACTCCGACAGGGGGCCGTGCGTGAGGCGCTGGTGATCGCGCCATTTCACCCTGCAAAGGTTCATCACGCCGTCCATCATTGCCACCTCGACGTATTGGCCCTTGCCGGTGTTGTTGCGCTGATGCAGCGCGGCGAGTATGCCGATTGACAGATGCAGGCCGGTGCCCGAATCCCCGATTTGCGCCCCTGTCACAAAAGGCGGGCCATCCGGGACACCGGTGGTGCTCATTGCCCCGCCCATGGCCTGGGCCACGTTTTCATAGGCCTTGAAATCCGCGTAAGGACCGGTTGAACCGAAACCCTTGATGGAGGCCATCACGATGCGCGGGTTGATTTCGTGGATCCGCTCCCAGGTAAAACCGAACCGGTCGAGCACGCCGGGCCCGAAATTCTCCATGATCACATCGCAGATCTGCAGCAGATCGGTGAACACCTGCTTGCCTTCGGGCGTCTTCATGTTCACCGTGATCGAGCGCTTGTTGCAGTTGAGCATGGTGAAATAAAGGCTGTCGGCATTGGGCACGTCGCGCAACTGCCCGCGCGTGGCGTCTCCCTGCGGCGGCTCGAACTTGATGACATCCGCGCCCATCCAGGCGAGCAGCTGCGAGGCTGTCGGCCCCGCCTGCACATGCGTCATGTCCAGAATGCGAAATCCCTTCAGTGCTTCCATTCCGATCTCCAAAAAAACGCTGCGGCAGATGAAAGGCGACCTGCCATCGCTCGACTGTCCTGCACAAAGGCAATACGGCAGTACCGCCTTTCCCCGTGATCACGGGTGCGCGAGAGGCACGACTGCAAATGTGCGCCCTGGTCTTGTCGTGAAAATCTATTTTTTAAAAGCTATTTTTTCTTTGCGCTGGGATTCAAGCTGGTGATGCGACCGCTCTCGGTGCCGGCGGTCTCGTCGATGACGGCATTGATGAGCGTGGGCTTGTTCGAGCGCATGGCCTCTTCCATGGCCTTGCGCAGTTCGGCCGGGGTCGTGGCGTGCACACCCACGCCGCCGAAGGCCTCCATCAGCTTGTCATAGCGCGCGCCTTTGACGAACACGGTGGGCGCCACATCGGCGCCGCCGCCGCGGTTGACATCGGTGCCGCCATAGACGCCGTTGTTGTTGAAGACCACCACGCACACCGGCAGGTTGTAGCGGCAGATGGTCTCGACTTCCATGCCGGAGAAGCCGAAGGCGCTGTCGCCCTCGATCGCGATCACCGGCAGGCCGCTGACAACGGCGGCGGCAACGGAAAAACCCATGCCGATACCCATGATGCCCCAGGTGCCGACATCCAGCCGCTTGCGCGGCTTGTACATGTCGACAATGCTGCGGGTGAAATCGAGCGTGTTGGCGCCTTCATTGACCAGGATGGCCTCCGGGTTGGCCTTGACGATGTCGCGCACCACATTGAGCGCGCTGTGAAAATTCATCGGCGCAGGATGCTTGGCCAGGGTCTCCGCCATCTTGGCGATGTTCTTGCTCTTGCGCTCGGCAATGGCCGCGGTCCACCCGGCCGGGGCTTTGGCCCAGCTCGCATCCGCATCGAGCGCATCGAGCAGCGCAGACACGCAGGAACCGATGTCGCCGACCACCGGCGCGTCGATGCGCACGTTGCTGTCGGCCTCCTGAGGCGAGATGTCGATCTGGATGAACTTCTGTCCGCCCCAGGCCTTGGATTCCTTGCCGCCCCAGGTCTTGCCCTTGCCATGCGAGAGCAGCCAGTTCAGGCGGGCGCCGACCAGCATCACCACGTCCGCCTCGGGCAGCACATAGGAGCGTGCCGCCGAAGCGCACAGCTCGTGCGTGTCGGGCAGCAGGCCCTTGGCCATGGACATGGGCAGATAGGGAATGCCGGTCTTGTCGACCAGAGCGCGGATTTCGGCATCGGCCTGCGCATAGGCGGCGCCCTTGCCCAATACGATCAGCGGCTTCTTCGCACCCTTGAGCAGGTCGACGGCGCGTTTGACGGCTTGCGCGCCCGGGATTTGCTGCGGCGCCGGATCGACCACCTGGATCAGCGAGTTCCTGCCCGCTTCCGCGTCCATGCTCTGGGCGAACAGCTTTGCCGGCAGGTCGAGGTAGACCCCGCCCGGGCGGCCGGAGACCGCCGCGCGAATGGCGCGCGCGATGCCCACACCAATGTCCCCAGCGTGCAACACGCGAAACGCGGCCTTGCACAGCGGCTTGGCGATCGCCAACTGGTCCATCTCCTCGTAGTCGCCCTGCTGCAGGTCGACGATTTCGCGCTCGCTGGAACCGCTGATGAGAATCATCGGAAAACAATTGGTGGTGGCATTGGTCAGGGCGGTCAACCCGTTGAGAAAGCCCGGGGCCGACACTGTCAGGCAGATGCCCGGTTTCTGTGTCATGAAACCTGCGATGGCGGCGGCGTTGCCCGCGTTCTGCTCATGGCGGAAGGAAATCACGCGGATGCCTTCGGCCTGCGCCTTGCGGGCAAAGTCGGTGATCGGGATCCCGGGCAGGCCGAAGATCGTGTCTATGCCATTGAGTTTGAGGGCATCGATAACCAGGTGAAAGCCGTCGGTCATTGGCCGGTTCGCCTCCTGTGACTGCGCATTGGGGTCCTCCGCGCCTGCACTGACCGGCTTTGACCCGGCCGAGGCTTGCGATTCGACGCTACCCATGAAAATCTCCTTTGTGACTCGGTATTTGTGAATCCGGACGGCCTGTATCAGTCCGACTGGGGATGTCCGGCGGTAAGTTTAACGGATCACGGCACCGGCATGCGCCCGGGCGACATGGCGAACGACCCGATCGGCACTGTGGCCGGACAGTGCCGCGATCGTCGGCAAGCTACCGCCGGCCTGCAACTGGAAGGCCGGCAGTTGCGGGGACAGTCCACGCTCAAAACAGGCCGACGACCTTGCCGTTTTCGTCCACATCGATCTTGTTCGCCGAAGGCACCTTGGGCAGGCCCGGCATGGTCAAAATGTCGCCGCAGACCATGACAATGAATTCGGCGCCGGCGGCAAGCCGGACTTCGCGGATGTTTATCACGTGATTCTCCGGCGCACCGCGCAGCTGCGGGTCGGTGGAAAACGAGTATTGGGTCTTGGCCACACAGACCGGGTAATGGCCGTAGCCATCGTCCTGAAGTTTCTTTATCTGCCCGCGCACCTTGCTGTCGGCGGTGACTTCCGAGGCGCGATAGACCTTTCGGGCGATCTTGCCGATCTTTTCCCACAAGGTGTCCTGATCCTCGTAGACAAAAGTCGCCGTGGACTTGTGCTCGCACAGCTTGACCACCTCGTGCGCCAGTTCGGTGGCGCCCTTGCCACCGTCGCCCCAGTGCGTCGCGAGCACCACCGGAACGCCGTACTTGGCCATGCGCGAGCGCAGCAGGTCGATTTCGGCCTGCGTATCGCTGGTGAATTTGTTGATCGAGACAATGCAGGGCACGCCATAGACGTTCTTCACATTGTCGACGTGGCGCTCGAGGTTGGGCATCCCCTTCTCCAGCGCCGCGATGTTCTCCTGGGTGATGGTCTTCAGATCGGCGCCGCCGTGATACTTCAGTGCGCGCACCGTGGCCACAATCACCGCCGCCGCGGGCCGCAGGCCCGATTTGCGGCATTTGATGTCCATGAATTTTTCCGCGCCGAGGTCGGCGCCGAAACCGGCCTCGGTCACCACATAATCGGCCAGCTTCATCGCCGCCTGCGTCGCGATCACCGTATTGCAGCCATGCGCGATATTGGCAAACGGCCCGCCGTGGATGAAGGCCGGGTTGTTCTCCACCGTCTGCACCAGGTTGGGCGCGAGGGTGTCTTTGAGCAACACCGTCATTGCGCCATGCGCCTGCAGGTCCGAGGCCTTCACCGGCTTTTGCTCACGCGTATAGCCGACCACGATGTTGCCCAGCCGCTTTTTCAGGTCCTTGAGGGAAGTGGACAGGCAGAAGATCGCCATGACCTCGGATGCCACCACGATGTCGAAGCCGTCCTGGCGCGGATAGCCGTTGCCCGGCCCGCCCAGCGACACGGTGATATCGCGCAGCGCGCGGTCATTCATGTCGAGCACCCGCTTCCAGGCGATGCGGCGCACATCAATGCCCAGTTCGTTGCCATGATGGATATGGTTGTCGAGCAGCGCCGAGAGAAGATTGTTCGCCAGGCCGATGGCGTTGAAGTCCCCGGTGAAATGCAGGTTGATGTCCTCCATCGGCACCACCTGGGCGTAGCCACCGCCCGCGGCGCCCCCCTTCATTCCGAACACCGGCCCGAGCGAAGGCTCGCGCAGGCAAATCATGGCGCGCTTGCCGATGTGGTTCAAGGCATCGCCCAGGCCGACGGTCGTAGTGGTCTTGCCCTCGCCCGCGGGCGTGGGCGTCATGGCGGTCACCAGGATGAGCTTGGCATTGGGGCGCTGCTTCAGGCTGTCAAGATAAGCGAGGGATACCTTTGCCTTGTAATGCCCGTAGGGCTCGAGATGTTCATCGGCAATACCCAGTTTCTCCAGCGCGACTTTGGATATGCGCTGCATTTTAGCGGCTTGGGCAATTTCGATATCGGACGACATGGGCACTCCTAGATGTTTATCAACGTTTTATTTAAAAACTTTAAACTGAATATTGTCTTTTTCCGCATGATTTTCCGGCATTATTTAATTTCTTTTTGGGATATCAAATGCGCACCCTCAGGCGCATACCGCATCCCTGCCAGCCTGCCCGCCGCCAAAACTCGACTGCTGCGGCACCTTGCCGCCACGGGTCACGCGCACCGCGCAATACTTGAATTCCGGAATTTTCCCGACAGGATCGAGCACCGGATTGGTGAGCTTGTTGGCCGCCGCCTCGTAGAAGCAAAAGGGCACGAAGATCGCGCCCGCCGGAGTGCCTTCGTCGGCACGTGCGTACAGTGATATGGCGCCGCGCCGCGACTGCACGGTCAGCACTTGGCCGGGCTTGATGCCCAGGCGAGCCAGCTCCAGCGGATGCAGCGAGGCCACCGGGTCGGGCTCCAGATCGTCGAGCACGCTGGCCCGGCGCGAGATCGCGCCGGTGTGCCAGTGCTCCAGTTGCCGGCCGGTGATGAGCACCATCGGATAATCCTCGTCCGGGCGCTCATCGGCCGATATCAGATCGGCCGGAACGAACCGGCCGCGTCCATTCGCCGTGGGAAAGTGCGTCTTGAAAACCACCGGCTCACCCGGATCCCCTTCCTTTTCGCAAGGGTAGGTCACCGCGGAGTCGCGCTCCAGTCGCTCCCAGGTGATGCCTGCGATGGCATCCATGCACTGGCGCATTTCGTTGAAAACCTCGCGGGGGTGCGAATAATCCCAGGGCAGGCCCAGGCGGCGCGCGATCTCCTGTATCAGCCGGAAATCCTCGCGCGCCTCGCCCGGGGGCTCGATAGCCTTGCGTCCGAGCTGCACCATGCGGTCGGTATTGGTCACGGTGCCGACCTTCTCCGGCCAGGCGGTGGCCGGCAGTACCACATCGGCCAGGTATGCGGTTTCGGTGAGAAAAATGTCCTGCACCACCAGGTGCTCCAGCGTGGCGAGCGCCTGGCGCGCATGCTCGAGATCCGGATCGGACATGGCCGGGTTTTCTCCCATGATGTACATGCCGCGAATCTCGCCGGCCTGGGCCGCATGCATGATTTCCACCACGGTCAATCCGGGAGCCGGATCCAGTTCCTGCCCCCAGAATTTTTCGAAACGCTGCCGGGCTTCGGGGTTGTTGACGCGCTGGTAATCCGGATAAAACATCGGCACCAGTCCGGAATCCGAAGCCCCCTGCACGTTGTTCTGCCCGCGCAATGGATGCAGCCCGCAGCCCGGTCGCCCGATCTGCCCGGTCATGAGCGCGAGCGCGATCAGGCAGCGCGCGTTGTCGGTGCCGTGCACATGCTGCGAGATCCCCATGCCCCACAGGATCATGGAGCCCTTCGAGGTGGCATACAGGCGCGCCACCGCACGTATGGTGGCTGCCGGAATCCCGCAGATGGGCGCCATCACTTCGGGACTGAACTTGCGCACGTTCTCGCGCAAGGCCTCGTAACCCGAGGTACGGTCGGCGACGAAGGCTTGGTTGACCAGCCCCTCTTCGACGATGGTAAACATGATGGCATTGAGCAACGCCACATCGGTGTCGGCATTGAACTGCAGGGCGTAAGTCGCGTGGCGTGCGATCTCGGTGCTGCGCGGATCGGCAACGATCAGTTTGACGCCCTTCTTCACCGCGTTCTTGATCCAGGTCGCGGCCACCGGATGGTTCACCGTCGGATTGGAGCCGATCACGAACACCACCTCGGCATTCATCACGTCGCTCACCTGGTTGGACACGGCGCCGGAATTGACGCCCTCCATCAGCGCCGCCACCGATGACGCGTGGCACAGGCGCGTGCAGTGATCGACGTTGTTTGAACCGAAGCCGGTGCGCACCAGTTTCTGGAACAGATAAGCCTCTTCGTTGGTTCCCTTGGCCGAACCGAAACCGGCCAGGGCCTTGCTGCCGTGGCGTTCGCGGATATCGCGCAGCCCGCGCGCGGCGACATCCAGCGCCTCCTCCCAGCTCGCCTCGCGAAAGGCATCCCGCCAGTTATCCGGATCGACGGAAAAATCCTTGTGCTTGGGAATGCCGGGCTTGCGAATCAGCGGCCGCGTCAGCCGCTGGCGATGATTGACATAATCGAAACCGTAGCGGCCCTTGACGCACAGACGCCCGTGATTGGCGGGGCCATCGCGACCCTGCACGAAGATGATCCGCTCCTCCCCGCCCTGTTTCTTGACATGGTAGGTGAGCTGGCAGCCGACGCCGCAATACGGACAGACCGAATCGACGCTGCGGTCGGCGGTGAGATTTCCGGCGATTTGCGCAGGTGCGCCGACCGCGGCATCGGCCCGCGCCGGCACCTTGTGCGACAGCGCCCCGGTGGGGCAGGCCTGCACGCACTCGCCGCAGGCGACACAGCTCGACGTGCCCATGTCATCGTCAAAATCGAACACGATCTTGGATGCGCCGCCGCGAAAGGCGTAGCCGATCACGTCATTGACCTGCTCCTCGCGGCACGCGCGCACGCAGCGCGTGCACTGGATGCAGGCGTCCAGATTCACCGCGATGGCCGGGTGCGAGATGTCGGGGGCCGGCTGGGCGCGCGCATCAAAGCGCGGCAAACCGACCTCCAGCTTACCTGCCCAATGATCGAGCTCGGAGTTCAGGGTGTGCGCCGCCTGCGGCATGTCGGCCATCAGCAACTCGAGCACCATTTTCTGCGCGGCCAGCGCACGCGGGCTGTCGGTGCTCACCTCCATGCCCTCCTGCGGGTGGCGCCAGCAGGCGGGCGCGAGCACGCGCTCGCCCTTCACCTCCACCACGCATGCGCGGCAGTTGCCCTCGGGCCGCAATCCGTCCTTGTGACAAAGGTGCGGGATTTCAATGCCATGACACCTGGCCGCCTGCAGGATGGTCTCCTCCGGGCGAGCGCGCACGGTCTTGCCGTTCAGCTTGAATTCCACCGGCAGGGCCGCCACTTCTTGTTTGCTGGTCGCCGTCACATCGCACCTCGGTTCAACTGATCTCCTGCGGAAAAAACCGGATCACCGACATCAAAGGGTTCGGCGCCGCCTGTCCGAGCCCGCAGATCGACGCGTCCATCATCACCTGGGACAATTCGCGCAGCAGCCCCTGATCCCATTTCGCGCCGTCCATCAGTGCCAGCGCCTTGAGCGTCCCCACCCGGCAGGGAGTGCACTGGCCGCAGGATTCCTCGGAGAAAAACTTCACCATGCTGCGCGCCGCGGCGCTTGCCTTGTCGCGGTCCGACAAGACGATGACCGCCGCCGAGCCGATGAAGCAGCCATGCGGGTTGAGGGTGTCGAAATCCAGCGGCAAATCACCCATCGACGCGGGCAGGATGCCGCCCGATGCGCCGCCAGGCAGGTAGGCGTAGAAAGCGTGACCGGCCAGCATGCCGCCGCAGTATTCGTCGATGAGTTCGCTCGCCGTGATGCCGGCCGGGGCCAGATGCACGCCGGGGGAGTTCACGCGACCGCTCACCGAGAATGAGCGCAGGCCATGGCGGCCGCGGCGGCCGTGCGAGGCGAACCATGCCGGGCCTTTGGTCACGATTTCGCGCACCCAGTAAAGGGTTTCCATGTTGTGTTCGAGCGTCGGGTAGCCGAACAGGCCCACCTGCGCGACGAACGGCGGGCGCTGCCTGGGCATGCCGCGTTTGCCCTCGATGGATTCGATCATCGCCGATTCTTCGCCGCAGATATAGGCCCCGGCCCCGCGGCGCAGGTGGACTGGCGGCAGCGCGCAGGGTCGAGCGTTGCGCAATTTTTCCAGTTCCCGCTGGAGCAGCGCGCGGCATCCGGCGTATTCGTCGCGCAAATAGATGTAGATCTCGCCCACACCCGCCGCCCAGGCCGCCACCAGCATGCCTTCGAGGAAACGGTGCGGATCGCGCTCAAGATACCAGCGGTCCTTGAAGGTGCCGGGCTCGCCCTCGTCAATGTTGACCGCCATCACCCGCGGCTCGGGCGCGGCGGCGACACTGCGCCATTTGCGCCCCACCGGAAAACCCGCGCCGCCCAGTCCGCGCAAGCCCGAGTTCTCCATCATCGCGGTCAGTTCCTCGCGCGTGTGTCTGCCGGCCAGACAATCGGCAATCAACTGGTACCCCCCGGCGCGTCGATAAGCGGCGAAGTCGACATACTCGGGTTCCGGACATTCGATCGCCGCAGCCTTTACTGCCCTGGCCACCGATGCGGCCGTTGCATTGCCGAGCGGATTTCTTCCGACCACTGCCACCGGCGCCGCTTCGCAGCGACCCACGCAGGGCGCCGGGATGACGCGCACGCCCGCCCCCAGCATCGCCTGCAATTTCGCCATCAGGGCGTGCGACCCGGCAAGCTCGCAGGAAAGCGAATCGCAAACGCGCACCGTCAACGCCGGCGGGGCGGCGGCATTTTCCTTCACCACGTCGAAATGATGATAGAAAGTGGCCACCTCATAGACTTCCGCCGTGGCCATCTTCAACTCAGCCGCCAGCGCCACCAGGTGCCTCGCGGCCAGATGCCCGAAGCGATCCTGAATGCGGTGCAGATATTCGATCAGCAGATCACGCCGCCGCGGCGAATCGCCCAGCAATGCACGCAAATCCGCCACGGCCAGCGGCTCGGTGCTGCGGCCCTTCATCTCCGAGCGAACCTTGCGCCCCCCGCCGCCGCGCTTGCCCCCTGCGGAACCGCCTTCCTTCATAAGACCGCCTTCATATGCTTTGGCGCAACCGGGATGCCCGCTCGCCCCTGAGTGAACCGAACCTGCCAACCGCGCAATCAGGAGTGTTGCAGTTTATGCGAGGGACTCCACCTTGGCTACCACTGCACGTCCCACTCCGGCATTGAGCGCCCCAAGTCCTGCCCAGCGCGGCACCGCCAACCCCCATGTCATCAATGCAGAACACCTTCGCTGTCATGTCGATGGCCCGGATCTGGGATACTTGCGCCGTAATACTCGCGTACCAGGTGCCTGAACATGCTTTTTCATTTCATCAAGCGGCAACATCTTCGCCGCCGCAGACAATGACCCACGCAAATACCGGACGCACTCCGCATAGCGTCTTCATTACCGGCGCCTCCGGATTTATGGGCCGTGCGCTGATTGCGGCGCTGTTGAGCCGCGGCCACAAAGTCCGGGCGCTTGCCAGACAAGCCAGCCAGCACCGCATTCCCGCAGGCGCCGAGGTGATCGTGGGAAACGCTCTCGACCCGTCCAGTTTTGCCGCGACCATCGCACCGGCCGACACGCTGGTCCATCTGATCGGCACGCCGCACCCCGGACCGGGCAAAAGAGCCGGTTATCGCAAGGTGGACCTGCACTCTGTGGATGCCGCGCTCGAGGCCGCCAGCGCCGCGGGCGTGCGCCATTTCGTCTACGTCAGCGTGGCCCAACCCGCGCCGATAATGTGGTCTTACATTGCCGTGCGCCAGGTTGCTGAATCGCGCATTCGCGCCAGCGGCATCCCGGCCACCATTCTTCGACCGTGGTACGTGCTCGGACCCGGCCGTCACTGGCCCGGCATCCTGGCGCCCATTTATGCGCTGTGCGAGTTGCTGCCTGCCACTCGCAACGCGGCAGGCCGACTCGGGATGGTGACGCTGGAGCAGATGGTGCGCGCGCTGGTGCAGGCCACGGAGCGGGCGCCGTGCGGCGCGCGAATTATCGAGGTGCCGGGCATCCGCGACGCCGGCAAGGCCTGAGGGCTCGCGAGCGCAATCCCGTCCAGACATTACATATACCACATTCGGAATTTAAATACCCTGTTAAAGCAAGCTGAGCGATAACTTTCTGAAAATTTTTTCAGCAATTAAGGCAATGGGCGGCAAAATATGCCGCCCTCTGCGGTTCGCTATTTCAGCACGCTCTTCAACAGCCGGCCCATTTCAGCCGGATTCTTGGTGACCTTGATGCCGCAGGCGTCCATGACGGCGAGTTTCTCCTGCGCCGTGCCCTTGCCGCCGGAGATGATGGCGCCGGCATGGCCCATGCGCTTCCCGGGCGGCGCGGTGACACCGGCAATGAAACCCACCACCGGCTTTTTCATGTTGGCCTTGACCCACTGGGCGGCCTCTTCCTCGTCCGAGCCGCCGATCTCTCCGATCATGACCACCGCTTCGGTATCCGGATCGTCATTGAAGAGTCTCATGACATCGATGTGCTTCATGCCGTTTACCGGGTCGCCGCCGATGCCGACGGCAGTGGATTGCCCCAGGCCAATTTCGGTCAACTGCCCCACCGCCTCATAGGTGAGCGTGCCCGAACGCGACACCACGCCGATGCGGCCCTTCAGGTGAATGTGGCCAGGCATGATGCCGATCTTGATTTCGTCCGGCGTGATCACGCCCGGACAGTTGGGGCCGACCAGCAGCGTGCGCCGCCCCTGCTTTTTCATGCGATCGCGCACCTCCACCATGTCGCGCACCGGGATGCCTTCGGTGATGCAGATCACCAGATCCAGGTCGGCTTCGACGGCCTCCCAGATCGCTGCGGCCGCACCGGGTGGCGGCACATAGATGACCGAGACATTGGCGCCGGCTTTTTCCTTCGCGTCCTTTACCGAACCGAAGATGGGGATGCCCTCGAAGTTCTCGCCAGCCTTCTTCGGGTTGACGCCCGCGACATAGCAGTTCTTGCCGTTGGCGTATTCCCGCGAAGTCCGGGTGTGAAACTGGCCGGTCTTGCCGGTGATGCCCTGGGTGACGACACGGCTGTTCTTATTGATGAGAATCGACATGATCAGTTCTTTCCTTTCGACGCCGCAACCACGCGCTCCGCCGCTTCGCCCATGTTATCGGCGGTGATGATGGGCAGCCCCGAATCGGCGAGAATCTTCTTGCCCAGCGCCTCGTTGGTGCCTTTCATGCGCACCACCAGCGGGACCGACAGATGCACCTCCCTGGCCGCGGCCACCACACCCTCGGCAATGACATCGCAGCGCATGATGCCGCCGAAAATATTCACCAGGATGGCGTTCAGTTTCGGATTGGAAAGCATGATCTTGAAGGCCTCGGTCACCTTCTCGGTGGTGGCACCGCCGCCCACGTCCAGAAAATTCGCCGGGCTGCCGCCGTAGAGCTTGATGGTGTCCATGGTGGCCATGGCCAGGCCCGCGCCGTTGACCAGACAGCCGATGGTGCCGTCGAGCTGGATGTAGTTGAGGTCGAACTTCGAAGCCTGCACTTCGGCGGGATCTTCTTCATCCAGATCACGCATCGCCACGAGATCGGGATGCCGGAACATGGCGTTGTCATCGAAATTGATCTTGCCATCGAGCGCGATCACGCGGCCGTCGCCGGTCAGGATGAGCGGATTGATTTCCGCGAGCGACGAATCGGTTTCGCAGAAGGCCTTGTACAGCCCCTGCAGCGCGGTGCGCGCCTGCGGCAGCGAGGCCTGGGGAATTCCGATCTTGAGTGCCACCTTGTCGGCCTCGCCATCGCTCAGGCCGGTCTGCGGGTCAATGAACACCGTGTGGATTTTTTCCGGCGTCTTGGCGGCGACTTCCTCGATATCCATGCCGCCCTCGGAGCTGGCCATCAGCGCCACTTTCTGGGTGCCGCGATCGACCACCATGCCGACATAGAGTTCTTTCTTGATGTCGGCGCCTTCCTCGACCAGCAAACGGCGCACCTTCTGGCCCTGCGGTCCGGTCTGATGCGTGATCAATTGCATGCCGAGAATCTTTTCGGCCATATCGCGCACCTCGTCGCGCGATTTCGCCACCTTCACGCCGCCGCCCTTGCCGCGGCCACCGGCGTGGATCTGCGCCTTGACCACCCACACCTTGCCGCCGAGGGTGTCGACGGCCTTGACCGCCTCCTCGACACTGAAACAGGGAACCCCGCGCGGCGTGGGCACCCCAAACTTGCGCAATATTTCTTTTGCCTGGTATTCGTGAATTTTCATTTCGACTCGCTAATCAGCTCGGGGGATTTTTTCCGGGAATCGGCCCCGGTGCAGACCCCGTTCAAGACAGGAACAGAGCCTGTGTTACGACTAGACCGGTGCGCATTCGAGACCGCCAACTGATCCGCTTGCATCCGCCGGAAAAGGCGGCAAATTCTAGCACAAGGGGCCGGATGGGCCGGTTAGAATGCCGCGGCAACATGCCGGATGCGTGCATTTCAGGTCGGCCGGAGAAGGAGCAAACCAATGAAATACGTGCTTGCGCTCGATCAGGGCACGACCAGTTCACGCGCAATCGTGTTCGATCAGCATGGCCACAATTGCGGCATGGCGCAGCGGGAATTGCGCCAGATCTATCCGCAATCGGGCTGGGTGGAGCACGACCCCGAGGAAATCTGGCGCGGCCAGCTCGCCTGCGCGCGCGCGGCGCTGCGCCGCGCCGGGATTTCCGCGGCCGGCCTCGCCGCCATTGGCATCGCCAACCAGCGCGAGACCACCGTAGTCTGGGATCGCAAAAGCGGCCAGCCGGTGCATAACGCGATCGTGTGGCAGGACCGGCGCACGGCGGACCGCTGCCTGAGCCTGAAACGCCGCGGGCACTCGCGACTCATCGGCACGCATACCGGACTGGTGCTCGATCCGTATTTTTCGGCAACCAAGCTCGAGTGGATTCTGAACAGCATTCCCGGCCTGCGCATTCACGCCGAGCGCGGCGAGCTGGCCTTCGGCACCATCGACACCTGGCTGGCGTGGAAACTCTCCGGCGGCAGGCTGCACGTCACCGATCCCAGCAACGCTTCGCGCACCATGCTCTATGACATTCACCGCCGCGAGTGGGATGAACGTCTGCTGCAACTGTTCAAGATCCCGCCTTCGATGCTGCCGCGCGTGCTGCCCTCGTCGCAAATTTACGGCGAGTCGGACAGGAAGCTGCTGGGCGCTTGCATCCCCGTGGCCGGCATCGCCGGGGACCAGCAGGCGGCGCTCTTCGGCCAGGGCTGCATCCGCGCCGGGATGGCCAAGAACACCTACGGCACCGGCTGCTTTGTACTGCTCAATACCGGCGCCAAGGCGGTCGATTCCAAGGGCGGGCTGCTGACCACCTTGGCGGCGTCGGGCGGTGGAGGGCGGACAGGTGCCAGGCAATTTGCGCTGGAGGGCAGCGTTTTCATGGCCGGGGCGGTGATTCAATGGCTGCGCGACGGGCTCGGCCTCATACGCAAATCCGCCGATGTCGAGGCGCTTGCCGCAACCGTCAAGGACCCGGGCGGCGTCCACCTCGTCCCCGCCTTCGCCGGGCTGGGCGCACCCTACTGGGACCCTTACGCGCGCGGCGCCATCATCGGCATGTCGCGAGGCACCTCAGCCGCGCACCTCGCCCGGGCGGCGCTCGAATCGATCGCCTTCCAATCCACCGAACTGCTGCAGATCATGCAGCACGATTCGGGCGTTGCACTGCGCGAGTTGCGCGTCGACGGCGGCGCGGCGGCCAACAAACTGCTGATGCAAATGCAGGCCGATTCGCTCGGCGTGCCGGTGGTCCGTCCGCGCATACTCGAGACCACGGCACTGGGCGCCGCTTATCTCGCGGGCCTGGCAAGCGGCGTCTGGTCAGGCGGCGCCGAGATTGAAAGCCATTGGCGCAGCGACGCACGCTTCGAGCCGCAAATGAGGCGCAGCGAAGCCGCCGATCGCCTCGGCGAATGGCGCCGCGCAGTTCAACGTTCCTTGCGATGGACGGGCTAGCGAAACCTTAGCGAAGCCATTTGCCGGAGTCTGCCCACGGCTCGGGGCGATGGGGGGCAACGGGGGCGCAGTGACGAAAATGCGGAGGACACCCTCTTCCCCTGTTCTGAACTTTCCCCCGCAGGGCAGGCGACGCAGTCGCCTACCCGGTGCCGCCGACCGTCAATCCGTCTATCCTCAAACTGGGCTGGCCAACCCCGACGGGAACACTCTGCCCTTCCTTGCCGCAGGTGCCCACGCCGCTGTCGAGCTTGAGGTTGTTGCCGATCATGGCAACTCGCGTGAGTGCGTCCGGACCATTGCCGATCAGGGTGGCCCCTTTGACCGGGTAGGTGACTTTGCCGTTCTCGATCATGTAGGCCACCGACGCGGAGAAAACGAATTTGCCGTTGGTGATGTCGACCTGCCCGCCGCCGAAATTTTCCGCATACAGGCCGTTCTTCACCGACGCGATGATCTCCTCGTGCGTCCTGTCGCCATTGAGCATGTAGGTGTTGGTCATGCGCGGCAGGACCACGTGGCCGTAGGACTCGCGCCTGCCGTTGCCGGTCACCGGCACGCCCATCAGGCGCGCGTTCAGACTGTCCTGCAGGTAACCGCGCAGTATGCCGTCCTCGATCAGGGTGTTGCACTGCGTCGGATTGCCTTCATCGTCGATATTGAGCGATCCGCGGCGGCCCGGCAGGGTGCCGTCATCGACCACCGTCACGCCGCGCGCGGCGACGCGCTGGCCGATCTTGCCGTTGAACGCCGAACTGCCTTTGCGGTTGAAATCGCCTTCCAGGCCGTGTCCGATGGCCTCGTGCAGCAGCACCCCCGGCCAGCCGGCCCCGAGCACCACGGTCATGGCGCCTGCCGGCGCGGGGCGCGACTCCAGATTGGTGAGCGCCTGGGCTACGGCTTCGTCTGCGTATTCGCCCAGCTGCGCATCGGTAAACAGAGAATAGTCGCTGCGCCCGCCGCCTCCCGAAGACCCCTGTTCGCGCCGGCCGCCGGACTCTGCGATCACCTGCACCGACAGGCGCACCAGCGGCCGCACGTCCGCGGCCATCACGCCATCGGAGCGCGCGATCAGTATCAGTTCGTAGACCCCCGCGAGACTTGCCATGACCTGGGTAATGCGCGGATCCTTCGCGCGGCATTTGCGCTCCAGCCGCTCGAGCAGGCTGACTTTGTCGACATCGGCGAGCGATGCCAGGGGATCGATACCGGAATACAGCCGCCTTGCCTCGCCCAGCGGCGCCATGTTGCGCCTGGGTTTTACCGCCACGCGCGCGCCGCGTCCGGCGTGCGCCATGGCGCGCGTGGCCTCCGCGGCATCGCGCAGCGCCGGCATGCTGATGTCGTCCGAATAGGCGAACGCCGTTTTTTCCCCGGAGATGCCGCGCAGGCCGACACCCTGCTCTATGTGGAAACTGCCGGATTTGACAATGCCTTCTTCCAGACTCCAGCCTTCGCTGCGGGCATACTGGAAATACAGGTCGGCAAAATCCAGCTTGTTGACCCGCATTGCGCCGAATACGGTTGCGAGCTGCGCGGGTTCGAGATCATGCGCCGCCAGCAGATGCGATTGCGCGATGCGAAAAGGGGCGTCGGGAGCGTTCATAAGCAATTTCGACTCAGGGGAAGAGGACAACATTCTACGCTCTGCGCACGCTCGCTCGCCGCGCCAATCACTCTGCGGGTCATGCGCCGATGGTGCGATGCTCCAGCGCCGGCAGACTGGCCCTCACCTTGGCATTTTTCGCCAGATCGATCTCCGCCACCACCACGCCTGCGCCCTCGTCGCGGCAGGCGAGGATTTCGCCCCAGGGGTCGATGATCATGCTGTGTCCCCAGGTGCTGCGTTGGTTGCTGTGCAAACCGCCCTGCGCCGGCGCCACCACGTAGGCGAGATTCTCGATTGCCCGCGCGCGCAGCAGGGTTTCCCAATGGGCACGGCCGGTGGTCGCGGTAAAGGCCGCCGGCACGAAAATAATATCCACCGGCGCAAGCGCGCGGTACAACTCGGGAAAGCGCAGGTCATAGCAGATCGAAAAACCCAGTCTGCCGAACGGCGACTCGATGGACACCGTGGTATTGCCCGCTTCTATCGTGGTGGATTCGTCGTAGCGCTCCGCGCCGTTCTGAAATCCAAAAAGATGAATCTTGTCGTAGCGGGCGACGCGACGGCCCTTGTCATCGTACACCAGGCAGGCATTGCGCACCCGCCCGGCATCCTCGCTGGCAAGCGGCGTGGTGCCGCCGACCAGCCAGATCCCATGCCGTGCGGCCGCCTGCGACAAAAAAGCCTGGATCGGCCCATCGCCATCGGCTTCGCGTATCGACACCTTGTCGCCGTCACGCTTGCCCATCAGACAGAAATATTCCGGCAAGCCGACCAGTCGTGCTCCCAGGCGCGCCGCCTCGGCTATCAACTCGCCGGCATCGGCCAGATTTCGCTCGGTTTCGTGGCCGGAGACCATCTGCACCGCGGCAACTTTGAAGACACCCTCAGCCATGATTACTCCTTTTTGACCTGGTTACCCGGCGTTGCCGGCCCGGCATTGGTACGCTCGACCTTGGGATCGCTCCAGGTGCCGAGCACCGTGTAATCGAAGGCAAAAATCTTCCCCACCGGGTCGCCGAGGATACGTTGCACCAGCAACGCCACCAATCCTATCGCGGGATTTGCCACCGCCAGGGCCGCGATGGAGGAAACGCCGTCACCGATGGAGGGCACCACGCGCACTTTGAGGTTCTGGGTTTCCTGCGCGAGATTGATGACCCCTCCCATCGAGACCTTGGCAGTCTTGCCGCTCATCGCAAAGTCCTCGGTCGCGAGCACGCCCTTGTTGATGCGGGCGCTGCTTGTAATCGTGTCGAATGCGAATCCCTCGCCGAACAAACCGCGGAAATCAAGCGTAATCCAGGTCTGCATGCTGAGAATTCCCAACAGCTTGGCGATGCCCGGTTCGGCCTTGAGGAACTGTCCGTCGGAGGCCGTCAGGGCGATATCGCCGGTCAAGGTCGGATAATCGATCGACTGCGGATTGCCCGACCAACCGACCTTGCCTTCCAACTTGGCGATACCCGCCTTCATGGTGCCGGAATATCCCAGTCGGGACAGGAAAGCCCCGCTGTCCTTGATGTCCAGTCTGACATTCATGCTGACGCTGGGACGTTGCGCCCAGTTCTGCCAGACGCCAGTGGCGGCAAATTTGCTCTCCTCGGTGGCAAGGCTGAGTTTCTCTATGCGCCAGTCGCGCACCTCGTTGACCGCCACCAGTTCCAGATGCCCCAGATTGATGTCGTTGTGGACAAAATTGTCGGCAATGATGTCCAGCGCCGGCAACGCCGTGTTATGGATCTCCGGCGGCAATGGTCCGGGCGGGGCATCAGGCACGCTGAAATGCTTGAGGCGCGCCACCACCCTGCCGGCGCCTTCCGGCCGCCAGGTCACCGATCCGGACAACTCACGCGCGGCGATGGTCGCGGCCCAGGCAGTTCCCACCGGCGCCGCCCGCAACCGCACTTCGTTGAGGCGCCTGCCCGAGATATCCATGATGGTGCTGCTCAAATTGAGATTGGCGCCGCCGGAATCGCCCTGCCCTGCCGTGTCGAGCAGGCGGCGCCAGCGATCGGCATCGAGATACGCAAACTTTCCGTTCACGGAAATTCCCGACCGGTCGATGGCGGGCAGCGGCTCGCCTATCCCGATCGCGCCCCGATCCACCTGATACCCCGTCGACGCCTTGCGCCGCAGCAACACGCCGCTCGCGCGCGTCCCCAGCGACACCGCGAAGGCATCTCCGCCGGGGGCCAGATTCGGCGCCTTGATGCGCCTGAGGAATTCCGCCTCATTGCGGCTGCTGTATTCGAGCCTGAAGGGCAGCGACTCCTGGGGCAGTTTGATGAAGGGCTCCGGCAGCGCCATCGTCACGCCGACCAGTGGCGATTCGACATTGAGATCCAGATTTCCCTTGTTGACCCTGAGCGTTCCCCGCCAGGTGCCGTTGCCGATCACGCCATCGAGCAGCGGCAGCTCGACGTACTTGCGCAGCGCCGCCATGCTGGCACTGCCCTGGGCGTCGATCTGAACCCCCCCGTCCGGACGTGAGCCCAGTGTGAACGTCGCCGGGCCGCCCAGAAGCTGCGCGGATAGATCGCGTGCCGCGACACCGGTTTCGGTAAACTCGATCCTGCCATTGACCTGGGCCAGTTGCGGTATGCCGCCTTCGATATCGACCTGGTTGGCAAGCACCTGGTAATTGCCCGCCACCTTGGTCTGCGCCAGGCGCCGCACCGGAAGGTCGAGTTTGAGTTGCAGGCGGCCGGCGCCGGTCGCGGCAATGCCGCGGGTGGCGCCATCGATGTATCCCGTTACCGGACTGCTGGCGATGTAGCGCAGAAACTCCGTGCTTGGACCTTCCGCCTGACCATCCACCAGGACATGCGCGTCGCCACCGAACAGATCCGGAACCTGCACCCGGGTATTGCCCACCCGGGCGCCAAGAATCGCCGCGCGCGCCGCAACTATCTGCATGCGCCTGGCGTCAAAATTGAGTTCTGCGCTGATTTCGGTGAGCTGGGGCCAGCCCTCGGCATAGCGGAACACCCCATTGGCCACGCGCGCCGACACCTGGAAAGTGCCGGCCTTGCCATCGCTATAGGGAAAATCGTGCAACTCGCCCTTCAGGTGCAGGCGCCCGTCGCTCGCCTGGCCCGAGACAATGGCGTCCTTCAGGTAATCCTGCACCGCCTTTGGCAGGTGGGGAATATAGCGATAGACCGCCCTGGCATCCGCGCGCGCGAATCGTCCGTTCAGATCGATGACACCGGGACCGTTGGGATATTTGGAACGCGTCGAATAGGTGCCGTTGAGATTGCCCACGCCGTCGCTGTTGGCCAGGTCCACGTTGGAAAATCTGACCTCGACATGGTCGTCCTTGACGACCCAGCCGACCTGTGCCGCGAGCTTGTCGAAACGCGCCCTGCCCTCGGGCAGGACTGCAGGAAGATCAATGACCGCGTTGGCCGAATCGATCCTCAAGTTCCCGCCGGATTTGCTGGCGTCGAGCTCGCCGCTCAGACCGGAGAAACTCCCCCAGCCGCCGGGCGCGTTCATTACGAGCTTTGAAAACCGGCCGCGGACCAGATAGCCCGCGAGGTGCTCCAGGTCTCCGGTCCAGGACAGTTTCAGTTCATTGACGGACCCGCGCGGCGCAACCAGCGCGAGCTTCGCGCGCACCTGCGCCGGCAAGGGCAGAAACTCCGCAAGATTCGCCAGCGGTTCGAACTCGAGCGAATTGGCCTGCAGTTCACCGCGCTCGGGGCCGTCAGTGCCGGCCCCGTCCCAGCGCAAAGTAAAATCTGCCGGCGGCAAAGGCTGGCCGCGCACCGACTTCAGCGTCAGATGGCTGCCATGGGCCTGCAGGAACTGGCGCTGGCTCGACACGCCGCTGCGCGATCCTCCGAGCCTTCCGTGCAGGTACTCCAGATCGAGCATCGGCAGATCCGCGGCGAGGCGCGCCTGCACATGGGCCAGAGCCAGATCCGCATTGACCTCGGTAATGCGCTCCCCGTCGGAGGTCATCCACAGGCGCAAGGCGCCCTTGCCCGAAACCAGGTCCAGCGGGTAATCGAACCAGCGTTTCCAGGCGGCAAGGTCCACGTAATCGAGCTCGGCGTACACCAGGCCGCGCCAGCCGTCGATATTCTCCAGCGACTCGCCGACGAATTCACCGCGCACATCCAGCGCGGAGGCGAGCTCCTGGTCGGTTTGCGCGCGCACTGCGAAGCGGTGGGTATTGCCGCTGTTTTGCAGCATGAAGGTGACACCGGAGAGGTCCAGCCGGGGCGCGCCGCGCCGCTCATCCGTCCAGGCGAAGCGCGCATTGCGAATGACGATTTCGCTTTGCGACAACAGCCAGTCGCCGGCGCCTTTGTCGGCATGATCCGAGCGCAGTTCGACCCCGGCGACATAGATCCTGCCGGCAGCGTCGCGCCGGATGTCCAGGTCGGGCTGGTCGATGATCAGCGAATGCAGCCGCAGCGACAGAAAAACCAGCGAACGCCAGCCGATTACCGCCTCGACCGCCGGGAGCGAGAGCGCGACCCGGCCGTCCTTGTCGTGAATATTGACCTCGGAGAGTTCCAGCTCCGGGTGCAGCCCCTGCCAGTGCGCCCGGATCTGGCCGATGGTGACCTGTTCGCCGATCGCCCGCGACATCGCCTGCTCGATCTGCGGCAGGTAGCGGCCGGCATCGGGCAATACCCAGTAGCGGAATGCGATGACCAGAACGGCAAAAGCAAAGTAGATTCCGAGCAGCAGCCACCCCGATGCGGCGACCATCGCGCGCATGTTGCCCCGCTGTGCCTGCACCTTTGGTATCGTTGGTGGCGTGCCGCTCATGTAATCAATTGGAATTTCCCTGCATGCCCGCTGGGGCGTGACAACGCCGATAAAACAGGACCCGTGGGCCAAAGAGAGTCGTCAGCATTTTAACCGCGAATGCCCCCCTTTGAATGCCGCCGCGGGGATCACATCTTGGTCTCGCCATGAACATTATCGAACCGCAGAAATACTCGCGCTACGCCCGCCAGTTGCTGGATGCCGACCCGGCCATCGGCGACGAACTGCAGTTGGCGGCGACGCGCGCCTGGACCGGCGCGGAAATGCGCGCCTTCATCGAAGCCGGGAAAGCGCAGGACCCCGCCGCCCTGGGCGCACTCCTGCGCCAGTTGCGCCGCCGCGTGATGTTGCGAACCATGGCGCGCGATCTGGCTGGTGCGGCGCCGCTGCAGGAGGTCTGCGGCGCCATGGCCGAGCTTGCGGAGGTTTCGCTGGAATTCGCGCAAGCCTTCGCCGAGCGCCAATTGCATGCCCAGTTCGGCATGCCGGTGGGTGCTGCCGGCAAGCCGCAACGCATGATCGTTGTCGGCATGGGCAAACTGGGCGGCAGGGAGTTGAATGTCTCATCCGACATCGATCTGATTTTCGTCTACCCCGAAGATGGCGAGACCAGCGGCGGCCCCCGGCAGTTGTCCAATCACGAGTTTTTCTGCCGGCTGGGGCGCATGCTGATCGCCAGCATCTCCGAAGCCACCGCGGACGGTTACGTGTTCCGCGTCGACATGCGCCTGCGTCCGTGGGGCGATTCCGGTCCCCTGGCGATCAGCCTGGACGGGCTGGAGACCTATTTCGTTTCCCAGGGCCGCGAATGGGAACGCTACGCCTGGATCAAGGCGCGCGCCCTGACCGGTGACGCGCAAGCGGAACTGGCCGCCAGTTCCCGGCCGTTTGTGTTTCGCAAATACCTGGATTACGGCGCCATCGCCGCGATGCGCGATCTGCACGCGCAGGTCCGCGCCGAAGTGGCACGGCGCGAACTGGCCGATCACGTCAAGCTCGGCCCGGGCGGAATCCGTGAAATCGAGTTCATTGCCCAGGCCTATCAGTTGATCCGCGGCGGACGCGACGCGGAGCTGCGCGCCATCCCCACGCTGACGATACTGGACCTGCTGGCGAAACGCAGGATTCTCGAGGCCACGGCGGCGCGCGCACTCGCCCAGGCGTATGAATTCCTGCGCCGGCTGGAACACCGTCTGCAGTACCTCGACGATGCGCAGACGCACAGCCTGCCGCTCGATGCCGGCGATCGCGCCAAAGTGGCGGGCGCCATGGGGTTCAGAAACTGGAAAGCCTTTCTCAAGGTCCTCGATCAGCATCGCGGTTTCGTGTCGTCGCATTTTGAACTGGTGTTTGCCACCCAGGAGGCCCCGCGCCATGCGCTCCTGCCGGTCTGGCTGCAAGCCGATGAACAGCGCCAGCGCCTGGCCGAGCTCGGATTCCGCGAGACCGAAGCGGTGGCCGCGCGTTTGCTGGAATTGCGCGGCAGCTCCCGCTACAACGCCTTGCCCGACGCGAGCCGGGCGCGCTACGACACGCTGATGCCAAGGCTGATAGAGGCCGCAAGCACCCGCCCCAATCCCGATCAGACCCTGGAACGATGCCTGGACCTGATCGATTCCATCAGTCGACGCGCGGCCTATCTGGCGCTGCTCGACGAGCACCCCCAGGCGCTTGCCCGCCTTGCCGAACTTGCCGGCGGCTCCCCGTGGGCGGCCGAATATCTGCAGCGCCACCCCATCGTGCTGGATGAATTGCTCGATACCAGGGTGCTGCAAAGTGAAATTGACTGGGGAAAATTCGGCAAACAGTTGCGCCGCCAGCTGTCCGATCACGCTGCAGACCCCGAGCGCCAGATTGACCTGCTGCGCGAAGCGCATCACGCCCAGATTTTCCGGCTGCTGGCGAAAGACCTCGGCGGAACCCTGCGGGTGGAACAGCTCGCCGACGAACTGTCCGATCTTGCCGATGTCATGCTGCAGGTCACGCTGGAGCTGTGCTGGTCGCAATTGCGCAATCGGCACACACCATTGCCGCGCTTTGCGATCATCGGCTACGGCAAACTGGGCGGCAAAGAACTGGGCTACGCCTCGGACCTGGATATCGTGTTCCTGTTTGACGATCCCGACGAACAGGCCCCGGAGGTCTACGCGCGCCTCGCGCAAAAGCTGAACAACTGGCTCACCATGCGCAGCGGTGCCGGCGTGCTGTTTGAAACCGATTTGCGGCTGCGCCCTGACGGCGAAAGCGGCCTGTTCGTAACCCCGATCGAGGCGTTTCGCAAGTATCAGAGTGATTCGGCCTGGACCTGGGAGCACCAGGCTCTCAGCCGCGCGCGCTTCTGCGCCGGGGATGCCACGGTGGGCGCTGCCTTCGAGGAAGAGCGCCGGCGCATCCTGGGGATGAAGCGCGACCCGCAGAAACTGCGCGCGGAGATCCTCGAGATGCGCGAAAAACTGCTCGAGGGCCACCCCAATCGCAGCGGATTGTTCGACATCAAGCACGACCGCGGCGGCATGATCGATATCGAATTCATGGTCCAGTACCTGGTGCTCGCCCATTGCCACCAGTACCCGGCCCTGCAGGCGAACGACGGCAACATTGCGCTGCTCCAGGCCGCCGCCGCCCACGGACTGATCCCCACGGCCGACGCCGAGAGAATGCGCGATGCCTACCGCGCCTTCCGGCGGCGCCAGCACGCGCTGCGACTGGCCGGCGAGCGCTACGCCCGGGTGCCGCACCAGGAATTGGCCGCGCATGCCCGGTCCACGCTCGATCTGTGGACGAGGGTGTTTCGCTGATCCCGGCCAGACTACCCCTGCGCAACGCGCGTCCACAGGCGCGCATCTCGGATAAAATGCCGGTTCTGACTCATTGAACGCGGAGCATCACATGTCCATGGCCGATCGCGACGGCTTCATCTGGCACGACGGCAAACTGGTCCCCTGGCGCGAGGCGACCACGCACGTGCTGACGCACTCCCTGCACTATGGCCTGGCGGTGTTCGAGGGCGTGCGCGCTTACAAAACCGACGAAGGCACCGCCATCTTCCGTCTGCGCGAGCACACCGAGCGCTGGTTCAACTCCGGCAAGATCTACATGATGCAGATTCCCTACGACCGGGAAACGCTGATGGAAGCGCACAAGGAGGTGGTGCGCGCAAACAAGCTGGACGAGTGCTACATCCGCCCCATCGCCTTCTACGGTTCGGAAAAGATGGGCGTCTCACCCAAAGGCGCCAAGGTGCATGTCTCGATCGCCGCCTGGCCCTGGGGCGCGTACCTGGGCGAGGAGGGACTGGAAAAGGGCATCCGCGTAAAGACCTCCTCCTATTCCCGGCACCACGTCAACGTCAACATGGCGCGGGCAAAATTCTCCGGCACCTATGCCAATTCCATCCTCGCCAACCTCGAGGCCACCGAGCACGGCTACGACGAGGCGCTGCTGCTGGACACTGAAGGTTTCGTCGCCGAAGGGGCGGGGGAGAACCTGTTCGTGGTCAAGGAGGGCAAGATCTATGAACCGGAAATCGCCTCGGCGCTGATGGGCATCACGCGCGCCTCGGTCATCGTCCTGGCGCGGGAACTCGGCTACGAGGTCATCGCCAAGCGCCTGACCCGCGATGACATCTACATCGCCGACGAAGCCTTCTTCACCGGCACCGCGGCCGAAGTCACGCCGATCCGGGAACTCGACGGTCGCGTCATTGGCGAGGGCCGGCGCGGACCGGTCACCACGCAGATCCAGAAATTATTTTTCGATGTGATTCGCGGCAAGGTTGCCCAGCATCGCGACTGGCTCACCCCGGTCGAGGCAAAGCAAGCCGCAAAAAGCAAGGCGAACGCAACATGACCGACTCCAAGGAAATCACCCGGCAGGTCGAGGTGCGCGAAAGCGATCTGCCGTTGCATTGCCCGACGCCGCAAACTCCCTTGTGGAGCATGCATCCCAGGATATTCCTGGATGTCGCCAAGGCCGGCGAAATGCTCTGCCCGTATTGCGGCACGGAATACATCTACAAGGGCGCCGCACCCAAGGGTCACTGAGGCCCTCCGTGCTGCGGATACTGATCGTCGCACCCAACTGGGTCGGCGATACGCTGCTTGCCCAACCGCTGCTCGCGCGCCTGCACCAGCGCCTGCCCGGGGTGCTCATCGATGCGCTGGCTCCATCCTGGACCGCGCCGCTGGTGGCACGCATGCCCGAAATTGCCGAGGTGATCGCAACACCGTTTGTGCACGGGCCGTTGCAGTTGCGCGAACGCTGGCGCTTTGGCCGCTCGCTGCGCCAGCGCGGCTATCAGCAGGCGATCGTGTTGCCCAATACCTTCAAGGCGGCATTGCTGCCGTTTTTCGCCGATATCGGCCTGCGCGTCGGCTTCACCGGCGAATCGCGTTACGGTCTGCTCAATATCCTGCACAAGCTGGACGAGGCAAAGATCCCCCTGATGGCCGAGCGCTACGCACAACTGGCCGAGCGGCCCGGCGACGCGCCCGGCCTGCCGCTGCTGCGCGGCACACTGCGGGTGGATGCGGCCAACCTTCTGATTCAGGTTGCGCGACTAGGCCTGGACCGCAGCCGTCCGGTCGCGGTGTTCTGCCCGGGCGCCGAATACGGTCCGGCCAAACGCTGGCCGGCGCGCTGTTTCGCCGCGCTCGCGCGCAGCCTGGCCGCGCGCGGGCGCGCAGTATGGCTGCTGGGTTCGGCGAAGGAGCGCGAACTGGGCGAGGAAATCGCCGGGTCCGCAAAAGGCGATGCGATCAACCTGTGCGGCCGCACCGACCTGGCAACCGCCGTTGACCTGATGTCGCAGGCTGAGGTGATCGTCAGCAACGATTCGGGGCTGATGCACGTCGCCGCTGCCCTGGACCGGCCGCTGGTCGCCCTGTACGGATCCTCCAGCCCCGAACACACCCCGCCCATGAGCGAGCGCGTGAGCGTCGTGCGCATCGCGGGCCTGCCCTGCAGCCCCTGCTACCAGCGTCACTGTCCGCTGGGGCATTTCCGTTGCCTGAACGAATTGCCGGCCCCGCAGGTATTGCAGGCTATCGACGCCCTGAAACTTGCCTAGCCGTCCCTGCGAAGCGCTCGAACCCGGCCCTGGGGGCGGACCACGAATTTAGGAAAATATGCCTATACCATCAAGTAACAGCCGGTATCTGCAGTCAGATTCAATTTGAATATGGGCTAAAAGGGAAAAACGAAGCTGGCCTGTAAGCCGGGTCCTGTCGAGAGTTGCCCCTCGTAACGGTCATTCATCTAGGCCCTGAGTTGCCCCAGGGCTCGAGCCACCTACCCGCGGACTCAGCGAGCCACCTCAACGTCCGCCTATTTGGTGTTGCTCCGGGTGGAGGTTACCGCGTTTCACCCGCAAAACCCGGTTGCCCGGGAATCGCGACTCGTCTCTGTGGCCCTATTCCTCGCCTTCGGCGGCACTTGCGCACCGCCTTATAACGTACGGGCGTTACCCGTCACCCTGCTCTGTGGAGCCCGGACTTTCCTCTCCCCGATTCACACCGGGCAGCGACCGTCCGGCCAGCTTCACGGTCGATTCTACGCTTACCGATCCGCGCATGGCGGCAAAATGCGCGCAAGCCTGCCGCGTTCGACAGTTTTCCTCCCCGTTCAAACCCGTTTGGCCACTCATTGGTAGACTAGCGCCCGACAGGCTTGGAACGTGCGAATCGCGCGTTGAATCCGGAGGCTTGCGCTACAAGCGGCCATTTCATTGATATCGGAGATACCAAATGAAAGTTCGATCCAGGATTTTCCCGAAAGCATTCGGTTTGTTTTTCACGGGTCTGGTTTTAGGCATTGGCAGCCAGGGCCTGCATTCCCAGGGATTTCCGGTCAAACCAATCAAGGTCGTCGTCCCCGCATCGCCTGCCACCGCTCCGGACACCATGTCGCGTACCGTCACACAGGAATTGAGTTTGCGACTGGGCCAGCCGATCCTCATCGAAAACGTGCCGGGAGCCGGCGGCAACATCGCCACCGTCAATGTTGCGCGAGCCGCACCCAACGGTTACACCCTGCTCATGCAGTTGAGTTCATTCGTGGTCAATCCCAGCCTCTACAAAAATCCGGGATACGACCCCATCAAGCAGTTCGATCCGGTGATTCAATCGGCATGGACGGTGACCCTGCTTGGCATCAGCATGCGCGGCACCGAGGGGGTCAACAGCGTGAGCGATCTGATCGCATTCGCCAAGGCACGCCCGGGCCAATTGAACTACACCTCCTCCGGCGTGGGCACGCCGCAGCACCTGCGCATGGAAATCCTGATACACCTTACCGGCGCCGATTTCACGCATGTCCCCTTCAAGTCGCCTGCCGAAATGACGCGCGCCATGCTGGTGGGCGATGTGACTGCGATGTTCAACTCGGCGACGGTTTTGATTCCACAGGCGCGCGCCGGAAAAATAAAATTGCTCGCCTACGTGGGCAAGGAGCGCTGGCCGCAGGTGCCCGAAGTCCCCACCATGGCCGAGGCGGGATTCCCGGAATTCAAGGCCGATATCTGGCATGGCTTTCTCGCCCCCGCCGGCACACCCAAGGACATCATTCGCAAACTGAACACGGAGTTCACCGCGGTGCTGACCGCGCCGGCGACACAGCAAGCGCTCATCAAACTCGGGATTTCTCCGACCACCAGTACGCCGGAAGAGTTTGGCGAGATAATCAAGACCGACCTTGCCTATTGGACCAAGATGATCAAGGAGATCGGCATCGCCGCCGAGTGAGATCACGCGCGCCGAGGGTGCCCGGGCGCCAGACAGGATTTCGCCACCCGAAACCGCGCGCCGTGCGACCAACCTGCTTTCATTCCATGAGTTAAATTAGCCTCTCCATACGCCCGTCCAACCAAAAAGGCAGTACCGATGGCCACCAAAGTCTACAAACACATGCTCCCCCTGGAGCAGCAGCTACCCGCGAATCCCGAGCGCCGCAGCAAGCTCATTTCGTTGGAGGAAGCCGGAAGGATCATTGCAACCAAGCGCTCGATAGGGATTTCCGGCACCCATTCGCTCGATGGTGCGATGAGCCTGATCCGTGCAGCACTGCGCGCGGGCGCGAAAGACATGACCCTGATTCCGCCGACATCGACATCGATAGCGGCCGATATGTGGATCGCGGCAGGCGCGCTGAAAAAGCTTTACCTCTCCTACGTGGGTTTCGAATACCTCGGCATGGCGCCCAATTTCCGCCGCGCGGCCGAAGAACAATCCCTCGAGATCGTCGAGGCGGATGAGGCCTTCATTCAACTTGGCACGCAGGCCGCCGCCGGCGGGCGGCCGTTCAACGTGGTGCAGCACCTCTACGAAGCGACCGTGCACCCGCAACTCAACCGCGAACTGAAAACCGTCGTTGATCCTTTCAGCGGAAAGACCGTCTATGCGGTCCCCGCATTGAAGACGGACGTCGCCATCATTCATGTGCAGGCCGCCGATATCTACGGCAACGCGCAATGCTGGGGCGGCAACCGGCAGGAGCCGGACAAATGCAAGGCAGCCGGGATGGTGATCGTCCAGGCCGATCGCATCGTGAGCACCGATGAAATCGCCAAGGACGCCACCAAGACCACCCTGCCCGGTCCCTGGGTGGATTACGTGGTGCACGCTCCTTTCGGCGCCCACCCGACGTTTTCCTCGAACTCCTACGCACTGGACGAAACCCACCTCAAGCTGTACCTGGAAATGTGCCGCAATGGCCGTCATCAGGAATATCTCGATAAATTCGTCTATGCCCCGAAAGACCATTGGGAGTACCTCGAGCTGGTCGGCGGCATGAAGCGCATGGTCGAATTGCAGACCATGCTCGCAGTCTAGGTTCACGGAGGCAAGCATGGCTGGAAAACAGGTAACACCCGGTACTGACCGCTATTCGATGGCGGAATTGATGGCAGTCATCATGGCGCGCGCCATGGCTGGCGAAGACGAGCGGCGCGGCGGCGGCGGTGCCAACGCGATCATCCCGCTGGCGGCCGGGCGCCTTGCGCAGATCACCGTTTCACCGAACCTGTGGCTCACCACCGGCGGTGCGGGATCGATCAACGGCGTATTCGACACACTGCCCATCGGCACCTGGGATCCGCGCTGCGATTACCACGCCGAATGCAAGAATTACATGATGGACACCGTGGATGGCGCAATCCGCGGACGCAAGTACACTGGGGGTCGCCTCAACTGGGCGTCGATTTCCGGCCTCGGCGGCATCCAGGTTGACAAATATGGCAACACCAACATGATCGGCATTGGCGATCACCCAAAACTCAAGGTGCGCGGCCCCGGCACCATCGGAACCATCTGGCAGGGCTCGGGCGCCACCTCGAATTACACCGAGCACCACAGCAGGCGCATCTTCGTCGAAAAGGTTGCCTACCGCTCCGGTGCCGGCTGGGTGGACGGCTGGGACAGCCGCCACAAGCTGCTCGACGGGCGCGACGGCCCGCCCTACTGCTGGACACCCATCTGCGTATGCGACTTCACCGAGGAGGAGCACCGCATGCGCCTGGTTTCGGTGCATCCCGGTTATACCGTGGACGATGTGGTCAGCAACACCGGATTCGAACTGGTGATCGAAGGCGAGGTGCCGCAGACCACGCCGCCCACCGACTGGGAACTGCAGGTTCTGCGCACGCGCGTCGATCGCGGCGGGCGCCTGCGCACACGGCGGATGACGGTTGGGGAATGAAACGTGCCTCGAAGTGAAGCGCCGCACGCGACGTATCGGTCCTTGCCCCACCCGGGCTTCGTGATTGGCCCGTCCAGAGCGGCCCGCAAGGCATAAAGGGGCGCCATCATGCTCATCGGCGATACCCTGACCGCGAATGCCCGCGCCCGGCCCGGCGCGACCGGCTTGATATTCGGCGAGCAGCAGCTCACCTGGGGCGAGCTCAACGCAGGCGCGAACCGCGTTGCCAATGCCTTCCTCAAACTGGGGGCCAGGCCCGGCGATCGCGTGGTCTATCCGCTGGAAAATGGCGTCGAATTCGTGCAGATCTTCTACGGCCTTGCCAAGCTCGGCATGATCGGCTCGCCGGTCATGCCCAATTCGGTGGGCAGCGAAATCGCGCACACCGTTCGCGACCTGGGCGCGAAATTCGTCATCTGCGCCGCGGGCGCGCGAGCCGCTGTCGCGGAGATCCAGTCTTCCCTTCCCGGCCTGGAGGCGGTGGTTGGCATTGGACATGACTCCTTCGCCCATGAATTCGCCAGGCTTGTCGCCGACGCTGCGGACACCGAACCCGACACCCTGGCGCTCTGGAATCGCGATCCGGATTCCGATCTCTCGGTGAAATACACCAGCGGCACCACCGGTTCGCCCAAGGGCTGCATCAAGACACACCGGCAGCTGCTCACCTGCTGCGAAATCAACCTGCATCACATGCCCTTCAACCCGAACGACATTGCGTCGATATCCGGCCCCATGGCCGCGGGCTCGAACCTGTCGCTCCTGGCACTGTACGTGTTGTCCGGATCGACCATCATGCTGCTGCCGCGCTTTGAGGCCACGCGCCTGCTGGAATCGATCGAACGGCATCGCGTTTCCATCGTGCATGCGACCCAGTCGACATTTACGCGCTTCACCGGCCATCCCGACCTTGACAGGTACGACCTGTCCAGCGTTCGCTACTATTCCGGCTCGTCTCCGGTGGGCGGCAATCAGGACGGCATGACGCGCCTGCGCGCCAACAAGACCTTCAAGGGGCGCTTTTTCTGCGCCTTCGCCGCCACCGAAGCAGGCGGGCGCATCACCTATCTGCTGCCCGATGAAATCGACGCGGCGCTCGCCCCGGGCGGTCGCGCCGACATTCTGCAGTCGGTGGGGCACCCCGCACACCGTTGCCAGGTCGAGAGCATGGACGAGAACATGCGCCCCGTGCCTGCCGGGGAAATCGGGCTGATGGCGGTGAAGGCACCGCAGGTATTCAAAGGCTACTGGAACAAGCCCGAACAAACACGCGAAGCCTTCAGGGACGGTTGGCTGATCACCGGGGATTTATTGCGCAAGGATGCCGAAGGCTACTTGTATCTTTCCGGCCGTTCGCGCGATGTCGTGCGCACCGGCGGCATGAACGTCTACCCGGCGGAGGTCGAACCGGTGCTGCGTACGCATCCGAAGGTGAAAGCGGCCGCGGTGGTGGGCCTGCCGCACGCGGACTGGGGGGAGACGGTGGTTGCCTGCCTGGTGGCGGAGACGGGTTGCACCGAAAAAGAGATTATCGATTTCTGCCGCGAGCGCCTGGCCCCCTATAAACGGCCAAAGCTCGTGAAATTTCTGGATGCCCTGCCCGAAAACCAGGTTGGCAAGGTGCTCAAACGCGAGTTGCGCGAGAAGGTCATGGCGGGAATCGAAGCATCAGGCGGAAATACGCCAACCTGAGAACCGGCAAGAGCCATACTGCGCACCAATTCGATCCATCAAACGCGTGATACAGGCATGAAGGGAGACCGGCAATGGGCGACAGTCCACCCACCAGCGACAGCATGGATTGCGATGTCGTCGTCATCGGCGCAGGCGGCGCGGGCGCCAGCGCCGCCATCACCGCGCACGACGCTGGCGCGTCCACGCTCATCGTCGAAAAGATGCCGCACCCGGGGGGCAACACGCGCATCTCCAACTGCTCGTGGTTTTGCCCCCCTGCGGGAACCGAGGAACAGGCCGTCGAGCACATCGACGCGCTGTGCCTGGGCAGAACCGACCGCTCTGTCATCGAGGCCTACGTCACCGCGGCAAGCAAAACCAAGGAGTGGATCGAGGGCATCGGCGGCCAAACCAGGATAACGCACTTCCTCAATATCCGTTATCCGCAGGTTACGCATCCTTCATGGCCGGCGTTTCCCGGATCGGCGGCCATGGTGAACCACACGGTCGGCGCCGAGGGCGACACCAACCCCTCCGGCGAGCGCCTGTGGAATCTCCTGTCGGGGAACCTCGACAAGCGCGGCATCAAAATCATCACCAGCGCGCCCGCCCGCGAACTTTGCAGCAACGACAAGGGCGAGGTCACCGGCGTCGTGGTCGAATGCGGCGGCAAACGCGTGATGGTCAGGGCGCGCCGCGCGGTGGTCCTGACCTGCGGCGGCTTCGAATACAACGAAAAAATGAAAGAGCAGTTCCTGCCGCTCATGCCCTTTCATGCGGTGGGTAATCCGGGCAATACCGGTGATGGCATTACCATGGCAGGCGCCGTGGGCGCGCAGTTGTGGCACATGGGAGTGGTGGTCGGCGGCGTGGGCGTGCGCGTCAAGGAATACGCCGCGCCGTTTGCGATTTCCTATGCGGCGCCGGGATTCATTTACGTCAACCAGGGCGGCAAGCGCTTTACCAACGAATGCGGCTGGGAAAGCCATTTTCTGTGGCAATCGTTTTACGCCTTCAATCCCAAGCGCCCCGGTTACCCCACCATCCCGATGTTCGGCATCTGCGACCAGGAAACACTCAGGAAGGGGGCGCTGCACGTCGGCGGCGCGGGATTGAATCTTGCCTACAAATGGAGCGCGGACAACGCCGCCGAAGTGGCCAAGGGCTGGATCGTGGAAGGCGGGTCGCCACGCGAACTTGCCAGGCGCATCGCGGTTGACCAAGCCGTGCTGGAAAAAACCATTGAAAAATACAACAGCCACTGTGCAGCCGGCACCGATCCGGATTTCCATCGCGCCAGGGAGACGCTCAAAGCGCTTGGCACGCCGCCCTTTTATGCCGTGGAACTGTGGCCCCGCATGGTCAATACCATGGGCGGCCCCCGCCGCGATGCCAGTGCTCGCGTGATTGGCGAAAATGGCCGGCCCGTTCCACGCTTGTATTCTGCCGGGGAACTCGGCTCGCTGTGGGGGCATCTTTACTGCGGGGGAGGCAACGTCGGCGAGGCGCTTGCCGTCGGGCGCATTGCCGGTGTCAGCGCAGCCGGCGAGCAACCGCTGTATTGACATGCGCTCTTGCACACCGCTCAATCGCGCCCCGGCATTGGCGGCACCCTCAGGGCCATGACCGGCGTCATTGACCCTGCCGGGGCGACACGCGGCACCCACCTGCTGGCAAGTAGCGATTACGTGCTTCGAGCACCCCGGCAACGGGTATGGGATTTGCTCGCCAGCACCATCATCCAATGCATGCCCGTCGAGCAGATGGAGATCGTCGATGACAGCACCTTCAAGGCCTTGCTCAAGGTCAGGATTGCCTTCGTGGAAATACCGTTTCAGATCAGGGTGCGTGCCACGGAAATCGATCCCATCGCTTCGCTGGGCACTTCGGTCAGCGTGAGCAAGGGCGGAATGCGGTTTTCAATCAAGGTCTGGTATTTTCTTTCGCAGATCGACGAAGACAGCACCGCGGTTGCCAGCACCGCCTCCCTGGAAGGAAGCAGCGGATTGATGTGGTTGTTGCGCAACCAGCAGCGCAAGTTTGCCCGACAGATGTTCGAAGCAATCCGGGAAAACCTCGAGCGCAACTGCTCGTAAGGCATCGCAAAAAATGCCCCCTCGCCGGGCCGGCGACAGACTATTGATGCTCACCCCTCTGCCAAGGCTGCAACGAAACAATTGCTGCCAAGCTTCTAGCGAAACACCGCCGCATCGTCGTAAAAGGCGGGATCATCGTTATCGCTCCATCCGGGAATCCCGGCCAGCGGCAGCGGCGGCAACTCGCGCGTTGATTCCAGCAGTCCGGGCATTTTCACCTGGCCGGCAGCCTGCCGGTCTATTGTTTCGCGTTGCGCTGCCGGAGACAATTCAAGGAAAGATGGGGGCACCACAAGCAGCAGCGCCCGCGCAGTCATGCCCTTGTAGGCGTGCAGCGCCTTCTCGTGCAGGGCGTGTCCGATTACGAAGAACCGCATCTCGCGCCGCACCTCGGAACGGCGCTCCCAGAAAAGCGCTTTCCATTGATGGTTGCGGATCAGATCCAGCAGGTCGGCGCGTGGCGAGGCGACGATGACTCCGCTTTCGTCAAAAAGCGTCAGCGCATCACGCGTGGCGCTGCGCCTCCCGCAGGGTGAGAACGCCTCCCCTTGAGTGCTTCCGCGCTGCTCGCGCTCGCACTCCAGTTCGACGAAATGACGCTGATTGATCGCGCCCTTGGAGCAGGGAAAGGCCAGCCACGCCAGGGCATTGAACTGGTCGTGCAAGCTTGCCTCGCGCACCGGGATCTCGCCGCGCAGGAAGGTGCGCACCTCGTATTGCCCGGCATAAGTACGGGCTTGCGGCTGCGCCGCGCTGACAAAGCAAATGGGCACACCGCCGCCGCTCAGCGGCATGCAAGGGTGCAAGGCATTGAGTTCGTCAGGGTCCGCCGACCTTCCCGGGGGCAGCTTTTCCAGCCATTGGTGCAACGGATCAAAGAGCGGTGACGCAAACGCCCCTTCCCGCGGCGGTCTCACGCCATCCGCCAGGCGGCCTGTTCACCGCAGCGCAATGGCACCACCGTTTCGTCGCCGAAAGGGTATTCGGCCGGGATTGTCCAGGCCTCTTTCAGCAGGGTCACTTTTTCCGCATTGCGCGGCAGGCGATAGAAATCGGCGCCGTGATGACTGGCAAAAGATTCCAGTTTGTCCAGGGCTCCCGCCGCATCGAACACTTCCGCATAGAGTTCCAGCGCGGCAGGCGCGCTGAAAACGCCGGCGCAGCCGCAGGGGTGCTCCTTCAGGCCGCGCGGGTGCGGCGCGCTGTCGGTGCCGAGAAAAAATTTCGGCTGGCCCGAAGTGGCGGCTGCAACCAGCGCCCTTCTGTGTTCTTCGCGCTTGAGCACCGGCAGACAGTAGAAATGCGGGCGGATGCCGCCCTGAAAAATCGCGCCCCGGTTGTAGAGCAGGTGATGCACGGTGATCGTCGCGGCCACGCCGGGTCGTGCCTGCTCGACGAAGGTCGCCGCCTCGCGCGTGGTGATGTGCTCGGCAACCACCCGCAATCCCGGAAAGCGCGACACGATGGTCTGCAGCTGGCCGTCAACAAACATCCGTTCGCGGTCGAAAATATCAATCGCAGGATCGGTTACCTCGCCATGCACCAGCAGCGGCAGATCGTGCTTTTGCATCGCCTCCAGCGCCGGAAACGCGCGTTCCAGCGCGGTCACGCCGGCGTCCGAATTGGTGGTTGCACCGGCCGGATAGTACTTGACCGCGTGCACGAAGCCGCTGGCGCGGGCGAGCGCGATATCCCGCGGTGAAGTCCTGTCGGTCAGATAAAGCGTCATCAGCGGTTCGAACCGCGCCCCGGCCGCGATGGCACCGCCGCGTTTTCCTGCGTCGAACGCCGCCACGATGCGTTGCCGGTAAGCGTCTGCCGCGGCAACGCTGGTCACCGCCGGCTTGAGATTGGGCATGACGATGGCGCGCGCGAACGCACGCACTGTGTGCGGCAGCACCGCGGCCAGTGCCGGGCCGTCGCGCAGGTGCAAATGCCAGTCGTCGGGGCGGGTGATCACCAGGCTTTTCATGGCAACGGCATCATAACGTTTTGCCGCGTTGCCTGGCAGCGCGGCATTTCATGCAGCTTCATTGCCCGGGCTTGAGCTTGAGTGCCCGCTCATAGACCGGCTTGCGCTTTGCCCCGGATATTGCGCAGGTCAGGCGTACCGCCTGCGCCAGCGGAAGATCGTGCAGCAAAGTGCTCAGCGTCTTTTCCCAATCCGCGGATTCGTCCACCGCCTCCAGCCCCGACAGGATCAGCACGAATTCGCCGCGCAGGCGATCCGGATCCTCCCGCAGCCATTGGGCAGCCGCCTCCAGCATGCATTCGTGGACACTCTCATAGATCTTGGTGATTTCGCGGGCGATGACCAGGCGGCGCTGCTCCGGATGGGATACGCCCGCGGCCAGGTCTTCGACGCACTCGAGGACGCGATGCGGTGCTTCGTACAACACCAGCGCTTCGGTGCGATTGCCCAGTTCGGTGATCGCATTGCGACGCGCGCTCGCCTTGGCCGGAAGAAATCCGCAGAACAGAATCCGCTCCGCGGCGATGCCCGAGACCGACAGCGCCGCGGCAAGCGCACTGGGGCCTGGAACCGGCGTCACGCGAAAACCCGCCGCGCGCACCGCCTCAACCAGGATCGCGCCCGGATCCGAGATACCCGGTGTGCCGGCGTCGCTCACCAGCGCCACGCGCTTGTTTGCGGCCAGCAGCTGCAGAACCTGCTCGGTACGGGCGCGTTCGTTATGCGCATGCAGGGCCATGGGACGCTGGGCAATCGCATACCTGGCGAGCAGGTGGGCGGTCACGCGCGTGTCTTCGGCGGCGATGACATCAACCTCCTTGAGAACGCGGATCGCACGCAGGGTCATGTCTTCGAGATTGCCGATGGGCGTGGCCACCACAAACAATTCGCCGCGGTCAACGCGGTCTGGGTCCGGGCCGTTGTTCATTGCAGCGCATCCGCCTTCTGCGACGGGCGCCAATGCGCCCGGGGCAGCATTGTGCGGTGCCTGCGCAGATCCGGCAAGCCGCTGCGGCCCGAGAGCCCCGACGCAGACAAGGAATTCCGATGGGGAAGGTACCGGTACCCGATTCGATGCCACAGACAGAAGGCCGTCGCGCCGAAGCGCTTGCCGGGGACTTCCTGCAGCGCCAGGGGCTCGCGCTTGTCGAGAAGAACTGGCACTCGCGCTTCGGTGAACTTGATCTGGTCCTGCTGGAAGGGGAAACCATCGTCTTTGTCGAAGTCCGACTTCGAACCAATTCCAGATTCGGCAGTCCCGGCGAGAGCATTCATGGCCGCAAGCGCTCGCGCCTGCTTGCTGCGGCAAGGCAGTACCTTGCGCGCCATCCACGCGCCATCTGCCGCTTTGACGCGGTACTGCTCAGGAGCCTCGACCCACCGGATTTCGAATGGATACGCGATGCCATCACCGAGTAGATCGAGACTTGCTCCGGGGCCACTGCTGGCACTGCTCGCCCTGGCATGCAACGGTGCGGCCCCGGCCCAGGAGGTCAGCCTGCTGGTGCAGCGATCCGCGCTGGCGGGCTACCGGTACTACGAGGCGCCGGCCCTGGCCGCTGCCATTCAGCCCGGAGAAGACCTGGATCTGGTGCGCGAACCGGACAACCCGCACGACGCCAATGCCGTGCGGGTCGAATGGCGGGGACGCAAGCTCGGTTATGTGCCGCGCGCGAGCAACGCCGCGCTGGCCTGGGCCATCGATAGCGGCGAGACCGTGACTGCCAGAGTGGTCCGGGAGGAAGCAATGCGCCGCAGCAGGCGTCGCGTCGTTTTCGATGTGCTGCTGCGCTAGCCACCGGTGCACGCGTATCGTTGCAGACATCAGACCGGCAGCGCTACGGTAGAATGCCCGCCATGCCAAACTCCGTTCGCAACTCGCCGACACCTGACACCAATCCAGAACTGCTGGCGCGCGTCCGCCGCCAGTTTCAGGAAAGTGCGCAAACCAAGCTGGACGCCATCGACTCGCTGGCGGAAGCCATAGCGCGCGCCGTGGAACTGATGGCCAGATGCCTGCTCGCCAACGGCAAGATCCTTTCCTGCGGGAATGGCGGTTCGGCCGCCGATGCACAGCACTTTTCCGGTGAATTGCTCAACCGCTTCGAGCGCGAGCGCCCGCCGCTGGCGGCGATCGCACTGACCACCGATACCTCGACATTGACGGCCATCGGCAACGATTACAGTTTTGACCAGGTATTCTCCAAGCAGATCACCGCGCTGGGGCAGTCAGGCGATGTGCTGCTGGCCATCTCCACCAGCGGCAACTCGCGCAACGTCCTGCGCGCCATTGAGGCGGCGCACGAGCGTGAACTTCGCGTGGTCGCGCTGACCGGCCGCGGCGGCGGTGAAATCGGGAAACTTCTAGGCGAGCACGACGTCCATATCTGCGTCCCCCATGCGCAAACGCCGCGCATTCAGGAGGTCCATTTGTTGGCAATACATTGTCTTTGCGATGGAATTGATACCCTACTACTGGGAGCAGAATAATGCAGAAAACAGAAAAATCCGTATCGCCCCTTGCCCTGGCCGCCGTTGTCAGCGCCGCGCTGCTCCTGGGGGGGTGCATCGAGGCGGCGCTTGTCGGGGGTGCCGCCACCGGCGTCATGATCGGCAGTGATCGCAGGCCCGCAGAGGTAGTCCTCGGCGACGAGCGCGTCGAAGTCACGGCGAACAACCGCCTGGGGCAGAAACTGGACGAGAAGGCGCATGTCAATGTCACCAGCTACAACTACACGGTGCTGCTGACCGGCGAGGTGCCCGATGCCAAAGCCAAGGAAGAAGCCGAAAGGACCGTGGCGCAGATCGAACGCGTCAAAGGCGTGGTCAACGAGTTGCAGATCGCCGGGGCCACCTCGATGCAGGCGCGCGGCAACGACACCTTTCTGACCGGTCGCGTCAAGGCGGCGTTCATCGGTCCGCAGAAATTTTCTCCGCTGAACGTGAAAGTCGTCACCGAAGCTGGCGTGATCTATCTTCTCGGACTGGTCACCCGCAAGGAAGCCGACGACGCCACCGAGATCGCCCGCGGCATAGGCGGCGTGCAGAAGGTGGTCAGGGTGTTCGAGTATCTGCCGGCCGCACCGGCTTCTGCCGCGAAGTAGCCGGGACACTCCCTGAGAAACCGCCTGCAGGTCAGGCGGTCACCGGCACCTGCACCGGCATCTGCACCGGCACCTGCACCGGCATCTGCACCTGCACCTGCAGAATTCCGCCTCAGCTGCTTTGCCGCGTACAAAATCACGATGGGCTTAGGGTAACATCGGCGCCATCATGATCTACCGCCCGCCCGTTTTCGAATCCAAGATCTGCCCGCCGCAGGACCTTGTGGCCCGCCTCGCAGGAATGGAACGCCCGCTGGTGTTCACCAATGGCGTATTCGACCTGTTGCATCGTGGCCATGCCACGTATCTCGACCAGGCAAGGGCTTTGGGTTCGTCGCTGCTGGTCGCACTGAACAGTGATGCTTCGGCAAAACGCCTGGGCAAGGGCGAGGACCGGCCGGTCAACACGCTGGGCGATCGCGCCGCTGTGATTGCCGCGCTCGCCTCGGTAAGCCTTGTCACCTGGTTTGACGAGGACACGCCGCTCGCCTTGATCGTTCTTGCGCGGCCCGAAGTGCTGGTCAAAGGGGGGGACTGGAAACCGTCTGAAATGGTGGGTGCGCGTGAAGTAACGGGCTGGAACGGTGCGGTCCATTCGATCCCGTTTGCGTTCGAGCGCTCCACCACTGCCACGCTGGAGCGCATCCGCGGCAGATAAGGCCCGCCCCACTTGCCGGAATCCGGCTGGCGGCGCCGCGGCGACAGGCGTTCAGGCGGCGCAGTCTTTGAGCGTTGTGCCCGGAAATTCCTTCAATAATTCGACGATTTTCGGCTGGGCACCTTCCTGCAGATCGTGAAGTCGCAGGGACAGGCGGCTCACCGGCGTGCCACGCTGGCCGATCCTTGCAGTGCGCACACCGCGTCCCTGCAGTTGTTCGAGCTTTTTCTGCGCCGCCTCCTCGCTGCGAAAAACCCCCAAGGAAATGGCGAAGCGGAACTTGGCATCTTCCTGGACAATGAAATATTCATCAATGCCAAGCCGCTTCAGTTCCTCCAGTTTCTGCACCGCACCCTGCCGGCTTGTCTGGGGCGGCATGAATACCCACCACCCGACGACGTCCTCCAGCTTGCGTTCGGTAAAATGCGCGCCCGGTGACAGTGGCAAAACCGCTTCCTGCGCACGCGCTGCATCGTCCCGGCTGAAATTGCCCCATTCGACGCAGGACACCGGCCTGGGCGGTTCGGGCTTGCGCACCGCCGCCAGTTGCTGACCGGACAACAGCCTTATCGATTCCGGATTGATTTGCTGCGCCATCAATTGCGCCTCCGCAGACGACGAATCGGGGACGTACTGCACCCAGGCGTAGAAAGCGACGTTCGCCAGCAGCAAAATCAGAACCAGCAGCCTCATCCAGCGTCCTGCCTTGTAAAAAAATCGCGCAATTCGCGCATCCCGTCGATTTGCCTGTTCAATCCGGCAAGCGTTCAGTAACCCGAGGAAATGCGGGCCAGCCCCTCGAGCACCAGATTATCCACTACGCGCAGCGGGATGCTCAGATGCCCGGCCATGCGGCCGGCGGCACCGCCGGAGAGCAGGCACAAGCGCTCAGTGCCGAGGCGCGAGAACATGCGCTCAATCGCACCCAGCTGCGCGAAAAAACAGCCTGTCTCTATGGCATCACCGGTATCACGCGGATAGTCCGTGACACTGCCGCCGGACAGCGGCAGCCCCGCGGTGCGCTCGGCCAGCGCGTGCTTCATGAGTCGCTCGCCGGGAAGAATCAGTCCGCCGCGAAATTCACCATTTGCAGTCAACACATCGATGGTGGTTGCGGTGCCGGCCATCACCACCAGACAGTCTGCCGCATGCAGGGCGCGCGCACCGATCAGGGCCGCCCATCGGTCCGCCCCCAGGCGCGCAGGATCCGCATAAGCGTTACTCACGCCGCACTGCCTGACGGTCGGTGCGATCCACCAGGGTACTGCGCGAAATCTTTTCAGGCATTGCGCCAATTCGACGGCAACCGCCTGGCCGGCCACATTGGCAATGACAATCGCTTCGGGTTCTTCCTGAAAATTCCATTTGACCGAGAGGCTGGTCAGTTGCCCGATCGCCTCGGCGCCTTTTGCGATCCAGTCTATCGCTGCGGCGGCATACCCGCCTGGACGCCGGCAGACCCCCCACTTTACGCGGGAGTTGCCGCAATCAATGGTCAATATCACGCCAGTCCCAGGGAAAGCTCGCCGCTGTAGTAGCGCCTGACTTCCCCCGCCACCTGCAGGAGCAGTGCGCCGTCCTCCGCCACGCCTATGGCCTCCCCCTCGGCCTCCTGATGACCGCCACCGGAGAGTCGCACACGCCTGCCTTGCCAGGCATGCCGGGCCAGCCACTCCTCGCGCAGCGGCGCAAAACCGTGTTTTTCGAACGTCGGCAACACCTGGGAAAGCTGCAGCAATTGCGCCACGAGCAATTCGTTTCGGGAGCCCAGTGCACCGGCCTCCCTGAGGTCCGCGACTTGATGCCCGACGCGATCGCCCAGTGCCGGTGCATTTCGGACATTCAATCCGATGCCGATAACCGCAACCGTACTGTCCGCACTGGAAAGTGTTTCAATCAGAATGCCGCCAAGCTTGCGTCCACGAAACAACAGGTCATTGGGCCACTTGAGTTCTATTTGCGCCCCTCCCTGTGCTTCAAGCGCCCGGGCCACCGCCACCGCAACGGCAAGACTCAGCCCGGACAAGGCCGAAACAGTTGAACCAAACCGCCACAGCAAGGAAAAAGTCAGGCTCGCGCCGGTAGCGGAAATCCAGGTGCTGCCTCGCCTGCCCCTGCCGGCTGTCTGATTCTCGCAAACGATTGCACTGGCATGCGGCGCGCCCATTCTGGCGCGTTCAAGCAAAAGCGCGTTGGTCGAGGGGCATTGCGCCAATACCTCCACCGGAATGTTCAGACGAAACATTTCCAGTGCTTGCGCGATTGCTTCGCCGTGGATCAGGTCAGAGGGTTCTATGGACATCGAAGGGAAAATTTCACTAACCACGCTGAAATACTAACATGGTGATTCGTGTGTGCTTTTCACGCTCCCAGCCGCCCCCGCACTCAGCCATTTCGCCGGGAAAGTGCAACATATTCCACTTTGGGGAGATGACAGCTCTTGCCTGTAGCCCGGAAAGCCACTATGCTCTTGTCATACACCGTTTTCCGCCGGCCCAGCAAACGGCGGTCCAGCGGGGGGAGCCCTCCCTCCCCCCGTTTTTTTTCTTGTTTCCCGGTCAGGTCTCGACTTTTAGCGCAACGACTTCTGCTGCCGCGCTCCGCACTATAATCGTGCATGATTTTGCGCGCCGTTTGTAACAACCCCAGCCTCACCTGACCGTGCCTCACATCAGCATACGCTGGCTGCTCTGCGCCCTCGTGCTGTGGCATTCCACCTCGGCCACCCCCGCGCAGGTCGATATTGTCCTGTGGCACGCTTTTTCCGGCCTTCGTGGCGAAGCCATCACACGTCTGGCCGGGCAGTTCAACGCTTCTCAAACCGCCTGGCGTTTGTTGCCCACCTACAAGGGCGACAACCCGGATCTGGTCGGGCTCGCACTTGCTGCGCAGCGCGACAAGCGCGCTCCGCACCTGCTGCAACTGGGCCAGGCGGAGGGCGCCACCCTTGCGGCGAAGCGCAATGCCTACCGGCCGGTGCACCTGGTGCTGCAGGAAGGCGGAAACCGCTTCAGACCGGATGCTTACTTTCCTGGTGTACTCGATTCCTCGACCGATACGCTGGGACGCCTCATGTCCATGCCACTGGGAACGGCAACGGTGGCGTTCTATTTCAACCGCGAGATCTTCCTCAAGGCAGGTCTGGATCCGGCCAGACCGCCGCATACCTGGCGCGAGGTTCAGGAGGCAGCCGCGCAGATCATTGACGCGAAAATTTCATCCTGTGGCTTTGCCAGCGACCGCCAGACATGGGTGCTGGTGGAAAACATACTGGCCATGTATGACGAGTCCGTTGTGGAACAGGCAGGTCCTTATTCGCACGTATCAGCGCTGAACTTCAGCAACCGCCTGCTGATGAGACATATCGGCATGCTGTCCTCATGGGCTAAAAGCGACCTGTTCAGCTATTTCGGACCGAACAACGAGGCCGGCGAGCGCTTTGCTGCCGGCGAATGCGCGATGCTGGCGAGCACCTCCGCGCTCTATGCCCAGTTGCTGGCGAAATCTCCGCGCCAATTCGGCATGGCGCCCATGCCGGTATATGACGATTTTCCGCACCGCCAGACGCTGGGCAACGGCAGCAGCATCTGGGTGCTCGCCGGCAAGCCGCAAATGGAGTATCAGGGCTCGGCAAGTTTCCTGGCCTACCTGTCGAGCCCGGAGGCCAGGGCGCAATGGCATCAACTGACCGGCGATCTGCCGCTGACGCGGCAGGCCTACGAGATCACGCGCAAAGCCGGTTACTACGAGCGCAACCCCTGGGCAGAAGTCGCATTGCAGGCGGCGCGGCCGGCCAGACGCACACGTTCGCCGCTGCAGCAGGTCCCCATGCTGGCGCAGATCCGCGCAATTCTCGACGACGATCTGGAAGCGGTCTGGGCGCAGCACAAGACGCCCAAGGAGGCACTCGACGATGCCAGCTTGCGCAGCACGCGCTTGCTGCGCGGAAAGTAAGGCTAAGGCCTAAAACAGCGGCACAGCCGGAAGCAAACAACTTGCTTCGCTCTGGCGTCTGTTTTTCCCGTCATTCTGGAGAGTTGCAAGAGCGCAACTCTCCAGAATGACGGACGTATGCAAACCCACTTTCTTCGCCGAACCGGTCAACAACTGGCCGGTAAGAAACGCAAGGCTAAAACGGCAGCTTTGCGCCCGTTTTGGCGGCAAGCAGCACGCGCCTGAATTCGCCTTGAATGCGTTCCAGCGCCGCATCGTTGTCGCCCTCGAATCGCAGCACGATCACCGGCGTGGTATTCGATGCGCGCGCCAGTCCAAACCCATCCGCGTATTCGACGCGCAGACCGTCGAGCTTGATAACCTCCCGGGAACCCTCGAAGCGCGCGGACTGCTGCAATGCCGCGATAAGCCGATGCGGTTCGCCCTCGGCAAGCGCCCAGTTGAGTTCCGGCGTCGACACCGCATCGGGCAGGCCCTCGAGGACACTGCTCGGGTCTCTCTGCCGCGACAGAATCTCCAATAGTCGCGCGCCCGCATACTGACCGTCGTCAAATCCGTACCAACGCTCGGAAAAAAAGATATGCCCGCTCATCTCACCGGCGAGCGGTGCGCCGGTTTCCTTCAGTCGAGCCTTGATGAAGGAATGCCCGGTTTTCCACAGACTGGGAACGCCGCCGTGCTTTTTGATCCAGGGGGCAAGCAGGCGCGTGCATTTGACGTCATAGACGATTTGCGCGCCGGGCACGCGCGTCAGCACATCGGCGGCAAACAGCATCATTTGCCGGTCCGGGTAGATGATGCGACCCGCAGCGGTGACCACACCCAGCCGGTCGCCGTCGCCATCGAATGCCAGGCCGAGTTCGGCGCCCTGCTCGCGCACCGCGCGGATCAGATCCACCAGATTTTCCGGTCTTGACGGATCAGGATGGTGGTTGGGAAAACTTCCGTCGACTTCGCAAAAC
>CAIOLO010000033.1 GCA_903859155.1 uncultured beta proteobacterium
GTCCAATATCGCCAAGCGCCTGGTTTTCGCGCGCGGCGACCTCGATGCGGGATTCAAGCAGGCCGATATCATCATCGAGCGCGAGTTCAACACCATGCCGGTGCACCAGGGCTATATCGAACCCCAGGCCTGCCTGGCCAACTACAGCGAGGACGGCAACGCGGAATTGTGGACGGGCACGCAGGGGCATTTCGTGTTTCGCGCCCAATGCGCCAAGGTGCTGCAGATGGAGATCGGGCGGATCCGCGTGTATCCGACTGAACTGGGCGGCGGCTTCGGCGGCAAGAACAACATCTATGGCGAGCCGCTGGCGATTGCGCTGTCGCGCAAGTCGCACCGGCCGGTGAAGATAACGATGACGCGCGAGGAGGTGTTCCGCGCCACCGGGCCGACCTCAGGGGCCAATGTGAAGGTCAAGATCGGTTGCACCAAGGACGGACGGATCGTCGCCGCCGATGCCGAGCTCAACTTCCAGGCCGGCGCCTTTGCAGGCTCGTCGGTGGGCATGGCCTCACCGTGCACCTTTACGCGCTACGACATCGACAACGTGCGCGTGGTCGGCCACGACGTCACCTCGAACCGGCCCAAGGTGGCCGCCTACCGCGCCCCGGGTGCGCCGATCGCCGTATTCGGCGTCGAGAGCGTCATCGACGAACTGGCGAAGAAGCTCGGCATCGATCCGATCGAATTCCGCCTGAAAAATGCCGCCAAGGAAGGCACCCAGACCTATTACGGACCGAAGCTGGGGCCGATCGGGTATATCGAAACCCTGAACAAGGCCAAGGCGCATCCGCATTACAGTGCGCCGCTCGGGGCCAATCAGGGCCGCGGCATTGCCACCGGCTTCTGGTTCAACATCGGCATGGAGACATCCTCCCGGCTCAACGTCAACGAGGACGGGACCGTCACGCTCATCATGGGCACCGTCGATGTGGCCGGCGGCTCGCGCGCCTCGATGGCGATGATGGTGGCCGAGGAATTCGGCATCGCCTACGAAAGGGTGCGCCCGGTGATCGGCGACACCTCCGCGCTGGGTTTCAATTTCATCACCGCCGGCAGCCGCGGCACTTTCGCCGGCGGCATGGCGGCGGTGCTCTCGGCGCGCCAGGCGATCGAGAGGCTGCGCCAGCGCGCCGCCCAGATCCGCGAGGTTGCCCTCGAGGACGTCCTCTGGAAGGACGGCAGCGCCGTGCCGGCGCCGGGCAGCGCCAAACAGTTTGCCCCGATGTCGCTCACTGAAATCGCGCGCGTGGCCGGCAAGACCGGCGGCAGCATTTCCGGCCAGGCAGAGATCAACGCCCAGGGCGCCGGACCCGGCTTCTGCACGCACCTGGTCGATGTCGAGGTGGACAAACAGACCGGTACCGTCAAGGTCCTGCGCTACACCATCGTGCAGGATGTCGGCAAGGCGATCCACCCGGCGTATGTCGAAGGACAGATGCAGGGCGCGGGCGTACAGGGCATCGGCTGGTCGCTGAACGAAGAATATGTCTACGGAGCCGACGGGGTGCTGCAGAATCCGGGGTTCCTCGACTACCGCGTTCCGGTCGCCTCGGACGTGCCGTTCATCGACACGGTCATCGTCGAAGTGCCCAACCCCAATCATCCTTACGGGGTGCGCGGCTGCGGGGAGGTTTCGATCATCCCGCCCATCGCGGCCATCTCCAATGCCATCGAGAACGCAGTGGGCCTGCGGTTGCGCCAGCAGCCGATGTCCCCCCCGCGCGTACTCAAGGCGCTCGAGGAAGCCGGCAAGGCCTAGGGATAGGAATAGGAATAGGAATAGGGCTGCAGCTCGTGGCGACGATTTCGCTGTCCAACGAGCTCAAGCCCTATACCGGCGGCGCGACCCTGCTCTCGCTCGAGGTCGCGAGTGTGCGCCAGCTTTTCGAGGAACTGGCCGAGTGTTTTCCACAGTTGCAGCCGTACCTGGAAAACGGGATCGCTGTCGCCATCGACGGCGAGATTTACCAGGATGCGTTGCTGCAGCCGATCCGCCGCGAAAGCGAGGTATTGCTGTTTTCGAAAATTGCCGGCGGGTAAGCCCGCCGGCGTCCCGTGCGGGACTGCTACCGGGAGTTCGCCGGACCGGGCACGCCCTTCAGGGCTTCAGCACCGCGCGCAGATGATCGAGCATGCGCTTGCGCACCGCATTGGCCGTCTCGGGCGTCCAGTCGTAGAACCCCTTTCCGGATTTCATTCCCAGTTCGCCCTTTTTCACCTTCTCGCGCAGGATTGCGGCCGGCGCTTCGGAGCGGTCCAGGTGCTTGAGGATCACGTCATGGATGTCCTGCGTGAGATCCAGGCCCACCAGGTCCGCGTTCTCCAGCGGCGCCAGCACCGGCAGGCGGATGCCGAAGCTGTTCTTGATGACCTCATCGACGGTGGCCGCATCGCAGACGCCGGCATCGACCAGCGCCACCGCTTCGCGCCACAGCGCATGTTGCAGGCGGTTGCCGACAAAGCCGGGGACGTCGCGCTTCACATGCACCGGTTTCTTGCCGATGCGCCGCAGCAGGTCGAGCGTCTTCTGGATCGGCTCCGGTGCGGTGCGCACGGTCTGGACCACCTCGACCAGCGGAATGAGGTAGGGCGGGTTCCACCAATGGGTGCCGAGCATGCGCGCGGCGTCCCGGTCATTGAGTTTTGCGGCAATGTCGGTGATCGGGATGACCGAAGTGTTGCTTGCCAGGACGCAATCGGGTCCGGTCGCCGCAGCGAGTTGCACAAACAGATCCTGTTTGAGCGGCAGCTTTTCAAGTGCCGCTTCGGTGACAAAATCCGCGTCGGCCACGGCCCTGGCCAGGTCGGCCTCGGTGCGAACCCGCTTGACGGCATCGGCATCCCAGCCAAGGTCCTTCAGCACGCCCGAGACACGGCCCGGTACCGCGGTCAATGCCTCGGCGAACGGATCGTAAATGGTGACGCTATGACCGCGCGCGGCGAATACCGCCGCAATGCCGTTGCCCATCATGCCGGCGCCAATAATTGCAATACGCTCAGGTGTGCTCATTTGCCGAATCGCTCCGCTGTCATTTCAATCTATTATTCCAATTGCACCGCGGGGAGTCGGGGGTAACGGGGGAAGAGGGCTCGCCCTCTTCCGCTGCTCTTATCTTTCCCGGACGCCCGCGGCAGAATTGTCCACTGAACCTTGACCCGCGAAGGGCGTCCTACCCCGCGGTGTATCCGCCATCGACGAACATCGTCTGCCCGGTGCAGAAGTCCGAAGCCGGCGAGGACAGGTACAGCAGCACGCCCACCAGGTCCTCCGGTTCGCCAAGACGTCCGATCGGCAGGCGCGCCATGAAGCCATTGCGCACCGTGGTGGCCTTTTCGTCGTCGCCGAACATCCAGGCCGTCAGCGGCGAACGGAACACCGTCGGTCCGATGGCGTTCACGTTGATCTTGTACTTGCCCCATTCGCAGCCGAGCGTGCGGGTGAGCCCGTCGATGGCGGCCTTGGAGGTGCAGTAACCGCCGTAACCCGCCGGATGGCCGCGCACGCTGCGCGCCGACGAAATGAGCACCACCTTGCCGCCCCGCCCCTGCTTGATCATCTGCTTGCCGGCCGCCTTGCACACCAGCCATGAACCGCGCACGTTGGCATCCATGATCGCCTCGAAGCGCTCCAGCGACTGGTCGACAATCGGCGCGGGCTCGTTCATGCCGGCGCCCGCAACCAGGATGTCCAGGCCGCCGTAGGCCTTGACCGCAGCCTCGACCATGGCCTCGGCATCGGCCTCGGTTTCGGCACGGCGCGCAACGATCTGCACATCGCCGCCGGCCGCGCGCACTTCGGCGGCCACTTTTTCCAGCCCCGCCTTGTTGGAGGCGGTGATGACCAGTTTTGCGCCTGCATCGGCCAGGCCCAGCGCCGCGATGCGTCCGAACGCGCCGGTACCGCCGGTGATCAGTGCCACCTTGCCGCTGATGTCGAATAATTTCTTGGTATTCAAAGTCATGAATGTTCTCCTATGAAAATACTGAACAAGGGGGCCGTTTCCCCCTTGCATATCCCCCGCTATGGCGAAACACCGGCTGCTTCTGAAAAACTCACCACTTGCCCGGTGTTTCCCTGAGTAATGCTGTCTATTCCGGTTGGATGCCGGTCGCCTTTACCAGCCGCGCCCAGCGCTCGTGCTCTTCCTTGTGGAACTGGCGCAGCGACTCGGGGGTGCCGACATCCTCGACCACCGGGCCCAGTTCGAACAGCTTCTGTGCGACCTCCGGGTCGCGCAGCACCCGGTCCACGTCGCGGTTGACGCGCTGCACGATATCGGCGGCGGTTCCGGTCGGCGCATACAGCATGTACCAGCCGACATATTCGAAGTTCGGATAGGTGGCCTTGAGCATCGGTATATTGTCCATCCCGGGCACGGGGCGGCTCGAGGTTACGGCAATGGCGCGCAGCTTGCCCGCCTTGACGAACGGCGAGACCGAGGTTGCGCTTTGCAGCGTCATCTGGGTACGCCCGACGATGGTGTCCTGGATGCCGGCGGCGGCGCCGTTATAGGGCACGTGTTCGAACTGCGCGCCGGCCAGCACCTTGAAATATTCGCCCATCATGCCCCCCAGGCTGCGGGTGCCTTCGCTGGCGAACGATACCTTGCCCGGATTGGCTTTGAGGTAGGCGAGCAACTCGGGAAGATTATTGACGGGCAGTGTCGGATTGACCGCGAGGACGAACGGTGCCTTGCCGAAGAAGGCCACCGGCACGAAATCCTTGTCCGGATCGTAGGGCAGCGTCTTGAAGGTATGGGCGTTGAGCAGGATGCCGCCGGTGGCCATGAAATAGTTGTAGCCGTCAGGCGGTGACTTGGCTGCGGCGACGCTGCCGGGGATGTTCGCCCCGCCCGGACGGTTCTCCACCACCACCGATTGCCCCCAGCCGCGCGACAGGCGCTCGCCGAGGAAGCGCGCCATGATGTCCGGTCCCGCGCCCGGCGGCTGCGAAATGATGAATTTCACCGGCCGGTTGGGCCAGCTCTGCGCCGTTGCGGGCAGTACGGCCAGGCAAAGGACGAGGACGAGGAGCGCCCGAAGCGCAGCAAGAATAATTGACATCAAAAACCTCTTTGGAATTTAGTTTATAGACGCTTGCCGTGACTGTCTGTAATCGGGACTATTCGGGTTCAATCTTCGCCGCCTTCACCGCGCGTCCCCAGCGCTCGCCTTCAAGGCGCAGAAACTCATTCAACTCCCTGGGCGTCCCCGGGCCCTTCTCGACCACGGAACCGAAACTGGCGATTTTTTCCGCGACCTCCGGATCCTTCATGACCTGGCCCACATCGCGGTTGACCCGCTGGATGATGTCGCCGGCAACGCCAGTGGGCGCGTAAATCATGTACCAGCCGACATATTCGAATCCGGGAAACGTTTCGCGGATCGTGGGAATCTCCTCGAAACCGGGCACGCGCTCGGCGCTGCTTACCCCGATGGCGCGCAATCTGCCGCTCTTGACGAACGGGCCAATCCCGGGGGTGCTGCTGAAGGTGTACTGGGTGCGCCCGACCACCGTGTCCTGCAGCATGGGGACGGTGCCGTTATAGGGCACGTGCACGACATTGATGCCAGCCGAAACGTTCAGCATTTCGCCAAGCATTCCTGCGAGGCCCCGCGCATTGTCGCTGGCGAATGACAGCTTGCCCGGCTGCGATTTTGCATAAGCGATCAATTCGGCCAGATTCTTCGCAGGCACGTCGCTGTTGACCACCAGCACGAACGGGCTCTTGGCGATGAGCGCCACCGGCACAAAATCCTTGACCGGGTCATAGGGCAGCGCTTTCATGGTGTGCAGATTGATCACCGTTGCGGCCGTGGTCGCGAAGAAAAAGTTGTATCCATCCGCGGGAGCTCGCGCAGCGGCCTGGGAGCCGATGACATTGTTGCCGCCGGCACGGTTGTCGATCACCACCGCCTGCCCCCAGGTCTTCGCAAACCGATCCGACATCAGCCGTGAAATGATGTCCGGCCCGGTACCCGGCGGCTGCGCGAGGATGAATCTGATCGAACGCGTCGGCCAGGTCTGCGCCTGCGCTACGGCCGCCGCGGCGCAAAGCGCCGCGAGCAGGAAATAACGGGACGTTCGACGCATGAGTTTCTCCATGGTTTGCGGTGATTCCGGCTATTGTACTTCCAGCCCGCAAACGTTACGCACCGCGCGGGCGCCGGAAAGCGGCGAAAATAGGGGTGCTCAAACTGGTGCCCGGCCCGCATTTTGCATTGCAAAATCCCGCCTGCCCATTTTCAAACCACACCCTCCATCAAGGCAGAACGACATGACCGACTCCGTCCCCATCCTCTACCAACAGACCGGCAACGTGGTGACGCTGACACTGAACCGGCCGGACAAGCGCAATGTGCTCTCCGGCGACGAACTGTTCGCCGCCTTCGAGGACCTCTTCGCGCGCATCAATGCCGATCTGTCGGTGCGCGTGGTCATACTGACCGGCGCAGGCAAATCCTTCTGCGCCGGCGGCGACGTCAAGGAGATGCGCGACAAGGAAGGCATGTTCGGCGGCACGCCCGGAGAAATCCAGAACCGCTACCGCACCGGCATTCAGCGCATCCCGATGGCTTTTTCGCGCCTCGATGTGCCCATCATTGCGGCGGTCAACGGCTTTGCGATCGGCGCAGGCTGCGACCTCGCCTGCATGTGCGACATGCGCATTGCCGGGGAGAGCAGCAAATTCGCCGAGAGCTTTGTCAAACTCGGCATCATCCCCGGCGACGGCGGCGCCTGGCTGCTGCCGCGCGTGGTGGGCATGGCGCAGGCCTGCGAGATGGCCTTCACCGGGGACATGGTGGATGCCAAAGCGGCGCTGGCCATGGGCCTGGTGTCGCGCGTGGTGCCCGATGACAAGCTGATGGACGAGGCGCTGGCGCTGGCCAACCGCGTCGCCGCCAACCCGCCGCAGGCGCTGCGCTGGACCAAGCGCCTGCTGCGCGAGGGCCAGCAGCAGCGCATCGACAGCCTGCTCGATCTGTCGGCGTCGTTCCAGGCGCTGGCGCACCACACCGGCGATCATGCCGAGGCGATCGCGGCGTTTTTCGAGAAACGCGCCCCCAGCTATCACGGCAAATGAAAACGCAGCAACCGGCTCTGCAAACTCCACGTCATCGAAGCCCTCACCAGCGTCTGCCAGACCGCCACCTGTGCGCGAAGCCCGGCGCGGCCTGCTTTTGAGCGCGCGATTTTAATGCGGGATGACGTTGATCAGGTCGCCCAGGCGGTTTTCCACCAGGCACTTGAGGTTTTGCGATGCAATGGGAACCGACTGTTCCATGTAGGTGGTGCTCAGGCCCCCGAGGTGCGGCGTGAGCAGGATGCCCGGGGTGTTCCACAGCGGATGGTCCGCCGGCAGCGGCGTGGTGCTGAACACATCCAGCCCCGCCCCGGCAATGCGCTTGTCGCGCACCGCGGCGATGATGTCGCTCTCGTTGCACACGCCCCCCCGCGCCACGTTGATGAGGTAGGCGCCGGGTTTCATCGCATTCAGTACGCGCGCATCGATAATTCCCGCCGTCTGCGGCGACAGCGGCGCGAGCACCACGAAAAAATCGGCAAGCGCAGCCGCCTGCAACAGTTCGCTGCGCGCCATCATGCGGTCGAAATCGGGCACCGGACGCGGCGACGATGAAATGCCGACAACCGCCATGTCGAACGCCTTGCAGCGCCGCGCCAGCGCGGCGGCGATTGCACCCACGCCGAAGATCACCACCGTCTTGCCGGCCAGGGTGGGAATGGCATTGCGTTCCCAGACACGGTTGCGCTGGTTGTCGAGCACGCGCGGGTAGTTGCGGCACAGCGCCAGCATGTGCAGGAAGGTCAGTTCGGACATCTGCGGCCCGTGCACGCCGCGCAGCGAGGTGAGGATCACCTCGGGCCGCAACGCCTTGAGCCGCAGGATGCCGTCGACACCGGTGGTGAAGGACTGGATCCATTGCAGCGATTTCGCCGCGGCGAGCAGCCCCTCGGTGAAATGATGCGCAAAGCCCAATATGGCCCGGGCTTCGGCGATGCCCGGCCCGCTGCCGTCGCGCTGCGTGGCCACCTGGAATGCCAGCTGCGGAAAAGCCGGCGCCACCAGGGATATGAAACGCTCCGCGCCGAAACTCTCCTCCGGCGCATCTATGACCAGTACCGTATTTTTCATGGATGATTCAAGCCTGTCTTGCTCTGAAAAAAACGCTGCGGGCCGGCACTGCCGGCCGCACCGTCTGCCGTTACTCGGTCTCCAGAATGATCTGCGGGGTATTGTGGATCGCCATCGCGCCATCCGGCCCGATGATGTAGTTGTCGCAGATGCCGCCGGCCACGGTGGCGTTGGCAAAGCCCGGATGGCAGACGATATTCATGTTCTCCAGGATGGTCATCGACTCATCATGGCGGATGAGCGGACGCTCCACCAGATCGTAGCCCTGGCCATGGCAATACAGGCGCTTGTCCTCGGGCAGCCCCTTGCCGCGCATGTATTCGTTGTGCGCGGCGTAGATCTCGCGGCAGGAGGTGCCGGGTTTGAGCCGTTTCAGGGTTTCGTGCTGCGCCTCAACCGCCTGCGCCACCGCGTCTTTCTGCTCCTGGCTGGCCCTGCCGATGACGATGAAACGCGCCAGCTCGGTGTAATACCCGCCAGGGCCGCTGTTCTCGATCAGTTGCCGGTAAGTGTCCCCTTTCCTGATTTCACGGCCCATCTGCCAGCGCTCGTGCTGGTCGGCGGGCCGGCTCGGGGGCGCCGAACCGGCGAGGAATATGCCCTGCTCGCTGCCCAGCAGCTGGCCCAGGTATTGCGCGTAGGCCGCCACCTCGAAATCCTTCATGCCCGGGCGGATGTGCTCGCGCAGCTTTGCCATCACCCGATCCTGCATCGCCGCGCATTTCTTTATCCAGTCGATCTCCTCGGCGCTCTTGATCGCCTTGATCTCGTCCACCGCCTCCGTGGCATCGACAAAGGTGACCTCCCTGGCCAGTTCCTTCAGCTGCACCCCGAAGGTGTAATACCAGGCGGCCGGCGCCACCACGCCGACGGTGCGGTATCCGCCTGCCGCGATCTCGGCGGCAATCAGTTCCGCGTCGTAGCCGCCGGTATAGGCCGCGGTGACGAAACTTGGCGAGGAAAGGCGCTTGCCTATGCCGTAATCGGGGTGGGTGATGCCGTCGGTTGCGCTCACCCCGCCCGCGGGCCCCTGCTGCACCACGCTCAACAACCCGTCCAGCGGGAACAGCACCGCACGAGGATAGGCGTGCGTCGCCGGAGATCCGGAGAACCAGCGCACATAGCCGCCGAGAAAATCGTTGGAGCACTGCATCACCAGCGCATCGATGCCCTGTGCGCGCATCACCGTGCGCACCGCGGTCCAGCGGCGGTCGAGTTCCTGGCCGGAAATCGGATTGCAGAGACGCTCATTTACACGCGGCGGACGGTCCGTGACGGCTGACATGTCGGTTCTCCTTTAGGGACTGCAATCGGGCGCGGCGGACCGCATCGGCAACATGGGGCGCGATCAATGCGCAATCAGGTTGGTCATGCCCTCCGGGCGATTTTCCAGGTAACACCTGAGATTCGGCGCAAAAATTTCGTAGACCTGTTCGTTGTACACGTCGCTCTGTCCGGCGTGATGCGGCGTGCAGATCACGTTGGGTTCGCGCCACAGCGGATTGTCCGCGGGCAGGGGCTCGGTGTCGTAGACATCCAGCGCCGCGCCGGCAATGCGCTTTTCACGCAGCGCGACCAGCAAATCCTGTTCGTCGAGCACGCCGCCGCGCGCAATGTTGACCACATAAGCGGTGGGCTTCATTGCGGCGAAGATCCTCGCGTTGACGATCTTGTGGGTCTCGCTCTCGTAGGGCACCACGATGGCGAGAAAATCCGCCTCCTTCGCGGCCGACTCCAGTTCCTGGCGCCGCACCATGCGCTCGAAATGGGGCGATTGCCGCGGCGTGCCGCTGACCCCGACAACCCTCATGCCCATGGCCTTGCAGCGCACCGCGAGTGCCTCGCCGCTGACGCCGACGCCAAGGATGACAACGGTCTTGCCGAAGAGCCGCACCTGCAGGAAGCGATCCCATTTTGACTGCTGCTGATTGCGCAGCATGCGCGGCAGGTCGCGCGCCAGTGCCAGCATCTGCATGATCGCCATCTCCGCCATCTGCGTGCCGTGCATGCCGCGCGTCGAGGTCAGCAGCATGTCCTTGCGGAACGACTTCAGCGGCGTGATCTTGTCGGTGCCTGTGGTAAAGGCCTGGATCCACTTGAGCCTGCCGGCATTGCCCAGCAGCCCGTCGTGGAATATGGCCTTGCTGCCCATCGCCGCCAGCACCTCGGCCGCGGCGATCTTGTTGCCGACATCCCCTGGCCCGAGCGCCGTCAGAACCCTGATGCCGGGGAAATCCGCGAGCAGTTTCCCGCGGAAGTACCCGGCATCCGGATCAATCACCAGTATCGTGGTGTCTGCCGCCGTTGCCAACAGCCTCTCCCGAAACTTATTTCGGCGGATAGGGCATGACGACGAGCATCGATGCCGTGAGGTTGGTGCGGTTCTCCACAGCGCGCGCCTCGCCGGGTTCGAGATAGATCGAATCCAGCGGCCCGAGTTTGACTTCGCCCGACTTGGTGATCACGGTGACTTCGCCCGAGGTCACGACATAGACCTTCTCCAGGGGCGTGGCGTCCATTTCCGCGCCTCCGCCGGGCAGGAAGTGCGACAGCCCGACCCAGAAATTCTTGGCGTCGGTGGCATCCCAGCCGTGCAGGCGCAAGGGCACCATGTTGAAGTGCTTGTTTGCCGGATAGGGCTTGGCATCGCCGATTTTCATGACTTTCATGGATGAAACTCCTTTGTTGAGAAAAATAAACGAGAGTTAGCGCGCATGGGCCCAAAGTCCCGTTGGGCAACAGTGAACAAGGGGGCTATGCCCCCTTGTTGATGAATCTCATGCGGAGATTCCCCTGATCAACCCGCTGTTTGCGCCGGGACGCCTGCTCCCGGACGACTCAGCGCTCGATGCGGAACTTGCCCTTGGGGTCGGTCATCGCCACGACGCGGGTAATGCAGCCGTCGCCCTTGACCCAGCGCCACGGGAATGCCGCGATGGTGACGCGCTTGCCGGTGACCTTGTCCATGTCGCCGCCCATGTTCTCGATGCCGCAGATGCCGGCCGAAAGGATGGCGCGATGGCACGGCTCCCACAGGGGGAAGTCCTTGATCACGTCGCGGCCGGTTTCCCGCTTGTACTCGGCGTTCACTTCGGGCAGCAGGCCATGCGGTGCGCCCGGGCCGTGCGGGCCGATGGCGGTGCCCAGCGGATGGTCCAGCGCCTGCGTGTCGGTGCCGATCAGCTTCACCTGCTTCTCGACGAACCATTCGCCGGCTTCCTTGTAGAAACCCGGCGAGTAGGCGTAGTACTGGCGGCTGTCGCTGTAGTGGTGGTGCCAGCCGGTGTTGACAAAGACGATGTCGCCTTTCTGGATCTTGGGACGCGCGTTCTCCAGGTCCTTGGCGGTGATGACCTCCCATCTTTTCTTGGGGATCGAGACCACCACGCCCGTGCCGAAAAAGCATTCCAGCGGCACTTCCTCGAGAAAAGGCGTGCCTTCGACCACGTGTGCGGGCGCGTCGATGTGGGTGCCCGAGTGCATCACGGTGGTGATGCGCTGCGTGAGCACGCCCGATTTCGCCATGGTGTGCAGGCGTTCGATCTTGACATCCTCGAAATACGGCCAGCAGGGAACTCCCAGCCCCCAGGGATGCGAAAGTTCGGTAAAGGTGAGCCCGGTGGTGCCGAGGCCCGGCCATGTATAACCGCGCGGCTTAGCCATTGAAATCTCCTTTGAGTAGCGTCATTGTGCTGATGAGCGATATGCGGTAAGTTTGCGCCGCATGCTGCATTCCGCAACCCGCGGATGCTAGGCGGTAATGCGCATTGCTGTCAACTCGCTGCGCGCGCTTTTCGCCGCGGCAAGCAGGCATTAGCGACCAACCTGACCAAGGAGCAAACATGGCCGACAAAGTCATCATCACCTGCGCCGTGACCGGCGCGATTCACACGCCAACCATGTCGGAATTTCTGCCGCTGACACCGGATCAGATCGCCGAACAGGCCATCGAGGCGGCCGAGGCCGGCGCTGCGATCCTGCACCTGCACGCCCGCGATCCGAAGGACGGGCGTCCGACGCCGGCCCCCGCCGCGTTCAAGCAGTTCGTGCCGAAAATCGCCGCAGCCACCAACGCCGTGATCAACATCACCACCGGCGGCAGCACCAAGATGACGCTCGAGGACCGTCTCGCCTATCCGCTGATCGCCAAGCCGGAAATGTGTTCGCTCAACATGGGGTCGATGAATTTCTCCATCCACCCCGCGGCGAACAAGATCAAGAACTGGAAATACGACTGGGAAAAGCCCTATGTCGAGGGCACCGAGGACATCATCTTCCGCAACACCTTCCGCGACATCAGGCATGTGCTCAAGGAACTCGGCGAAGGCTGCGGCACCAAATTCGAATTCGAGTGCTACGACCTGGGGCACCTGTACAACCTTGCCTATTTCCTGGATGAAGGCCTGGTCAAGCCGCCGATCTTCCTGCAGTCGATCTACGGCATCCTCGGCGGCATGGGCGCGGATCCGGAGAACCTGACCTACATCCGCACCACCGCCGACCGCCTGATCGGCCGCGAAAACTATCGTTTTTCGGTTCTTGGCGCGGGCCGCCACCAGATGTCCATGCTGACGGTGGGCGCCATCATGGGCGGCAATGTGCGCGTCGGGCTGGAGGACAGCCTGTACCTGGGCAAGGGACAGATGGCCAAGACCTGCGCCGAACAGGTGCGCAAGATCCGGCGCATTCTCGAGGAGTTGTCGTTCGAGATCGCGACGCCGGACGAGGCCAGAAAGATGCTGCAGTTGAAGGGCGCGGACAAGACAAATTTTTAAAGTCTGGTGGTCTCTGCAATCGACTCAATGGCAATAATCGGCAGCAATTTCATGGATCAAAATGAAACCTTTGCGCCCAATATTGCCTTTGAGTCACCTGTCTTATTGACCAGCGGCGACGCCCATACGTCGATATTCCGCCTGCTTGGCATCCCCACCCTCAAGAAGGTAGACTGCCGACATGTCAAACGAAAATCTCCTTTCGCGCATTACGGTACATCCAGAGATCTGCCACGGGAAGCCGTCCGTGCGCGGCCTGCGCTATCCCGTGGAAACCATTCTGGAATATCTGGCAGGCGGGGACTCGATCGACAATCTGCTCGCGGAATTTCCTGACCTGGAGCGGGAAGACATCCTTGCCTGTCATGAATATTCCAGGAAGATGCTGGCGGCCAAGAGCGTTCACCTGACGCTCGCATGAAATTTGTCGTGGACGCTCACCTCCCGCGAAGGTTGTGCGGGGTGTTGGCAAGCCGCGGTCATGAAGCAATACATACCTTGGATCTTCCGGCTGGGAACACAACCAGCGACGAGGAAATTAATCGACTTTCTCTCGAAGATTCACGAGTTGTGATCTCAAAGGATACAGATTCTTCTATTCGCACACCCTCTATGGGCGGCCGTGGAAGTTGCTCCAGGTCAAAACCGGAAATATTTCAGCGCATGAATTGTGCACATTGCTTGAACGCAATATGCCGGCGATAGAATCGGCGTTGGAAAGTCACTCACTGGTGGAGATTGACCAATTGGCAGTGACACGGGTGGTGTGATGTTTCATCCATACGAGTGCGAGATTTTCCGCAAACTACCCTTCAATGCGGCACGACGTTGATCATGTCCTGCATGCGCCCCTCGGCAAAGCATTTGAGATTCGTGGTGATCGTCGCAATCGTCAGCGTGTGATAGTCGTCGCTGCCGCCTGACATGCGCGGGGTGACCATGACGCGCTCCTCTTTCCAGAACGGGTGATCGGGCGGCAGCGGCTCGGTGCCGAACACATCGAGCCCCGCGCCGCCGATGCGCTTTTCCCGTATCGCCGCGAGGATCGCGTCTTCGTCGCATACGCCGCCGCGGGCGATATTGACGATGATGCCGGTGGGCTTCATCGAATCGATCACTTTTTTGCTCACCAGCTTGTCGTTCTCCGGCGTGTAGGGCGCGAGCACGATGATGAAATCGGCCAGCGCGGCGGCCTCCGCCAGTTCATCGCGTTTCATCATGAGGTCGAACCCGGGCAGCTCGCGCGGCGCGCTGGTGACACCGATCACCTTCATGCCGAAGGCCTTGCAGCGCGGCGCCAGTTCCTCCGAAATCAGCCCCACGCCGACGATCACCACCGTTTTCCCGCACAGGCGCGGCTGCGGCACCTTCACCCACGCACCGCGCTCCTGATTTTTCAGGATCTGCCGGTAGTTGCGCGACAGGTTGAGCATGTGCATGAAAGCCATCTCCGACAACTGCGGGCCGTGGATGCCGCGCATCGAGGTGACCAGCACCTCGCGCCGCAAGGAGGGCTGCAGTACGATCTGATCGACGCCGGTGGTGAAAGCCTGGATCCACTTGAGCCGGCTCGCCTTGCCCAGCATCGCATCGTTGAAATAATGTCCCATCGCAAGAATGGCATCGGCCTCGGCAATCAGGCCCTGCGCGGCCTTGCCGTCGGGCACCACCTGAACCTCCACGCCCGGAAACTTGCCGGCAAAATTGGACCGATACCATTCAACCTTGGGATCGATGAAAACAGCGGTCTTGATCTGCGACATGCGAAATGACTCCGTCAAAATTATGAATGCCCGCGCGGCGAAGGCCCAGTGATACACTAAATATCGACCATTGTGCAACCGCCCCACGGGCGCCCCGCCGCACCGAAGAGCAACAAGCCATCGCCAACTCACAGACCAATTCCGCCGACGACCTGCGCGCCCGCCACGGCAGTCGTTACAAATGGCTGCTGCTGGCCACGGTCATGTCAGGCAGCATGGCCTCGTTCGTGGCATCGACCATCGTCACCGTCGCGGTGCCGGACATCAGCCTGTATTTCGGCATCGGCCAGGATCGCGCGCAATGGGTCGCCGCGGCGTTCATGGTGGCGAGCCTGCCCGCGCACCTGCTCACGCCGTGGCTGCTGGCGCGCTTCGGGCTAAGGCACACCTTCTCCACGGCCATCCTGGTATTGATGGCGGCGGGAATCGGCGCGGTTTTCTCCGGCAGTTTTGCGCTGCTGATCGCCATGCGCGTGGTCGAGGGCGCGGCCGCCGGCATTCTGCAACCGCTGCCCAATATCGTCATTGCCCGAGTATTCGGTCCGCAGGAACAGGGGCGTGCAATGGGAATGTACGGGTTTGGCGCAGTGCTCGCGCCAACCTCGGCCCCGACCATCGGCGGCTACATGGTGGAGGCCTTCGGCTGGCGCTCCATCTTCCTCGCCTCAACCCCCTTCGTGCTGGCCGCGTGGTTCCTGGCGCGCCGTTTCCTTCCGGCGAGTTCGGGTTTCATGCAGGACAAGCCGCTCGACTGGCTGGGACTCACCTGGGTTGCGCTTGCCATCGTCTGCCTGCTCAATGGCCTGGCTTCGTTCGCGCACGGTGGAGATGCCTTGTACGGCTGGCTGCTGGTGGCGGCGGCGCTCGCCGGCATGGCCGGTTTTGCGCGCTACCAGCTGCAACGATCCGCACCGCTCCTGCAGATGCGCCTGTTCGCCCACCCGCAGTTCCTGTTTGGCGCGATGGTCTCCTTCATGTTCGGTTTCAGCATTTTCGGCGTCACCTACCTGCTGCCGATTTTTCTGCAGCTGTCGCTCCATTACACGCCCACCAGCGCCGGCCTGGTGATCCTGCCCTCCGGCCTGGCACTGGCGATCTGCATGCCCATCGGCGGGCGCATGGCCGACGCGTGGCCCTCCCGGCAACTGGTGATGGGCGGCAGCCTGCTGTTCGCCGCATCCACCCTGCTGACCGCCGCCCTCGACCAGGACTCGTCCTATTGGACCATCGTCGCCTGGGCCATCATCGGGCGCGTGGGGTTTGCCACGCTGCATCCGGCATTGCTGCTGGGCAGCACGCGCGGACTGCCGCAGGCCGACACGGCGCAGGCGCTGACGCTGTCAATCTTCCTGCGCCACCTGGGCGGTGCGGTGGGCGTCAGCACGGCGGGCATCTTTCTCGATTGGCGCCTGCAGGCCCACGGCGTCGCCAGGACAATCGTCGGCGGCAACCCTGCGGGAATACTCGCGGCGTTCGGGGAGGGGTTTTTGCTTCTCACCCTGGTCACGCTGACTTCGGTGCTCGTGACCTGGTTCATGAAACCGCGAGGCACGCTAGAGTCCGCGCCGGATACCAGGAGTCACTCCTGAGGTTCGAACATCACCCCTGACTGGGGGGCCCGACTCTGCGGCGGCTGAGTCCGCTCAGGGTTTGCGCTTCATCGTCGTTACTCCGGTTTCAATCCCACGGCATTTGCCAGCTTCTGCCCCTGCTCCAGGTCGGCGCGGACGATCGCGCCCAGTTCGGCCGGTGTGCTCGCCAGTGAGGTGGTGAACTGCTGATCGAAGGCCTCGGTCACCTCTTTGGATTTCAGCGCGGCATTCACTTCGGTATTGAGCCGGTTGACAATGGGGGCCTGCAGGCCCGCCGGTCCGAACATGGCTATCCATCCGGGGATGCGCCTGAAGCCCGGGATCGTCTCCGCAACCGTCGGGACATTGGGCAGGCGGGTGCTGCGCTGGGCCGCGGTCAGCGCGATGATTTTCACCTTGTTGATGTTGCCGCTGAGGTTGCCATAGCTCGGAAAGGCCACATCGACCTCCCCGGAAATTATGGCCACCGCCTGCGGTCCGGTCCCTTTGTAGGGAACATGCAGCATGTCCACGCCGGTCATCATTTTCAGCGACTCCCCCTGAAAATGGAAAGCCGAACCTATTCCAGAACTGGCATAGGTCAGTTTGCCGGGAAACTTTTTCGCCAGATCGAGCAATTCCTTGACCGAATCCACCGGCAGCCCCGCGCGCACGGCCAGCGCCTGGATGGATTCGTACATGTTGCCCACAGGCGTGAAATCCCTCACCGGGTGGAAGGGCACGTTTTTCGAGAGAATCACGCTGGTGATCAGGGTGCTCGAGGCCGTGACCAGCAGGGTGTAGCCGTCCGGCGCCGCGCGCGCAACCACATCGGCACCGATGATGCCGTTGGCACCGGCGCGGTTTTCCAGGATCAGCGGCTGGCCCAGGTTGCGCGACATCTCGGTGAGTATGACGCGCGCCAGCACATCCACCCCGCCGGGCGGGTAAGGCACGATGACGCGCATGGGCTTGGCCGGGAAAGTCTGCGCGCCGCAGGTCGTGGAACAAGCCAGCACCGCGACCAGTGCGCCTTTGCGAAACCAGCGCCTGCATATCGGCATGATGAAACCTCCATTCATATTTGGTTGCGGCGGACTATTGCCGGGGAATGTTGAACTGCCTGATCAGCCTGGCCGCGCGTTCACGATCGGCCTTGAGAAAAGCGCCAACCCCCTGCGGAGTACCGAGCGCCGCAGTTCGAAAATATCCGGAGCGCCGCAAAAGGTATCATGAAGTCCGGTTGCGGGTAAATCGACCGGCGACCACAACTCTCGACAAATATTCCCACCCACTTTTGCCATTGTCGCGCGCGAACCCCGCCATTACACTTGCGGACTTTCGCGTCGTGATCCGGCGCAGGCGCAATAGAAAAATCAGGAGCAAGACATGGCAGTTGACCCCGAGAAGACACCCGTGCTGATCGCCGGCGGCGGTCCGGTTGGACTGGCCGTGGCCGGCGACCTGGGCTGGCGCGGCATTCCCTGCATCCTCGTGGAAAAAAGCGATGGCTCGGTGACGCAACCGAAAATGGACCTGCTGGGGGTCAGAACCCTGGAGTTCTGCCGCCGCTGGGGCATCGTCGACTGGGTCGAGAACGCCGGCTACCAGCGCGACCACCCGCAGGATTGTGTCTGGTTGAGCGCGCTGTCGGGGGGCTTCGAATTCGGCCGTGAACGCTTTCCCCTTCCCCGCGATGAAACCTGCCCGCCGCAAAGTCCGCAGCATCGCGAGCGCCAGCCGCAGAATTTTTTCGATCCGGTGATCGCGCGTTTTGCGCGCCAGTTTGCGCATGTCGATGTCCGCTACCACACGGAATTGCTGGGCTTCGAGGAACATGCCGCCGGCGTGCGCGCCGAGATTCTCGATATCAAGACAGGGCGCAGATCCACCATCGAATCCTCGTACCTCGCCGGCTGCGACGGCGGCGGCAGCGTGGTGCGCCGGCGCCTCGGCGTCGAACTGCCGGACGAGGCCGTGCTCACCTACACCACCAATGCCATTTTCCGTTGCGGCAATTTCTGGACGCTCCAGGACAAGGAGCCCGGCTATCGCTTTGTCTTCATCGGGCCGGAGGGCACATGGGCGACGATTGTCGCCATCAACGGCCGCGACCAGTACCGCTTTTCCTTCGTCGGTGATGGCAACAAGCGGGCCCTCACCGAGCCCGAACTGCGCAAGGCGATCATCAGGGCCGTTGGTCGCGAATTTGAATTCGAAATCCTCTCCACCATGCCCTGGATACGGCGCGAATATGTCGCCGACTCCTATGGAAGCGGACGAGTATTCCTGATCGGTGATGCCGCACACCTGAACTCGCCCACCGGGGCTTTCGGCATGAACACCGGCATGCAGGATGCTGTCGACATCGGCTGGAAACTGGAGGCCGCCATCCGCGGCTGGGCAGGCCCGAAACTATTGCAGTCCTATGAAGCGGAGCGGCGTCCGGTGGCCCTGCGCAACGTGAAGGAAGCCACCGCGAACTTGAAGCGCATGATGTCGACGCGCGAGAAAAAGCCGCCGAAGGAAATTTTCGAAACCGGTGAGGAAGGCGATCGCGCCCGCGTGATATTCGGCGAGGAATACACCGCGATGATGAAACAGGAGTGGTTCACCCTGGGCATCCACCTCGGGTATGTCTACGAGAACTCGCCGGTGATTGTTCCGGACGGCACTCCCGCCCCTGCCGATGAAGTCATGACTTACACGCAGACCGCGCGCCCCGGCTCGCGCGCCCCGCATGTGTGGCTCGCGCCGGGAAAATCCACGCTGGATCTGTTTGGCAGGGGATTCGTTCTGCTGCGTTTTTCAAGCGATGCCCACGCCGACGCCTTGCTTGCGGCGGCCAGGTCCGCGGGCGTGCCGCTGCGGCTCGAAGACATTGATAATGCCGACGCGGCAAAAGCCTATGAGCGCAAGCTGGTGCTGGTGCGGCCGGACGGGCATGTGGCCTGGCGCGCCGATGCGGCTCCCGCCGATTGCAGGGCTTTGCTCGACAAAGTACGAGGTGCATAGAATGGCAATTGAACGACATGAGGGTGAAAACCTGCTCGCCGACCAGCATAATCCGCCCAACTCCTACGACCCGCCTGTCATTTGCGCGAGGATGGCCGAGGAGCGCGACCGCATGGTCACCATGCGCGACGGCAAGCGCCTGTGCGCGGATATCTACCGGCCTGACGCGCCGGGGCGCTTTCCCGTTCTGGTGTCGCTGGCCGCACACAACAAGGAATTCAACTCACCTGAATATGCCGCTGCGGCATTGAATGCCCAGCCGTCATGGTCGCGCGTCTGGATGGGTGGCGCCGAGGCCGGCGATTCGTTTTACCTTGCCTCGCGCGGCTACGTTCATATCGTCGGCAACAGCCGCGGCAGCGGCAAATCCGAAGGCGGCGGTTCGCCCCAATGGGACAGCTACGACCTGGTCGAATGGGCCGCCGCGCAAACCTGGTCGGACGGCAATGTCGGCATGATCGGCTTGTCGGCATTTGCAGCCGCGCAATTCGAGGCCGCCGCCCTGCAGCCGCCGCACCTCAAAGCCATATTCCCCTACGGCGCGCCGCACGGCTACCGTTTTCGCGACATGTTCCCCGGCGGGGTGATGCATCCTTTCATCTACCTGCTGGACTCCCTGTCGGTGAACCACGGGGTGCGCGGCGCCCCAGCGCCGCTGCCGCCCGATCTCGAGGAGAAGTGGCAGTGGGCCATGGGCGATCCGGACTACATGATGTATCCGAATATCTACAACATACTCACCATGAAGGGGCAGATCTATCCGGTGTTGTTCCGCGCGCTGATCGACCCATTTGACACCGAGGACTCGGTCCGCGACGCCGAGCGTAACTTCGCCAACATCAAGGTACCCACCTACACCGGGGTGAGTTTCTCCGCCTATACCTACAAACGCCAGATGATCGGCTGCCTGCATGCGTTCGAGAATATCCAGGCGCCCAAGAAGCTGATGCTCTCCGGAGTGGCGCAGATCGAACGCCCGTTTAATGCCTTTCACGGCGAAATGCTGCGCTGGTTCGACTATTGGATCAAAGGCGTTCAAACCGGCGTGATGGAAGAGCCTGCGGTGAAGGTATGGGTCGCTGGAGAAAACCGCTGGCGCCAGGCCGATGCGTGGCCGCTTCCAGAAACGCAATGGACCCGCCTCTACCTGCACGGATGGGGGCGTCTGCGCAGCCAGCCCTTCACCCCTGGCGCGCGCGACGGCATGCCCGAACCGGACGCCTTCCTGCAGATGCCGCCCACCCAGACCGACGAGATCCAGCGCCTGCGCTACATGACCGAACCGCTGGCCGCGGACACGCTGGTCATGGGGCCGATGTCACTGACCCTGCATGCCGCCATCGACGCCGCTGATACCAACTGGATTGTCGCCATCAAGGATATCGGCCCCGACAATTCGGTGCGCAGCGCGCGCGAGGGCGAAATGCAGGTTCCCGCGGATCTGCCCGAGCGGGAGATCACGCGCGGCTGGCTGAAAGCCTCCTGCCGCGCCCTCGATCCGGAGCGTTCCAAGCCCGGGAAACCCTGGCACCGCCTGACGCGCGAAGCGGCGCAGCCGGTGATCCCCGGCGAGGTCAACGAATACGTCATCGAATTGATGGCTTCGGCCAATCTGTTCCGGCGCGGGCACCGCATCTGCGTGGACATCACCAGCCTCGACCTGGGCAGCGGCCCGGCCGGCCTGACCGGCGTTGAGTACATTCCGTACCATGTCTGCAGCAGCCGCACCGTCACGCACAAGGTCTATCGCGACGGCCGCTATCCGTCGCACCTGTTGCTGCCGGTTATTCCGGCTTGATCCCGGCGATCTTCACCACCTTGGTCCACTTGTCCAGTTCGGACTGCAGCCTCCTGCGCAACTCGGCGGGCGTGCCGCCGGTGGCCAGAGTGCCCCGCTTGGCGAGGTCGGCGCGCACTTGGGGCATGCGCAGAATTTCATTGATATCGGCGTTGATCCTGACCACGATGGGTGCCGGTGTGCCCAGCGGCATCACCACGTAGTTGTAACCCTGGATCTCGACGTTGGGAATGCCCACCTCGCGCAGGGTCGGCACATCGGGCTGCTCGGCCGAGCGCCGTGGCGAGGCCACCGCAATCACCCGGATCTTTCCGTCGCTGACATAAGAGGCTACTGCCGGAAAACCGGTCATGGCCACCTGCACGCGCCCGGCGATGAAATCCGGCATGGCGGGCCCCATGCCCTTGTAAGGCACATGCAGGATATCCGCACCGGTCTGCTGCTTGAACAGTTCCATTCCCAAGTGATGCGGTGCGCCCACGCCCGGCGTCGCATAGCTCAACTTGCCGGCCTGCTCCTTTGCCAGGCGCACCAGGTCCTGCGCACCATTGACGCCGAGGGCGGCGCCACTGACAACCAGGTAGAAATCGAGCTCGCCAGCCGGCGCCACCAGTTCGAAGTCACGCAGAACATTGATCTCCCTGTTCGAGCCCAGGGCCATGCTCAACACCAGATTATCATTGGTAAAAAGCATGGAATAGCCGTCCGGCGCGGCGCGCTTGAAAGCTTCGGCGGCAATCAGCCCGGCGGCGCCGCCGTTGTTGGCAACCACCACGGCAACCCCCAGTCGCTCTGCGAGGCGGTCGGCTATGGTTCGCCCGCCCAGGTCCGTGCCCGCGCCGGGCGCACTGCTCACCATCATCTGAATCGGCTTGACGGGGTACTGCGCCATGCAGGGCGCCGCAACAGCGAGCGCCATCGCCACCCATGTCACTGCAGAAACACTGCTATTTCTTTTCAACATGCCTGCCCCCTGCTAACGGTCTCTGAAATCGGGCCTAAAGCTGCACCGGCCCGAGACGCCCGCGGATCTCGGGGGAATCCGCGCCGTAACGATAGGCGCGGAACACCCAGTTGCAATTGACTCCGGAATGCATCCTGCCATGATGGGGGTTGATGTACTCCCAGACGATTTCGCTCCGCGGCGTGACCTCGAAGATACGCCCCCACTGGCCTTCACAGATCAGCGTGTTGCCCGAAGCCAGGCGCTGTTGACCGCTGATGTGCGGACTGAAGAATGTCCAGGGCGGATCGCCCTTGTATTCCCATGCAGTCTTGCCTGTTGCAGGATCCAGTTCTATCACACGGGAATGCGGCGCGATGCCGGTGTCCTGTCCATTGGCGAAGAAAAGGATATTGCCGTTGGCGAGCATCTCGCAATCGTGCTGCATGCCCCAACTGTCGTCCCGCTTCTCCCAGCGCGGCTTGCCGCTGGCGCGGTCGATGATCATGATGGTCGATATTTTTCGGAAGCTCAGCATCACATCGCCGTTTGCCAGCGGGCACACCGCATTGCAGTGAGCGAATTCCTCGCGGTGCCCCACCATGTTGACGGGGTAGCGCTCGATCTCCAGATCCTGCGAATGCCATTCCCACAGGGTTTTGCCGGAGGCGTTGATCTCGCGGATGTAGTCGCCGTAGATCACGCCATCCTTTTCCGAACCGGGCACGCCGCCGCGCACGCGCTTGACGTTTTCGGGCCGCATCTTTTCCCAACCGATGTAGACGGTATTGCCGTTTTCCAGGCGCCGGAAATCGTGATGCTGATTGTCGTCGCGGTACTCCCACACGAGCTTGCCATCCCAGTCGAGCTCCCGCAGCCAACCGCCTTTGCCTCCGGTGTTGGGCAGGTTGCCCTCGCTGGTGCGCCCGGCCCACAACAGGTTGCCGTTCTTCAGCAGGTAGGCGTAATTGCCCGGCAGCAGCGGATGGTTGCGCCACTGGTGCACGACATCGCCACGCATGCCCAGAAGATAGGTCTCGCGACCGAAATTGGGCGAATACAGGGTGTATCCGGGCGTTGCCCGCTCACGGTCATAGGCCGTCAGGCAGAATTGTTGATAGCGCATGAAAAATCACCCCTTGGAATTCAAAGTCAAAATACTTCCAGTCCCACTCACCAGCGCCCGATGATCGCGGGTCCGGGCTTGCGGCGTGCCTCGAAGCTCTCGTTCAACTCCGCGTCGCTCATGGCAACACGGTTTTTGCGCTGGCGCATCCAGTCGAAGATCCGTTCCTTCATCTGGGCCCGCACCTCGGCATGTGCCGCATCACGCCCCAGGTCGTGCAGTTCCTGCGGATCGGCTTCCATGTCGAATAACTGCGGCTCGTAGCCGTCGAAATGCACGTATTTCCAGCGCGACGTGCGCGCCATCACCGCGCGGCAGTCATTGGCTCCGCGCCCGAGAATGCCGCGGGCGACGTAGGTCGCGTAGTCGAGTTCGCTGAAGGCGACCTCGCGCCCGATCGGTTTGCCGTGGCGCACCCGCGGCAGCAGCGAGCGGCCTTCGAGGATGTGCATCGGCGCCTCGTGGCCAAGGGCTTCGATGAAGGTGGGCACCAGATCGATGGATTCGACCAGGTCGTCCGACACCACACCGCGCGGCGCCGCCTCGTCCGGGTCGACCACGATCAGGGGCACGCGCGCCGCCTGCTCGTAGAACATCTCCTTTTCCCCGAGCCAGTGATCGCCCAGAAAATCACCATGATCGGCGGTGAAAACGATCAGCGTATCGCGCATGCGGCCGCTTTCCTCCATGTAACGAAACAGCCGGCCCAGGTGATCATCGACCTGCTTCACCAGCCCCATGTAGGTCGGGATCACCGTGTTGCGAACCTCCTCGCGCGCAAACGCCTGGCTGTCCTGGTGTCGCATGAAAGCGCCATAGACCGGGTTGGGGTCAAGTCTTTCCTGGTCGCTTTTCACCGCGGGAAGAATATCCTTCTCGCTGTACATGGCGTGATAGGGCGAGGGCGCGATGTAGGGCCAGTGCGGCTTGATGAAGGAAAGATGCAGACACCAGGGTTTGTCGCCCTGCTCGTCGATGAAAGCCATGGCCTGGTCGGTGCAGAAAGCGGTCTCGGTGTGCTCTTCCTTGGCCCGCGCAGGATGGCGCGCATTGCGCATGTTCCAGCCGGAGAGCACTTCCCCGTCGGGGCCTTCGCCCGAGTTGGCATAGTCATGCCAGGGGTTGGCACCCGGATAACCCATGCGGTTGAGATAGCGGTTGTAGGTTTCCTCGGCCGTGCCCTCGGCCTTGAAATAAATGCCGTCGTCGCGCGCATACGGCTCGAAGCCGCATTCGCTCACCAGCAATCCGTCGCCCTCCAGGCGCGAAAGCCCCAGGCGCGCCATGCCATCCTCATCCGCCTCCATGTGGGTCTTGCCGATGAGCGCGGTGCGCACCCCGTGCGGACGCAGGTAATCGCCGAGCGTGCGCTCACCCACCGGCAGCGGAACAAAGTTCCAGGTGGCGCCGTGGCTCATGCTGTAGCGACCGGTGTAGGTGGACATGCGCGAAGGGCCGCACACCGGCGCCTGCACATAGGCGCGCGTGAAGCGGGTGCCGCGCGCGGCCAGCGCATCGATATTGGGCGTGTGCAGCGTCGGGTGCCCGTAACAGGACAGGTAGTCCGCGCGCAATTGGTCGCACATGATGAAAAGAACGTTCCTTGCTTTTGCCATTTGCCTTGCTCCCGCTTTTCGAACAACTCGCCAATCGACACGTCTGCAGCTCGCCCGGGCGAATTGCAGCAGCGGAATCCAGAGTCCGGTCCGTTTCCGGGTCCGTCTCCGCCTCCGCCGCCGACCGCCTGCGTTTTCTCGGAACTATTGAAGTCTGATGTTCGCCGCTTTGGCGACACGCCCCCAGCGTTCGGTTTCCGCGGCCACCAGCTTGCCGAATTCCTCCGGTGAACTGCTGGCTGCGTCGGCGCCGAATTTGGTGAAAATTTGCTTCACCTCGGGCAGATCCAGCAACTTCACCATTGCGCCGTTGACGCGCATGACGATCTCCCGGGGTGTCCCGCCTTTGGCCGCGATGCCCTGCCAGTCACGCACCACGAAATCCGGGAAACCGGACTCCACCATGGTCGGCACATCTTTGAGTGCGGGAAGGCGCGTTACACCGGTGACCGCCAGCGCGCGCAGCTTGCCGCCGGTGATCTGCGGGATGAGGGGCGGCGTGGCGCCGAACATGAATTGGTGCCTGCCCGCCACCAGATCGCTGATCGCCTGGGGAAACTGCGCGTAGGGCACATGCAGGGCATCGGTTTTTGTCTCCATCTTGAACAGCTCGCCCGCAAGCTGCGCCGGCGTGCCCGGCCCGCCGGACGCAAAACTCATTTTGCCAGGCTCCGCACGCATCAGTTCTGCCAGTTCCCGCGGGGTATTTGCCTTGACCGAGGGGTGCACCGCCAGCACGTTGTACGACCATGAAAACTGCCCGATCGGCGTGAAATCCCTGGCCAGGTTGTAGTTGATATCGGCCATGATGGTCTGCGCCACGGTCATGGGCATAAAGAGGGTCATCAAGGTATAACCGTCCGGCGCCTGCCGCAGTACTTCCTGCGCGCCCACCGTACCCGCCGCGCCCACGCGGTTTTCCACCACGACCGGCTGGCCCAGTTGCGTGCCCAGCCGGTCGGCGACGACACGCGACAGGAGATCGACGGGGGTGCTGACCGCGGTCCCGACGATGAGCCTCATCGGCTTGGACGGATAGGATTGCGCACCCGCCGGCAAAGCCACTGCGGCGCATACCAGGGATGCGATTACATTTCGACTGCTTTTCATAAACACTCCTTGTTGACGAAAAAATGATTTCGATTCACTTCACGCCTGCAATTCAATCAATCTTTTTTTACCGGTCGAAAGTTCGCGCTTGCCAACCGCTCCTGAAAAAAAGCCCGCATGAAGCGGGCCTGTTCCGAAACTTGCGCAGTTATCAAGTCCCCTCGTTGGGATCGTGATACATGGGGCCAACCAGGGTGGTGCTGCCCGGTTTCCCCGTGGTCAGGTAATAGCGCCCGTCGCGATCGCGACCGAGCTTGCCTTTCTGCCGCAGCGCATCCAGCGCCATCGCCACCTCGCGCCCATCCTCGCTGCCCAGAGACTCCACGATCGCCGAATAGAACAGCGGGCCCTTTGTCAGCGCCTCTTCCACGTTCTTGAACTTCGCGCCCGGCGTAAAGGTCTTGGCCGCGCAACGGGTCAGGGGAATCTGTCCGTCCTTGCCGAAGGGCCGGGTGCAGTCGAACCCGGTCTTCGCGCCGGTACGACGGCCCTGCAAGGAGGGGTCCATGGTCATGCCCATGATGCCGTGGATCATCACGATGTCCTGGTCGGCCTGGAAGCGCGTGCCGAAGGCCCACTGACACTGACCGTCGTTGCGGATATCGATGTCCTCGTCGTACACAAAGACATGCTTGATGCGCATGATGCCGCCGATGATGGCCGCGATCGCCTGGCGTGCCTCTCCGGTGACACGCTGGCGCATTTTCACGCGCAGGGTGTTCGCGCCGCCCGAAGATTCCATCGAGTACACATCCAGCGGCTCCTTCACCGTCTGGCGCAGGATCTTCATCGCCTCGGCTTCGATGCGCATGGAACTCATCACCGCGCCATCGGAATGATCCAGGCTGAACGCCGAGCCGTGCAGGAAGGTCTGATGCATCGCATCGCGCCGCATGGTGATGGCGGTGCAATGGAACACCGGGTCCATGTGAATCGCACCGTAGTAGCCCATGTACTCGCCGAACGGGCCTTCGGGTTCGACATAGCCCTGCTCGTCCAGATAGCCCTCGAGGATGATCTCGGCATCCGCGGGCACCAGGATCTTGTTGGTGATGCTGCGCACCACCGCGGCCCGCTCGCCGCGGAGCGCGGCGAACAGCGGCAGTTCATCGCCGGGCTTGCGGGTGGTGGCGGCGAACATGTCCAGCGGGTGCGCGCCGATGGTGAAGGTGATCGGCAGCTTTTCACCGCGGGCGACGCAGCCCTGATAGATCCGCTTCAGGTCCGAGGGCGCGGTAACGTTGGTCCCGGTGGAATTCTTGTTGCGCAGCGACAGCCGGCGGCTGCCGACATTGGTGCGCCCGGTGGCCGGGTCGATGGTGTAATCGATGCCCGATGAGATATAGCAGCTGCCGTCGAACTCGTGCTGCGGATGAAACGGCAGCTTGGTGAGGTCGATGTCATCGCCGGTGAGTACGATTTCGTGCACCGGCGCCTCTTTGGAGGGAATCTCCACGATTTCCTGCGGCGTACTGAGGCGCTTGAAATATTCGTCGTGCAGCTTGTCCGGCGTGGTATTGAACGCCGCGGCAATGCGCTTGCGGTCGCCTATGACCTTGGCGGCGATCTCGTGCCCCTCGGGCCCCGCTTTCTTGAACAACAAAGCGTTCTTGTTGCCTTCGATCATCTCGCTCATCTTCACCAGCGACACCGGCTGGTTGACCACCTCCATCTCGCCCATGTCGACCAGGCGCTCGACAAAGCGGCGCAGGCGGAATTTGTCCAGGTCGATATCGGTGCTGCGCGTGACTTTCTTGTCCATGTTGCCTCTCTCCTTGCTGATTCGCGAATTGCGGATATTCCCACCTCTGGCCCCCTCTGTCGAGGGCAAGAGCGAGTCAATACGGCGTTTTGACCGGGTCGTAGCGACCCTATTCTATTTTCAGCCGGCCTTCTTTTTGCAGGCGCTCATACAGTGCCCGGTCGCGCACCAGAAACTGGGCAAAGACGTCGGCCGATTCGCCGCTGGGCGCGGCCCGCTCCATGCCGTTGGAGAACAGGATCTTGTCCTGAAAACCCTGATCCAGCGACACTTTCGCGAGCGCGCGATTCCAGCGCTCGACAATATCCCGCGCCGTGCCCGCCTTGGCGAACAGGCCGTACCAGTTGCGGATGACCAGATCGAGCCCCTCTTCACGAACCGTCGGCAGGTCGGCATAACCGGCGACCCGCTTCTCGGCGACGATGGCGAGGACCTTGGTCTTTCCAGCCCTGGCCTGCGCGACAGCGGCCCCCGCGGCAAACACGGTCACCTGGACTTCGCCTGAGATCACCGCCTGCAGGGCCTGCGGATTGCTCTTGTAGGGGACATTGTAAAAATCGACGTTCTGGCTGTGGCGGAACCACTCCGCATACAGGTTGCTGGTGGTGGGCGTGCCCGCAGTGCCGAAGGTGATCGACCCGGGCTTCGCTTTTGCCATGGCAATCAATTCGCGCAGGGAATTCACCGGGACCGCCGCATTGACGACAAACACGCTGTTGAACTGGGCAATCATCCCGACCGGCGCAAAATCTTTCTGCGCATCGTAGGGAAGGCTCTTTTGCAGCACCGGGTTGACGGTGACCGGACCGGCGCTCGCCATCATGAAGTTGTAGCCGTCGGCGGCGCTGCGAACCAGGTTCTGCGCGGCGACGATACCGTCCCCCGCAGGCACGTTCTCGATGATGACCGGTTGGCCAAATTCCTGACGCAGCGGCTCGGAGAAGCCGCGCATGATGATGTCGGGCGGGCCGCCGGCGACACTGGCGACCATCACCCGCAGCGGCTTGGAGGGGTAGGCCTGAGCGAAACAACTGCCGGCGAATAGGGCCAGCAGGGCTGGCGCGACCATGCGGAATGTTTTCATTGCTTTCTCCTTGTCGATTTACGTTGTTATCTATAGTGCCAAAACGGACGAGGGGGAAATAAACAGCTTGTCTCGCCATGGCGTCCGCTTTTCCCGCCAATCTGAAAAGTTGCAAAAGGCGCAACTTTTCAGATTGGCGGGACGTATACAAAACCAAAAACTTCGCCTGTCAGCACTTGGCTCGCAAGTGAAATGATGTCTCAGACAGGCATCAGGAAATCACCTGCGCGCGCGCGAACGCGGCATCAGCGCCTGCCAGGGCGGCATCGCGCCGACGGGCACCTCGATCAGCGCCGGCGAATTCGCGGCGATCGCTTCCTTCACGTGCCGCGTCAATTCCGCTGGCGA
>CAIOLO010000034.1 GCA_903859155.1 uncultured beta proteobacterium
AATTGTGCGTTACGCCAGGATCGTAAAGGAAGCCAATATCAAAGCGGAGTAGCGGTCGCAGCAACGCGCTGCCATTTATCGGCGCGGTGATTCGTCCCGCGGTGATTCGTCCCGCGGTAATTCGTCCTCATGAGCGCTTGAGCAAGGGCCCGCCCGTCGGCGTGACGATGATATCCAGCAGATAGGGACGGCCCTCCTCGACCGCGCGAATGGCGGTCTCGAGCGCCTGTGGCAAATCGCGCGCCCGAGTCACCGGTCCGAGGGCATCGACGCCCTGGGCATTCGCCAGTTTCACCATATCGAGTGACGGGTTGTCGATGCGCATGCCGATCCATTTGTTCTCGACGGGCCGTTTTCGCGTCCTGGCGACAGCCTCCTGGTGAACCTCGTCATTGAAGTTGGAGTGATTGTTGGTGACGATGATGAGTGCCGGGATGTTGTAATGCGAGGCGGTCCACAGGGCCGTTGCGCCCTGCAGGAAATCGCTGTCGCCGATGAGTGTCATCGGGATGCGGCCGCTGTCGCGCAACGCCAGGCCGGCACCTACCGCCATGCCGGGCCCGGCGCCCAGGCCTCCGCCGCCATCCCAGCCGAGAAAATCGAGCGGTTCGTGAAACGGGTAGTACTCGCTCGCCCAACCCAGGCCGACGCGTACGATGGTGAAGCGGCGCCCGGCGCGCGCCTGGGCAAGGCAGTAAGTCAGTTCCTTATAGGAGATTGCATTATCGCCAAGCTCCGGGGGGGGCGGCGCGACCTGGGAGGCCGGCGCGATTCCATCCCATTTGCCTTGTGCGCTTGCCTCTTTGAGAGACGGCAGCAGTGCTTGAATGACAATATCGGGCTCGGCCAGCACTTTGAGATCGACGGTGGGGAGGGCCTGATGATCCATGCTCCAGCCGTTATGGACATAACTGTCGGTCGAGCAATGGATGATGTAGGCGCTGGCGGCGCCGCCGCCAGCGGCGGTCAGATGCAGCGCACCGGCAAGATCGACGCAGTCGAGCGCGAGAATCACGTCGGCCTGGCGCATCAGGGCCTGGGACTCCGGCGGCAGATTCGGCCGCGGTGCCGGGCCATGCAGCGGATGATCTGTCGGGAACGAGGCGCCGGCGCGAAGATCGGTGACGACGCGCGCGCCCAGCATTTCGGCAAGCTTCACGCGGCGATCCCAATCGTCCTTGCGTCGCGAGACCTTGCCAATGAACAACAGCGGGCGCTTGGCGCTGCTCAGGCGCTCGGCCATTTGCTTCACGGCAAGCGGCGATGGATAGGGTGGGGGGCCGGGCTGAAAGCGGGCGATGTCGGGCATGTCTATCGCAGCGGGTTCAATGGCCTCTTCCTGAAGGCCTGCGTCCAGGCAAACATAAGTGGGGCCTTTGGGCGCGGTCCGGGCGATTTGCTGCGCACGCAGCAGTGCCTCGACAGCCGCCGCCGCCGAGCCCGGCGTGTTGTCCCACTTGGTGAAATTACGCAGCAGCGCGCCCTGGTCGGCGGTGGTATGGATCCAATCGACCCAGGGGCGGCGCTGGTCGGCATCGATCGGGCCGCCGGCACCGATGACAACCATCGGTACCCGGGCACACCAGGCGTTGAAGATCTGCATCAGGCCAGCCATCAGGCCGACATTGCTGTGCAACAGGCAGCCCATGGGTTCATCGGTGATCTTGGCGTAACCGTGGGCGATGGCGACGGCATGACCCTCGTTGAGGCACAGCAGCATCTGCGGGTCGCGGTTACCCAGGTAATTGACCAGACTGTCGTGCAGGCCGCGGTAGCTAGCACCGGGATTCATGGCCAGGTATTTAAGGTCAAGCCGACGTATCATCTCGGCCATGATGTCGCTTGACCATTCGATGGCGGGCTTGTCGACATTGATGGGCAGTTCGATGTCCTTGCTGCTTGTCATGGGGGCGGGCTCTTCCAGGGTGTGTGTTCAGTCAGGGTGCTGCGCGCGATTATCGCATGGGCTAAATGAGGGTTGATTTGTGATGCATCAATCGGGTTTCCATCCCGGCAAGGGCCGTAGCGAAGACCGGCGCCTGCTGACCGGTCGCGGTAGCTTTGTAGAAAATCTGCGGTCATCGGATGCCGCCAGCGCCTATGTCGTGCGATCGCCGCATGCCCACGCGCGAATTGTGGCAATCGATACGATGGCTGCCGCGGCGATGCCGGGCGTGCTGGCTATCCTCACCGGTGCCGATGTGCTGGCCGACGGGCTCGGCGCCATTCCCTGCGTCAGTCTGCCGCGCAGCGCCGAGGGCAAACCCCAGCCGGTCATTGAACCGCCTTATCTGGCCTTGGCGATAGACAGCGTGCGCTTTGTCGGCGATGCGGTGGCCTTTGTTGTCGCTGCAACATCGGCCCAGGCCCGGGACGCGGCCGAACGCGTCGCCGTCGAATACGAACCCTTGCCGGCGGTGGTGGATACCGAGGGCGCGGCGCAAAGCGGTGCGCCGCAGCTCTGGACCATGGCGCCGGGCAATCGCTCCTTTGTTTATGAGTTGGGGGATGAAGCCGCGGTCGAGCAGGCGCTGGCCACGGCAGATCATGTCGCCCGCCTCAGGACCGTCATCAGCCGGGTGACCGCCAGCCCGATCGAGACCCGCAACGCCATCGGCATTTACGAACGCGCCACCGGGCGCTACATCTTGACCAGCGGCAACCAGACGCCGCATCAACTGCGCGGCGTGCTGGCAAAGTCGATTTTCAAAGTGCCCGAGACCATGATTCGCATCGTGTCGCCGGATGTCGGCGGCGGCTTCGGCCTCAAGGGCGGATTGTTCCGCGAGCAGATATTGGTCCTGTGGGCCGCGCGTCGACTCGGGCGGGCGGTCGCCTGGATCGGCGAGCGTGGCGAATCCCTGCTCGCTGACGAGCATGCTCGCGACAACGTCACCGAGGCGGAGCTGGCGCTCGACAAGAACGGTCGTTTCCTTGGTTTGCGGGTGCGCACCATCGCCAATCTGGGTGCCTACGTGGCGCTGCGCGGCGCGCATCCGCCGACCAACAACCTCGGCTCGCTCTCCGGTGTTTATTCCACTCCGGCGATTCACGCCAGGGTCGATGGTGTCTTTTCAAATACCTCGCCAACCTCGTCCTACCGAGGTGCCGGTCGTCCCGAGGCCACCTATGTGCTCGAGCGGGTAATCGACGTGGCGGCTGACGAACTCGGTATCGATCGTCTGGAGATCCGGCGTCGAAATGCCATTCCGTCTTCGGCGATGCCATTCAAAACCGGGCTGCTGTTCACCTACGACAGCGGCGCCTTCGATGTCAACATGACGCTGGCCGCCGACGCAATCGACTGGGCCGGTTTTGCTGCACGGCGCGAACAGTCCTTGACTGGCGGCAAACTGCGCGGCCTCGGCATCGCCAATTGCATAGAACAGGCGGGCGGCCCGTTCGGCTCTCCGTGGGAAGAGCGAGCTGACCTGCGTTTCGATCCGGGCGGGGGCATTGTCCTGATGGTCGGCACCATGTCCAACGGGCAGGGTCATGAAACCGTTTTCGCCGATCTGGCGGCCTCGCGCCTGGGCCTTGCGCGCGAGGCCATTCGCGTCGTCCAGGGCGATACCGATATCGTGCCTTTCGGACGCGGCAGTTTCGGATCGCGTTCACTGATGTCGGCCGGGGCCGCTGTGACCCAGGCCTGCGATAAGGTAATCGCCACTGGCTGTCGCATCGCGGCCGGCCTTTTCGAGGCGGCGGCATCCGATGTCACCTTCGCCGACGGTCGCTTTACGGTGTCGGGCACCGATCGTTCTCTGGCCTTCAGCGAGATCGTTCGCGCTTCGTTCAGCGTGCATAAGCTGCCTCCGGACCTGGCCGGCGGCCTGGATAGCACCGCGACTTTCGCACCCAGGGAGCCGAGCTATCCCAATGGCTGCCACATCTGCGAGGTCGAGATCGACCCTGAGACCGGCGCGTCGGAAATCCTGCGCTATGTGGTGGCCGACGACGCGGGCCGGGTCATCAATCACGCCATAGTCGAAGGCCAGGTTTGCGGCGGTGTTGCTCAAGGCCTTGGCCAGGCCTTGTTCGAAGCGGTGATCTATGAAAGCGGCGGCGGCCAGATGGTGACGGGTTCATTCATGGATTACGCCATGCCCCGCGCCGACGACATGTCCGCGGTGCAGATTCTGTCCAACGAAGTTCCCTGCACCACCAATCCCCTGGGAGTGAAGGGGGCCGGCGAGGCGGGGGTGATCGGCGCCATTCCGGCGGTGATCAGTGCCGTGGTCGATGCGCTGCGCCCGCTGGGCATCCGTCACATCGATATGCCGGCAACGCCTGAACGGATCTGGCGCGCTATTCAAAGCGCCGGCCGCTGAGGCTGCAAAACCGGCGGCCGATTCGGCGTCAGGGCGCGCTGATTCCGCCGTCGGCGGTGCGCTCGACAAAGTGGCAGGCGACCCAATGATCCCCGGTGATGTTCCGTAGCGGTGGTTCGCGTTCGGCGCACTCGGCGGCGGCGAAGGGGCAGCGGGTCCGGAAGTGACACCCGGATGGTGGATCGATCGAGGACGGTATTTCGCCTTCGATCAATGGATGTTCGCGCAGACCCGGCTGCTCCGGATCGGGGACCGGCACGGCGTTGATCAGCGCGCGCGTGTAAGGGTGCAGCGGCTGCGACCACAAGCGGGCGCGCGGAGATAGTTCGACGATCTTGCCCAGATACATCACCGCCACCCGATGCGCGATGTGTTGCACCACGGATAGATCGTGCGAGATGAACAGATAGGACAAACCGTGCTCGCGCTGAAGGTCTACGAGCAGGTTGATCACCTGGGCCTGCACCGAAACGTCCAGCGCCGAAACCGGTTCGTCGCAGATGATGAGCTCGGGGTTGAGCGCCAGCGCGCGCGCGATGCCGATACGCTGCCGCTGGCCGCCGGAGAACTCGTGCGGGTGCCGGTTCATTGACTCCGGGTGCAGCCCGACCCGCTGCGCCAGGGCAAGCACCTTTTCGCGGCGTTCGGCCCTGCTGCCCATGTTATGGACAATCAGCGGCTCTTCGATGATGCGGCCAACCGCCAGCCGGGGGTTGAGCGATGCATAGGGATCCTGGAAAATCATCTGCATGCGCGCGCGATGGCGGCGCAGTTCCTGCCGGCTGGCGCCGACGATATCCACGCCGTTGAGCTTGACGCTGCCGCGTGTTGGTTTCACCAGACCGACGATGGTCTTGCCCAGCGTCGATTTGCCGCAGCCCGATTCGCCGACCAGGCCGAGGGTCTCTCCGCGCTGCAGTTCCAGGCTGATGCCATCGACCGCGCGCAATGTGCCATGCCGGACCGGGAAAAGCACCTGAATGTCTTCGATGGCAAGCAGCGGCGCGGGCACCGGGGCGTCCTGCGTGCTCATGCTGACGCTGCCGTGTTCTGCGTCAGAAAACATGCGCTCTGGCGGCCGTCGCGCGTCGGCAGCAGCGCCGGACGCTCCTCACGGCAGCGCGCAAATGCTTTCGGACAGCGTGGTGCAAAGGCGCAGCCGGGGGGCAACTGGTCCGGTTGCGGCACAATGCCCGCGATGTCAATCAGGCGATGCCGTGCGCCTGCTTCGGCATCCTGATACATGCGCGGCGTCGCGCCGAGCAGCCCCTCGGTATAGGGGTGCAAGGGGTCCTGGAACAAATCGCGAACCGGGGCTTCCTCGACGATGCGGCCGGCGTACATCACCAGTACGCGCTGCGCAATCTGGGCAACAACCCCGAGGTTGTGGGTGATGAGAAGAATGCCCATGCCGAATTCGGATTGAAGACGCGCGAGCAGCGCCAGGATCTGCGCCTGCACCGTCACATCGAGCGCAGTGGTGGGTTCGTCGGCAATCAGGATCTTCGGCCGGCCGGCCAGTGCCATGGCGATCATGACGCGCTGGCGCATCCCGCCGGACAATCGATGGGGGTAGTCGTCGATACGATGCCCGGCGTCGGGGATGCGCACACGATCGAGCAGGGCAACGGCTTCCGCCCGGGCCTCATCCGCGCTCAGTTCGCGATGCTCGCGGATCGCCTCGACGATTTGCCCGCCGATGGTCATCACCGGATTGAGCGAGGTCATCGGTTCCTGAAAGATCATTGAAATGTCGCGCCCGCGCACACGGCGCATGGCTTGTTCGCCAAGCTGCAACAGATCTTTGCCCGAGAGAAGGACTTTGCCCGCGGCGATGCGGGCGGGCGGCTCGGGGAGCACGCGCAGCAACGACATCGCGGTGACGGATTTTCCGCTGCCCGATTCGCCGACAATCGCCAGCGTGGCGCCTGGTTTCATCGCAAAGCTGACGTTCTCAACCACGGTGACATAGCCCTTGGGGCCGGAGAACTGGGTGGTGAGGCCGCGAACCTCGAGAATGGAGGACATCGCGCGATCTACCGGTTCTTGAGACGGGGATTGAGCGCGTCGTTCAAGCCTTCTCCCACCAGGTTGAGGGCGAGCACCGTGATGATGATGGCGATGCCCGGCAGCGCGCTCATGTACCAGGCGGTGCGCATGGCTTCGCGGCCGATGCCGATCATGGTTCCCCAGCTCATCAGGTTGGGGTCGCCAAGTCCGAGGAAGGAAAGGCCCGATTCGGTGAGGATCGCCGAGGCAACCAGGATCGATGACATGACGATGATCGGCGCCAGGCAGTTGGGCAGAATCTGCTGAAAGATGATGCGAGTCTCGCTCATGCCGATGACGACGCAGGACTGCACGAATTCTCGCTCCCGCAGCGACAGGAACTCGGCCCTGACCAGCCGTGCGACGGCTGGCCAGCTGACCGCGCTGATGACCAGAATGATGCTCAGCATCGACGGCTTGAAGATGGCCACCAGAACCACCGCCAGCAGGAAGGTCGGTATCGTCTGGAACAGCTCGGTGATGCGCATCAGGATGTCATCGGGCCAGCCGCGGAAATAGCCGGCCACCGCGCCGACGGTCACGCCCACGCCGAGGGCGGTTGCGGTTGCGGCAAGACCGATGAGCAGGGAGACGCGCGAGCCGTGGACAATGCCGCTGAGGATATCGCGGCCAAGAACGTCGGATCCCAGTGGAAACTCCGGATCTTCGCCGGGCCAGAGAAAGGGGCGTACCACAATGTCCCAGGGGTCTGCCGACACCAGCCACGGGCCGATTATTGCAACCAGCATCACAAAGAGCAGAAGCACCAGGCCGATCATTGCCGAGGTCTTGCGCCGGTAGCGCAGCCAGAAGTCCCGCCAAGCCGACATTCAGGCCACCTCGATGCGCGGATCGAGCCAGGCGTACAGCAGGTCGGTGATCAGATTGGCGATCACCACCAGTGCCGAGCCCAGCAGCAGGATGCCGATCAGCAGGTTGTGGTCGCGCTGCAGGATGGCATCGAACGCAAGGCGCCCCAGCCCGGGCCAGCCAAACACCGTCTCCACCAGCACCGCGCCGCCGAGCAGCGACCCCACCTGCAGGCCGAGCATGGTCACCATCGGCAAAATGGCGTTGGGCAGCACATGGCGGAAGGCGATGCGGCGTTGCGACAGGCCTTTGGCGCGGGCGGTGCGGATGTAATCCAGGCCATACACCTCCAGCATCGAGGCGCGCATCAGGCGCGTATAAACGGCCATGTGGAAAAGTGCCAGGCTGCAGGCGGGCAGGACCAGGTGGCGCGCCACGTCGAGCGTGGCGGCAAACCAGCCCAGATTCGAGCCGATGGTGTACATGCCGTTGCCGGGCAGCAGGTTTAGCTTCACCGTGAACAGCACAATGGCCATCAGGCCGAACCAGAAGAGCGGTGTGGCATAGCAGAGCAGGGCCAGCACCGACACCGCGTCGTCGGCGAAGGTGTTGACGCGCCGCGCCGAGAACACGCCCAGCAGCAGACCTGCGGTAAAAGACAAAAGCATGCTCGCCACCATCAGCAGCAGCGTCGCCGGCAGGCGCGTCATGATGAGATCGAACACCGGCATGTTATTGCGGAAAGAAAAGCCCAGATTGAGCTGCACGACATTGAACAGATACTGGAATAACTGCACGTAAATGGGTTGGTCCAAGCCGTAGGAGCGCCGCAGTTTATCCAGATACTGGGCGTCGGCGCCGCCGAATTCGCCTGCAAGCACGTCTATGGCGTCGCCCGGCGCCAGGTGCACGATGACGAAGTTGAGGACGGCGATGGCGAGCAAGGTGAGCCCGGCCTGTGCGGAGCGCCGCACCAGAAAACGGACAATCCGGTTGCGGCCTGCGCCTTGCGTCGCCCCTTGCACGCTTCTGCCCGAGCCCGGCTTCTATTTCTCGATGTAGACGCTGGAGAAGCTCTCATACGGTCCCAACCCCGTCGTATTGAGATTCTTGACTTTCTTGTCGTGGATCGTGAACCACTGAATGTAGACCAGGCCCATGTTGGGCAGGTCGGTCATCACCAGCTTCTGTACGTCGGCATACATTGCCTTGCGTTTGGCCGGATTGTTCTCGACTTGGGCTGACTCGAGAAGTTTGTCCATCGCGGGGTTGTTATAGCCGGAACCGTTCGAGTAGGAGACCCCTTTCTGGATGGTTTTGCTCCAGTAGAAGCGTTGCAGTCCGATCACCGGATCGGCAATGTTCGAGGCCGAATAGATGTTGATGTCAAAGTCGTTGTCGGTCCAAACCCGACGCAGGTAGGTAGGGTTATCCGAACTGCGAATTTCCGCGGGGATGCCGATGCGGCCCAGGGATTGTTTCAATACCTCGGCGGTCTGGCGGAACATCTCGCCGCTGGGCGCCCAGTCGATCGTCACCTTGAAGCGGGTGCCGTCTGCGCCGCGCTTTAAACCGGCTTGATCGAGCAGGGATTCGGCCTTCTTCAGATCGTAGGGATACTGCGGTACCTTGTTCGTGTGGAAGTCGGCCTGCTTGTTGGTCACCGGCGAGGTGGCCTTTTCGGCAAAGCCGAACCACACGTTTTTCACCAGAAAGTCGGTGTTGATGGCATGGGCAATCGCCTGGCGCACGCGCCGGTCCTGCAGATAGGGCCGGCGCAGGTTGAATTCCATGTAGTTTACCGAGGTGTTGTATTCGTAGCCGGCCGTCGTCACCGCAAGATTGGGCAGGCTTCTGAGCCGCTGCACGTCGTTGAGCGGCACGATGTACTGCGTGCCGTATTGGACCGCGCCACTCTCCAGCGCCACGGCGCGTGCCGCGCCGTCGGGGATGATGCGGAAAATCAGCGTGTCGAGATAAGGCTTGGGCTTGTCCCAGTAATCGGGATTGCGCACCAGCGTGATGTGGCTGCCGCGCTGCCACTCCTTGAATTTGAAGGGGCCGGTGCCGATGGGCGCGAGGTTCGCGGGGTTTTTCAGTGGATCCGTGCCCTCGTAGATGTGCTTGGGCATGATCGGCGATTCCGCGCCGGCCAGGGCGCGCATCACATAGGGCGATGGTTCGGCGAGGCGGAACACGGCCGTCAGTGGATCGGGTGTCTGCACCGCGTTCAGATGTAGAAAGGTTGCCGGGCCGCGTGAATGCACCTTCTTCAGGATTTCCATGAAGGTGTATTGCACGTCGGCCGAAGTGAAGGGCTTGCCGTCATGCCATTTCACATTGGGCCGCAGCTTGAAGGTCATGGTCCTGCCGTCGGCGCTGACGTTCCACGCGGTCGCCAGTTGCGGCAGCATCTTGAACTTGGCGTCGTAGGTCACCAGCCCTTCGAATATCTTGGGCGAGACCGTATAGACTGGCGAAGAGGTGTTGACGCCCGCGGCCAGCACCGCGGGTTCGGGATTGAGAATCATCGAGAGCGTGCCGCCGCTGGTGGGTTCCGCCGCGGAAGCATGGCCGCCAATCCAGGCACAGAGGAAAATCGCCAGGCAGAATGCCGTGGCTCGGGTGAGGCGGGGGATAGCTGGGAGCATGTCGTTTCCTTTGGGTTCGAGACAGACCAGGCCGGAAAAAGCAGCAACGCGACCGGAATTGTAGCTGGGTTCAGCTTGGCCGGGCTGGCGCGCGGCGCAGATTGTTCCGATTGAGGTTTTTGCATCGCATGCTCAAGGCAGGAGACGAGCGCGACTCATAAAGCCGTACCCGTCCGGATGAAACGGGACGGGTACGGCTCGGCATTAGAATTGCCATAAAGTGAGAATTCCTTAGGTATATTGCGATAGCGTTTGCCATCTAACGCAATATTCTTGACATAGCATGAACCAGTGTCTAGCCTAGCAGAATGAATCCGATCGATAGCGAGCGCCTGCCTGTTGCCGTGCTTACCGGCTTTCTCGGCAGCGGCAAGACGACCCTGTTGAACCGGTTGCTGCGTCACACGGACATGGGCGATGCGGCGGTCATCGTCAACGAGTTCGGCGAAATTGGCATCGACAATGCGCTGGTGGAGGCGAGCACCGACGAGATCGTCCTTCTGCCTTCGGGTTGCCTTTGTTGCACGGTGCGCGGCGACCTGGTCAACACGCTTCGCGACCTTTCGATGAAGCGGGTGATGGGGGCGGTGCCGCCGTTTCGCCGCGTCCTCATCGAAACCACCGGGCTTGCGGATCCGGCACCGATAATCCACGCATTGATGGCTTTCCCGGTGACGCGGCGTTACCGCCTCGACGCGGTACTGACCACCGTCGATAGCGTCAATGGCGAGTCGACGCTGGACAGTTATCCAGAAGCCGTGAAGCAGGTTGCTGTTGCCGACCGCTTGTTCCTGACCAAGATCGACCTTGCCTCGCAAGCCTCGGTGGAATCCTTGCGCGCACGCCTTGTCGCACTGAACCCGGCGGCCCCCATAACGTCGACCGGCGATAAATTCGCCCCCGGCATGCTGTTTGATGCAGCGCTGTACGACCCGGCAACCAAGACAGTGGACGTGCAGAACTGGTTGCGCGCGGAGGCGTACGAAGGCCGCAAAAACGCCCCCGATACAGCGCGCCACCCGACAGGAATCGACTCTTTTTGCAGCATCATCGACGATCCGCTTGAGTGGCGGCACATCGCCGCATGGCTGGATTTGCTTGCCGGGCACCGCGGCGAAAGGTTGCTGCGCGTAAAGGGGATTTTCAATGTGCGCGATGCGGGGGGGCCGATCGTCGTCCAAGCCGTTCAGCACCTGTTTCATCCGCCGCTTCAACTCGAGAGCTGGCCCGACGCCGACCGTCGCTCGCGGGTCGTCTTCATCACCCGCGACCTCCGGCGGGAAGTGATCGAAGAGACGCTTGCCGCGCTTCGCAATGGAACTGGCGCCACCTTCCGATCCGATTTATCGTCCTCATTAACCAACTGAATTGACCTCTGAACGGAACCTCTCCATGGAACTTGACACGCTCATCTGCAACGCACTCATCATCGGCGCCGAAGGCCGCCAGCACGGCAGCATCGGCATTCGCGGTGAGCGCATCGCCGGCATTTACGCGCCGGGTGCCGAACCGCCGGCGAAGGAAACCATCGACGCCGGCGGCAAAGCCCTGCTCCCCGGGGTGATCGACATGCACAGCCATCACCGCGAGGGGTCGCTGCCCGGATTCGAGTACAAAGACACGATATACAGCTCGACCCGCCAGTGCGCGGCCGGCGGGGTAACCACTTCGGTGGGCATGCCCAACGTCACGCCGCCGCCCAACTCGCTGGATTTGCTTCACAAGCAGTTCGCGCTCTACCAGCGCGATGCCATCGTCGACTGGAACTTCAACCCCGCCCCGACGCTGCTCGACGAAGTCCCCGCGATGGCCAAGACCGGCATTGCTTCATTCAAGATATTCATGGTGGTCGACACCGGGCGCAGCTACCCGCACATGCCCGGCATCGGCGTGCACGATCATGGAAAACTGCTCAGCATCATGGAAGCCTGTGCCGCGCAGAACGTACCGTTGATGGTGCATCCGCATGACCAGGCACTGATGGACCAGATCGAGCAGAAGTTCTGGGCGCGCGGTGAGCGCGATGCGCTTGCCTACGCCAAGGCCTATGCGGCGCACGATGGCGTCATCTGGGAATCCGCGATCTCGACGCTGCTCAGGCTGCAGAAGGCCAGCGGCGTGCACCTGCACATCCTGCATACGCAGACCGCCGGCAGCGTTGATCTCATCCGCCGCGCCAAGATGGCCGGGCAGCGCGTCACCTGCGAGATCAACCCCTGGGCGCTGTTCCTCGGCTGCAGCTGGGCGGCCATCGAACGCCTGGGCTCCTACGCGCTTTCGTACTGGGTGCCCGAGAAAAACACACCCGACCTTTGGGGCGGGCTCAAGGACGGCACCATAGACATCGTCGCCACAGACCACGCCCCCCACACCCGCGAGGAAAAAGAGATTGGCTGGACGGACGGCTGGAAAGCGCACACGGGCACGCCGTCCACCCAGTTCTACCTGAGCCTGTTGCTCAACGCCGCGTCGCAGGGAAAGATTTCACTGGAACGGGTGGTTGAGGCAACCTCGACCGCGCCGGCCCGGATTTTCGGACTGATCGACAAGGGCGAGATACGCGTGGGTGCGTTCGCGGACCTGGTGATCGCCGATCTCGGCCAGGAAATGGTCATCCGCGACGAGGAGGTGCTCAGCCTCACCGGCTGGACGCCGTATGCGGGCGACAAGGTCAAGGGCGTGCCGGTCAGGACGATAGTGCGCGGACGCACAGTCTACGTCGATGGCAAGGTGGTTGGCGAAAAGGGCTGGGGCAAGCAGGCCATCGCGGAGTACCCGGGCTCGGCGACCACACAACGCGCGGCGTGAGTGCGTTTTTAGAATGGCTGGAGAGCGACGCGCGCGGCGCAGGTGCGACGCGTGTCGCGCTTTCGTTCGCCGTCTTTTTCATTGCATGGCAACTGCTGGCGCTGCTCGTTACCAACACCATGATCATGGCGCCGCCGCTGGCGGTATTCAAATCGCTCTGGGTCGAGACGCAAAGCGGCGCAATGTGGAAACATGCCCTGGCCACGGTGGGCGTGGTGCTGCTTTCGTTTCCGGTTGCGGTGCTGCTGGGCGTGATGATCGGTCTTGCCCTTGCCTCGAGCAAGCTCATGACACTCACCGCAAGCCCTTTGCTCACCGCGATGTACTCGGTGCCGGTGGTCGCGCTGGCGCCGCTGTTCATCTCCTGGCTCGGCCTCGGCCTCGCATCCAAATTCGTCATCGTCGTGCTGGTGGCGATTTTCCCGGTGATCGTCTCAACCGAGGTCGCGCTGCGCTCCACAGACGCGCATCTGATCGAAGCCGCGCGCTCGTTCAACGCCCGCCCTTTGCAGATTTTCACAACGGTCACCTTCCCTTTCGCGGTGCCCTTCATCGTCGGCGGCGTGCGTGTCGCATGGGCGCGAGCGCTGGTGGGCGTGGTGGTAGCGGAGTTCTTCGGCGCATTCGCCGGATTCGGCTTCGCCATCCTTGCGGCAGGGCAGACCTTCGACACCCCTGTGTTGCTGGGCTACGTGTTCGTGCTCGGCATCCTGGGTCTTATCGGCAGCGTGCTGCTGCACGCGCTGGAGCGCCACCTCGCCCCCTGGCGAGAGGAACTGGGCCAGTGAACGCGCCCATCCTCGAAGTTCGTGCCGTCAGCAAGACGTTCCAGCGCACTGGGAAGCCTTCTGTGGAGGCGCTTGCGCGCATCGACCTGTCCTTCGCACCCGGAGAGTTCGTGTCCATCGTTGGTGCCAGCGGCAGCGGGAAATCGACGCTGATTCGAATCATCGACGGCCTGTTGCAGCCCACCTCGGGCGAAGTCTGCGTCGAGGGAAAACCCGTCACCTCGCCCGGCCCGGATCGCGCCGTGGTGTTTCAGCAGGACTCGCTCCTGCCATGGAAATCGGTGATGGACAATGTGATGTATGGCTTGCGCATCGCCCGGGTGCCGCATGCCCAGGCACGTTCGACGGCGCAGCATTTCATCGACCTTGCCGGTTTGACGGGCTTCGAGACGCATTACCCGCATCAGCTCTCGGGCGGGATGAGGCAGAGGGTCAATGTCGCCCGGGCGCTCGCTGTGAGCCCGAAAATCCTGCTGCTCGACGAGCCCTTCGCGGCGCTGGATTCCCAGACGCGCGAGATCATGCAAACCGAACTACTGAAAATATGGGACGCGGAGAAAAAAACGGTGGTGCTGATCACCCATCAGATCGAGGAGGCGGTGTTTCTCTCCGATCGGGTGATCGTGTTCAGCGCCAGGCCCGGCAAGGTAAAGGCATCGATTACGATCGACCTGCCGCGGCCGCGCCCGCTGGCGATGAAACGCACCACAGCATTCACCGGACACGTCGATCATATCTGGAAGCTGATAGAGGACGAGGTGCGCAGTGCGATGGGTCTGGCGACACTGACTTGAGCGCGCCTATTTCCCGGTGAGGAAACTGCGGTCGAAATAGCGCTCCAGCGCGAATGGTTTGCGCGGCGAGGATCCCAGTGCAATCGCATCGTCGATGGCCATGATGTTCTGCAGCCCGGCGGCGGTCAGCATCAGGTCGCGCGGAATCGCCTTCTGCTCGATGATCACGAACTGGTAGGACGCGTCGGCGACATCCGCCGCGCTCTTGGTGTAGTTGGCGAGGATTTTCCCAGCCTCGGCGCGATTGGCGGTGTTATTGATCCATTCAGAGGCGTCACGCAGCGCGAGCGTAACCGCCACGGCCTGCCGGCGGTTCTTTTGCGCCCAGGCGGTGTTCACGATCAGCGGTGTCTGCACATACTCCTCTTTGTATACGTCAAGGATCTTCATGTTGTCGCGCTCCCCGAGCGTGTCGAAGGGCGCGAGCATCAGCGCACCCTGCACCTGGCCGGCCTTGAGCGAGAGCAGTCGATCGCGCGAATTGGCGATCGAGACCATCTGCACGCCGCGCGGATCGACGTTGAGATTTTTCAGCTGATAGCGCAGCAGGTTGGCGGTGCCGCCTTCGACCGCCCCGGCGGTGACGGGCTTGCCCGCGAGTTCCGCCACGGTCTTGATGCCGGGAGCGCCCATCAAGCGCAATATGGTGCGCCCGAGCACGGCGCCGGTGATGATGACCGGAGCCCCCTGGTCGATTGCGCGTATGACGACATCGCCCAGTGACACGCCCGCGTCCGCGCTGCCGGTGGACACCGCCTGCAGCAGCACCGGGCTGGACGACGTTTGCAGGACATCGACGCTTATGCCGCGTGCAGCGTACATCCTGCGTTCCTCGGCAATCGCGTGCAGCCACAGTAGTGCGCTTGGCGCAAGCACCGCGAGTCGCACGGTTTCGAGTTTGGCCTGTGCAAGAGCGGCACGCGGTCCGGCCCCGAAAAGGGCGGCAGAACAAAGCAGCAATAGAAAGAGATTTCGACGCATGATCTTCTCCACTTTCGTGCATTAACCGGTTGTTCAGTTATGCTAGCACACGTTTATCAGCAGGCGATTAATCGAAGCATATGTCCAGATGAAATTTTTCAAATACCCGGAAACAGGGAGCGCTTGATTTGGGCCAGGCCAGCAGCGCCCGCCGTCTCCTCGGGCTTCTAGATCTGTTCTCCCCGCAAAAACCGGTTTGGACTGTTGAGGGCATGGCGCGTGGCGCCAAGCTGTCGGTCTCGACCACCTATCGTTACGTTCGTGACCTGACCGCGGTCGGCCTGCTCGCGCCGGCTGGCGCGCCCGGTTATGTGCTCGGGCCGGCGATCATCGAATACGACCGGCAGATCCGGCAAAGCGACCCGCTGCTGATGAAGGCGGTGCCCGTGTCACGTTGGCTGCTGCAGCAGGCGGCGCCGAACGGCGCGGTGGTCATTTCGCGCTGGTACCGCGACAAGGTCATGTGCCTGCACCAGGAGTCCGGCGGCGCGCATCCGCTGGCGGCAAGCTACGAGCGCGGCTTGCCTATGTCGCTGTTTCGCGGTGCGACCTCCAAGATCATTCTTGCCAATTTGCCGGACAGGCTGCTGCGGCGCTTGTTCGATGACCGAAGACGAGAAGCCCTGGCAGCTGGCCTGGGCGGTGACTGGACGCAATTTCGCCGCTCGCTCCGGGCGCTGCGCGATGCCGGTGTCTGCCAGACGGCATCTGAAGTTGCGGCAGGCCGCATAGGGATATCCGCTCCGATCTTTTCTGATGGCAAGGTGCTGGGGAGCATTTCCATCGTTCTGGCCAAACGCACTTTGACCGCTCCCGTGTCGGCGCGCCTGCGGGCGCTGGTCATTGCCGCGGGCGCCGAAGTCAGCGCGGCGCTGGATTCGGCAACGGCAAGCCAAACCAGCAAGAAACCCTCAAAGGGGAAAAAGGGCCGTGCTGGTGCGGCGGCCCCCACATGCTGATTCTTCGTGCCTCGACGGGGTGACAGGCATCAGAGCCCTTGCATCGCCCGCTCGTAATAGCTGAGGTCTATGTAACGTTCCGGTGGCGGCGGATTACCCCCCCATTGACCCTCGATTTCGGCGCGAAGCGCAAGCACGTTGCGAAATCCGGGCATGTCGAGCTTCGCATCGATCGCGAAGCCACCCAGCGGATCCGTGGCAATTTCATAGCAACGGGTCGCAATGTCCTGCGGCAGGTTCAGGCCCGCCGCCAGCATGCCGATCGCTTCTGCCCTATTGGAAGGGTCAAGCGTCCAGCGCAGGCCCTCGACGTAAGCTTGCGTGTAACGCGCCAGCACGCCGTCGTTTTCAGAGGCCCAGGAGCGCAGCGCAAAACCGGTGGTTGATTGATAGGGGCCAATCATGTCGACTGCCACCCCCATTTCCTTAAGGCCGGCACGTTGGGCGTGGATGGCGAAGGGCAGGTTGAGCATCGCTGCCTTGTAGGAATTGTCCTTCTGCATTCCCTCCAGGCGGAAGCGCGTCGCGCCGAGCGATTTCACCGTGTAGTCGCCGCGGTTTAGGCCATGGTTCTTGAGAACCTTGTAGAGAATCAGAGCGAATGCGGTATCAGGGGCGTCGACCACGACTGTTTTGCCGCGCAGCTCCGCCAGCGACTCCACATCCGGCTGCACAAAGAGATGATTGAAGCCGTTATCGCCGCCGATGAATACCACGGTGTCGACCTTGGACTGTTCGGTCATCGCCACGGCGTTGTCCACCGAAGTGTGGACGATCTGGTAGCGACCCTCGGCCAGACCGTTGCGCAGTTCCTCCGAGTTGGGAGCCACAGGCAGATCCACCTCGAGGCCGCGCCCGGCAAAAAACCCCTTCTGCTGCGCCGCATAGAGGGGCAGGTTCTGCACGCCCTGGAAAAGCATGACATTCAGGCGCAAGGGCAAGGACTGGCCCGGCATCATGCGAGCACCATTCGGATTCGTACAGGCACCGCCGGAAACACAATTCTTATCTTCAAAATTATTGACCCCCTCGACGAGTACCAATCGGCCTTTGCCATTCTCAAGGACCGATGTTGGTGCGTCACCCGGCTGCAAAACGGATCGCGCAAATGTGCCTCAGGGCAGAAACACCAGTGAACGTTCGCGCCCGGCAGAGCGAATGATAATCTGGAAATGCTTGCCCCATGCCCGCTGTCAAGCGGTCGCCAATTTATTCCAGCCCCACCGGTCCGCCAACATCTGTGCAAGAGCGGCACGAAGGCGGCGCCCCCTTGGCGTAGAATCGAAAAAAAACGGAGGCACCATGGACGAACCCGTCTGGAACCAGTTTTTGACAGAGCGCGACAAGCAGGTATTTGGCACTAGCGGCTACGGCGCGCGCCAGGGTTTCGGCAAGCGGCCGGCGCTCTTGATCATCGACGTCAATTACAACTTCTGCGGCGACCGGCCCGAGCCGATCCTGCAGTCGATCAAGCGCTGGCGCAATTCCTGCGGTGAGGAAGCCTGGGTGGGTGTGCGCGCTATTCAGCGGCTGCTTGCGGCTGCACGCGAGCGGAATCTGCCGGTAATCTACACCACCGGGGTGCGGCGGCCGGACAACTGGGATGCGGGGGCGTGGGCCTGGAAGAACACCCGCAACGGCGAACGCCCGACCACCTCGGGCACGGAGCTGGCCGGCGACACCATCGTCGCGGAGATCGCGCCGCAGACGCGCGACATCGTCATCGCGAAGCTAAAGGCAAGCGCGTTTCACGGAACGCCGCTCAGTAGCTTTCTGACGCTGCTGGGCGCCGACAGCCTGATCGTCACCGGCACCACCACCAGCGGTTGTGTGCGTGCCACTGTGCTGGACGCTTTTGCCGAAAACTACCGTGTGGCGGTGGTGGAAGAGGGCTGCTTCGACCGCTCGCAGGCAAGCCATGCCATCAACCTGTGCGACATGCACGCGAAGTACGCCGATGTCGTCAAACTGGAGGAGACCATTGCGTTCATCCAGTCGCTGCCGCAGGGGCTGTTTCATCTGCCGCAAGGCGAGCAGCCGGCCGCTCTCGGGGCGGCGAACAGCTAGCATAGACCGCCGTCGCAAAAATCTCGCGCCGGCTGCTGGAAGCAGCGCGGCGAGCTTTTGGCCGCGCGGTCCTGGCCTAGCGCACATTGACCGGAAGTCCCACGGCGGGCTTGGGCACGGAATCGAGATCGGTCGAACCGATCAGCAGCTGTTTCCAGTAATCCCATTCGGGGTAAGCGGCGGTCCGGCCCGCGGCAATAGCCGTGTCCGCAGGCGCCGCATCGAAGTAGCCCACCTCACCGCCCAGGGAGACGGCTAATTGCTGTATGCGTGCATTCATGCGCAGGTTATAGGCGTTGACGACCAGGCCGCGCAGCGACGCGTCGGCCATGGCTATGCCGTGTTCCAGCAGCATCGCGACCGGCGCCTTGCCCATGACATCGGCCAACGCGCGCCCGAGTTCTGGCGTGCTGATGCAATGCATGCAGGACACCGGCGAGGGCGCCCCGCCGGTGAACTGGGTGATGTCGTAGAGTGGAAAACCCGCGCCGATGAAGCGCGCCTTGTCCAGTACCGAGCGCAGCTTCACCGAGCTTTGTCCGAAAGTACGCAGCTCCGGTGTGTGCGCATGCAATATCGCCATGACTTCGGGCCGGGCTTTGTAGATTTGCGCATGGATGAAACGCTCCGAGTACTGCGCCACCCGCGCGCCGTTCACCGGGCGCGTGTCGAAATCGGTTTCGATGATGTCCGCGGCGGTAACCATGCCCGGCGCCAGATCGCGGGCGATGAAGAAATGGCCTGGATTGGCGCGGCTGCGCACGCTGACGTGCGCCAGCCCGTCGGGCGTGAGCACGCCCATCTCCGGGGCCACCAGCAGGCGGTTGGCGATCACCAGGTCCTGGATGAGTTCCTTGTCCGATTGCGGCGCCGGCGAAGGCCTGCCAGCCGGGATGCGCAGCATGTCGCGCGCACCCAGAAAATTGAAAAAGGCGCCGAAACGATCGACGCGCTCCGCGCCGCCGCTCGGCCCCAGATTGGAGCCGCCCGCTTCGGGGATCGCCTTGTCCCGGGTGATCGCAATGCCGGTCAACGACCCGCCGAGGCCGATTTCGAACAGGCGCTGTTCGGCCGCGGTGCGCAGCGACAGCGCCACCGGGATCAAATCCCGGCCGCTGCGTGCCACGGCGACGGCGCCCTGGCCAAATACCAGCGCCGCATCACCCTGGCCCAGTGTCCGCGCGAGCGCGCCGCCGAGCGCCGCCGAATTCACGACACCGGCTCTTCCGCCGTCGACCTTGCGCATGTCGAATACCGGCACACGGCGGTTGTTGCGCGGCAGCGGCACCGAACTGACCGAAAAAGCGACCAGTTCCGGCGTGGCGCCAAACGAGATCGCCATCACCTCCGGTCTTGCCTTATAGACGCCGCCGTGAATGAAGCGCTCCTCGCCGGGAACCGGGCGATTGCCCTCGGCCGGTTGTCCGTCCAGGTCGACCTCGACAACGTCCCTGCCACTGACCAGCGCCGCGGTGACATTGACCGCCATGAAAAAGCGATTCGGGTTCGCGCGGCTGCGAATACTGACGTTGCCGTAAGGACCCAGGACGCCCATTTCCCTGGAGGCCAGGATGCGGCTGACAAGAACCAGTTCTTCGGCTGGGGTGAGGACGGCTGCGACGGGTTCTGCAGACAGGAGCGGCGGCGAGACGATTGCGAACAGCAAAGCGGCCAGTACGGCGCGGACACTGCAAATGTTGAGTGCGTGTGGTTTCAAGAAAGTCCTCCCAGAGTCGACAACCGCAATAATCCCATGCAATGCCTCAACCCCACAGCCGCCGCTTTCGCGGCTTTGACTTTGCCATCCAAACATCAGGCCAGATTTCAGCCGCATTCAATATTCCGCAAACGCACTATCCATGCGGCTTTCAGGCGCATTGGCCGGACCCAAGATCGCTACCGCCACGCATCAATGTTCACCGTCGGGTTTTCCTTGTTGAAGGTTCCCGGTCCGCGGCCGGCATAACGACCACCGAACATTTTGTATATGCCCTGCGTTCCACCGCCGGTGACGACAATCTTGATGTCCTCCGGCGTGTACAACTGCACCAGTTCATCGGGCTTGGCCTTGAGGCGGCTGGCGTAGGGCTCGACACCGGCCACACCGTGCGGATGCACCAGCGTATTGATCCACTGGTCGTCCCAGTAATCGCGCGCGGGCAGCCATGCATTCTGCGCACACCATTCGATCAGCTTTTGCTTGGAATAGCCCAGTTCATCGAAACCGCGCGCCGCGATCGGATCCATCACGATCAGCGGCTGCTGGTAATGCTCCGCCGCGGTCAGGCAGCGGATGAATTTCGCCTGCCAGGAATCGCGCGGGCCGCAGCCGGATTGGGTGTACCAGCCGCCGAAGAATACGCTCACGGTCGAATCGGTTTTCTTGAAGCCGTTGTCAACGTGGAAGGGTGACCAAGGGCTGCGCTCTTCCGCTTCCGGAAAGCAGCAGGTATAAGCAAGGCCATTGCCCAGCGAACCCATGTAGGTTTCGCCTGGCACCGAACCGCCTTGGAGGTTCTGGGACAGGAGGCCGAAAGCGCGGCCGATGGTGGTGTTGGCATGATTGTAGGGACCGAGCGCCCCGATCCCCGAATTCATTTCGATTTCGTCGCGGATCGGACCGTTGACCACAGAGATTGTTGCGAATGAAGTGGTGCTGCTGGAGCGCGCGGTGACGCCACTGGCCGACATCGCAAGAATCACCGGAAGGTATTCCGGCCGCGCACCCGCCATCACCGCGTTGACCGCAACCTTCTCGACATCGAATTCCCAGAACTCGCGGAACGCGGTCGGGCGCAACTTGCCGATGATCTTGTCACGCGCGATGCGCGTTCCCTTCAACATCCGCTCGACACGCTCTTCGGTGGGCAGCACGACAGGCAGAAAATCCGTCCAGTGGCTGCGCATGAACAGTTCGTGCAGGTTTTCCTCGGAGTCAGGCTCGAGCAGCCGCGGGGTCGATCGGTCAAGTCCGGCGCCTTTGAGATCCTCCTGGTCAAGCGGCCTGGTCAGGCCCTCGATCATTTCCTGTATGAACGGACGCTTCGAGACCGGATCGGTGCCCTCGATATAGGCGCGCAACTGGTCCGGTGTCTGGCCGACCAGCGGCTGCGGCACGAACACCTGCCGCGTGCGCGGCATGCCGTTGGATATTGCCGTGGCCCTGGCGAGCCGCGCGAACACATGCGTGTGCACTGCAATGGTGGGAATGCCGCACTGCTCCAGGGACATCGCCAACCCCACGACCGTGGGGCTGCAGGTGCTTCAAAGGCCGACGCCCAATATGGCGGCGTTGCCTTCGGCGGCAATCTTCGCGCGCATGCCAGGATCGTCGACCCAACTCTCTCGCGGCGAAATTTTCCGGGTCACCACCTTGGGCAGATGCGCAGCGAACCATAGCCGCAACTGCTCCATAAAGGCGTCCGAATTGTCGAACAGGCAATCGACCAGGTAGATGATCTTGCCGTCGAGGCTTTCAAGCCGTGGCGCAAGGCGCTTGCCGACAACCTTGGGCGGATAACCGCGGGGGTCGTGGACTTTGACAAAATTGCTCATAGGGTGCTCTCCTGATAAACGTTAGTCACGTACCAGCCAAGTGTTGACAATTCTGGCAAAGAACCAGGGTTTGTATGCGTCCCGCCAATTTGTAAAGTTTCGCCTTTGCAACTTTACAAATTGGCGGGAAAAGTGGCATCAACGACGCCCTGTTTGCTTCCGGCTCCGCCGGCTTAGGGAAGTTATCCCATCCGCCGCCTTCGCCCGGCAAACCATGGTTCCGCGATATTTCAGCCGCCAAGTCTGCCCAGAATACGCGCTACCCCGCTTTTGGGGACGCTGATTTCATTCAAATCCCGACCCGCCGCAGGGTCAGCCCTGACTTCCGGCTGCGCGCAGTATGGCCTCGAATGCCCGGTCGGCCAGCGCATGCATTTCCGCATCGGTTCTGTCCTGGATCGGATGCGGCACGAATACCACCGCAGGATCGTAGGCCAGGCCGGCGTTCTGCGCCACTGCGGCAGAAATGAATTCGCTCGATGCGATGCCGACCCCGATCAAGCCGCGGTCCTCCATGTCTTTGATGTCGTGCATACAGCACGACGTGCAGGAGCCTCAATCGGCCAGCGCTTCGACGACGATGTCGCACTCGCGTGCGATCTTCTGCTTGAGCTCAGTCGGGGCCAGAATCGAGAAACGTGCCTTGGCATAGCGGTTCACCGGGTGGCCGCGCGAGCGCAGCAGCTGCTCGATGCGGTCGAGGAACACATTGCCGCGCGCCTTGTTGATGTCGAGCAGCCCGAAGCGCGCCGCGTCGATAGAAGCGGGTCGCGCGCGCCTTGCGCGCACCACTGGCGCGCGCTCAGGGGTGGGATCGAGCAGGATCAGGTCCTCGCTCATGAGACGATCTCCTTGGTGATGGACTGGATGGTGATCGAACCCAGTCCGGAAATGATGCCGGAAAATTTTCCTGCACCGCCCCCGGCGCGCACGATATCGATGCCGTTGGGATACTTCGGGATCAAATCATCGGGACGCAGTGTGGCCGGCAACCCGACCGGCATGCCGGGGTAGGTCGGAATGGTGCCGCCCTGGCGGCCGATCGCATCGGGCGGAAAGCCCGGCTCGGTGCCGCCATGGCCGCGCAGCATCTCGCGCACCGGAATCTGGAGCAGGCCCTGCAGCTCGCTCTTGAGGCGCTGCTTGGACCATCCCGCCGCATGGAATACCGCAGCGTGTTCGGGCGTGACAACCAGAACCGCGGAAACGGTATAGGTGTGTTTGGGATGATGTATGACGCGCAGCACCGCGGCAAAGGAGCGCGCCAGCGACTCGGGCGTACGCGATATCTCGTCCATGACCGGGGTCACGCCTTCGCCGGAAAACAGGGTCACCGTTGAGGCAGTGGCCGGGAAACCGCGCTCGACGGCCAGCGAATCCCAGGGGTCGTCCTCGTCCTCGGCGAAGCAGAAAGTGTACTTGCCAGGATTGCCCAGCACCGCGCGGTCGATTTCTCCAGGCCGGCCGCCGCCGAAATTGCGGATCAGGAGCTGCAGCGCGCGACCAATGGTTGCGTTGGCACGGTTGCCCTGCCCCAGCGCGTTGATCTTGCAGTTCATGCCGATTGCGCGCGCGATGGGTCCGTTGACCACGATCACAGGGCCGACGAAATTGGTGGTGCAGATGACACCATGCAGTCCGTACTCCGGAACCAGGACGGCTTCGATGGCCGCCAGCACCACCGGAAAGTACTCCGGCTTGCATCCGGCCATCACCGCGGAGATGGCCGCTTTTTCCACCGTGCACTCGATCAGGTCGGTTGGAATCTGGCCGATGACCTCGCTTGCGGCGCGGCGCGTACCCTGCAGCATCTCGAGCACGCGTTCGCGTGTCGGGGGCACCACCGGCAACCCGTCGCTCCAGCCGCGCTCATAACAGTACTCGATCGGGTCAACCGAGGCCGGCACCGTGATGCCGCGCGATCTAAAGCGCGCCTCGCCATAGCGCACCGCCAGGCGGCTGGGCATGCCCGGGTCCTGCGTCTTGGAGCCGCAGCCCGGACGCGACTCAGGCAGGTCCGCGCCAAGGTGAGGCACGCCGGACACGCTTTCCCATTCGCCCCTGTGCCAGCCGAAGGCGCGTGCGACTTCGCGCCCGTCACGGATGCGAATGAGGGTCGGGACGATATCAATATTGAGATGAAACGAGCCCTCGAGCCCGCTGTCGTCGATGACCTGCGTGATTCCCGATGGGAATGCGGGATCGTCCTGGCTGTACGCGACAAAGGCTGCGGCCCCGGCTGCGAGCCGCTGCAACACCGGCTCTATCAGCGCACAGGTGGGACAGTCGCGCTTGACGACCGCGACAAGGCCGTCGGGAAAATTCTTCATCACTGAACCTGCTGATCATCCACTGGTGACCGCCACGGCACGGGTTTATTCAAACTTGATTCCCGAAGCCTTCGCCACCTTGGTCCAGCGATCGATCTCCGCCCGTATCATGGCGTCGAACTCCTCGGGTGAATTGACCACCGGGTCCAGCCCCAGCTCGGCCAGGCTCTTGGTCACATCCGGCATCTGCAGCACCCTGCGGAAATCGGCGTTGAGCCTGCGCACGATGTCGCGCGGCGTGGCGCTGGGCACCACCACGCCGTTGATGCTGAGGGCGCTGAATCCCGGCAAGGTCTCTGCCACCGTCTGGATGCCCGGCGCCGAAGGGTCGGGCTTCGCGCTGGTCACCGCGATGCCCTTCATCTTGCCGGCTTTGACGTATCGGTAAAGGCCGAATACGGGATCGAACTGCAGGTCGATGCGGCCGGCCATCAGTTCGGGATAAGCCTGCGCGCCGCCCTTGAAAGGCACGTGCAGCATGTCGATGCCGGCCATGCTCTTGAGGAGTTCGCCCGCCAGATGCATGGAACTGCCTATGCCCGGGGTTCCATAAGTCAGCTTGCCAGGATTTTTCTTGGCGAATGCAATCAGTTCGGCGATGTTATTGGCTGGCAGCATCGGTGAAGAGGCGATCAGGATCGACGATGTGGCCGTCAAGGTAACGCCTGAGAGGTCCTTGACGGTGTCGTAGGGCATCTTCGGCTGCAGGGCGGGCAGAATCACCAGTGGCGTCGCCGCGAGGCAGATGGTGTATCCGTCGGGGGCGGCCTTGGCGGTGAAATCCATGCCCATCAGCGTGCCCCCGCCCGCCTTGTATTCGACGATGACCGGCTGGGACCAGAGTTCCTGCAGCTTGTTCGCGTACAGGCGCCCCTGGATGTCGATCGAGCCGCCCGGAGGATTCGGAACGATCAGCGTCACCACTTTGGTCGGGAAATTCTGCGCGCCGGCGAAACCCGATGCGACGACCCCCAGCACGAACAACGAAAGAACCCCGATACGAACGAGCAATTTTGAACACGCCATGTTGCCTCCTCGCCTCATGTCTGTTGTATTCTCGGAATCAACTTCAGAATGACCGAAACGACCACCGTGTCAGGGAAGCGTGACGGAACGTTTCCCCTTTTTTGCAATGCGCTCTCAGCATACTCACCCACCGCCGTAACGGCAAGGAGAACCAACCATGCGCAGAATCCTGCGGAGCAATTTCAAACCGGGCACACCCAATTGGGCGGGTCGCCGCGCGCAATGGCGCGCGCTGGGCTTGAGCGATGAGGACATGGAAAAACCGAAGATAGCCATCATCAACAGTTCCTCCGAGCTCGCCATCTGCTTCAGCCACCTCGACGGCATCGCCGCGAAAGTGAAAGAGGCAATCCGGGCGGCGGGCGGATTGCCCTTCGAGGTGCGCACTGCGGCGCCTAGTGACTTCATCACCAATGCCGGCCGGGGCGGCGGCTACATCCTGCCCACGCGCGACCTGATCGTCAACGACATCGAGGTGCAGGTTGAAGGTGCGCTGCTGGACGGCATGATTTGCCTCGCCTCGTGCGACAAGACCACTCCGGGACAGCTGATGGCGGCAGGCCGGCTCAATATCCCGACCATCGTGGTGATCTGCGGCTATCAGCAAAGCGGCACGTACCGCGGCCAGCATATGGACATCGAAGAGGTGTTCCTCAAATCGAGCTTTGTGGCCTCGGGGGGCGTGAGCCTCGCGGAGATCACCGAGATGGCCGACAACGCCGTGCGCAGTCCCGGCGTGTGCGCGGGCATGGGCACGGCGAATTCCATGCACATCGTCTGCGAAGCCCTCGGCATGTCGCTCCCGGGCAGCGCCCCCGTTCTCGCCAACAGCCCGAAGATGATGGGCCATGTGCGCGAAGCCGGCCAGCGCATTGTGCAGATGGTGTGGGACGACTACAAACCGCGCGACATCATGACCGCGGAGTCATTTGCCAACGCCGCCATGGTGGTGCTCGCCCTGAGCGCCTCGATCAACACCGTGAAGCACCTCCAGGCAATTGCCATGGAGTGCGAATGCGACGTCGATGTCTACGACCTGTTTGCCCGCTACGCGGACAAAATCCCGCTGCTCGCGGCAATACGCCCGACCGGCGAGGGACTGATCGAAGACCTCGAGGCCGCAGGCGGCACCCGCGCCGTGATGAAGCGCCTGGAAGGCCTTCTGCACTGCAATGCCCGGACCGTGACCGGCCAGAACGTCGGCGAGGTGCTGAACGATGTGCAAATCGCAAACGAAAAGGTCATCCACACGGTGCTGAATCCGGTGTCAAAGCCCCCGTCCCTGGTGATCGTCAAGGGATCGCTCCTGCCAGGCGGCGGCATCGTTCGCCTCGGAGGACCGTCCGAGCGCACCATGCGCTTCACCGGACCGGCCAACATCTTTCATTCGCGCGAGGAAGCAATGGAGGCGATCGGGCGCGGCGAGGTCAAGCCGGGCCAGGTCGTAGTGCTTCGCGGCATAGGCGTAAAGGGCGGCCCGGGACTCGCCATGACCTCGTCGGTCGTTTTCGCCCTTGATGGCGCCGGACTGATCGACAAGGTCGCGGTCGTCACCGAAGGCCAGTTGTCGGGATTGGTGAATCGCGGCCTGGTGGTGGGCGAAGCCTCGCCCGAAGCCATGGAAGGCGGGCCGCTTGGCCTGGTGGACAATGGCGATCCGATCAGCATCGACGTCGACAAGCGCGTCGTGAACCTGGATGTGCCCGAGGAGACCCTTGCCAAGCGCCGCGAGGAGCAGCGCCAGTTTGGCAAAACCGGGGAGCGCGGCTGGCTATCCATTTATCAGCGCACCGTGCAGCCGGTCCACAAGGGGGCGGTGCTGTTCAAATAATGTCGGAATCATTTCGAGAAAATTATTCGGGCAGCAGCAACCCGGCATGCGTGGCCGGGTGCGCTCCGGCCGCGGTTTTCATCGCGACCGGGCGCCGCTGACTCGATTCAGGCATCGCTCCAGACTTCCCGCGCCGTTTCCACCACCAGCTGCAACTTTTCTGACTGGGATTGGAGCGCGATATCGTTGCCATGCACGGTGCTGGAGAATCCGCATTGCGGCGACAACGCGAGCTGTTCCAGCGGCACATAGCGGGCCGCTTCCTCGATGCGGCGCTTGAGTTCGTCCTTGGTCTCCAGCTGACCCACTTTGGTCGACACCAGGCCGAGCACGACGATCTTTCCCTTGGGCAGGACGCGTAGCGGGGCGAAACCGCCCGAACGCGCGTCATCGTATTCGAGGAAATAGCCATCGACTGCAAGATCGCACAGCAGCGCCTCGGCCACGGGCTCGTAGCTGCCTTCTGCAACCCATGCGCTCTTGAAATTGCCGCGGCACAGGTGGATGCAGACTGTCATGCCCGCCGGCCGGTCCTTGATCGACGCGTTGATCAGCTTCGCGTAGCGGCGCGGTAGCTCATCAGGGTCGTCACCGCGCTGGCGCGCGCCCTCGCGCAGCTTCGGGTCGCACAGATAGGCGAGGTTGGTGTCATCGAGCTGCAGGTAGGTGCAGCCGGCGTCCGCGAGTGATTTGATCTCCTCGCGATAGCACCGGGCGACATCGTCGTAGAAACCCTCCATGTCCGGGTAGGCTTCACTGCTGATCGCACCGCGCCCGCCGCGGAAATGCAGCATGGTCGGCGAGGGGATGGTCACCTTGGGCATGCGCCTGGCAAGCGATTTCAGATAGTTGAAATCGGCGAGCTGAATCGATTTTGCATGACGCAGCTTCGCTGTCACGTGCAGCACCGGGGGGGCCATGCTGACCTCGCCGCCGCTGGCCGTATGAAAACTCGATGCAATGCCGCCGCGCATTTCGACGCCTTCGAGCTGCTCCAGGAAATCAATGTGGAAATAGGTGCGGCGGAACTCACCGTCGGTGACGCACTGCAGTCCGAGATCCTCCTGATAGCCGACGACGTCGCGGATCGCCCGGTCTTCCACTTGGCGCAGCTCATCCCTGGAAATAACGCCCTTCTCGTGCTTCTCGCGCGCCTCAAGCAGTTCCTTCGGCCGCAGAAAACTCCCGACGTGATCGGCGCGGAAGGGCGGGGTCTTGCGTGTTGCCATGGATGCTCTCCTGTCGGTATGGGTGCTGAAACTATCCTCCGGCTCACCTGGCCGGAACCGGCTGCAGGCGGCATTATCGACTCGCCGCGGCGAATGCGCAAAACCTTCGGCTTCCCTATGAAGTCATTGGGCATGGCAAACAATGAGACTGGCCGGTTGCGCGTAACACAGTGTTCCGCTGCGTTGCAGCGCACGCCGGCGACTCTCATGTTGGCGCCGCAGTGGTGTGCGCGTCGCGGGCGATGGTAGTAGTATTTCCACCTGAGTTGAGGCTGGGAACAACGGGTTTTTGCCATGCCTATCGCTGGCAATATCGAAGGATCACAGAGGAGACAACACCGTGGTTGACACCAAAAGCAGGACAAAACTGATTGTGCTGGCAGGCGCGTTGCTCGCCTGCACCGGAGCGCTTGCACAGGAAGCCATAAAGATCGGGCTGATCCTGCCGCTGACCGGTCCGTTTACGCCAACCGGCCGGCAGATCGAGGCGGGGGCGCGGCTGTATATGCAGCAGCATGGCGACACGGTAGCCGGGCGCAAGCTGCAACTTATCGTCAAAGACGACGGCAATGTTGCCGATGCAACCAAGCGCATTGCGCAGGAGTTGATTGCGAACGACAAGATAGCGATTCTGGCGGGTTTCGGCCTCACCCCGCTTGCGCTCGCAGCCGCGCCGCTGTCGGCGCAGGCCAAAATTCCGCAGATCGTGATGGGCGCGGCCACTTCGGTGGTCACCGAGGGTTCGCCTTACATCGCGCGGTCGGGGATGGCGGCCCCGGCATTGACGGTGGGTATCGCCGAATGGGCGCCGAAAAACCGCATCAAGAAGGTGGTCACGCTGGTCAGCGATTACGCGCCCGGCATCGACATCGAAAAGGCGTTCACCGAGCAATACACGCGCGCCGGCGGCGAAGTCATCGCGCAGTTGCGCGTGCCGCTCGCCAACCCGGACTTCGCGCCATTTCTGCAGCGCGCGGGCGATGCCAAACCCGACGCGCTGTTTGTGTTCGTCCCTGCCGGCCAGGGATCGATACTCATGAAGCAGTTTTCCGAGCGCGGCCTGGACAAGACCGGAATCAAGCTCATCGGCACGGGCGACATGACCGATGACGACATCCTGAACGGCATAGGTGACGTTTCCCTCGGCATCGTCACCTCGCATCATTATTCGGCCGCACACCCCTCGGCAATGAACAAGGCGTACGTGGCCGCCTTCAAGAAGGCGAACCCGGGCATGCGGCCCAATTTCATGGCCATGGGAGGCTATGACGGCATGCACCTGATCTACGAGTCCCTCAAGAAAACCAAGGGGGCCACCGACGGCGACGCGATGATCAAAGCCATGAAGGGCATGGCCTGGGAAAGCCCCCGCGGCCCGATCAGCATCGATGCCGAGACCCGCGACATCGTCCAGAACATCTACGTGCGCAAGGTGGAGCGCGTCGGCGGCGAACTCTATAACGTCGAATTCGCCACCTACAAGGCCATTAAGGATCCATCCAAGACTGCAACCAAGAAATAGCCAGCCCCGATCTCGGCCTGCATTGCCCGTCAAGGTGTGCGCTTCCAGAAAGGTGGTGGGCATGGACAGTTTCCAGCGTAAATTGTCGCCGTTGCCGGGACTGCTTTTGAGTCTGCTGGGATCGCTGTTTTCAGGGGGGGCGGCCGCACAATCGACCTATCCCGATAAACCGGTTCGCATTATTGTGGGCTCCCCGCCGGGGAGCACGCAGGACACGGTTGCGCGCCTGTTCGCGCAGAAATTCTCCGAGACATTTGGCAAACCGGTGGTGGCCGAAAACATGGCCGGTGCTGCCGGCGCTATCGGCGTGGACCGTGTTGCCAAAGCCGCGCCGGACGGCTATACGCTGGGTCTGTTGGCCCAGGGCCAACTCACCGTCAATCCCAACCTGTACAAGGTGTCCTACGACACCCTCAAGGATTTCGCGGCAGTGTCGCAGGCCACCGCAACCTTGAATATGGTGGTGGTGCACCCCACCGTGCCCGCGCGTAGCATCAAGGAGCTGGCTGCTCTGGCCAAAGCACAGCCCGGCGTGCTCACCTACGCCTCGGGCGGCAACGGCAGCGCATCGCATCTGCCGGCGGAATTGTTCAAGTCCATGGCAGGCGTCAATATCCTGCACGTTCCCTATAAAGGCGTCAGCGCTGCGATACCGGACCTGGTCGGCGGGCGCGTTACGATGAGCTTCATACCGACCTCCCCGGTCCTGGCGCTGGTGCGCGAAGGCAAGCTGCGCGCGCTCGCGGTGACCTCGTTGGCGCGCTCGCCGACGATCCCGGACCTGCCAACCATCGCCGAGTCCGGTTATCCGGGCTATGATTTTACGGCGTGGCAGGGATTGCTCGCGCCGGCGAAGACCCCGCCCGAGATCATTGGCAGGCTCCATATCGAAACCGTCAATGCGCTCGCGCAACCCGACACTCGCGCCAGATTTGCCCAGTTGGGCATGGAAGGGGTTGGCAACTCGCCCGCCGAGTTCTCCGCAGTCATCAAGACCGACCTTGCGAGGTGGGCGAAAGTGATCAAGGAAGCGGGCATCAAGCCCGATTAGTGGCGCAGGCAATGCCACGGCGGCGAAGCCGTGGCAACTGTGTACCTGCGTATTGCGCCGTCGTTCTGTGCGCTTTACCGGCCTCGCTCCGCGGCCGCTTCCTTACCGGCTATGAATCCCTGGGTGGTGGACCGGCCAGTGCCATGCTGGCTGGATCCGGCGGCGGATTCGCCGCCACAATAAAGGCCGGGAATGACCTGGCCCTGCATATCCATCACCTGGCATTTCATGTTGATCCGAAGGCCCGCGTAAGTGTCGTGCACCGTGAAGGTGGCCCAAGCTGCGTAGAAAGGCCCGGTCTCGATCTTGTACAGGGGTTTGGGTTTGCCAAAGTCTTGGTCCACGCCCAGATCCACCAGTTCGTTATATCTTTTCACCGTCGCCTCCAGATTCGCGGCCGGCATATTGACCTTCTGATGCGGGCACTTTGTCAGCAGCGGCGCCAGTTCCGCCAGCGTTGCTGCGGTGAAAAAATATTCGGAACGAACGTTTGACGGATTCATATTCCACTTTTCCCGCTTTGCCGCCTCGGCATCGAAGATGGCCCACTGCGGCCCTGCCGAAAAATCCGGCGCCGTCGAGCCCTCATTGATGGCCAGCGCGGCATCGACATAGTTCATCGGCGTATATTTTATTTTCGACGCATTGCGCCAGTCGCCTTGCACATAGGGATTGAGAAATGCCTGGGATCCCTGGGTGGTCCCGTTCGGGTAGCCGTCCTGCATTTCGTTGTAAAAGCGCTTGCCCACCTGGTTGACGATGATGGCGTCCTGCCAGTTGCGCACGGTGAGACCGGTCGCGCCGACCTTGGGAAATATGGGGCTTTCTTTCTTCCATTCGACATAATTCGACGGTGTGCCGATGATCGGCCGCTTGCGCAGGGCGCCGTTTCTGTCCATGGTCTGGTTTGCCGTCCCCCACAGCGTTGCACCGATGGCCATCGCGGCCAGCTCGCCGCTGGCGTCCTGGGGGGAGAACTCGCCGGCGGCCAGCGGATATTCTTCGGTCAAGCGCGGATCGAACATCCTGCGGAAGTTGACGTTGCCGGTGTTTCCGCCGGTGCCGATGATGACGGCTTTCCTGGCCCTGATGGTGACGGTTTTCGCGCTCATGTCGATATTGCCGTCGGAGCGGAAGCTTTTGAGAGGCGCGCTGGTTCCCGGCAGGACGGTGGGGGTGTAACTGGCCTTGATGCCCAGCACCCGTCCCGCGTTTGGACGTTCGCGAAAGATCACATCCATGTGGTAATTGAGCAGAAACCGCACGCCCTTCTTGCGCGCGCTGGCCTCCAGCGGCCGCATCAGATTGGTGCCGCCTGCGCCCGCAGGGCTTTCCAGGCTCTGGCCCTTGTCCCAGACGCAATGGTTTTCGCGCTTGGCCGAAACCCCGATGGCATGCCCGCCGAAATTATCCGGGCTCTTGTCCACGAACGGGACGCCGTTTTCGACCAGGAATTCATAGTTCAGCGCCTCGTTGTCGGCCAGCGCACGCTGGACAGCGCGGTCGTTGTAGCGGTAATCCGGAATGCCATTGACCTCCACGACCGACCAGTCCGTCAGGTCGCGAAACAGGATGTCGGGCGAGTCTTCGATATTGAATTTTTTCTGCGCACTGGTGCCACCACCCAGGGGGACATTGCCGCCGCAGATCATGGCGTGTCCGCCAACGTCGTAATTGGTATCGACGACGATCACCGAGGCGCCCGCGTCCCGGGCTCGAATGGCGGCCGGCATTCCAGCGGCGCCGGAGCCGATGACTACCACATCGGCCTCAAGGGTCCACTTCGAGGGGATGGCGGCCGCGCTCCCCTGCGCCTGCGCCACCGACGCGGATAAAGCGCCAGCACCGACCATGGCTGCGGCGCCGGCACCCGAGCGACGCACGAACTCCCGGCGACTGACTCCTGTCCTTGTATTCCCGCCCATGAATCCTCCTCGTTCAGCTGTGATGATCGGTTTCATTGCTCATATCCATCCGACGCCCAGGCAACTCATTGCGGCGATTGCCACGCATCGGGGCATGGCTTTCTCGCATCGATTTGTTGCGCGCCCGGCAAGTATCAACCTATGGCGGAAATGGCGCCTGGCTAGTTCGCAATATTCGTTGCGGGGACGCCGGACTCGCCACTTCGGGATTTCTGCAATTCGGAAATATGGGCCAGCGCCATCAGATAAAGCCAGGGATGGACGCAGTCGACAAAGGTCGGCTCGCTGGTGAACTGCAAGCCACGCTCGCTCAGCAGATGAAACAGTGCGTGTTCGCGCTTGACGTACAGAAATGTATTCTGGCGATACCAGGGCTCCACCAGTTCGTTGTTCCAGAATACCGGCCTGAATAAATCGAACATGACGTAACCGCGCTTGACGAAGTGCTCGAACCAGAAACTGTGCGGACGGGTATTGATGTGGCCATCGCCAGGCTGGCCTGCAAATGCCGCCCCAAACAGTATTGCGCCGGCCGCTCCCGTAAGCGAATCGACAATATTTTCCGAACATTCCGGGCGAATGTGCTCGGCGACCTCCAGCGACATTGCCAGGTCAAAGGATTCATTTGTCGAAAAGACAGCATTCAGATCCACCGCATGAAATTCAATGCGCGGATTCACCATTTTCTCCTGGCTGTTCCAGGTGCCGTCAACACCCACGAGTCTGCTGACAGCGTGTTCTGCGCAAACGGACAGCCAGGTGCCTGTACCGCAGCCGATGTCAATAACGCTTCGGGGTACCCAATACTGAAACAGATGCCTTAAGTATATTTGCGCCGATCTCTCAGCGCCGGAGGCCAGGTCTTCATAAAACTTCTTGTTGTATATTTGTTCGCTCATGCGCGCATTCTCGAACCGGCCGCGAAATGGAATGTTGAGTTTAGGGGAAATCTTCGGCTGAGTGGCGAGGGCACCCTCAGGCGCCTGAGATCAACACCGCCCGAAAATCGTTGACGTTGGTCAGCGTCGCTCCGGTGATTATCGAATCGCCTAGTTTCTGAAAAAACGCGTGCGCGTCATTGCCGGCAAGACTGTCTTTGGGTTTCAGGCCCGCAGTCCATGCACGCTGCAGCGTATCCGGCGCGATGCTGGCGCCTGCGATTTCCTCCAGTCCGTCAACGCCATCGGTGTCGCCGGCAAGCGCATGGATTCCCGGCTGGCCCTGCAGCGCGATGGCGAGGGAGAGCAGAAACTCGACATTGCGCCCGCCGCGGCCCGGCCCGCGCACCGTCACCGTGGTTTCGCCACCGGAGAGCAGGATGCAGGGCGCCTTGAACGGCTGGCCGCGACGCGCCACCTGCAAAGCCAGACCCGCGAGCACCTTGCCGACCTCGCGCGCTTCACCCTCGATGCTGTCGCCCAGGATATGCACCGGAAAGCCGGCCTCGCGTCCAACCCGGGCGGCCGCTTCGAGCGCCATCTGCGGCGTGGCGATGAATCGAATTTCACTGTGGCGAAGGCGCGGATCGCCTGGCTTCACGCTCTCGCCAAGGCCGCTTCGCAGAATAGATTCGGCCGGCGCCGGCAGCATCACTCCGTAGCGCCTGATGATATCCAGCGCATCGGCGCAACTGCTCGGATCGGCCACGGTGGGGCCGGAGGCGATGTCCATCGGCTGATCGCCGGGTACATCGGAGAGCAGCAGCGTCACCACTCTCGCCGGATGACAGGCCGCAGCGAGGCGCCCGCCCTTGACGGCGGACAGGTGGCGGCGCACGCAGTTCATTTCACTGATGCTCGCCCCGGACTGCAGCAGCGCGCGATTGAGCGCCTGCTTGTCCTCCAGAGTCAATCCCGGAAGCGGGGAGGTCAGCAGTGACGAACCGCCGCCCGAGATCAGGCACAGAACCAGGTCATCAGCAGCAAGGTTTTTGACGGCGTCAAGAATGCGCGCAGCGGCGGTGACGCTCGCCGCATCCGGCACCGGGTGAGCCGCTTCGATGATCTCGATTTGCCGGCAGGGAACACTGTAACCGTAGCGGGTGACCACCAGACCCGCGAGTGCACCCGGCCAGCTATCTTCGAGCGCCCTGGCCATTGCCGCCGAGGCCTTGCCGGCGCCGATGACCAGCGTGCGGCCGCGGCCGGGGGCGGGCAGCTGTGGCGCAACGCACAGCGCCGGCTGTGCCGCGCCGATGGCTGCCCTGAACATCTTCTCCAGCAATTCACGTGGCTCCATCGGGTTCCGATTCCTGGCGTCATCGCCGCTGTGCGCCATCCCTGATGGCATCGATCACGGCATCGGTCACCTTGGCGGTTGTGGCCGAACCCCCGAGGTCGGGGGTGTGATTCGCCTTGTCGCCGGTGACCTGCTCCAGCGCTTTCATCCATTTGCCGGCGACCAACCTATTTCCCGACATCCGTGCTTCGCGGGCTCACCGACCAGATGGGTTCCGCAGACGGGTTCCGCAGACAAGTTCCGGCAGCTGTGGAGTTCAATTCTCCAGCTTGATTCCCGCCGACTTGATGATCTTCGACCACTTCTCGGTTTCAGTGCCGACGAATCGAATGTATTCCTGCGGCGTGCTGCCCCCCGCCTCCACGGCCTGTTTGGTGAGCGCGTCCTGCAGCTCCTTGTCCGCCACGGCGCGGTTTACTTCCGCATTCAAGCGCGTCGCGATGGGTGCCGGCGTTCCGCTCGCGGCGGTCAGCCCGAACCAGGTGTAAGTCTCCAACCCCGGCAGGCCCGCTTCGGCAGAGGTGGGCACGTCGGGAAGCGATACCAGGCGTTTGGGGCCGACCACCGCAAGCGCGCGCAGCCGGCCCGATTGCAGGTTCTGCTCCTGGCCGGTGGGTACGATGAAGCCCAGCTGGACATCGCCGGCAAGCAGCGCGGTCGTAACCGGCCCGGCGCCCTTGTAGGGCACGTGCACCAGATCGATCGCGGCGAGCGAACGGAACAACTCGCCCGCGAGATGCGGAACGGCGCCTATGCCGTTGGATCCGTAGTTGAGCGTGCCGGGCTTCGCCCGTGCCAGGTCGATGAGCTGTCGCAGATCCTTGGCTGGAACCGCTGAGCCGACGAACAGCACCAGGGACGCCGTCCCGATCAGGCTGATGTGGGTGAAGGACTTGAGCGGGTCGTAGCGCAGGTTGGGATTGAGCAGCGGCGCCAGAACCAGCGTCGAGACACTGCCGAGCGCGACGGTATAGCCGTCGGGCTGCGAGCGCGCCAGCGTTTCGGTTGCGATGGTGCCTCCTCCGCCGGCCTGGTTTTCTATCAGCAGCGGCTGGCCGAGAGCATCGGACAAGCGCTTGCCCACCAACCGCGCCATGATGTCGGCCGACCCCGCCGGTGCGAACGGAACCAGGAAACGCACGGGCTTGGATGGATAGGATTGTGCAAGCGCGATACTTGAGACCAGAGCCAGTGCTGCTGCGATGAATTTCACTTGGTACTCCCGGCATGAGCTGGTTATGGAACGGAGTCCGGCAAGCCTGCTGCTATCATAAATCAACGGCTCGCCGGCCGTGGTGAGCGGGGGTGGGCGGGCTACGTCCGCGAGCCGGCGCACTCGCCATGGCAGAACGTGCTTGCCCGCTGAAAGGCAAAACCGGTCTACAGAGGTTGCCGCGAAGGCACCCTGGGCATCATCTTGAGGTCTGACTGTATCTTGCCCGGCAGCGGCCGAAGCATTCGAGCATTTCCGAACTGCCCCAGTGGATTCCCAGTGCCGCCACGGCCGCGGCATTCAAATGCGTGAGCCGGTTTTTGGGTGACTGCGGAATATCCAGCGCCCGTGTCAGACTCTCCGCGACATTGATCAGCGCCTGAAGCTTGCTCGTGACCAGGTGCATGTCGTGATGCGATCGAATGGCGGAGACAAAATCTTCCGAGAGCTCCCAGTGTTTTGCCAGTTCACCACCGATCTGCGCGTGATCCACGCCGAAGGTCGTCGCTTCACGCTCGAGGAGCCTGCCATCGATGCTCGACTGGTGGTACACATCCTGGAAAGCGACCGGATCCATGATGTGAAAGCACAGCTGCCCGACGTCGTGCAGGATCGCAGCCACATAGGCCTTTTCCGGCGAGACACCGCAAAGCATGGCCAGTTCGTGGGCGACGATGGCAACCGCATGCGAATGGTCGTAGAGGAAATCGGCCCCTTTTTCCTCCAGGGAAAACCTGTTCATCGCGGCAGCAACGACGATGCGGCGTACCTGATCGGTGCCGATCAGCGAAGCAGCTACAAAGGGATCATAAATATCGGGCTGCGCATGCATGCGCCGCAGGCGGTTTGCCATAGCCAGGATGCCCGATGAAATGACCGGGTCGTTGCGCGCCAGCCGCGTCAGCGCGTCCAGGGACAAATCGTCAGTCCTGAGCATGTCAAGCAGCTGGCTGACCACCCGCGGAAAAGGCGGCAGCAGCTTGGCAATCCTGCCCGCCTCGGCGGCAAGGTTGTCCGCATTCAGCATCAGGGAGGGCCGTCCGCGATCAACACCTCAAGCAGGGGACGGCAGTTCTCGTCCGGATCCGGCCCGAAGATTTCGTGCAGGCGGGCTTCGTACTGGCTGAGCAGCCTGGCGTAACTGTCCTGATCCGACGGCGAGTCCTGCCGGACGGCGACGCATTCCACCGCCTTGTTGATCAGTTGCGCGATGGTGCTGGCGGTGATGGCGCTTCCCTCCGCCAATAGAATGGTCGCCCGCACGCCCGAGTGGCCGAGCACCGGCCTGGCTATCACCATCCCGGGCTCCAGCTCCAACGTGGGAACCCAGTGGTAACCGCGGGATGACCGCGGCGCAGAAGGCGGGACATCAGTATCCAAAGGATTCTCCACCATCGAATTGGTTGACCAATGCGGTGCCCGGACATCATTGCACAAATTCTGCCGTTGCAATGGTTCTCCCTGATGAACCACCTGTCAATGGTTGCAGTCGTTGTGCCTGCTTGACCGTGTTTGGGTCACTTGCCGCCCGCAATCGTCGCGGTCGTCATGACCGCGCCCCCGGGTTTCGTATTCGCCTCGCCAGGCCGCGTCGGTCGCCTGGACCAGCTACCGGACCGGCGCCGGCAATCAGCGCCGTAACCGGTCGCGGAGTTACCCCGGCATTTCCATATATTTTCGCAAATTTATGAACAAATTGTCCGACCGACAGGAATGAATCGGAAGAAATTATTCTTTAATGAAATATATGCGGGCATGCCCTGGCCACTCACTCGGGTTTCAATCCCAGCGCGTTGACCACTTTGCCGATATTCTCGACGTCGCTGCGGATCTGGCGCGCGAAATCCTCGGGCGCGCCGGCGCTGGGGGCGATCACCGTGAGTGTGGTCATCTTGGAGGTGAGCGTCTGGTCCGAGAGCGCCTTGCCGGACTCCGCATTGATGCGATCGACCATCGGCCGCGGCAGATTGGCCGGACCCAGCACCCCCCACCAGATCACCAGGTTGTAGGCGTTGGGCAGCACCTCGTTGATGGTGCCGATCTCCGGTCGCAGCCGGCTGCGGGTCTTGTCGACGTAGGCGATGAGCTTCAGCCTTCCGGCCGCCGCGTACTGGCTGAAGCTGTTGAGGTCGGCCAGGTACAAATCGACGCGGCCGGAGATGAGGTCATTGACCGCCATCATCGAATTGTTGCCGGCATAGGGCACATGCAGCATCTGCGTGCCGGCGGACAGGTTGATGGATTCGCCCTGCAGGTGCGCGCCCGAGCCGATGCCGGTAGTCGCGTAGGTGAGCTTGCCCGGATTCTGCCTGGCGTAATCGATCAGTTCCTTCATGTTGTTGGCCGGCACGCTGGTGGCGGCGGCAAGAAAGTAGGGTGAACTGAATAACTGCACCACCGGTGTGTAGTCACGCTGCACGTCGATCGGCCAGCCTTTGCGCAGATACTGGTTGGTGACGATGCCGCCGTTGGCGAACATCAAAGTGTAGCCATTGGGCGCGGCTTTGGCGTTCGCGGCATAGGCTTCGAGGCCGCCGGCGCCGCGGCGCGCCTCGACCACGATCGGCTGGCCGATGGTTTCGGACATGCGGGCCATGACGACGCGCATGCCGATGTCGCCGGCGCTGCCGACCGAGGCGCCGCTCAGGAGCATGATGGGCCTCACAGGATAGGGTTGCGTTAGGTTTGACTGCGACAGCGCCGCAAGCGGCAGCATGACGCCCGCACACGCCAACAGGCGCGGGTTTCGGTTTGATTTCGCCATGAACTCCCCCAGTCATCTTGGCAGGCTGGCAATCTACACTCGCGCGGCGAAAATTCCAAGCAGGTCTGTGACAAGTATTCGATCTGCCCCACGATGAACTGGAATTAGTTCTCGCAGGCCTGGCTCAAGCAGGCCTGGTCCGTCATGTGGGAAAAGGGAATTGACACTTTTTGGAGACCGTGCCAGCACCTAGCTGCAATGTAGAAAGTGGTGTTTGCTCCGCCTGAAAATGATGGATTCCGCAATTGTTCGAAGCAGCCATTAGCAGAAAAAAAAGAGCCCAGTTCGCTGAGTTTGACAGGGGGTGCGGCCCCACCATCAATAAGAAATAAAAACTAATTCTCCGGTTGGTATTTTTTTGCCTACTGACGCGTGTTCACACACGCTGGTGTGGGTTCCTGCGGACTTCGACCACCACCCCTCGGACCACCTTCATCCCCATTTTCTCTCTCCGTTTGCCGTTTCTCTCCGTTCCGATGCCCCGAAAATCTGGAGACGTCCGCAGACACAAAAGAAAATATCACGTTAAATCAATGCGCTGTCCGGACTAATCAACGAAGGTTTTTTACGTATTGGGTAGCTGCGTATTCCACGTCATCGTGACCGGTGATTTCGCCGCATCGTGACCGACGTTCCAGCGGATCGTGACCGCGATTCTGCGGTCATCGTGACCGATGGAGTGGTTGTTGTATGGATAGTTAAAGGTAGCCTCGCCGCATTTTGGAAAGCGAGCGGGCATGCCCAAGGAAAGACTATCCATGCGCAAGATAAGAGACGTACTTCGATACCGCCATAGCACCGGGCTGAGCCTGGAGGCCATTGCGCGGGCGCTCAACATTTCTAAAGGGGTTGTGGCCAAATACCTGAGGTTGGCCGCAGCGGCGGGACTTGGGTGGCCGCTGCCAGAGGAACTTGACGATACGGCACTTGAGAGGCGGTTGTACCGGGAACCGGCGGCGCGCGTGCCAACCTTTGCCGATCTCGATTACGCCTTGATTCACCAAGAACTCAAGCGCAAAGGGGTGACCCTTACCCTGTTGTGGGAGGAATATCAGTCCTCGGCGGGGGATACCGCGCTCCAGTACACCGCGTTCTGCGCGCGCTACCACGCGTGGGCGGGCAAGCTCAAGCGTTCCATGCGCCAAGTCCACCGCGCTGGGGAGAAGCTGTTTGCCGATTATGCTGGCCCGACCGTGCCGCTTATCGACGCTGAGACGGGGGAGATTCGGCAGGCGAGCATCTTCGTTGCGGTGCTGGGGGCATCAAGCTACACCTTTGCCTGCGCCACTGCGGCGCAAAAGCAGGCCGACTGGCTCTGTGGCCTTGCCCGGGCGCTGGCGTTCATCGGCGGGGTTCCCCAGATCATCGTGCCGGACAATCCCCGCGCCTTGATCGCCAAGGCCAACCGCTACGAACCCGAACCCACTCGTGGCACCTCAGAGTTCGCCGCCCATTACGGCACGGTCGTCTTGCCGGCACGGCCGAGGAAACCTCAGGACAAGGCCAAAGTGGAATCCGGCGTCCAGGTGGTGGAACGCTGGATCCTCGCGCGACTGCGCCACCGACAGTTCTTCTGCCTAGCCGAACTGGATGCCGCAGTGGCCGAGCTCCTGCCGGGGCTGAACAACCGACCGTTCAAGAAACTCCCAGGCTGTCGGCGCGAAGCATTCGAGCGCCTTGATGCGCCGTACCTGCGCGCTTTGCCGGCAAGCGCGTTTGTTCTGGCCCAATGGAAGCGCGCCCGCGTCAATATCGATTACCACATCGAGTTCGAGGGCCACTACTACAGCGTGCCGCATGCCTTGGTCCGCGAGGAGGTGGAACTGCGCATCGCCCACGGCACCGTTGAGATCCTCGCTCGTGGCCGCCGGGTGGCCAGCCACGCACGCAACTCCCACAAGGGCGGTTACTCGACTGTCGCCGATCACATGCCCGCCGCACATCGGGCGCACGCCGAGTGGTCCCCGCGAAAGCTCATGACCTGGGCCGCCTCGATAGGCCCTGCCACCGGCGAGCTGGTCAAACGGCTGCTCATCGAATGGCAGCATCCTGAGCAAGGCTACCGTTCATGCCTTGGGTTGATGCGCCTGGCTCGCAATGTTGGCCATGAGCGTCTGGAGGCTGCCTGCACCCGGGCGCTTGCGATCGGGGTATATCGCTACCGGTCAGTGGCATCCATTCTGGACAAAGGCCTGGATCGCCAACCCCTTACCCCGCCCGAACAAGCCGAACTCGCACTTCCCGATCACGCCAACGTGCGTGGTCCCACCTACTACCACTGATCAGAAAGGAATTTGCAATGTTGATGGAACAAACCCTACAGACCTTAAAGACCCTACGCCTGCCTGGCATGGCCGCGGCCTTCGAGGAACAACACACCCATGCCGCCTCGGCGGCCCTGTCCTTCGATGAGCGCTTCTCGATGCTGGTCGATCGAGAACAGAGCTGGCGCGACAATCGCCGTGTTGCACGATTGCTGCGCGAGGCCAAGCTCAAATCGGCCCAGGCGTGCTTGGAGGATGTGCGTTACGGCGGTGGGCGCAAGCTGGACAAGGCGCAAATCGCGCAGTTGGCCAGTTGCCAGTGGATTCGCACCCATCAGAATCTGGTGATCACCGGGGCCACCGGTTGCGGCAAGACCTGGCTCGCCTGCGCTCTGGGCAATGCCGCCTGCCGGCAGGGGCTGTCGGTGGCCTATGCGCGTGCGCCTCGTCTGTTTGAGGAACTGCGCATCGCCCATGGCGACGGCAGTTTCGGCAAACGGCTCTCGGCGTTGGCCAAGACTGATCTGCTGATTCTCGATGATTGGGCGCTGGCCCCGCTCAATCAGGCCGAGCGCAACGATCTGCTGGAAGTACTCGATGATCGGGTAGGCACCCGTTCTACCGTGATCACCAGCCAGTTGCCGGTAGAACACTGGCATGCGTATCTGAACGATCCCACCCTGGCTGATGCCATCCTCGATCGCGTGCTGCACTCGGCGCACAAACTGACCCTGTCCGGGGAATCCCTACGCAAACCAGAAAAAGCAAAACCATGATCACCTACGCCCTGAATCCGGGTTACCCACCGCGCCACCCGCCTACGGTTGATAAGGACCTGCGGCGGCCGGCCCCGTGGATAACCCTCCCATTTCGCCGATTTCACGCCATCGTGACCGCCGTTTCACCTCATCGTGACCGCGATTCCATGGCCATCGTGACCGCCATTCCACGGCTATCGTGACCGATTGAGGTAACATAATTAAAATTCCATGCAACAGCCTGCCATCGGTCACGATGGCGCGGAATCAGCGGTCACGTTGCGCGAAATACGCA
>CAIOLO010000035.1 GCA_903859155.1 uncultured beta proteobacterium
ATCTTTTCGCCCACCGACTTCATCCAGATCAAGGGGCGCGGCACCCGCAAGCATGACTTTCTCGAACTGCTGTTCGACGAGGGCCGCAAGGAAGGCGTGCAGCATCCGTCAAAAACCGCCTTCAAGCTCTTCGATTTCTTCGCCAACTGCGAATACTTCGAGGAAGAGTTCAACTACGACGAAGTGCTGAAACTCCCTCCGCCCAAAGGCAAGGGCAGTGAGGGAGGTGGAGGGCAGCGCCGGGCAGTCACCGGGGAACAACTCACGCAGGTTCAATCCGAACTCGGCGCCTACCTCCAAGCCCTCCGTAGCAATCAACCTACCGCCGATCTCCAACCAACATACGGACTGATCGTGCCGAAAGAAAGGATCGCCGCGAATGGCGACTACAACCTCAGTGGCGAGCGGTATCGGGAGGGCGACGCAATCAATCAAAAGTGGCCGATGGTTGAACTCGGCACCGTGGCTCGCCTGATCAACGGTAGAGCCTACAAATAAGAAGAACTGCTGACGGAAGGGCCAACGCCTGTGCTCCGCGTCGGGAACTTCTTCTCAAATCGTGGTTGGTATTACTCCAACCTTGAACTCGAACCGGACAAATACTGCAATCCCGGAGACCTTTTGTTTGCTTGGTCCGCTTCATTTGGGCCTCGTATCTGGGATGGCCCACGTGCCATCTATCACTACCACATTTGGAAAGTGGAGCCGACAGAAGCCATCGACAAGATGTTCCTCTTTCATCTTCTTGCGGCCGATTCGGAGAAGATTAAATCCGAGGGCAATGGTATTGCGATGGTTCATGCGACTAAGGGCGGCATGGAGCAACGCAAATTTCCCCTGCCGCCGCTGGAGGTTCAGAAGGAGATCGTGGCGGAGATTGAGGGCTACCAGAAAGTCATCAACGGCGCCCGCGCCGTCCTCGACCACTACCGCCCCCACATCCCCATCCACCCAGACTGGCCGATGGTGCCGCTCGGCGACATTGCCGATGTGAAGCTCGGAAAGATGCTCGACCAAGTTAAACACCAAAAGGGTGAAGTGTTGCCATACGCTCGGAACGTCAGCGTCCGCTGGGGCACGATTGATACCCACGACCTACCTGAAATGTATTTCGAGGAAGACGAACTCGAACGTTTCGGACTGCGAGCAGGAGATGTGCTGGTTTGCGAAGGAGGAGAACCAGGACGAGCGGCAGTGTGGGACGGCAGAATTCCTAGTCTCAAATATCAGAAAGCCCTTCATCGAGTGCGATTCAAGGTACCTTTTGAACCTTCAATTCTGGTCTATCTTCTTCAAGAAATGGCGCTGTCAGGTTCTTTGATTGGCTGGCTTTCCGGAACCACCATCAAGCACCTCACATTGGAATCCTTCAATAAGCTGCCAATCCCCTTCCCACCCCTCGCCACCCAGCAAGTCATCGTCGCCGAGATCGAAGCCGAGCAAGCGCTGGTTGCCGCCAACCGCGAACTGATTACCCGCTTCGAGAAAAAAACCCAGGCTACCCTCGCCCGCATATGGGGAGAAGACGAGAAGCCTTCACCCGACAGTGAAATGGCCGTTGTGACTATTGCTGAAGCTGTCGACGCATCGGCAGGATAGAGGATGCGAGCAGCGCGGCATTACAACCGGTTGCAGCGGACGGAGTCGCGCCAGCTGAGCGGCTACTTTGACAGGGCTCGAAATTGGGTAACCTGACAGAAGAAGATGTAAATGCGTTTAGCCGTCGCAGCGGCAAATTTCGGCTTTATGTTTTTGCTTCTGCCCGGTACTGCGTCGATGGCTGCTGAAATTAAAGTCCTCAGCGGCAACGGCGCCAAGGCCACGATAAGCGAGCTTGGCGCACAGTTCGAACGTGCCTGCGGACACAAGGTAGTAATCCACTTTGAGGTCAACATCGCGGTGCAGCGCAGGATCGAGGCGGGCGAAGTTTTCGATGTCGCGGTGCTCAATCCACCGGTGCTCGACGCGCTTATCGGGCAGGGCAGGATCATCGCCGACACGCGCACGGTGATCGGCCGTGCGGGAATGGGCGCGGCCATTCGCGCAGGTGCGCCCAGGCCCGACATTTCTTCCGTGGAGTCGTTCAAGCGCACGCTGGCTGGCGTCAATTCCGTAGCCTTTCCCGGCGAGGGGGCGAGCGGCAAATATTTCGTCAGTCTGGTGGATCGGCTCGGACTCACCACCGCAATGAAGCAGAAAATGCGGCCGATGCCGGCGGAGAACACCGTCGAAGTGGTCGCGGACGGCGAAGCCGATCTGGTCGTGGTGGTGGCTTCGCGGATTTGCGGCGTGCCCGGCGTTCAGATGCTGGGATTGATTCCCAAGGAGTTGCAGACCTGGATCGGATTCACGGCGGGCGTCAGCAGTAACGCCAGGGAGCCCGAGGCGGCACGCGAGTTGATCCGCTTTTTCACCGCGCCGGCGGCTGCGCCGGTGCTCACGGCCATGAGCATCGAACCCTTTGTCGATTGATTTCAGCCGTGTCCAATTCCAATATGAGATTGATAACTCCAAGTAAGGTCTGCCGATCCTGCGTTTTTTGAGAGTAATCTTAAAGAATTATCGCCACCTCGGCGATGACATTTACCCGGTAGCCAGTATCGCGCACCCCGAATCGTGCATAGCCAGGAATTCAATGCAAAAATTCGTCTCTTGCTGGCGGGAACTTCAGCTTAGGCGCCGAAAATATCTTGCGCCTACGTGCGGTCCAGAAACGCCTCGATGTGGCTGGCGAACGCCTCGAATTCATAGAGCTTTTCCGTCAGCACTTGTTCCACCACGGCAAGGTCGACCTGAAGGTAACCATGAACGAGGACGTTTCGGAAACCCGCGATGGGACGCAGGCGAGTAGCGAACTCCGCGGGAATCGCTCCCAGCTCGGCAAGCCGGTCGATTGCGCTCGTGTAATCGGGTGAATCGAGTCCGGAGGCCGCCGTGATATGCGTGGCCACATCCAGTGCATTCTGCACGCAGAGCTGCAGCCCGCGCTCGATCGCCCAGCGCAGATCCGCGTTAGCGCGCAGTTCCTGTGCTTTTCTTCCGCTGTGCCGCTGCAAATTCGCGAGCGCTTCGCGTAACGCAGCAAGATGCCGGCGAACGACAACCGGGTCTGCGCGCCCCAATGTCACCGCGGGTCTTTCGCCGTGCTGTTTCGTGCCGCGGCGATCTTTGCGAGCTGGGGAACATAATCGCAGTAACGCGACAATGCGTAGCCCTCGCGGGTGGTCGTCGCGCGCAAGTCGCGCGTGAGAATGCGCTGTCCGTCGCGCAGTACCCGGTGGTAGAGCACCGGAGGCGCGTGATTGAGCACGACCACGTCGACCGCGTTGACGCCGAGCCCTGACATCAGCACGGTGGCAAGCTCCGCCTGATAGCCGTAGCCACCATGGCTTGCGCGCGCCTCGTCCACGCAGACCGCGATATCGATGTCGCTATGCGGCTGGGCGCGTCCCGTGATTTGCGAGCCAAACAGGTAGGCTTCCAGCACCTCTTCGCGGCACTCCAGTAGAGCGGCCACGCGCCGTGCCAGTTGCCCGCTGCCGGTTTGCGCCAGCGTGGAAGATTCAGAAGATGAGTTCATGGTGCAAGCATAGCGCGAATGCGTGACGGTGCGCCACGACTCGGCTTGCAACGGGAATTTGTGCTTTTATTTTGATCAGATACCGGCTTCCGCGAGCAGCACTATCAGCCTGCCTTGAGCGGTGATTTTAGCTTGCGGTTGTCGCCGACCCGGATCGTAAATCCGGTTCGGTCGAAATACTCCAGAAACGGGATGACGTATTTGCGCGTCGAGCCGATCAGGTCGCGAAAGCCCGCGGCGGTGATGGTGCCGTGCTCGGCCAGATGGGTACGGAGCGAGCCCTTTATTTTCTCCACCGTGCCGGAGAGAAAAAACAGCTCCGGGCCGACGCGGACTATGCTGCCCTCGCGCTCCAGCAGTTTCAGCGATTCGATCAGCTTGGGTTTCAGGGCGCCGGTTTCCTTCTCGATGGCGGGCAGGTCCGGCGGCGCCATTTCGTCCTTGCCGAGGATGGCGCGGATTTTCTCCATCAGGGCTTTTTCCGCGCCGCCGACATTGACGCTGTGCGTTGGCAGGCGCACCAGGTTGCCTTCGCGCGAGAGCGCCTTCGCGGCGACGCGCTGGTCGATGAGGTAGCGATAAAGTCCGGGGGTGAGTCCGGAGCGCATTTTCGCGCGCAGGTCCTCCAGGTCCATGCCGGCTGCCAGCGGCTGCGCTTTGTGAAAGGCGCCGACCAGTTTGATGGCGGCCTCGCCGAGTTTCTGCCAGCGCGCCGGCGAGACAAATAACTGCTCGCCCTCAAGGCTGAGTTTCTGCGCCGATTTCACTTTGGACAACCTTATCGCCACGTCATTGGCGGTCAGGTTGAAAAACTGGCACAACGCATCCAAAGGCAGCGCCGGGGTTTCGCTCTCACCCAGCAGCAGTTCGACCAGCGCGGAAAAATCCCCCTGGTGCAGGATGGCGAGTTTGTCCATGCGCCCGGGCTCGCCGGGCTTGTGTCGCGCGGCCCAGGGATGAATGACCTTTCCGCCGCCGATGGTGCGGCGCGCCACCTCGTCGCGGATGATGAAGTGGTCGCCGCGCATCACCAGCGCGGGCTCGTCCAGCGTGATCTGGCAGTAGGCCGATTCGCGCGATTCGACCTTGTCCTTGCCGTGCAGGAATACCACCTTGCCCAGGATCTCCGCGGTGCCCAGGTGGATGCGCACCCGCTGATGGCTGCGCAGGCCGCGCGCGCCGGCGCGTGGAATCTCGGCCCAGGCATCGAATCGGGTCGATGTCCGCGCGATCTTCTCGTGGCACACCACCTGGCCGCGTTTGACCGAAGCGGTTTCGCTGCCGGCCAGGTTGAGCGCGACGCGCTGTCCCCAGCCTGCATTGGCCAGCGTCTGGCCGTGCACCTGTATGCCGCGCACGCGAAAGCGCTCGCCTCCCGGCAGGCAGCGCAGGTGCTCGCCGTTGGCCACCAGGCCGCTGTGCGCGGTGCCGGTGACCACCAGTCCGTGCCCCTGCAACGTAAAGGCGCGATCCACCGGCATGCGGAAATAGCCCTCGGGTGCGGCACTGGCACATTGCCCCAGGCCGCGCACAATGGCCGCGCGCAATTCGGGCAGTCCGTCCATTGTGATGGCGGAGAATGGCAGCATCGGCGCATCGGCGAAGACGGTGTCCGCGGCCAGCATTTCGATTTCCTCCTCCACTTCGCGAAGGCGTTCCGGCGAGGCCAGATCAGCCTTGGTGATGACGAATATGCCGTGCGTGACGCCCAAAAGGCGCACGATGTCGAAATGCTCCTCGGTCTGCGGCATCACGCCGTCGTCGGCGGCCACGGTAAAGAGAACCAGGTCGATGCCGTGCGCGCCGGCGAGCATGTTGCGCACGAAGCGCTCGTGGCCCGGAACATCGACCACGCCGGCCTGCGTGCCGTCAGGCAGGTCCAGGTGCGCAAAGCCCAGGTCGATGGAAATGCCGCGCTCCTTTTCCTCCTTGAGGCGGTCGGTGTCCTGGCCGGTGAGCGCCTTGACCAGGCTGGTCTTGCCATGGTCGATGTGGCCGGCGGTGCCGACGATGTAGGGCATGGGTTGGGAGCTTGTTGATGAGTGGGTTGCGGCGTCGCCGGCGCTGCGGCGCCTACCTGCCGGAGAAGCGCGGAAACAGGCCCAGCGCGTTGTCACGCTCGATGGCGCGCATTTCTGCGGGGCTGAATCCCTGCTGCTGCAGTCCCTTGAGCGTTTGCTGGATGCTCAATCGTCCCCAGGGATAGTCGGTGCCGACCAGGATGTTTTTTGCCGTCACCATCTGCAGCAACGGCAGAAAGCACTCCGCAAAGGTGGATCCCGCGCATTCGAAGTAGAGCTTCTTCAACTCGTGCAGGGGGCCGTTGGGCACCAGCGGTTCGAACAATGCCCGATCCATGTTCCAGCGCGAACAGATGCGGTCTTTCAGCAGGGGCACGGCGCTGCCGTTGTGGCAGAAGATGAAGCGCGCGTCGGCGCAGCGCGAGAAGGTGCCGCTGTAGAGCAGGCTGGTGACCGCGCGCACGGTGTCGAACAGGAATTCGATGGCCGAATCGGGAACATTGCTGATCAGGTTGAGGCAGCAGTCGGGCGTGGTCGGGTGAAAAAACACCACGGCCTTGCGGCGGTTCAGTTCATCGAACACCGGGGCGAATTCCTTTTCGCCGGGCCAGCGGTTGTCGTAGCTGGTCATCAGCGCCACGCCGTCGACTTTCAGAACGTCGTAGGCGTAGGCAATCTCCCGCAGGCTGCCCTCGATATCGGGCAGGGGCAGGGCGGCGAATGTGCCGAAGCGGCCGGGAAAGTCCTGCGCAATCCCGGCGGCATACTCATTGCATTCGCGCGACACGCGCCGGCCCTGGGCGATATCGCCGAACCAGGTTCCCGGCGCCGAGAGCGAGGTCATGGCGGTGGCAATGCCGCATTCATCCATGATTTCGATGGCGCCCTGCGGCGACCAGGCGGCGATCGCAGGCGGCACGCGCCCGCCCGACTGGCGGAAAATCCGTTCCGCGCCGACCAGCGTGAGGTAGGCGGGCGGGATGATGTGGTGGTGCACATCGATGCGGTGCGGGCCTTTTTCGGCGGCGCCGCGCCGACGCCGGGTGCGCGGGCCCGAATCAGCCGGCACGCGGCTGGCGAGGCGCGCGCCGGCATAGCGGTGCCCGGGCGCGGGCATTGCGGCGAGTGGATCGCAGCACAGGCATGAACTCAGGGAGATATCGGCTCCCCCGGCGGGTATGGTGTTCGGCATCGGCATGATGGCGTGGCCCCAAATTGATTACTGGTCGGTGCTGTAACGGCGGCGGAGGTTCTGCCGCCGGAGTTCGCCGGGTCCGTTATTATCGCCGTAACTGCCCTTTTCTCGCGTAGTCTTTCACTGCCAGTGCCGGTCGCGCAACGCAGCGCGGCTGCTTATCCAGGTTGCAAACCATCATGCCCAAGACAAACGGCGCGGCCGCATTTCTGCATCTGCTGGTGGACGAAGGCGTCACCCACCTGTTCGGTAATCCTGGCACCACCGAGTTGCCGATCATGGCGGCTCTGCCGGGATTTCCGCAACTGCAGTACATCCTGGGCTTGCAGGAGGCCGTGGTGGTGGCCATGGCGGATGCCTATGCACGCGCCTCGGGCCGGCTGGCAGCCGTCAATCTGCACGTCGCGCCCGGCCTGGGCAATGCGATGGGCGCGCTGTATGGCGCCCATTTTGCCGGTGCTCCGATCATCGTGACCGCCGGCCAGCAGGATCAGGGCCACGGGCTGCTCGAGCCGATTCTGTCGGGCAATCTGGTGCAGATGGCGCAGCCGGTGTGCAAGTGGTCAGTGGAGGTCACGCGCACCGTGGACCTGCCGCGGGTGCTGCGGCGCGCGGCCAAGATTGCCCTCAGCCCGCCCACCGGACCGGTGTTCATCAGCCTGCCCGCGGATGTGCTTGCCGGGGAGGCCGATGTGGATTTCGGCACGCGCGTGCGCGTGGATTCACGCAACCGGCCCGCGACGCAGGCGCTGGAGCAGCTTGCCGCGATGCTGATGGCCGCGAACAATCCGGTGATGATCGTCGGCCAGGAGGTGTCGGCCCGCGATGCCTTCGCCGAAGCGGCGGCCCTGGCGGAACTTGCAGGCATTGCCGTTTATCAACAGACCATGCCCTCGAGCGCGCAATTTGCCTCGGAGCATCCGGCGCATCTGGGGCCTCTGGGGCGCAACCAGAAACGCGTACGCGCGGCGCTCGAGCCCTACGATTTCATTTTCTGCGCAGGGGCCGATCTGCTGCGCATGTCGCTTGCGAGCGACATCGATCCCTTGCCGCCCGGCATACCGGTGGCTCATCTGAGTGAGCGAGCCTGGGAACTGGGCAAGAATTACCGCACTGACCTGGCGCTGCTTGGCGACGTGAAGGAAAGTCTTGCCGCGCTGCTGCAGCTGGTTCGCGCACGCATCGCGGTACAACCGGTTTTTGCGGCGCGCGCCGCGCAGCGCCTGGCGGCGATTCGCGAGCGCAATTGGTCGAGCCGGCGCGACCGGGCCGCCATCGAGGTACAGGCGGCGGCCGCGACCGTGCCCATCGATCCGCGCTATTTTGCCTACCGCTTTGCGCAGGCACTGCCGCGCGATGCCGTGGTGGTGGAGGAGGCCGCGACCACCATGGAATCCCTGCTCGGTTTCATTGCGATGCGTGATCGCGCCGGTTATTTCGGTCTGAGCAGCGGCGCGCTGGGGTTCGGCATTCCCTGGGCCGTGGGCGTCTCCCTGGCGCTGCCCGGACGCCCGGTGGCCGCGGCCATCGGCGACGGCAGCGCCATGTACGCACTGCCGGCCCTGTGGACCGCGGCGAACCTGAAGCTGCCCATCACCTTCGTGATCGTCAACAATCGCGGCTACCGGGTGCTCAAGGAGCGCCTCGCACCCTGGGAAGGCAGGCAGGTCTTTACCGGCATGAATCTGCATGAACCGGCCATCGATTTCGTCGGGCTGGCGCAGTCACTGGGGGTGCCTTCGGTGCGCGTCACCGCGCCCGGCGATCTCGATGCCGCGTTGCGGGCGGGGTTTGCGCGCGGCACGCCCAACCTCATCGAGGTGCGCGTCGCCGACGGCTACGGCAATTGAATGCCGGGAATCAAATTCGATAGATGCGGGTCGCGTTGTCGTGAAACAGCGCGGCGCGCTCGGCCGGGGAGAACCCGGCCGACAGCCGCTTGAAGGCATTCCACAGCAGGTGATAGGAGAACGAGGCACGATCCACCGGGAAGTTGCTCTCGAACATGCAGCGTTTGACGCCGAATTTCTCGATGCAATAAAGAAACCAGGGTTCCGAGCCTTTGGCGATTTCCTGCGACGAAGGCGGCCTGGGCAGATCGCTCCATCCCAGCCCGCAGCGCGGTGTGCCCAGCCCGCCCAGCTTGCAGACGATGTTGGGCAGGCTGGCCGCCACGGCGATGTTTTTCTTCCAGGCGGCAAAGTATTCCTCGCGGCGCTCGCCGTACTGGCCGGTGCCGAGCAGGCCCCCCATATGGTTGAGGACCAGGATCTGATCGGGGAAAGCGCGCGCCAGGTCGATGACATCGGGCAACTGGGTGAACAGCTGCCACGCGTCATAGACCAGGTTGTAGCGTCCGAGTTGCGCATAGCCCTGGCGGTATTTCGCATCGCGCAGCAGGCCTTCGGGCGCGGCGACCCGCATGCCCACCACGGCGGCATCCGCAATCCAGGCGGCAGGATGGCGGATGCCGCGAAAGCGCGGGCTGGCGGCAAGGTGAGCCTCCAGGGTGCGCGCGACTTCGGCGCCGGCGAGCAGGTCGGCCGAGGCGATGATGCCTGCGGCGATGCGCGTCCTGCCGTGCCTGCCGCTGGCGCTCTCGGCGGCGATGCGTTCGACGAAATCGGTCTCGCCAACCCGCTTCAGTGCTTCGGGACCGTCCTCGCGGTACTGGGTGCGGAATTCGATGAAAACCGTTGAGACGATGTTGTGGCCGCAATCCACATCGCCCAGCACCTCGGACAGTAGGTACCGGTCATCCGGGCCGCGCAACCACAGGTGGTGGTGCGGGTCGCAGATGGGTAGTTCCGGCTCCAGGGTGGTCTCGACGCTCAGCGCGCGCCAGGCGGGGGTGTCGGTCATGATGCTGTGCTCCGCTTGCTTGGTTTAGCAGGACTGCCGCAGCAGGCTTTCGAAGTCATTGCCAGTTTGAGTAACCCAATCGGCCAGAAGATCACGCCAATGCTGGATCACTGTCAAATAATGTCATACATTTCCGGCGCATTCCGGGCGCCGATTCCGTTATCCGGCGAATATTAGTACACTAATCGCTTTTCACTAGGAGCTTAAAATGGCAGATGCCAAGAAGGACGCCGCGTCCGCCGTGGCCGCGCCCGCCGAGCAGGCCGAGAGCAAGACCGTCGGCCTTAGCGTGAGGCTCAACCCGACAGCGGATTCGGATCAGCCGGTGTTCTCGAATTTCACCAACGTCAACGTCGCGCCGGGCACGGTGTTCATCGATTTCGGCTTCCTCGAGCCCGGGGTGCTGTCCGCACTGCCGCAGATGCTCAAGGATGGCAACAAGCTGCCCGAGTCCATCAACGGCCGTCTCAGCGTGCGCGTCGCCATGGGCCTGGATGCGATGGGCAATCTGTATCAGCAGCTCACGCGCGTGGTGACCAATCTGAACGCCGCAGCCGCCGAGGCGCAGAAAAAAAGCGCAGCCAAATAGTCCGAGGCCGTGCTTGAAGAGCCGGATGGCATTGAGCTGTCCGATTTTTCAAGGCGGGCTCGCGCCCGCCATCCCGGCTTAAAGGGGCTTGCGCAGCTGCGCCGCGACTTTCGCAATGGACGGTTGCGTCGAGTCGTCCTTGTATTGCTCGAGGCGCCGGTACAACTGCGCTGCAGTGAGAAAAAAACCTTCAGGTAGTCCGGTGCTCTTGTAGGTCAGCGCGATTTCCTCCATTTCGGAAATCCAGCGCCAGGCTTTGGCTGGATTCAGGCTGGGCGCGTCCAGTTGTTTGAGCAGATCCGGATGCGACTGTGACCACTGCGCACGCAGCGCGTCGTCCACGCCTTCGGCCTGCGCCGCGGCATAGATGGACGCGAGCAGCGCCCAGGTGCCCTTGGTCCAGGAGGCGAAGCACGCTTTGAATGCCGAGGCCTTGCCCACCGCGCCGGCCATGTCGACGGCATTCAGGTCGCTGCCTTCAAACAATTGCATGACCTCGGCCGCGCGGGCACCGGACAGATAAATGCGCCCCGGCTTTCCCGGTTGCGGCGGCGCACCCACGATGCCGCCGTCGACAAACGCGCCTCCGGCATCTTCGATGATGCGCGCCGCCATGCGCGCCGTGGCCGGTGCGATGGCATTGGCATCGACGAACAGACCCCGGAAACCGCAGCCGGCAACGCGCCTTGCCAGGTGCAGCGCGCCGTGCGGCGGACACACCGACAGCACCACCGACGCTTGTTCCAGCGCGGATTCCAGCGAGCCCGCATCCTGCAGGCCCGCGGCTGCGGCGCGTCTGTGCGTGGCTTCGCTGCGACCCTGCAGCGCGCATAGAACCCTGTGGCCGCGTCTGACGGCACAGGCGCCGATGGCCGAACCCATGTCGCCGGGGTGAAGCAAGGCTATCGTGACAGCGGTCATGTCGTTCCTTCTCAGTGCGGGTGTTCAGGACGCGGGGTGTCGTTGTTGCCAGTGGCGCGCGATATCGATGCGTCGCGTCACCCATACCCGGGGTTTGCCAGTCACATAATCCAGAAAACGCTGCAGCGATGCCAGCCGCCCGGGACGGCCGGCGAGGCGGCAGTGCAGTCCCACCGAGAGCATGCGCGGCGTGTGCGCTCCTTCGGCATACAGCACATCGAAGGAATCCTTGAGGTAACTGTAGAACTGGTCACCGCTGTTGAAGCCCTGAACGGCCGCAAAGCGCATGTCGTTGGCATCCAGGGTGTAGGGCACCACCAGTTGCGGCCTGCCATAACGCCGGTCGTAAAAGGGCAGTTCGTCGTTGTAATCATCGGCGTCGTAGACGAAGCCGCCTTCCTCGATGACCAGTCTGCGGGTGTTCGGACTGGTGCGGCCGGTGTACCAGCCCAGCGGCCGCTCGCCGGTGAGGCGTTTGTGGATGGCGATGGCGCGTGCCATGTGTTCGCGTTCGATTTCCTCGGGCAGGTACTGGTAATTGATCCAGCGCCAGCCGTGGCTGGCGATTTCGTGGCCGGCTTTCATGAAGGCATCCACCGCGGCCGGATTGCGCTCCATGGCCATGGCGACGCCGAAGACGGTAAGCGGCAGATCGAAACGGCGAAACAGTTCCAGCAGCCGCCATACCCCCACGCGCGAGCCGTATTCGTAGAGCGATTCCATCGACATGTGGCGCACGCCTTGCAGCGCCGGGGTGCCGACCATTTCGGACAGAAACGATTCGCTGGCCGGGTCGCCATGCAGGATGGCATTCTCGCCACCCTCCTCGTAATTGAGCACGAACTGCACGGCGATGCGCGCCTTGTCCGGCCAATCCGCCGCGGGAGGACTGGCGCCGTAGCCGATCAGATCGCGCGGATAGTTTTCACTCACGCTTTGCTGCCCAGCAGATCGGCCAGACTCAGCGCCACCACTTCGGTTGCGGCGTACAGGTCGGCCAGTTTCAGCTTTTCATCGGCGCGATGGCCGTTGGCCTCCTCCAGCGTGTGCGGCCCGGCGCCATACAGCACCGTGGGAATCCCGGCTGCGCTGTAGTGGCGTGCATCGGCATACAGGGGCACGCCATGCGTGGGCAGGCGCTTGCCGAGCACCGCTTTGCCGTTACGCTGCAGCACGGCGACCAGCTTTTCCTGGCCCGGCACCGGTGTAAACGGCCTGGCCAGCAGCACGCGCCGGGTTTTGATGCGGATGCCGGGCCATGCCGACGCAAGGCGGCGCAGGTGCGCCACCAGTTCGCGTTCGGCGGCCTGCGGATTTTCTTCGGGAATGATGCGCCGGTCGATACGGAACTTGACGTTGTCGGGGACGACATTGGTATTGATGCCGCCCGCGATGAGACCGATCACCAGTGTCGGGCTGTCGATGCCGCGGGTGGCGGAGCGCCGCTTGCGCCAGGTTTTGCGCAACGCATACAGTCCGGTCATGATGCCATTGGCGGCTTCCAGGGCGTCGACGCCGGTCGCGGGCCGCGCTGCGTGGCCGGATTTTCCGATCACCTCGACTTCAAGGTGCAGGCAGCCATTGTGCGCGATGGTGATGTCGTGGGTGAAGCCTGCGCAGATGACGAAATCCGGGCGGCTGATGCCTTTTTCCAGCAGCCACAGCGGGCCGATTTCACCGCCGGCCTCTTCGTCGCAGGTGAAATGCAGTTCCACGCTGCCGCCCAGTTCGTGGCGCTCGGCAACCGCCGCGGCCTTGAGGGCGAGCAGCGCGAAGGTGAAGGTGGCGAAATCCGATTTGGACACGGCGACGCCGCGGCCATACATGACCCCCTTGCGAATCTGTGCCCCGTAGGGATCCACCGACCATCCCAGGCCGGGCGGTACCACGTCGCCATGCGCGTTCAGGGCGATGACCGGTCCGCGGACCGGGCCGAATTTCTCGCGGACCACCAGATTGGTGGCGCTTTGCATGCCTGCGGCACGCACGCTGTCGGAGGGCACCGGGTAGGCGCGCACCTTGAAATCGAGAGCCTGCAACAGCTGGCGCGCGCGCTCGGCATGCTGGCGGCAATCACCGGGAGGATTGTCCGAAGGCGTTTTCACCAGTTCCGCAAGAAAGCGGGTTTGCAGGCTGCGATTGCGTTTGAGAAAAGCTCTAATCCTGCTGCGGAATTTGTCGGATACGGTGCTCATGGGTTCGGGGCTCTGAAATTTTCAATGAAACGGGCCAGCACCTGCGCGCCGGCTGCGGCATCGGCCTCGGTGATCGACTCGGCCGGGTTGTGGCTGATGCCCCCCTTGCAACGCACGAACAGCATCGCAATGGCGGCAATGGCCTGCATGGCCATGCCATCGTGTCCCGCGCCCGAGGGCAGGCGGTGCAGCCCATACCCTTCAGCGCGGATTGACTGCTCGAGTTGCGCCACCAGCCAGCCGGCGCAGGTGGACGCATCCTGTTGCTGCAGTGTTTCGATGTTCAAGGCGAGCTTGCGTCGCGCGGCGATCTCAATCAGGGCCGCGCTGATGTCGCGCACTGCGTCGTTCCTGACGCGGTTGTCGGGCGCGCGCACATCGAGCGTGAAGCGGACCTCGCCCGGTATCACGTTGATTGCGCCGGGACGCGCTTCAATGTGTCCCACGGTGCCGACCAGATCGGGGGTGGCGCCGGCAATGCGTTCGACGGCGAGCACACATTCGGCCGCCGCAGCCAGCGCGTCGCGGCGCAAGGCCATCGGCACGGTGCCGGCATGTCCCGCACTGCCTGTCAGCGCGGCGCGCAGCCGCGAAAAGCCGTTGATGGCCGTGACCACGCCCAGCGGCAGGCCCAGCGATTCGAGCACCGGTCCCTGTTCGATGTGCAACTCGACGTAGGCGAGCAGCTCTGCGCTGCTTTTCGCCGCAGTGCCAATCCTGTCCTGATCGAGGCCGAAATCGCGCAGCGCCTGCGCGAGCGTGACACCGCCCGCGTCGCGGGCAGCCAGGGATGCCGGATCGAAGCTTCCCGCCAGGGCGCGGCTGCCGAGCAGCGTCGTGCCGAAGCGCGTGCCTTCTTCATCGCCGAAAACGGCAATCTCCAGCGCGAATGGAAAGCGGCGTTTCGCATCGGCGAATGCCTGGACGCATTCGATCGCCGTGACCACGCCCAGCATGCCATCGTAGCGGCCGGCGTCGCGCACCGTGTCCAGGTGCGAACCCAGCAACAGGCAGGGCGAACCGGCCTGCGTTCCCTCATAACGCCCGAGCACATTGCCGATGGCATCCATGCGCGCATGCATGCCCGCCTCGCGCATCCAGCCGCTCACCGCCGCGGCGGCGGCGCGATGCTCGGGCGACAGGAACACCCTGGTGAGCTTTCCGGGTTCCTCGGAGTGGCGTGCCAGGGCATCGCAACGATCCATGATGCGTCGGGCATTGATGGCGGGGAAGGGCATCTGGGCGATGGGCAGGGGCATTTGCGCGAGGCGGTGTTTGTTTCTCGGTTACCATATCACAGCCATGCTGTTATCTTTATTGAACGCCACCGATCGACCTGAGTTCGTTGCGCAATTGGGCGCGGTGTTCGAGCATTCCCCCTGGGTGGCCGAGCGCGCCTGGGAAAAGCGGCCGCTCAAGGATTTGCCGGCGTTGCACGCTGCGATGATGGCCGCGGTGCGAGCGGCGCCGCAGGCGGAAATACTGGGACTCATCCGGGCGCACCCGGAACTGGCCGGCCGCGAAGCGCTCGAAGGTCAGCTGAGCGCGGATTCATCCGGCGAGCAGGGGCGCCTGGGTTTCACGGCGTTGAGTCGGGAAGAGTTTTTGCACATCGGCGAGCTGAACCGGCAGTATCGTGAAAAATTCGGCTTCCCCTGCATCGTGGCATTACTCTTGCATTCGACAAGGGAGGGCGTCCTTGACGAAATGCAGCGCAGTCTGGGGAATGATCGGGCAACAGAGATCGAGCGTGCACTATCCCAGATCGGCGCGATCACAATGGGAAGGCTGCAGAAAATGGTGGAGAGCGGATGATGGGCCGATTGAGCACGCACGTCCTCGATACGGTGCGCGGTTTGCCGGCGGCAGGCATGCGCCTGACGCTTTCGCGGCGCGAGGGCGAGGCATGGCGTTCCCTGGGTGCGTTTGTGACCAATGCCCAGGGCCGCACCGACACACCGCTGCTGGAGGGGGCGGCGCTGCTCCCGGGAACCTATCAACTGGAGTTTTGCGTCGCGGACTATTTTCGCGCGCAGGGCGTTGCGCTGCCGCAGCCGCCATTTCTGGGCCTCGTCCCATTGTGCGTGGGCATTGCCGATGCGGCGGGGCATTATCACGTGCCGCTGCTGTGTTCGCCGTGGAGTTATTCCACCTACCGCGGATCATGATGCGCGTGGCGGTGCTCAAACCGGTGGAGTCCGATCAATGACCGCGTATGTGTTCGATTGGCTGAATCTGCTGCTGCGCTGGGCCCATGTCATCGTCGGCATCGCCTGGATCGGCGCCTCGTTCTATTTCATCTGGCTGGACAACCATCTTGAAGAGGTCGCGCGCCAGCAGGACCGTGATGAAGGCGTTGGCGGTGAACTCTGGGCAGTGCACGGCGGCGGTTTCTATCACGCGCAGAAATTCCGCGTGGCGCCTCCGCTGCTGCCGCCGACGCTGCACTGGTTCAAGTGGGAAGCCTACTGGACTTTCATCACCGGGTTTTGCCTGCTGGTGCTGGTGTTTTATTCGCAGGCCGATCTTTATCTGATCGACCCCAAGGTGATGCCGCTGACGCAAACGCAGGCGGTCCTGACCGGGCTTGCGTGGCTTGCCGGCGGCTGGATCGTCTATGACCTGTTGTGCCGTTCTGCGTTTGGAAAAAACGACAACGTGCTCGCAGCGCTGATGTTGGTGCTGCTGGCGGCGGCGGCGTGGGGGATGTGCCAGATATTCAGCGGTCGCGGCGCTTACCTGCATTTTGGCGCGATGCTGGGCACCATCATGGTGGCCAATGTCGCCATGGTCATCATGCCCGGGCAAACCGAACTGGTGCGCGCCAAGCAGCAGGGGCGGGTGCCCGATGCCAAATACGGGCTGGCGGGAAAACAGCGCAGCGTGCACAACACCTATTTCACGCTGCCTGCCCTGTTTGCGATGCTCTCGGGCCACTACGCGCTGAGCTTCGGTTCTAAATGGAACTGGCTGGTGCTGGTAGCAATCTCGCTCGCCGGCGCGCTGATCCGCGTCTGGTTCGTGCTGCGTCACAAAGGGCGGCCGCCGGTCTGGCCCCTCATCGTGGCGGGATTGATTCTGGCAGCGACGGCCTGGGGGCTGGCACCGGC
>CAIOLO010000036.1 GCA_903859155.1 uncultured beta proteobacterium
GAGGTCTTGCTCCTGCCCACCATGCCAGTGGCATTGTTGTTATATCCGTGCAAAACGCTTTGCCTTGGGCGTGTTCAGAAGAATGTATATATAAAACAGGCTGATATGCTGAATAACCGAGCATTCGGCCGCCCACTTTGATGGTTGGATGCGGATCCGTTCAAGCAGTAAATTGCCTGGAATTGCCACCGCTCGGTGAACAATTCTTTATTTTTTGAACGGGATATTGCGCAATTGCCGTATTCCTGAAATTTCCCGTTTTGGCGGATTCAGGTTTTTCAGCAGAGGATCAAGGCCTGCCCGTAGGCACGTCCGGGTTCTGCGAGAGGCCGGTGATGAAATTCCATTGAGCCTGCCCACCCGGGGCGGTTCACTTTGACCGCCCCCTTGACGCGCAAGCTGCGATCAAGGTTGCATGGCGATCGTTTTGAGCCACTCAATGACTTGTTCCCGGCCGGCAGCCACTAACTGGCGCGCTTGATCCACAGTATTCATGTTCCGGCCAGTGCGCATTTTTCGCTCATGCCGAGTGCCTTTGTTCTACGGCGCGCGTGTCACGCGCCTCGATGCGGTGAATTCCCCAGGCGGCCAGGCCGCCGATGACCGATCCGGCGAGCAGTACCCCGAGAGCCGCGTTCCAGGTGCCGCTCCAGGTGACCACGGTGGCCACCAGTGGCGCCCCGAGGAAAGCACCCAGGTAGGTCAGCTGCGCGATCAGCCCCTGCAGGCTGCCTGCTTCGGCCGTGCTGCGGGCGTAGCGCATCACGCCGCCAAACACCGTCGGCGGAATGCAGCTGATCACAAAGCTGCAGGCCAGCACGGCGACAAAGCGCAGCGCGTCCGGCAGCGGCGGGGCGAACATGGCAAGGAACAGCAGGGCGGTCACGCCGAAGGCCACACCGATGGTCCGGCCACGCTGCGCCTGCCGGTGCACCAGCCAGCAGCCGCCCAGGGTGCCGCAGGCGCTGGCGAGGACGTAAGCGGCGGTGAGAAGCGAGGAAGCAAACGCGCCCAGTCCGCGCGTCTGCAGCAGGTAGGTGGGAAGCCATACCATCATCGTGTAGAACTGCATGGCACAGGCGGCGAATGCGGCGCCAAGCAGCCAGGGCACCGGTTGCGCGAGCGATTCGCGGATGCTCGCCAGGGAACGCGGCGCGCCGGCTGCGACGCTGGCGTAGCGCTGCGACTGCAGGGCGATCAGCACAATGCTGGCGAGCATCGCCGCGATCAGGGCGCCCCACAGGGCGCGCCAGCCGCCCATTCCGAGCAGCAGCGGACTGGCCACGATGATGAGGAAACCGCCAACCGGCATCTGCGCCGCCCACAGCGTGAAGGCGAAGCGGCGGTGCTCGGGTGCCGCCGCCGCGGCCATCAGGACCGGCGCCGCGACCGCCGTGGCGATGAAACCGAGTCCTTCGATCAGGCGCGACAGGAGAAGCAGCGGTGCGGCGCTCGCGAACAGCGCCAACGTGCCCCCGGCAACCTGCGTACTGAGGCCGAGAATACAGAAGCGCAGCGCACCCGCCCGGTCGGACCCGATGCCCAGCAGCAGCGCGCCGCACACGGCGACCAGATTGAACATCGAGGCAAGCCAGCCGGCCGCAATCAAGGAGAGCCCGAACTCCTGCTGCAGAAAGGGCAGTGCCGGTGAAATCTTGGCGGTGGAGGCGCCCCCGGCAATGCCGGCGGCGAGGGCCGTTCCCACGGCGAGCCAGGAAGTGCGTTCTTTCACACCGCCTATTTTACGCTCTAGAGCCTGTGGCTGGAGTAAGCGCGCTAGAACAGTTCGATATCGCCGGCCACCGGTTTTTCGATGATGCTCTCGACGTAGCGTTTTTCCTGAATGGAGATGACATTGTTATGCAGCGAGCGCAGCCGCTTGACTCTGGCCTTGCCGCTGGCAGGAAAATATATTGCCATCCTGGGATAGGTATCGCCGACATCCTCTGCCACCAGCCGCAGATTTTCCATTTTGAGGTATTCACGCACGAAACGGATGTTGCGCATGCCGACATCGGTCATGTTGGCCAGGATGCGGCCGCCGCCAAATATCTTCACTTCCAGATTTTGCCGCAGGCCGCCATTTCGCAGGATGCCGTTGATCAGGTGTTCCATGGCGAAATTGCCGTAGCGCGTCCCGATGCCAAGCCCGGCGGCCTTCCATGAATCGGACTCGGCGCCGGTCGAAGCGGGGAGCATGAAATGATTCATCCCGCCGATCCCAGAAACCCTGTCGCGGATGCATGCCGCGATGCATGAGCCAAGCGTGGTCGAGATAGCCTCATCGGATCGGGTCACATAGTATTCGCCGGGAAGGATGCGAGCCGAGTAGAACTCCTGGCTGTCGTTCCAGGTGCGCCTGACATGCTCGAATCCTTGCAGCGCAGGGGGAAGGGGAGGGCGCATGGCGTCTCTGAATTTGCCGGGGGCGGGGGCGGCTACTGCCTGCCCGTGAACAGCCGCTCGACTTCGTTGATAGCGGCCTGTGCCTCGCGCACCGCGGGTTCGATGCAGTCCGGCGTGAGCCCGGTGAGTTCCCAGGCGGCAGGATCGAAGGGCGGAACATCCAGTGGGTCGAGGCTGTTGAGCTCGGCCATTATGGCGATGGCGTTGGCCAGGTGGATGAGCGCCGTTTCCCTGCGGTGGTGCCGGCTTCTGGCAATGTCGTGATGACAGGCGATGCATTCTTCAAGCAACGGGGGCAGATGCCATTCCCTGGCGAGTTCGCCGCCCACATCGCCGTGATCGAATCCGAGTACCTTCTGCTCGGCCTGATGCACCTGGATTTGCTCGTCGCTGTCGAGCACCATCAGCAGGGATTCCTTGGCCTGCTCGGGCAGCCGGTTGAAGATGATGAGTTCGCCGATGTCGTGCAGCAGGCCTGCGGTAAAGAGCGCGTCCGGATCGCAGCGGCCGATCAGCCTTGCCAGGTGGCGGGCTGTCAGGGCGCAAAGCAGGCTGTGCCTCCAGAAATTGTCCATCGAGACCAGTTCATTGGGCAATCCTTCAAAACTGCTGGCCACCGACATCGACAGCGCGAGATTGCGGATCTGCGACGTGCCGATGATCGCGACCGCTTTGGCCACGGTTTCCACCGCTGACGGAAAGCGGTAAAGGGCGCTGTTGGCAACCCGCAGCAGGCGCAGGGTGAAGGAGGGATCCTGGCTGGCCGCTTTGGCGATGTCCGCCGAAGAACTCTTCGGGTCTTCGACCAGCCGGCCGATCTGGATGTAGACATGCGGCAGCGTTACCAGGCCGCGGATGTCCTTGACCAGATCGTTTGCCGTACTCATAAAGGTTTTGGGTCAGACATGCTGTTGCCGGCAAGGTGGGTCGGTTCGTCAATTTTCCGGATTGTCGTGTGCATTGCTCATAGGGCGGTTTGGGCATGGACGACAGGATTCGCCGCCGATGCATTTCAGGCTAACCGTAGAGGACATGGCCCAATCCCCCGAACAAAGGCAGGAATGTCATGCAATTCCTGCGATGGATGGCAGCGGGCGTGTCGCGCGAAAGTCGCGCTAAATCCGCGGGGCAAGGCATGGAGCATGTCCAGTCCGTTGCATTGCCGCAGATCCAGTCCGGGCGCCAGGATGCGGGATTCGACGCAAAAAATGGAAACCTGAATTTCTCCACTTGACCGGGGATTGAGATCAAAATAGGCGATCATTTATTCAGCAAGGACAACCCCATGAGCATCAAGCGTTTGATCCCCTGCCTGCTCGTCGCCATGCTGGCAGCGCACACCGCCTCGGCACAGACCTTCCCCACCAAACCCATCAGAATCGTCGTGCCCAACGCGCCGGGCGGAGCCGCCGACCTGACGGTGCGCACCGTGGCCGAGAAGCTCGCCGAATTGCTCGGGCAATCTGTCATCATCGAGAACAAGCCCAGCGCCGGCGGTGTGGTGGCCGGTGACATGGTGGCCAAGGCCGAGCCGGATGGCCACACGCTGTTGCTGGTGTCCAGCGGCACGGCTGTCAGCGCCGCGATATTCAAGACGCTGCCATTCGATACGATTCGCGACTTTGCACCGGTATCGATGCTGGCCACGTTCGATCTGGCCATTGTGGTCAGCGAAACGGACCGCTTCAAGAATTTGGCGGAGTTTCTGGCCTATGGCCGCGCCAACCCCGGCAAGCTCAACATCGGCACACCGCAGATTGGCACGACCCAGCATCTGGCGGCCGAATTGTTCAAGGTCAGTGCCGGCATCGATGCGCAGGTGGTGCCCTTCAACGGCACACCGCCTTCCATTGCGGCATTGCGCGGCGGCAACATTGACGCTGCGGTCGATATCCTGGGGCCGCTGATGGGGCAGATCAACGGCCGGGCCTTGCGCCCGCTGGGGGTGCTGGGCGACAAGCGCGCCGTGCAGGTGCCGGCAGTGCCCAGCGTACGTGAGAGCGGCGGCAGTCTGGCCGGCTTCAATGTGTCTTCCTGGAACGGGCTGTCGGCGACCGGCAAGACACCCAAAGACGTGGTCGGCCGCCTCAACCACGAGGTGCAGACCGTGCTTGCGCGGCCCGAGATCAAAAAACGCCTGCTGGAGCTCAATATCGTGCCCAATGGCGGCACACCGGAGCAGTTGGGCGAATTGCTGAGCTTCGAGATCCGGCGCTGGGGCGAAGTGATCGCCCGCGCCAAGATCGAGAAACAATAGCGGGCGCGGCGGATCGGCTGACCAAGGGCGGCTTACGCCGCCAGCGGGGTCGGATTGGCCGATGGCGGCTCGATGCCGAAGGTATTGGCGGTCATGCACGTCATCGAAAAATTCCCGACCGATGCGACCAGCGCCACCAGATCCTTGAGTCCCATGGTCTTCTCGGCCGCTGCATAGGTGCCGTCGCTGAGCCCCTTGTTTGCGAGGAGTTCGCCCGCCACGACAAAGCAGGTTCGCTCACGTGCGTCTGACAGGAGCGGCGTCTTGCGTGCGTTGATTGCGTCGATGACCACCTGTTCGATGCCAGCGGCGAGCGCGCCGCGCACCTGCGCGTACCACGGATAAGCAGCATCGAAGTGCCGGGCGACAGTGATGTTGATGAGCTGCTGCTCGCGGCGCGAGAGCGGTCCGGAGGACATGCAGGCCCGCATGTTCTGGGCGGCCTCGAACAGCTTCGGCAAGCGTATGTAGGCATAGAACGGTCCGCCCACAATGCCGCTTGACTCCTTGGCTTCGTCGTAGACACGAGCCTGTTCCGCGTCCATGTCGGCGCGGTCGATGATTGCAATGCGTCCCATTTTCTCTCCATTTTCAGTTTGATGAGCTTGCGCGAGGTTAGCAGCGTCCGGTTGAGCCTGCGAGCGGCGAATTCTGCAACAGGCAGGCGTGGCGGTCTTTGGCCGGTGTGCCTACGGAAAAATGTAGCTATTATTTTGCGCCCGGCGACTTTGCCCGCCGCGTCGCCGAGCATTGCCCGCATGCTCGGCGCCACTGAATCCAGAATGGATGTGCCATATAATTCGGCAGCCTTTTCGACCACAGGCGGGGTCTTCCCAGGAAATTGGGATTGTGAAATGACAGACATCCGCCAAATATTGAGCGTGATCCTTGCGCTGATTTCGTGGCAAAGCGGCGACTAGGATTGCCTCTAAAATCAACGTCGAACGACGACATACCAAACGGAGGATTTATGACGCGCTTGATTTTCCATGTGCTGTTGCTCGTCTTTGCTACCTGGGCCTCGGTTGGTGCCACCCAGAGTTATCCCAGCAAGCCGATCAGGGTGATCATTCCCGCTCCTGCGGGCACGCCGTCCGACGTCGTGCTGCGGGCGGTGTCTCAAGGTCTTGCAACAAGGCTCGGGCAAACGATGGTCATGGACAACCGAGCCGGGGGCACCGAGATCGTGGCGCAGGAAGCGTGCGCGAATTCGGCGCCAGACGGTTATACGATGTGCGTGGTTTCGAAGGACGGAATGTCGTTTGTTCCAAGCCTGGTATCGAAACTTTCTTACAATCCCGACAGGGACTACAAGCCGGTTACGAGGCTTTACTACTTGATTGAGACACTTTCGGTCGCGGCATCGCTGCCGGTCGGTACCATGAAAGAGTTGCAGGATCTCGCCGTTAGCAAGCCCAATTCGCTTAATTTTGGCACGCGCGGTGCGGGTGGGAATCAGGATTTTTTCCGCTTGTGGCTCGCCGAGCGTTGGAAAACTGATCTGCAGGCCATTCCTTACAAAGGCACCAACCTTATTTTCAATGCCCTGGTATCGGGGGAGTTGCAGGTCGCCAAAGTGAGTTTGGGAAATGCGATAGGGCAGGCGAAGGCTGGCAAGATCAAGGTTCTGGGCGTTGCGTTGGGCAAACGTTTGCCCTCCATGCCACAGGTGCCTACCTTTGATGAAGTCGGACTTGGCGGCGCACCGACAAGGCCTTGGTGGGGGTTGGTGGTCCCAGCGGGCGTGCCCGATGGAATCGTGCGTCGGCTGAACGCTGAATTTCTTTGGCTTTCCCATGAATCGCAATTCGTTCAATTCATGGAAACCCGCCACCTTGAGGTTTCGATGGGTACGCCGGAGGAATTCGCCGCTTTTCTCAAGGCGGACCGGGAAGAGATAGGGCGGTTGGTCGTGAAATACAAGATTCCGCTGGAATGACCACAATATTCAGCCGTCCAGTAACCCGCGTTGTCGCAAGGAAAACGTAATGAAAATAGTCACCTTTGAAGTCGCGACACCGTTGGGCCCGGTGAAACGGATAGGCGTTCTCATCGATGGTCATCAGGACGGCAGGATCGCTGACCTTACATCCTCCTATGCTGCCTATCTCGAGCAGGAGACGGACGAGCCGACGCCAGTGGAACTAGCCCAACTTCGCACGCCGCCGGACATGATCGGCTGGTTGCGCGGTGCGCATAAATCTCGCGAAGCGGCGGAGAAAGCGGTGCATTTTATCCGACGCCGACTGGAACTCGGCCCCTCGCCGGTTGGTACTGACGGAACGAAACTCGTCTATCTGGCTGGAGAAGTTCGACTTCTTTCGCCGATTCCGCGACCGCGCACCCTGCGAGATTTTTCCACTTACGCAGAGCATATGTCTCGTTCCGACCGCCAAAAGGAAAAGAAACCTCACTGGTACACGCACCCACCCTATTACAAAGGCAATGTCGACAACATCGTCGGCCCGGGCGATCCGATTCCCTATCCTTATTACACGAAGAAGCTTGATCTCGAACTCGAAGTCGGAGTAATAGTGGGAAAGAAAGGGAGCGATCTTTCTGTTGAAGAAGCTCGCGACTGTATTGCTGGATACACGATCCTTATCGATCCGAGCTGCCGTGACGGCTACGAACGCGAACCTTTTGGCCAGACCAAGCGCAAGGACTTCTGCACTGCTCTGGGGCCTTGTATTGTCACGCGTGATGAGATCGACGAGAACAACCTGAAGGTCAAGATTACCGTCGATGGCGAGGTTTGGTTCGAGGGCAATACCGGTGCGCGTCGCAGCTTCATGCCTGAGCACTTGCTGGCCTATCTGTCCGACAACGAGACAATCTTCCCCGGTGACGTGGTCGGAACCGGCACCCTGAGCCTGAGCTGCTCGATGGACCATCATCGCTGGATAAAAACCGGGCAGACCGCTGTTTTTGAGGTCGAAGGCATCGGCCGCATGACACACACGGTTGTTCCGGGCAGGCATATCGTTGATCACGTCTCCGGAATGAAGGGGCTCATCGAGCGTCCCGCTTCGCTGCAGGCAAAAGGGAGCGCTGACTGAGCCATGGAACCACAACGTTATGGCCCCTTTCCATATAGCCCGATCAACCGCCGCCCTAAGCTCGAATGGCCCAATGGTGCGCGCATCGCTTTGTGCGTAACACCCAATATTGAGACATTTTCGTTGAACGAGAAAATGCCGGGAGGAGCAGGCAGTTCGGGAGGCATTATTCCCGACGTCAATGTCTGGTCGCGTCGCGATTATGGCGCGCGAATCGGCATCTTCCGCATTATGGAGGTGCTTGAGCGCCACGGGATTCGCGCGACCGCAGCGCTCAATGCCGACACTTGCGACCTATATCCGGAGATTGTCGAGGATGCAATCAAGCTCAATTGGGAGTTGATGGGACATAACGAGAGCAACACGCGTCGCCTCAACTCGGTGCCGGCCAGCGAAGAACTTGGCATCATCCAGCGGTCGTTAGCCCGCATCACCAAGGCCACCGGCAAACGGCCGACCGGCTGGCTGAGTTCGGGCATGCAGCAATCCTGGAATACGCTCGATTTTCTCATTCAAGAGGGCATTAGTTACGTTGCCGATTGGGTAAATGACGACCAGCCATACACGATGACACTTCCCGCAGGGCAAATTGTCGCGTTTCCGTATTCCGCCGAAGCCAATGACCGCCGCGTCTATGACTCCCTTCATTACACGGCCGAAGAATTTGAGACGCTGCTGAAGCGGCAATTCGACGTGCTTTATCGTGAGGGCGCGCAATCGGGTCGCGTGATGTCGATTGCGCTGCATCCGTTTCTCTCTGGGACGCCTCATCGCATCGACGCGGTTGATGGCGCACTTCGATACATCTGCGCGCATGAAGGTGTATGGCTCGCTACAGGATCCGAGATCGTCAATCACTTCAAAAGCAGGATCCAGCCCCCTGGGTGATTAGCGGGAAGGGTTTGGCTCAGTAGATTGAGAGAGGCGCAAACCGCAATCGCCGCCAAGCGGCGCTCACTTCGGTTTGATTTCGGCCATCTTCACCGCTCGTCCGTGGGTCTCGAAGCCATTTTTCCATGATCACCAGCCCATGGCTTCGTCGAATGCTTTCTTGACGTCCTCGGGCTGGCCGACCAGGAACGGGAATTCTTTGCGCCCCGCGCCGCTCAGTCCCTCGCCGGGCTTGAGGTTCCTGATCTGCTCCTGCGTCAGCCCTTCCACCAGTTCTTCGCGCGCCGCGATCGGCAGGCCCACGCATTCATTGACCCTGGGGTCGCGGATGATGGCTTTGGGATCGCCGCCCTTGGCAATGACCTCGAGATCGCTCAAGAACCTGCGCCGCATCATGACAATGCCGCGGTCGCTCAGGCCGAGGTGTTCCTGGGTGCGGTCGGCGACGGTGCCCTGTCCGACCCAGGCGACAAAATCCTGGTTCATGATGTGCGAGGTGATCCAGCGTCCGGTCTTTTCATCGCGCACCGGACTGGTCCAGCAGGGTATCTTCTCCTGCACGTAAGGCTCGCGCTCCTTGGGGACGCGGCTGTAGAACCAGCCCACCGATAGCGTGGTCTCGTCATCGATGGGCACGCGCCACTCGAAGTGGTTGCCGGTAAACAGGGTGTTGGGCCACAGGCACACGCGGCCGACAACCCACAGTGGATGCTTTTCGTCGCCGCCTTCGCGCACGCGCTTGTACTGTATGCCGTACTCGGATTCCTCGAAGTCGATCTTCAGGTGCCGCGGCGCCGACTCGCCGATCCTGCCTTTTAGGCGCAAGTCCCAGTTGTCGTGCATCCACTCGAAATGCACCGGGTCGATCGAATTCTCCTGGCACTGGAACCAGTTGCAGGGCACTTCGGAAATCACGATCTGGACGAAACCGTTGTTCCAGGTGAAGGGTTCCCAGTTGGGCACCAGCGGCGCCGGCTCCGGCCCCATGTAGGCCCACAACAGGCCGGCATGCGCCTGCACTCTGTAGTTCTTGATGCGGATGCGCTGCCTCTGCGCAGAGCCGGCTTTGGCAGTTTCCTCGAAGGGTTGCTCGATACAGCGCCCATCGGCGCTGTACAGCCAGCCATGGTAGTTGCAGCGGATGCCTTCCTTTTCGACGAATCCATAGGAAAGATCGGCGCGACGGTGTGCGCACTTGCGGTCGACCAGGCCGTAGTTTCCGCTCAGGTCCCGGTACAGCACCAGGTCTTCACCCAGGATGCGCAGCGCCTTGGTTTCGACCGCGTCCATCTGCGACACCGCGGCGATTGGATGCCAGTAGCGGCGCAACAGATCCCCCATGGGAGTGCCGGCGCTGGTTCTGGTGAAAACGCTGTTCTCGGATTCATTCATGATATTTAGTCGGATCCATGAAATTTAATTAGGTACGGTCGGCAGGCGTCGCGCGTGCGGCAGTGCTCGAGGCAATCAGGCCGCCAGCGCCGGGAATGTTTTTCGAGACCGGCGCCTGGCCCAGTGCAGGCGAGATTTTGCCGGCCAGGATTGCGCCTGGGCCAGCCGGGCAAGCACCAGGAAAGAGGTATCAGCAAAAGACGATGTGGCATGTTCCCTCCCCCAAGGGTCAGCCGCGCCGGAGGTTGTCTCTCCGGCGCGTTCGGCGTGGCCTAATTTTCCAGCTTGATGCCCGCAGTCTTGACGATGCGCGACCACTTGGCGATTTCCGATGCGATGAACTGGCCGAACTGCTCGGGCGTGCTCGCGCCGGCCTCCAGTCCCTGTTTGGACAGCACTTCGGTGACTTCTTTTGCCGCCAGCGTTTTCACCATTTCGGCATTGAGTCGCGCAATCACCGGAGCCGGGGTGTTCAGTGGAGCGGACAGGCCGAACCAGGTATAGGTCTCGAAGCCCGGCAGTCCCGCTTCGGCCGAGGTCGGCACATCGGGAAATACCGGGTGGCGCTTGTTGCTGGCCACCGCAATGGCGCGCAGCTTTCCGGCCCGCACATGCTGTTCCAGGCCCGAGGGGACGACGAAGATCATCTGGATCTGGCCGGCCATCAGGTCGTTGGTGGCGGGCGCCGCACCTTTGTACGGAACGTGCACGATATCGACGCCGGTCATGGATTTGAACAATTCGCCCGCCAGGTGCGTCAGCGTGCCGTTGCCGTTGGAGCCGAAATTGAGGGCGCCCGGTTTTGCCTTCGCCAGGTCAATGAGTTCGCGCAGCGACCTGGCCGGCACACCGGGATTGACCAGCACCATGCTCGGTGCAATCGCCATCATGCTCACCGGCGCAAAAGACTTGATCGGGTCGTAGCGGATGGCCGGATTGAGGATGGGGCCGGTTACCAGGGTCGAGAGACTTCCAATCACCAGCGTATAGCCGTCCGGTGCCGAGCGCATTACCGCCTCGGTTGCAATGGTGCCGCCGCCGCCGCCCTGGCTCTCGACGATGAGCTGCTGGCCCAAGCCCTCGGACAGGCGCTTGGCGACCACGCGCGCCATGATGTCCGCCGGGCCCGCGGGAGCCATGGGAACCATCAGTTTGACGGCTTTGTTGGGATAGGTTGATTGCGCCTGGGCGACACCGCTCAGGCCCGACGCAGCCAAAGGGAGGAGGGCGCCGCAAAGTACTGCTTTGGACCCGGCCCGGCGCAGGAATTTGCGCATTGGAGCGGATGTCGCGTCGATTCGATGGATTAATGCACTGCTTTTCATGGGAAGTTTCCAGCAAAGGACAAAGACATAGTTTAGCGCGAGTTTTTCGCGACGACGGTCTGATCCAAGCAAATTAATCCGTGAGCTTGATACCCGCCGCCTTGATGGTGCGCGACCACTTGGTGGTTTCAGTGGCGATGAACTGAGCGAATTGCTCCGGTGTGCTCGCGCCGGCGTCCAGCCCCTGTCTGGCGAGCACTTCGTTGACCTCTTTTGTCGCCAGCGTTTGCACCATTTCGCTGTTGAGGCGGCCGACCACGGCAGCGGGGGTGCCCTCCGGGGCCGACAGGCCGAACCAGGTGTAGGTTTCGAATCCCGGCAAACCGGCTTCCGCCGCCGTCGGCACCTCGGGGAATACCAGGTGCCGTTTGCTGCTGGCCACCGCCAGGGCGCGCAGTTTTCCAGACCGGATCTGCGGTTCAAGACCCGAAGGAACGATGAATATGATTTGTATCTGCCCGGCGATGAGATCATTGGTGGCGGGCGCCGCGCCCTTGTAGGGCACGTGCACAATGTCGACGCCAGTTATCGATTTGAACAACTCGCCGGCCAGATGCGGCAGGGCGCCGGTGCCGTTGGAGCCGAAATTGAGCGTTCCCGGTTTTGCCTTCGCCAGATCAATCAGCTCGCGCAGTGTCCTGGCCGGCACGCCGGGATTGACAAGCGCCATGCTCGGCGCAATCGCGATCATGCTGACCGGGGCAAAGGATTTTGTCGGGTCGTAGCGGATGGCGGGATTCAGAATGGGTCCGGTGACCAGGGTGGACAGGCTGCCAATCACCAGCGTATAGCCGTCGGGTGTCGCGCGCGCCACGGCTTCGGTTGCGATGCTGCCGCCGCCGCCGCCCTGGCTTTCGATGATGAGTTGCTGGCCGAGTCCTTCGGACATGCGCTTGGCGACCACCCGCGCCATGATGTCCGCCGGGCCCGCGGGGGCGAAGGGCACCATCAGCTTGATGGGCTTGCCGGGATAGGTTTGCGCCTGCGCGAAACCACCCGCCGTCAGCGCGGCCAATGCCAGGACGGTGCTGCAAAACGCTGCGTTGAATCGGCTGTGGCGCAGGGTTGTGCGCACGGGCGAAGAGGCTTGTTTGGTGTTACGGCTTATCGCGTCGGGGTGCATGGTGGTCTCCCGGGAGTGGATAAAGAAACAATGAAACCGCAGTCTAGCGCGTATCCGTCACAGCATTCCGCAGCGTCGCAGCGATGCGATCATCGACGATTGCAGCAGAAACTGACGCGCCAGTTCCGGGTCGGCGGCCTTTCTGCGGTACTCCGCGAACACCTGTTCGCGCGTAGTGTCGTCCGCCTTGAGGTTGCTGACGTTCTGGTCGGTCTGCTTGAGGATCGCATCCATGGCTTCGGGCCGGCGCTGCGACTCGTAGCCGTCGAGTTCGGCTTCGCCGGCTTCCCCCAGGCATACCTTCGCCAGCCGGCCGGCGAGGCTGAAGGCGTCGTGCAGGCCGCCGTTCAGGCCCATGCCGCCCTTGGGGTTATTGAGGTGGGCGGCATCTCCGGCGAGAAAAATCCGTCCCCTGCGATAGGCGGCGGCCACACGCTGATGCGCGGTGTAGACGCCGCGCACCGGTATCGGCGGCGTGCCAATGGCCGGCATCAGCGCGCGCAGGCGCCCGTATAGGTATGCATCGCTCAGCGCCGTCGCGTCCGGCGTATCGTCGGTGAGCGGCAGGCTGATGCGCCACAGGTCGGGTATGCGCAGGATGTGCGCGTAATTGCCGGGATCCGAAACGTAATTGACTTCGCGAAGGTCCGGGAAGAATTGCTTGAAATCAAACGGCGTGCCCATCACCAGAATGCGATCCGGATAGGTCTTGCCCTCGAAGGCGATATCCAGAATCCGCCGCGCCGTGCTGCGGCCGCCGTCGGCCGCCACCACATAGCGCGCATCGAGGTGCTTTTCCCCATCGGGCGAGGTCGCGGTGACTCCGACGCGATCGCCCCTGTCGGTGATGCCGGTGACTTCATGGCGGTAGAGCAGCGTGGCCGCGGGGTGCCCGGCCAGTTCGGCATGGAGGTGTTCGGAGAGCTTGTATTGCTCGCACTGCACGCGATACGGATGGCGCGTGTCACCGCGCAGCAGCGCATGGTCGAATTCGGCGACCTTGCCTTCCTTCCAGCCGCGAAACTGCGTGATCGGGCACCGCAGTCCCATGCGCAGAAAGGCTTCGGTGATCCCGGTATTCTCGAAAAGGTCGAGGGTGGCCGAGTGTATCGTCGAGGCGCGGTAGTCCTTTTGCACCGAGGCGGCCTTCTCCAGAACCGTGACGGGGACGCCGCGCCGCGCCAGCAACCAGGCGACGCTCAGTCCGACGGGGCCTCCGCCGATGATCAACACGCTGTTTTTTTCCATGAACTTTCCAGGTCGACAAGTCTTAGGTGACGGATTGCGCCTTCAGGCGGCAGGCTCGGGCCACCTGCAATGGCATTCCGCCGGTTGCAGGGGTAATATCGAATGCGGGGGTCAGGTTCAATTCGCAGACTCAATTCTCAGACGATTCGCAGAGGCGATTCAGCACGCATAGCGGGGGACAGCATGGGCAGTAACGACGTAAGCGCGGCAATTTCCGGCGCACAGAACCTGGATGAACTTTATCCCATTTTCGGCGCCGCACGTTTTACCGCTGGCTGGCACAAGAAGCGGCCTTCTTTGTGGCCCCATCCAACCACGCAGTACCGGCCCATGGTGTGGCGTTACGGCGACGGCAAACTGGCGCTGAATCGCGCCGGCGACTGGATCAGCACCGAACTGGCCGAGCGTCGCAACCTTATCATGTACAACCCGGTGGGCGACAACGATTACAACACCGTCAAGACCATCATCTGCGCCTACCAGATGATCAAGCCCGGCGAGTACGCCAAATCGCACCGCCACACCCCCAACGCGCTGCGCCTGATGCTCGATGGCGGGCCCGGCGTCTACACCGTGGTCAATGGCGTCAAACTGCCGATGATCGCCGGCGACGTTCTGCTCACGCCCAACTGGTGCTGGCACAGCCACTACAACGAAGGCAAGGAAAATGGTTTCTGGATCGACTTCCTGGATGTGCCGCTGGTGCACCTGCTGGAGCCGATGTTCTTCGAGCAGGACCATGCCAAACCGCAGGCGGTGATCGAAGAGCCGGTGGCGCATGATTTCTGGTTTCCTTATGCCTCGACGCAGCAGGATCTGGCCGCTGCCGCCCCCGACGCGCAGGGTGTGCGCCGCATCACGCTGGCAACGCCGGTGTTCAAGACCATCGAGCTGCGCTTCCACCACATTCCCGCCGGCAAGGCGACGCGCAGGCGCCGCACCACTGCGAGCAGCGTGTTCGCCTGCACCGCGGGCGCCGGTACGGTGCGAGCCGGCGACGAGCGGCTGGAATTTGCGCGCGGCGACGTGGTTGCGATGCCCTCCTGGACGCCGTTTGCGATCGAGGCGCGCGACGATGCGGTGCTGTTCGAGTGCACCGACGAAATACTGCTGCGCAAGATCGAGCTGCTGCGCGAGGAAGATCTCGGCTGAGGCCGGGGCAGCCCCTTTAATCCAATGCCTGGAGGAGACCCGGTCATGAAAGGCAAGTCCGTTGTCGGTTTGATGTTGTGGATCGCGGCGCAGGCGGCGCTGGCGCAGCAGTGGCCGGTGAAGCCGGTGCGCGCCATCCTTCCCTACACGCCGGGCGGATTGGCCGACGTGGTATTGCGCGCAGTCGCCCTCGAGATGGGGAACAACATCGGCCAGCCGGTGGTGGTTGATAACCGCGGCGGCGCGGCCACCATGATCGGCGCGGAGGCGTGTGCGAAGGCCCCCCCCGACGGTTACACCCTGTGCCTGGTGTCGGTGGATACCACCAGCATCACCCCCTTTACCATGAGCAGGGCGCCGATCAATCCGCGCAAGGATTTCGACGCGGTCACCAACCTGTTTTTCGTCAAGGTGGGATTGACGGTGAACCCGGCGCTGGGCGTCAATACGCTGGCGGAATTCATCGCCAAGGCCAGGGCCAAACCCGGAGGCTTGAATTACGGGTCGACGGCGAACAACGTCCGCCTGTTCATGGATGAATTCAACCGCGTCAACGGTACCGACGTGCGTTTCATCAACTACAAGGGCGGCGGCGAGGCGGTAACCGCATTGCTCGGCAACCAGATCGAGGCGCTGTATTTCGGCCTGGGCAACCTGACCGGCCACCTCAAGTCGGGCAAGCTCAAGGCCATCGCGGTGGACGGCTCCACCCGCTCGCCTCTGCTGCCGCAGGTGCCCACACTCACCGAACTGGGCTACCAGGGACGCGCGCTGCGGGCGTGGTTCGGATTTCTCGCGCCGGCCGGCACGCCCAATCCGCAGATATCCCGGCTGAACGCGGAAATTGTCAAGGTCGCGGGGCAGCCGGCTTTCATCGAGAAGCATCTCAGCGCTCTGGGTCTCGAACCGGTCCTTAATTCGCCGGAACAGTTTGCGCAGTACCTCAGGGAAGACATCGACAAGGGCGAGGCGCTGGTCAAGCAGGCGGGTCTGGTCGACAACTAGATCCACCCGAAGGCCGGCCTGCCGCGCCGCTGTTCGACGGCACGCCGCTCCGGGCTCAGTTCAGGGCCATTTTCCCCCGGGCAACCGGGCGGATGGGTTTTTTACCTGACCGGCGCAATTTTCTCCGGACTCAACCCGCTGAAAGGCGAGCGCGGCGCGCGGTCCCCGTGACAGAAACGGAAGTTGCGGCCGCTGCCGCAGTGACAGGGCATATACGGCCCGCGTTTTACGTCCTCGGCAGCGATCTGTGCCATCACCTCCGCCGGATAGCGCCGTTGCTGAATCAGATTGGCCATGGCCCTGAATTTCGGGCCCGTATGCATGAAAAACAGCTCCAGGCCCGGGCAGAGGTAGTTATGGCCCGGTTCGCCCTCGCGCGAGAGCGCGAAGCGGTCCTTTGGGCAGCCGCCGTTACACCAGTTTCTGACCTTGCAAACCCGGCACTGGGCGGTGAGCGTATCGCTCTTGTCGTTGCCGAACTTGCGCTGCTCGGGCAGGGCCACCAGTTTCTGCATGTGCGTCTGATGGATGTTGCCCAGCAGATAGCGCGGCTCGACGAAATGATCGCAGCTGTAGAGATCGCCGTTGTGCTCGAGCACCGGGCCGTGGCCGCAGACGGGCGCGTGCATGCACAGCAGATGGCGGCCGAAAAACGCCTCGAGCGTCACATCGAAGAGCTGCACATACACCTTGCCTATGTCGTGGCGTACCCAATCCTCAAACACATCCACCATGAAGCGGCCATATTGCTCGGCGCCCACCGTTCGCTCGGTGACCAGGTTGCCGGTCTGCGTGTAGAGCAAGCGCTTCCTGCCGCCGGGATTTTCGCTCCAGCCCTGTTGGTTGGCGATTTGCATCGTTTGCTCACTGGTGCGCTCGATGATGGGAATGAACTGCACCCACTTGGCGCCCAACTCGTCGCGAAAAAATCGATACACAGTGCGGCCGTGCTTTTCGTTGGCGGCATTGACGGTGCACAGAATGTTGTAGTCGACGCTGTGCCGGCGCAGGTACTCCCAGCCCTTGATCACCAGGTCGAAGGTGCCCTTGCCGCGACGGTCCAGGCGGTAGGTGTCGTGCAGTTCGCGCGGGCCGTCGACGCTCAAACCCACCAGGAAGTTGTGTTGCTTGAAAAAAACGCACCAGTCATCATCGAGCAGCAAACCGTTGGTCTGGAAGGTGTGCTCCACGACTTGGCCTGGCCGGCGGTACTTTTCGACCAATTCGATGGATCGACGGAAGAAGTCGAGCTGCATCAGCGTCGGCTCTCCGCCCTGCCACGCCACCGTCACATTGGGCGCGCGGTGCGACTCCAGCAATTGGCGGATGTAGGCCTCGAGCGTCGCCTCTGACATCCGGTGCTTGTCGTTCGGATACAACGCTTCCTTGGACAGGAAGAAACAATAGGTGCAGTCGATATTGCAGGTCGAGCCGCTGGGCTTGGCCAGCAGGTGAAAGCCCGCGGGGGCGTCCGCCGTAAGGGTATCAACTGTCACGGATGGCTCGGCCGACACTGGCGGTGTGTCCATGGGTTAGGCCTTTCACTCTAGCATCATCCAGGGCCGGCCTTCTCAATGCGACAACGTGGCGCTTATGGATTTGCGAAAGGTATTAGCCTACATCACCGGCACGGTGGATGAGGAGTTGCCGCGTTCTTCTACAGCGTCTCGCGCCCTGCGAGACCGGGCTTGTACAGGCTGACGCTCTACGCTGATTGGGCTGTTTTCAAAGTCATGCCCCTTGGGGCAATTACAATTCCGCGCAGATTCGGTACGATCGCATTCATGAATGCGCACATCTTTCATCTCCGCCTGCCGACCGGACCTATCGTGCGTGGTATCAGGGTACTCGCCGAAGAGCGTGAGCAGGCGGCTGCTCGAGTCTTTCGCATGTATCCGCGCTCAACCGAGTACGTCGAAGCCGAAGCCGCCGCGGTGCATACGAACGGCGCAGGCACGCCGGCTTTCCTGGTCGAAGTCTGATGGTCGGCGCAGAGTGTCTGCGCCATGAACGTGCTTTCGATGCTGCTCTTGACCAAGAGATGAAAAATACCGGATCAATTCTCCGAGTATGCAGGGATTTGCGCGATCGGCGGCCCACCCACCGGGACTACGGTGCATTGCGATGCTGCAGGACAGGGCGGGCGTGCGGTTTCAGCCCAGGTGAATTCAGAAGAAGAAACCGATGTGGCGGAGCGCTGCAAATGATGAACTTCGCCAAACGGATGGGGTGACTGAGCCCATGAGCGCAATTGCAAAAATGTTCCGGCAGGAGTTGCCGCCCCCGTCTTGGGAAGCGCAAGTCGAAGCCCCTGCAGCGCTCGAGGACGACAAGAGGTTTAGACCCCAGACCTGCATCCACACCCTGCTCGGCGCCGGGTTGCGCATAGAAGGCAATGTAATGTTCACCGGCGGGCTGCGCATCGAGGGCGCCATTGTGGGTAATGTGTCTGCAGTCGGCGATTCCAACAATACGTTAATGGTCAGCAAGTCGGGAAATATCACGGGCGAGATCATTAGCCAGCACGTCATAGTGGACGGCCAGATTCGCGGGGATGTGCATTGTGCGCGGTCCTTGGAGATTCTGAAGCATGGAGAGGTTCGCGGGAATATCCTCGGCTGCAAGGTGATGGAGATTCACCCGGGAGGCATTGTTGATGGATCGTTGATCCGCACTTCGTCGCCGCTGTCCGAAGTGCAATCCCGGGCGCAGCCTTCCAGTATCAAGCGGAGTTCGGCCGCGGGCTGAGTGTTTTTTAGAGCAGCGGCCCCAATCGACTACACCGTACGGAAAATGTTTGCGGATTTTGTTTTTCCGCATTATTGCCCTTTGGGGTAATTGTCAAACCGTGCCGAGTCGGTATATTTGCCGTGTATGAAGGCACATATTTTTCACCTTCGCCTGCGGAATGGAGTTGTCGTGCGTGGCATTCGGGTGCTCGCCGAAGGTCGTGAGCAGGCAGCCGCCCGAGTTTTTCGCATGTATCCCCGCTCAACCGAGTACGTCGAAGCAGGATCCGTCGCGGGCAATGCCAACAATGCGGGCGGGCCGGCTTTTCTGACAGAAATCAAACGCTCGACGCAAAGCGCTCGCCATGGCTATTCTTTCTGGCAACCTCTTCTTGCTACCAACCAGTCGAGCTTTTCATAAGCCATGATCCCGGCTGAAGTGCAATTGGATCGTCGGTTTCTGGCCATCGAGCGTCCTGGTACGTACCAGCATGGTCAGTAGACCTGTGTTGACTCCCAAGGCGAATATATAAAAAGCGCCAACGGGGATGAGCGGCGGTACTCCAGCTTGACGCTCTGACCAGGCGCTCCCGAGTCGCTCAAAAAAAAGCGCTCGCATCTTCGCATTCGCGACCTCTGCGCTTTCAGGTGCCCTGGGTCAATTCATCACGAACCGCGCGCGGCGGACAGAAATGTTTGTGGATTGGTTTTTATTCCGCATTCTTGCCCTTTGGGGTAATTGTCAAGCCGCGCCGAGTCGATATATTTGCTACTCATGAAGGCACATATTTTCCACCTTCGCCTGCGAAATGGAGTTGTCGTGCGTGGCATTCGAATACTCGCAGAAAGCCGCGAGCAGGCAGCGGCCCGAGTTTTTCGCATGTATCCCCGCTCGACCGAATACGTCGAAGGCGGAGCCCCGTCAGCGGGCCATGCGAAGCAGGCAGGCACGCCGTTTTTTCTGACAGAAATCAAGCGCTCGGCGCAGAGCGCGCGCGCCATGAATATGCCTTTTATGCAGCCCTGGCCCACAAAATGAAAAACATCGGCAGGCAAAGCCACACCATCATGTCGGTTCGCGGGATCGGCGCTCGGCTGGCGAGCGGCGACCAATAGATGTTTTACACCGCCGCTCCCGGACCGGCAACGAACGGGGCCGAATCCCCCCCTCTCGATTGCGAAATGTCTCCAAGACAGGTGCCGCCAGGCGGCGCAGCCGCGTTGCCGAGCCGCAAACTTGCCGGGGCGCCGGCACGGCGGGGGCCTCGCTGGTTGGCGTATCTGGCAGTTTTCATCATCGCCACGAACATGGCGTGGGCAGAAGCCGCAGACGTTGGTTTTTCTCGCAGCGTCACGAAGGGGTTGGTCGAGAACTTGTCGGCCAGATACGGCTTGGCCAGCAGAACTCGCATCGCCGACTGGCAGGAATTCGTGCGTGCCAGACGCGCCGAGCAACGCCGGCACCTCCCGGACGAGTTGGAGCTGCTGGACTCGGTCAACGCGTTTTTCAATCGCATTCCGTTTGTGAGCGATATGGCCCACTGGGGAACGAAAGACTATTGGGCCACGCCGGCAGAGGTGCTCGCCAGCAACGGCGCCGATTGCGAGGATTATTCCATTGCGAAATACTTCACTCTGAAAGAGATGGGTGTCCCGCTCGAGCGCCTGAGGATCATTTATGTCACGGCGTCGCGGCAGAACGAGGCGCATATGGTTCTGGCGTACTACCCCTCGCCGAATGCGGTGCCTCTGATACTGGACAATCTGGACGACAAAGTCAGGTCGGTGTCGGAGCGGTCGGATTTGATCCCCGTATTCAGCTTCAATGACGAGGATTTGTTGTATGCGCCCCCCGGTCAGCGCGCCATCAACGCCGGCAGTCCGCTGCAGATGCGGATGTGGCGCTTGCTGATGGACAAGCTTGATCAAGAATTGCGCTTATGAAAACCATTTCAACAAAACCAGGTGTCGCCAACTGTTTTCCTCCGGGAATTGCACCCGGCGCGGGAGGAAGCTCAGAGCAAGGGGATGCGCCTGAAAATTGGCTTCGCCATCGGTTTGGCCATCGGTACCTATGAATAATGAACAGGCATCGGCTGACGCCGGCGAGGTGCAGGAGAAGCGGAAAGCGATACGTCTGCTGATAGCCGATGATCAGAAAATCATGCGGTCTTCGTTGCGCGTGGTGCTGGAACGCGAGCCCGACATCGAGGTGATAGCAGAGGCGTGCGACGGGAAGGAGGCGCTGGAGCGGGTGCGCGAGTGCGCGCCCGATCTCGTGCTCATGGATCTGGCCATGCCCGGGATGAACGGCATCGAGGCGATACGCCGCCTCCACAGCGAGCACCCGGAGGTAAGGGTGCTCGCCATGTCCTTTTATTGGGACCAGCGCTTGGTGGCGAAGATGTTCGGATTCGGAGTGTCGGGCTGCGTCAGCAAGACCGCTGGGTCTGCTGATTTGCTGCAGGGGGTGCGGTCGGCGGCAGCGGGCCGGCGGTTCCTGTGCAGGGAACTCACGGCAATTGCGGGCGAGGTGCGGCAGGCGAGCGAGCCGGGCGGCGGGAATGGCTCGCTGGCGCAGTGCGAGAACGATGTGCTGCAGCAGGTCGGGAAAAGCCAAACCTCGGCCGATATCGCCGACCATCTGAAAATCGCGCCTGCACTGGTCGAGGTCCATCTGCGCAACATCAAACGCAAGCTCGGATTGCGCAGCAGTGACGAACTCGCGAGCTACGCATAGCGCGCGCGCCGGCTCCGCGGCGCATCAATAGCCTCCCTCGCAGCTCGAGCGGGCGTGAAAAAACGCGGGCCGTCTGAGCAGGGTATGAAATAGCAGTCTGCCGGGTTCCTGTCCACAAGGTAATCTGGCATGATTTGCACATGTCGACTGCTCAAAGTATTGCCGATTGGTTCCGTTTTCCCGGTGTGCGTCTGAATTTTTGTTGTCATTCGCGCCCGGCTTGAAGCGGCGACAATGAATCCGCCGCCCCCCACAGCGCAAGTTCCGCCGGCAATCAACGCAACGCCGTCGTCGGGCGTAGTGGCCGTCGTCGACAATGATTCGCAAATCGCACAGGTGCTCGGCGTGTGGCTGGAATTGCAGGGCATGCACGCCGCCTGTTACCTCTCTGGCGAGAGTTTCCTGCAGGCCCTGCATGAAGAAAGCGGGCAATTTACCCTGTCTGCCGGTGCCGGTGCCGGTGCCGGTGCCGGCACCGCCACCGCCACCGCCACCGCTTCCCGGCTGGCCGGTGCGGTGCTCGACCTGAACCTTCCCGGTATTTCCGGTTTCGAACTGGCCGCCACCCTGAGACGCCTCGACCCCGGACTGCCGCTGGTGATCATCACCGCGCTACGGGAGGAGGAAAGGGCCCGCTACGGCGCTCCACCGCCTGGGGTGCGCTGTCTGAAAAAACCTTTCGATCTGGACGTGCTGGAAGACGCTCTGTTGCCGTTGCTGCGCGACGCGACGCCCGGGCAATAGCGCTCATGATCGACTTCGACCCCTCCACTGCTTTCAAAATAACAGGCCTGATTTATCTGTTGATGCCCCTGATCGCCTGGGTCACGTTGAGCAGGGAACGCTCGCACAAGGTGGCGCTGTGGTGCGGCGGCGGTTTTGTCTTCGGCATCGGCGTGATCCTGATCGGTTTTCGCGGATTCATCCCGTCGTGGATGAGCATCACCATCAGCAACATACTGATATTCGCTGCCTGCCTGGTGCGTATCCAGTCCCTGCGCATCGATCTTGCCATCCCCTGGCGAAATATCTCGATAGTGGTGGCGGTTCTGGCCTTCGCCGGAGCTTTTGAATTCATCCAGGATGGGTTCGACAACGAACCGTTGCGGGTGCAGTTCGCGTTGCTGGTTGACGGCTCGCTGCTCATTTATCAGTCCTCGCTGGCACGGCGCATCGCACAAGCCAAGGATAGCCGCAACGCCAACTGGATCGCGGGCGTTTATCTGTTGCTCGGCAGCGTGTTAATCCTGCGCGTCGTGGAAATGATGGCGGGAGGACCCGTCCCCACAGTATTGACGTCAAACCTGACGACCGGCCTGATGGTTGTTTTAGGCCTGTTGTCCGCGGTGGTCGGCAATGTTGCTTATATAGGCATATTTCTGGAACGCGCGTATGCGCGCGAAAACAAAAGCCTGGAAACGCAGCGCAATCTTTCCATAGCGCTCGAACAAATCTCCGCCGCGGTGGCCATCACCGATGAGCGAGTTTGCATTGAGTACGTCAATGCCGCGTTCACCAAGGTCACTGGCTACAGCTTTGCCGAAGTGGCGGGAAAAAACCCGCGAATTTTGCAGTCCGGGCAGACGCCCCTGAAAACCTACCGGGAAATGTGGGACAACCTGGGCAAAGGCCTCGCATGGGAAGGGGAACTCCTCAACCGGCGCAAGAACGGCGAACTCTATTGGGAAGAGTTGCATATCGCCGCGGTCAAGAATCTCGAAGGCGTTGTTACCCATTACTTCGCCGTAAAGACCGACATCAACAGCCGCAGGCAGGCTGCGGAAGCCTTGCGCATCAACGAGCACCGGCTGCGTTTGTTGGCCGATAATGCCAGGGATGTGATCTGGGACCGGTCACCTGACGGCACGATTACCTATATCAGCCCCTCGGTCGAGACAGTGCGGGGCTACACCCCCGCCGAAGCGATGCAGCAAACGATTGCAGAAACTCTAACCCCCGATTCCCTGACCACTGCGATGGAGTTTTTCATGCAAGTGGTGAGCGACGTGAAGTCCGGCCAAACACCGAAAAGTTTCCGGGGAGAACTTGAATTCCGCTGCAAAGACGGCTCCACGTTCTGGGGAGATGTCATGGCGTATCCGATTGTGGATGACGAAGGTGGTGTCCGAATACTCGGCGTGACCCGCGACATTGTCGAACACAAACGACGCAAAATAGAATTGGAAAACGAGGCGCGGCGACTGACCAGTCAGCTTGCCCAAATGGACCGCCAGCGCAGCCTGGGCGAGATGTCGGCTTCGCTCAGCCACGAACTCAATCAACCCCTCACTGCCATTCTCACCAACGCCCAGGTGGGGCTGCGCGGCGTGAAGGCGGGCCGCTTCGAGGCGGAGCGGATAGAGGAGTTTTTCGACAAGATTATTTTCAATACCCGGCGCGCCGGCGAGATCATCGACAAGATCCGCGGTTTCATCCGCCCTGCGGAGGTAACGCAGGTGCCCGTAGACCTTCAGCGTCTGGCCAGTGACATCCTCGATTTGGTGGGGCCCGAGGCTGCCCAGTACAATGTGGTCGTCATTTTCTCCCCTTATGCCAGTCCGATGTGGGTTAAGGGTGATGCCACTCAACTCTCCCAGGTGCTGATGAATATCTATCGTAACGCCATCGAAGCGCTGCGCGAGTCAGAGCTACGCGAAATTCACGTGCAGCTGATGCAGTTCGGTGATCGCCTCAGTCTGAGTGTATGCGACACCGGCCCGGGGCTGGACCCTGAGATGCTGCAAAAAGCGGGCACGCCGTTTCTTACCACCAAGGCCGGCGGGCTCGGCCTGGGGCTGTCGATCGCAAGGAGCATCATCGCCCAGCATCAGGGCACGCTCAGCGTGGGCATTGCCGGCGGAGGCGGCGCCTGCGTCGATATCGACCTGCCGCTCCTGCCGGCAAGCGCCGAGGTGCGGTTGTGACTAACCCCGCGCAATCGGCGGCAGTGCCGCGACGAGCGGTTACCGTCGACGATGTGCGCCTGGCCGAGCGCTGCGCACGCGGACGCATTGTGCTGATTGACGACGATGCCGAAATTGTCGACGCGCTGACGTCCTTGCTCGACCTGGAGGGCTATGCCTGCGAGAGGTACCCCTCGGCGCTCAGTTACCTCCACATGAGGGTATTCAACCGCCCGCAGTTCCCGGGGCCGAACTGCATTGTTTGCGACGTGAAAATGCCGGGGCTTGACGGCCTGGAACTGCAGCGGCGCCTGGCCGAACTGGACGACACGCCGCTCCTGCTCATGAGCGGCGCGAGCGGGGCCGAGGAAGCGGCGAAGGCGTTTCGCGCCGGCGCGCTGGATTTTCTGATCAAGCCGATCGAGGCCGAGACGCTGCTCGCCGCCGTGGCCAAGGCGCTCTCGGTCAGCACCGATCGGCAGCGCCTGCGCGAACGGCGCTCCGAGCTTGCGCGGAGGATCGCTTCATTGACCAGGCGCGAGCGCGATGTTGTGCGCTGCGTGGCGCGGGGCGAGATCAATCGCGACATCGCCGATCAGTTGGGCATCGCACTGCGCACGGTCAAGCTGCACCGTCAGCGGGGAATGGAAAAACTGGGGGTCGGCACTGTTGCTGATCTTGCCCGCCTGGCCGACGAAGGGGGCCTTTGACCGGGGTCTTGGCCCGGCCCTGTTTGTGGACTCCAGAGGTCAGGCCGCCGATACGGTTCGCCCGGACGCCCAGTTGCGAAGCAGCGTAATCTTTTCGGCCATGACCACCGACAAAGGCCTGGTGTTGTGGAATTCGTTAAGCAGGTGCGCGGTGCTGGGCGATTCGTTTACAGCATTCGCGGCATAGATGGCGGCGACCAGGGCCTGCTCGATCTCCGCACCCGAGAAGCCGGCGCACGAGGCTGCCAGTTGCAGCGCATCGAACTTCGCAGCATTGAGCCCCCGCTTTCTCAGGTGGATGCGGAGGATGTCCTGGCGCGATTCCGCGTCGGGCAGATCGAGGAAAAAAATCTCGTCCATGCGGCCCTTGCGCAGCAATTCCGGGGGCAACTGTGTCACGTCGTTGGCGGTCGCGACCAGAAACACCTTGGCGGTGCGCTCGGCCATCCAGGTCAGCACCGTGCCCAACAGCCGCCTGGAGACGCCGCCATCGGCTGCGCCACTGCCGTCGGAAGCCAGCCCCTTTTCAATTTCGTCTATCCAGAGCACGCAGGGCGCCATGGCCTCGGCCTGCTTGAGCGCCTCGCGCACGTTGCGTTCCGACTCTCCGAGAAATTTATTGTAGAGCGCGCCGAAATCCAACCGCATCAGCGGGACGTGCCAGGTGCCGGCGACGGCTTTGGCAGCGAGACTTTTCCCCGAACCTTGCACGCCGAACAGCAACACCCCCTTTGGAGGGTCGACACCCAGCCTCTTGTCGTTCCCGACGAACGCGCCGCGCCGCATTTCGAGCCAGGACTTCAGCCCGTCCAGTCCCCCTACATCCTTGAAACTGGAGCTATCCGTGTAGAACTCTATCAGTCCGCCTTTGCCCAGGGTCTGGCGCTTGAATTCCAGCACCCGCCGCACGTCCTCGAAAGAAATCCGTCCGTCGTCTTGAATTGCATTCTGACTCAAGCGCTGCACATCCTCCTCCGACAAGCCGGCCAGGTGTTGCAAAAGCTGGTCTTCGGCGTCGTGCGGATCGATGAGTTTCCTGCCATTTTTTTCTTTCAGCCAGCGGTACGCCTCTTCAAGGTAGATGTCGCGTATCCGTTCCAGATCCGGCAGTTTCGGCGAAAATTTTGCCGACAACCTTGTCAGATCCGGGGGCAACTCGACGCTGCCACCGATCAGCAGCAGGGTGCGCGGCCTGTCGGCGTAGCCGAATGCGATTTCCTTGACAAGCCTCTGGCTGACCGAGTCCTGCAGGTGGGGCTGAACATCGAACATCGCGAACACGCCGTTTTGCATCGTGTCGTTGATGCAGTGCAGGGCATCGCGAAATTCCTCGGTTCGCGACAGCGCGTTTGTTTCCGGAAATTTCCTCAAGCCATCGGCGGCGGTCCAGGTAAAAAGCGCCCAGCCTTCCCGCACGGATGCGCCTTCCAGGAACTTTATGATCCGGTTCTCCTCCAGCGTTTCCACCTGGACAAGCGGAACACGCGAACGGATGAGTATCGACAATTCGTCAAGCTGGTTAGAACTCATAGGCAATTAGAAAATCAGATCGCATCGTGCAGGAACGTCGGGGCCCGTGGTGCAATCCACGGGAAGCAGCGATCGCGCCAATGCCGGCGGTCGCGAATGTTGCCCAAGAACACGCCTGGCCAATTGTGGGCAATGACAACGCGGCATGCTTGACCTGGATCAATCTCACGGAAAGCAGATCCGCTCGCCCGCCGCGGCAATGAACCGCTGCCGGTAACGCCAGAGCCGGGCGCCGCCATGCACCGCCTGGATGAACCCGGCCCGCTAACGCAGGTTGAAGCGGGTGATGGCCAGGTTGTCCAACTGCTTTTGCTCCATCGCCTTGCGCGCACGCTGCAGCTTTGCAGCTTCGCATTGGGTGAGATGCTGCATCTTGACTCGCTCCAGTTCCGCCGCCAAACGTTTCTCCTGCGCAAGCGCCAGGGTCTCGCGGGCCGCCGCCTGTGCTACGGCCAGCTTTTGCAGCAGAGTCTCGACATGGGCGATGTAGTGCCGGGACATGGTGTTCTGGCTCATCTTGTGCAAAGCACCTTCGACGTTGCGCAGACGCTGCGAATAATCCGCATACAGTTCATGCAGTCTGGCCTCGGTTGAGGCCAGCTCTTTGAGCCGCCGGTTCGCCGCCACGACCTCCACCAGCGCGGCGGCGGCCTGCGTTTGCGCACGCTCGGCAAGATGGGTCCAGGTCTGGAGTTTGTTCATGCGCGGCCGTTGTTTCCGGGTTGTGTGAGACCGTGTAGTTGCAATCGTGGATGCATTGGGTCAAATCCTCATCAAATCCGACAACGCCTCAAGGGTGGCCGCGTAATCGACGCTTATGTGCATGTCCTGCCGCAGAAAATTCTCCATCGTCGCGCGCAAGGCGATGGCTTCGTCCAGTTCGGCGTTGGTTCCGGCCTCATACGCGCCCACCTGGATCAATTCGGCGTTCTGCTGGTAGAGCGTCCACAGCCGCCTGAAGCGGTTGGCGGCTTTCAGTGTATGCGGCTCGACCAGTGCTTGCATCACCCGGGAAATCGATCCGTTCAGATCGATCGCGGGATAATGGGCCGCGTCGGCCAGCGCCCGCGAGAGCATGACCTGCCCGTCAAGCGAGGCGCGCGCGATATCCACCACCGGGTCCGACGGATCGTCGTTTTCCATCAGCACCGTGTAGACCGCTGTTATCGAGCCATACCCGTGCCTCCCGACCCCGGCGCGCTCGATCAGGTTGGGCAGCAACGCGAATACCGAGGGCGGATAACCCTTGGCGGTTGGCGGCTCCCCGACTGCGAGTCCGATCTCCCGCTGCGCATGCGCGACTCTGGTAAGGCTATCCACCAGCAGCAATACGCTCAGGCCGCGGTCGCGGAAATATTCGGCGATCAGATGTGCAAGGTTGGTGGCGCGCAGGCGCAGCACCGGTGAAACGTTGGCCGGCGCGGCGATGACCACCGATTTGGCCAGGCCCTCGGTTCCCAGCGACTCCCTGATGAAGTCGTTGACTTCGCGACCGCGCTCCCCGATCAAACCGATCACCACCACATCTGCCTTGGTGTAGCGCGTGAGCATTCCCATCAGAACGCTCTTGCCCACGCCGGAGCCGGCCATCAGCCCGATGCGCTGTCCGCGGCCGATGGTGAGCACGCCGTTGATGGCCCTGACCCCGACGTCCAGTATCTGATTGATCGGGCCACGCTCCAGTGGGTTGAGGACCAGGCCCTGCAGGCTCAACTCGTCCGGACAGTCGGCAGGCGGCTTGCCGTCGAGCGGCTCGCCCCTGGCGTCGATGACCCGGCCCAGCAGCGCCGGTCCCAGGCGCGCCTTGGGCGAGCGGCTCACCAGGCGCACCGTGGCCCCGGGTCCCACGCCCACCGGTTCGCTGAACGGCATCAGGTAAGTGGTGCGATCGCTGAAGCCCACCACTTCGGCCTCCAGCGCCGGTGCACCGTTGCTCTCGACCAGGCAAAACGCGCCCATGGGCGCAACGATGCCCTGCGCCTCGAGCGTGAGCCCGACCATGCGGATCAATTTGCCGCTGCGCACCGGAGCATCGACCCTGGCGCGGCGCACGGCAGCTGCGGCAGCCGCGGAAAAATCAGGAAACACGGTCATCTTCAGTCGCCTCGCCACGCAAAGGGCCCGCTGGCGGAATCCCCGGCGCGTCAGCCCAACCCGCCTCGGCCTCGGGAGCCCCCGGATGGACGGCGCGCCGGTACAGGCGCTGCTTTTCCGGCTTGTGCGCGAATGGCGTGCCGGCGTCTGCCCCCAACACCGATCTGGCGAGGGCCTCCAGCCGATGCTCGATCAGGTCCTCGATCACGCCATCGGCCATCTCGATTCTCACGCTACCGCGGCTCAGGCTGGAGTCGCCCACCAACTCGACGCTATCGGACAATTCCCCGTGCAGCGAACTGAATTTTTCCAGGTCCAGCGGATGCAGCCTCAAGACAATGCCTTCGCCGCGGTGCTCGAACTCCATCAGGCAGTTTTCGACCAAGTGTCTGATCGCCTGGCCCGACAACGTCAACTCCCCGCGCACCAGTTGCTCGGCCAGGTGGACAGCCAGCCGCTGCAGCGGCGCGAAGAACTGCTGCGTATCGGCCATCGAGCTTTGAATGGCCGCCAGCAGTTCTTTGATGGCGGCTTTTTCGCCATCGATTTCCTGCCGCATCTGTGCCCGCGCCTCGGCCAGACCGGCTTGGAAGCCGGCCTCGCGCTCGCGCGCGAGCATCTGCTCATCGACAACCGTCTGGGCGGTGGCAACCGGTTGTCGCGCGGGTTCGTCCGCCACAGGCAGCGGCGGCATCGGTTCGGCTTGCTCGAACGAGGCTGCCTCATCGAGCGGCGGCAGCGGCTCCCGCGCCTCGCCTTCCTCGAGCAAGGGTTCGTCCGGCGCCGCCGGCAAAGCCGGTTCGCCTGCCATTTCCAGGGCGGGGGCGGGGTCCGGCGTGTCTGCGGGTGTGCCCTCGGTGTATTGCGGCGCCTTGCCTTCGTTCAGGAACGACTCGAGGAAAGCGCGCGGTCCGTCACTATTCCAGGAAGGCGAAAACTGCCCAGACTGCTGCGGTCCGCCAAGCAGCGGGTGGGGCCGCCACTGCGCCAGGAGCCCCGCCTCGAGAGCGGACTCAGACAAAATCGTCTCCGCCGCCGGCCAGCACCATCTCCCCGGTATCGGCCAGCTTGCGCGCGGTGCGCATTATCTGTTTTTGCGCTTCCTCGACGTCGGCCAGGCGCAACGGACCCTTGGCCTCCATGTCGTCGACGAACATGGAGCGCGCGCGCGAGGACATATTCTCGAAAAACTTGTTCTTCACCTCGTCGTCGGCCCCTTTGAGTCCGACCATGAGCAGATCGGGCTCGACCGCGCGCATCAGCGTCTGGATGCTGCGATTGTCGCAGGTGACCAGATTGTCGAAGGTGAACATGTTGTCCTGGATTTTCTGTGCGAGTTCCACGTCCATTGCGGTCACCCCCGACATGATGCCCGCCAGCGGTGTCGTCTTGGTGTAATTCAGGATCTTTGCCGCCGCCTTTACCCCGCCAAAGCCGGAGGATGCGCTCGATGAATTGGAGGAGAACTGCTTGTTCATGATCTGTTCCAGTTCCTTCATGGCCGAGGGCGGCACCGTGTCCAGGTTTGCCACCCGCGAGACGATCTCCGGTCGCGCTTCGGCGGGCAGGAAATTGAGCACGTCCGCCGACACATCGGACTCGAGCACCGACAGGATGATTGCGACCACCTGGGGGTGCTCGCCGCGGATCATGTCGGCGATCGAACGCGCGTCCATCCAGCGCAGGATGTCCAGTCCCTTGCTTGACGAACCGGGCATGATCCTGCCCAGGACCGAGGCGGCTTTGTCCTTGCCCAGGGCGCGCTGCAGGACGGTTTCGACATATTCGTTGACCCCCAGGCCAAGATTGGTCTGTTTCTTGATGGTGGCAATGAATTCATCGAGCACCGCATTGATGGCCTCCTGTGAAAGATCGGCCACCGATACCATCGCCGCGCCCAGAGGTTGCACTTCCTTGGGGTTGAGATAGCTGATGATGTTGGCCGCTTCCTGCTCCCCCAGGAGCAGCATGAGCACCGCGGCGCGCTGGATGTTGGTGAGTTGGTCAAGCTCACGGCGCAACTCCTCGCTCATGGGCTCAGGGGCCCCCTTGACCTCCGCTTCGGCCGTTTTGGCATCCTTCTCCGGCTTCTGGCTCTGGGACGGTTTTGCGTCCTTCGCTTTCTTGTCAGTTGCTTCGTTGGTCTTTTTTTCTGCCATGGCTGCTATTTACCCGAATCACGTTGAATCATGTTCTTTAGGACCGCTGCAACACGCCCTGAATCCTCGGACACCAGCATCCTTACCAGCGCAACCTTATCGTCGTAATTGTTGGCCGTATCCAGCATCTCCGCGGAGATGCTGGATTTCTTGGGCGCGGCGGACTTTTTGAGCCTGGTCTTGAACTCCTCCAGCGACTCGCCATCGGCCATCGCCAGCATCACTTCCTCGTCCGCCACGGCTGTCTGCTCGGCGCCGGCTTGCGAACTTTTCTGCCCAACCGGCGAGCCTGCGGATGCGGCCGCAGACAGCGGTGCCCGAAGCAAACCCGGGGCGGCTGGGCGGCCCGGCTGGCGCTCACCCGCATGTCCCCGAAATGCAGAGTGCAACACCACCAACACCACCGTCAGCAAGACTACCACCAGCCCCAGTTTGGAGATATCCACAACGAGGGCTTCGAGATTGTTCACCCGACCATATCCTGTTTGATCATATTCTTCAGGACCGCGGCGACACGTCCGGAGTCCTCAGTCACCAGCATCCTAACCAGCGCAACCTTGTCATCGTAACTGTTGGCTGTGTCCAGCATTTCCGCGGAGATGCTCGATTTCTTTGGCGCGGCGGACTTCTTGAGTCTGGCCTTGAACTCTTCGAGCGACTCGCCCTCGTTTATGGACATTTCATCTACGCCGACGTGCTCCTCGTCGCCGCGTTCCCCATCGAGTTCTTCTTCGACTGCGCCTTTCGGCCCGGTACTGGCCGCGGCGTCGACCTTGCCTGCCTGGTCAGGCGCCGGCAACATCGCCGCAGGGGCTGGCGCCGGCGGCAGGTAAGACTTGAGCACCGGCCGTACCACCGCCAGCAAGATGACCACCAGCAACAGGGTCGCCAGGCCCACCTTGATGCTGCTCACCGCCATATCGTTTTCGTACCAGATCTGGCCGGAACCTTGCGTCGCCGAGAGGTCGAACTTCGCCGGCATCAGGCTCACGACGTCGCCGCGATCCTGCGTGAATCCGACCACTCCCTTGACCAGTCCGGTCAGGCGCTCGAGTTCCTCCGGGCTGTACCCGGTTGGCGCCGCCGCTGTGGCGGCAGGTGCCGCAGACGCTTCCTTGAGCGCCGACGCACGCTCCTTGATCACCACCGCGACCGAGACGCGATCGATGCCGCCCTGCGAATTCTTCACGTGGCGCACCGTCTTGTCCAGTTCGTAGTTGCGCGTGGACTTGCTGCTCAGCATGCCCCGGGAATCCTTCTTCTCCTCGGTGGCGCTGGTGTCGCTGCTGCTTTTGGACTCAGGAGGTGCCGAGTTCGTCAGCGCCCCGGGCACGCCCAGCGGATCGAGCTGCGCGGAGCGCTCCTCCGAGAGCACCTCGGAGCGCGTCTTTACGCCATCCTTGCGGGTATCGAAATCCTCGGTTGCGGTTTCGACCTGGGTGAAATTCATCACCAGGTCAACCTGCGCGCGTACATTGCCCTCACCCACCACCGGTTCGAGCAACTGGACGATGCGATTGCGGTAGGTTTCCTCGGCCTGTTGTTTGTGCTGCATTTGCACGGTGGTGAGCCCCAGCGGCCCTGCGGTGGGTGAACTGGAGATGAGATTGCCCAGATTGTCGACCACCGAGACGTCCTCTGCCGCCAGGTAGGGGACGCTCGAGGCTACCAGGTGCACAATCGCCTGCACCTGATTGTTCGAGACCAGGCGGCCGCTGTAGGGGGTGACGATAACCGACGCCTTGACCGGTGTTTGTTCACGCACGAACCCGCTTTGCTTGGTTTGCGCAAGGTGCACGCGGGCGCTCTGGATGGTGCCGATCTGGGTAATGCTCTTGGCCAATTCCTGCTCGATGGCCGCCGCATAGCGCGCCTGTTCCATGAACTGGCTGGTCGTCAACGCAGATTGATCTTTGAGTGAATCGAGAATGCCACGCCCCTGGGTACGCGGAATGCCCTGGGAGGCCAGCAGGATGCGCGCTTCGTGGTAGCGGGCCGCGGGCACCGCCAGTTGCCCGGAGGTGGCGTCGATGTGCGGATTGAAGTTGGCCGCCTTGAGCATCTCGAGCGCGTTTTGCTGGTCCGCCTCGGCCATGCCCGGGAACACCCCGCGGTAGGGCGTCTCCTGTGTCCATGAATAGATCGCGCCGATAATGACCAGGGCCACCAGCACCAGGATCGCGGGTGCTGCCTTTCTGACCGCGGGTTGTCCCAGCATTCCCCCCAGCGAGGACAGCAGCATCAGGGGAGTCGCCTGAGGGAGCGTCAGGCTGGTGTTGGTGCTGGCCCCTGCGGCAGCGCCGGATGGCACCATTTGCAGGCCGGGTGTCAGTGCCGGGGAGGTCATGGTGTTGGAACCCATCGAGGGCTGGCCCGTCAGGGAAGGCTGCATCGCTTGTTGAGTGGTGGCCATTTTCAATTAATCCGAGTGGAGTTCATACCGGCATGTTCTTGATGTCTTCGTAGGCTCTCATCACCTTGTTGCGGATCTGCAGCGTCGCCTCGAAAGCGATGGATGACTTCTGCATCGCCAGCACCACATCGGTGAGGGGAACATCCTTTCCCTGCTCGTAAGCGGTTGTCAGCGCCTGTGCGTTGTGCTGCAGATCGTTGACCGAGTCGACCGCCCCCTTGACCAGTTGCGCGAAGCCGGGCTTGCCCGTGCCGGCAACGGATTGGGCCATATCCGCGGGCGCGAACTCAGGTTTGAGCGGCCCCTTGATCTGTGTCTCGAAATTGCGGATCTGGGAAAGAATTGTCTGGATGCTGGCCGCATGTGCTTTGTCGATCATCGCTTACTCCTGTCTGGCCGCGGTCACGGAAAAGCCGTGATCCCTCAATTGCGCGAGCTTGTAACGCAGCGTGCGCGGACTGATTCCCAGCGCTTTTGCCGCCTCGATTCGGTTATCCGAGGCGCGCAGCGCCGCGACGATCACCCGGTGCTCGCTGCTTCTCACCGCGGCACCCAGGCCTGTGTCCTGTGCCAATACATCGGCATGCGCGGGTTGCACCGCGGGGCTCGGATGGTGCGCGCCGGTCTCGCCGGGGCTGCACTCCTCGAACATCAAATGTTCTGCGTCAATGAGCGGCCCGTTGCTGAGCACCAGGGCGCGCTGCATCACATTGGAGAGTTCCCGCACATTGCCCGGCCAGCCGTAGGTAATCAGCAGGGACTCGGCATCCGTGCTCAACTCGCGTGTCTCGCCCGCCGGTGCGTGCATTTCGAGCATGTGGCGCGCCAGCGGCAGGATGTCCTGGCGGCGTTCCGCGAGCGAGGGCACGCGCAGCCTGAATGTGCTGATGCGAAAGTAAAGATCTTCCCGGAACTCGTGCGCCTGCATGGCGGCGCGCAGATCCCTGTTGGTGGCTGCGATCAGTCGCACGTCCACCGGCACCGTACTCCGGGCGCCCAGGCGGGTTACCTGGCGCTCCTGCAGCACCCTGAGCAATTTGGTCTGCAGCGCGTAGGGCATCTCGGCAATTTCATCCAGAAAGAGGCTGCCGCCCTCGGCCTGTTCGAACACCCCCGGATGTTCGCGCGCGGCGCCCGTGAATGCGCCTTTCTCGTGGCCGAACAGAAGATCCTCGATCATGCTCTCTGGCATGGCCGCGCAGTTCAAGCCGACAAACGGGCCGTTGCGTCGCGGCGACGCGTCATGGAGCACGCGGGCGAGCACCTCCTTGCCAGCCCCGGTCGGACCTGTGAGCAGCGTGGTTACTTCGGCCTGCGCCACCCGGCGCGTGAGTTCAAGCAACTTCTGGCTGGTCGGATCGACAAACACAAAGGACTGCTGTTTGTGCTCTTCGGGTCTGCATTTGGGCTCCTCGGACCTGGCAAGGCGGCCCAGTACCGCGCGCCACGACTCCTCCGACCATTCGTCCGAGGGCAGCACGTGTGCGGCACCTTCGTGCATGGCCTGCACGCCTACTTCAAGGCGGTGGCGGTCGACGCGGCACACCACCGGCAGCGGGTTGCGAAGACTTTGCATCATCGCCTTGACTTCAGCGAGCAACCCGGTATCCCGTGAGAGTCGAATCACCAGCGCCTGCGCCTTGCCCAGCGCGCGCCTCAAAGCCTCTGCTGTGGGCACCGACAGTAACTCCAGGCCGGCCACGCGCAGGCGCAGCAGTTCAGTGTCGATGAGCGGGCTCATCGGATCGAGCCAGAGGACGTTGTACGTTTGTGACGTCGGGTTATCCACTTGGTCACCTTGTTTGAATGCACTCACCTTGATAAAGCAATGGCTGTGCCACCTTATTTTTCCCCTGTTAAACCAGTGGCTTATATTCTAGTGTCAGCGAACTCTGGTGCGCGCTGTTTGCGCCGTCGCATTTTTGACAAGGTGCTGTCCGGATCAGCGAAGCGCGGCAACCGGCTTCGGACTGAAGCCCTGACAGGGTCGTCCGTCCGCACGGACGACTTCCAGACAAGGGAGCATTCTGCTTTTGAATCCCATCAGCCGGCACAGGTAGGGGGTGGCGGGTTGCCAGCTGACGGCGAAATGCCGGCAGCGCCAGCAGTCTGGCGGGCCGGCCGGCAGGCCATGCTGCTCCTCGGTGGAGCAGTCGATGGCCGCAGGCTCAGGTGGCGTCAGTTCGTATTCGGATTCGTCCCAGAGCAAGAGAACCCCGCTATGCGAATGGCGAACAGCGTCGCGCCGCAGCCTATTGCAGCAGCTTGAGCACCGTCTGCTGCGAGGTATTGGCCTGCGCCAATACCGCAGTGGCGGCCTGCTGGATGATCTGCGCGCGCGCCATGTCGGAAGAAGCCTTGGCGTAGTCGGCGTCCTCGATCTGGCTGCGCGACTGCGTGGAGTTGGTGGAGACGTTGGTCAGATTGTCGATCACGTGCTCCAGGCGGTTCATCACCGCGCCCATGGTGGCGCGGGCTTCGTTGACGTTGTTCATCGCAATGTCGAGGCTGTTGAGTACCGCTGTCGCGCCGGCGACCGTATCGATGCTGATGGTGGGGGTCGTCGCGCCGGCATCGGCGGTGATGCCGCCGGTGATCGGTCCGCTGGAACCGAAATCGGCGAGGTCGATGCTGATGGTCTGCCCGGCGCTGGCGCCGACCTGAAAACTCATGCGGCCCACCCGCGGTGGCGACATGTCGATGCTCGACTTGCCGCCGTAGGTGCCTTCGGTGAAGCCGAGCGCGGTGAAATTGGAGATGTCGCTGCCGAAGCCGTTGACGCCGGCGCTGACGTGGATCAGCCCGTCCTGGGGAGCGGCGAGACCGGGCAGGGGCAGCGGCTGCGGGCTGTCGGGGATGGTCGAGGACAGCGTCACGCCGCCGTAGAGCGTGACCGCCGTGGCGCTCGAGTCCATTGCAACGCTCGAATCGAGGCCGAAGTCGGCCGCCGAAAGAGTTACCGCCGGAGTCGCCGAATCCGTGGCATCGAACCAGACCGTGAGGTTGCTGCCGACGACGGGGGGGATGCTGCCGTCGACGTTGGTCAGGGTGACGCCATGGTTGGCGTTGATGCTGGCCGTGACACCTGTACCGGTATTTGCGTTGATCGCATCTATGATGTTGCTGTTGCGCGTGGCCTGATCCGCGGAAAGCACGACGGTCACGTTGACGCCGTTGATGTGCAGCACGCCCGTGCCGCTACCACCTAGCGTAGTCTCCGAGCCTGCAGTGGAGAACTGATTGGCCGTGGCAGTAACGCCGGTCTTGGCCGACTGCGTATTGATCGCCGCGGCGATGGCGATGCCGCTGGCCGCCGGATTACTGCCCAGCCCCGTGCCCGTGTCGTAACTGTAGTCATCCATAAGCGAGGTCGTGGACGGAATGGCGACGCCGTTGATGACCAGGTCTCCGGCCTGCAGCACCTTGGGCGTGTCACTGCCGGCGACGCTGGCGCGCGCATTGGTGCTCACCATCGAGCGGTTGACGTCGTAGTTGCCGGCCAGCAGTCCGGTGCGCGAGATATCGCCCGTACCGGCGGCGATATCGACTTTGGCCTCGATCTTGGCTTCGAGCGCATAGCTGCCGCTTTGCGCGCCTTGTTTCAGCCCGGTGCGCGCCGCAAAATCGACCGCGGTCGATGCCGTATTGAAAGCGACTTCGATGTTGCGCCCGTCCCTGGCTACGAGGCTCACGCCCGAGGCGTCGCTGCCCGAGTCCACGGCGACCACGCCGGTGTGATCGCTCATGCGATTGATCGCATTGACCACCGCCGCGCGCGAAGCGCGGGGATTGTTCTCCACGGTCACGATCTGGGGGGAGGTGTAGCCGTTGATGGTCACGGTACCGGTCGAACTGGCCGCTTGCGAGGCCGCAGGCATGGCCGAACCGGTCATGATCGTGGTGCCGACCACGGCTTTGACGCCGGTCGTCGCGGTCAAGCTGTTGATCGCCGCCGCCTTGGCGATGGCGCTGGCGGCAACACTGTTGCCGGTTGACTTGGTGTCGAGGGCCTCATACGCCTGCGAAGCCGGCACGCTGACGCCGTTGATGGTCACATCGTTGGCCTGCATCGGGGCGAGCGTGACGAAGCTGCGGCCTAGATTGAGAGTAGTCGAATTATTGGTGCTCCAAGTCGATGTGGACGACAATACAAATGTGCCAGTGCCATCGGTAAGCGCCGAACCGCTGAAGGTAATCGTTTTACTGGCATTGACGTTCGAGACGATGCCGCCGGTCAGGCTTACGCTGCTGCCGTCATTCAAGGTCAACACCCCCGTGGCGGTAGTCGCGCCGGTCACCGTTATGACGAGATTGCCCGATTTCGCCAGCGTACCCGTGCCACTCGCTGTATCTTTTACCCCTCCGTTAGAGGAGGTCACTTCCACCGCTGTGTAACTCATGGCGCCCGCATAGGCCCCGTTGCCCGTAACCCGCTGCACCGGCACCGGCCCGACCTGCTGGCCGGTGGTGCCGTTGAGAATCGCAAACCCGTTCCATTCGGTGTTGTTCGCGATCTGCA
>CAIOLO010000037.1 GCA_903859155.1 uncultured beta proteobacterium
CGCGGAGGCCGTGACGGGCGGCAGCACCTCATATGCCTACCCCGACCCCGAATGGGCGCTGGGCGTCGCCACCGCGGGTCCCGGGTTGCCCGACGCGGTGCGCCGCATACTGACCTTCACCAGCGAGCCTCTGCTCGAGGACATGGAATTGACCGGCAATGGCCGGCTGACACTGTTCATTTCGACCACGGCCGATGATGCCGACTTCGTCGTGCGCATCAGCGAACAGCTGCCCCAATCGACTGCCGAGCGGGCAAAAGGCGAGCAACCCCGCGCTACCGTCGTCACCAAGGGCTGGCTGCGCGCCTCGCACAGAGTCAGCCGCGACCGCAGTCACGGCAGTGAAGAGTGGCCGATCTACAAACACGACAAACTGGAACTGCTGACCCCCGGTGAGGTGTACCGGATCGACATCCCGCTCAACCCGATGGCTTACCTTTTCAAGAAAGACACCCGGGTGCGCATCGAGCTTGCCTGCCACGATAGCCCGGTTACGGAAAAGCATTTCAACCTGTTTTACAAGCCCTCGAAAATCGGCATCGACACGATCATTCATGATGGAAAACACCCTTCCCATCTGGCGCTGCAGGTACTCTGAACCGGACGTCGATGGTGCAGCCTGGCAATCCCGGCGGGGGCTGCGCTTCTCCACGAATGCAGGCGAAGCGTACTGCGGTGTGACACCGCAACGGTGCGACGATGAAATACCTGGACCCGAATGGAAGCCGAACTTGGCAGAGCCCTGTCACTCCCTGGTAACGCCGCCTCGTTCGACAATGGTCTTGTAGCGCGCTGATTCAGCCTGCAAAAAGGCGGGCGTGTCCGCAGGCGATATGTCCATCGGTGTCTGGCCTACGGCCGCGAGGCGTCTGCGCACCTCAGGATCGGCCAGGGCTGAGCGAAACTCCGCGGCGAGTCGCTGAATAATCGGAGCCGGCGTACGCGCCGGAGCTGCCAGCATCCACCAGTTGGACGCCGCGAGTTGCGGAAAACCAGACTCGACCGTGGTGGGCACCTCGGGCAATTCGTCCAGGCGTTTGTTTGTCATCGCGGCAAGCACCCGCAACTTGCCGGCCCGCACCTGCCCTGCGACCGCCGTAAGCGTGGGAAATGCTATCTGTATGTCGTCGGTCAGGAGCGCACGCACCAGTTCCGGCGTCCCTTTGTAGGGTACATACACCATTGAGTTTCCGGTCTGCTGGGAAAAGAAAACCCCGGTCAGGTGCGTCGGCGATCCGGCCCCTTGGGCGCCGAAGTTGTAGCGCCCGCTGTTGGCACGCAGAAAATCCGACAACTCCTTCAGTGACTTCGACTGCACGCCTGGCGACACCACGGCGATCAGCGAAGCCTCCGCGAGCAGCGATACCGGCTCGAAGGCTGTCAGCGGATCGAATCCCAGATCACGGATCATGTGTTGCTTAACCGCGAACACCGAGGTCGAACCGATCAACAGCGAATAACCATCGGGGGTGGATCTCATCACATTCTCCGTGCCGATCACGGCATCCGCACCGGGCCGGTTGTCGACCAGGAAGCGCTGGCCGAGTTTCGCCTCGATGCCCGGGGACATGGTGCGGAATATCGCCTCCGCGACACTGCCCGCGGCAAACGGAACCACCACGCGAATGGGTTTCGCGGGCCATTCCTGCGCACCAACCGCCGATGCAAGCGCCATCAGAATCAGCGCGGCGAACGCAATCTCCGCCCCAGGCGTGGCGAGGAATCCGGTGTTGCCCTCTCGCTGGGCGCCCGGCAAGCCCCTGATGGTCCCGATACGGTGATGCGGCTGCCCCATGAAGATCCTCCTTTTCCCTGAATGAACTCGCGTGACGGGTTCGTGCGTAAATCGCGGAAGCGGTGCGGCGCCATTATCTTCCGCGCTGCCGCTACCTGCATTGCGCCACGTGCCGGCGCGGATAACAGGAAGGGATTACCAGTGAAAAATGGATTCATGATGGCGGCAGTCGCGCTTGTTCCGGGCGTTGCCGGGGCGGCCTGGGCGCAGGACTATCCCCTGCCACCTCCCAGGTGATGGTTTGGCGATGCACCCGGATGGAATTCCGGAATTGATTAAAATGGGCTGTTGCCTCGCACATTCGGCTTCTTACTGATGACCCACTCCCTTCATTTCTATCAGGACCAGTTGTTGCAAGGCGCAAGATCGGCGCCGCTGCGGTCCCTCCATCGCATGATCCTGGTCCGCCACGGCCGCGTACGCGTCAACGAGCGCCTGCTGGCAGAGGGAGAGGCTGTCTATGCAGACGATGCCAGCGTCATCGTCGGGGATAGCGAATGGTCGTTTGTCTGGCGCTGGGAACTGGAACAGACGGGTTCACCATCCAATCTCTTGTGCGGTGAGGAAATCTTCTCGATCCTGCGAATGTCGCGCGAAATCACTTCGCTGGACATGCCGCCCGGCAGCCAATGGCTGTTCCGTCTCGATCGCATCCGTATGCCCGCGGGGCGCGTCACCGATCCTCATGTCCATCCCGGCCCGGGGATCCGTTGCCTGCTGGAGGGCACCTTCAGCGCCGACCAGATGTCCGAACCCGTCCCGCAGCGCCTACCCGGTGATCCGTGGTGGGAGGTGGGTCCCGACGAAGTGGTGGCGCGAGGGGCTCCGGCCATGCGCACACGCTTCATGCGCGGCATGATCCTGCCGGACAAATTTGCCGGAGGAACCGAAACGGCAACCTGGCTGGACAACCAGAAGCCGCCGCCCACCGGCAACTGGACGCTGTTTGTGGACCACAGCATCACGCTTTAATCGCGGCTACCGGGCAAGACTCCGCTGGTCGGCCTCGAGTGCCGGTCGCGGGGTCATTGGCTTCCAAGTGCCTGGACGAGGCGCCGGCAATTGTGGGCACTTGACACGGACTTTGTATTTGCCCGTTATACCGGGCGGGCCGACGGGTGCTGAACCCACATGCTGCCGGCGAGGATGATCAGCAGGGTGGCGACATAAAACACAACCTGCATGCCCGCCGGCGCAGGGTCGTAACCGGCCAGCGTGTTCAGCAATGCGCCCGGGATCGAGTCGATAGGCAATGCCGACGAGGTATCCCACAGCGGACTGCGAAGACTGGGCAGCAGGTCGGCCTGGATCAGAAATCGGGTCATGCGCGAAGCCATTCCGGCCGCTAGAAGCACTATCAGCAGGCCTGTCACCGAGAAAAACCAACGCATTGGAATGCGCAGCATTCCGGCATACAGCAGGCCGCCCAAGGCCACGCCAGCAAGGAGGCCCATTGCACCGCCGAGCAATATGGATGAACTGCCGCTCTGGGATTCCGAGAGCAGACCGTAGAGAAACAGGCTCGATTCCGACCCCTCGCGCAGTACCGTCAGCCCGATCAGGATCAGGATGGCCGAAAGTTGTCGTCGGCCTTCGCGAACCTCCATGCCAATCTGGCGCGCATCGGTAACTAGCTCACCGGCATGAGCGCTCATCCAAACCTGATGCGAACCCAGCAAAACCACGGCGACAGCAAGGATCGCGGCATTGAAATATTCCTGACCCAAGCCTTCAAATAGAGCGGCTATGTGCCCGGTCAAAGCGGCGACAACGCCCGCCCCGATCAGTCCGGCGAGAATGCCTCCACCTATCCAGAGGCCGCGCCCGGCTATGGAACGGGTGGCAGCGGCGAGTATGCCGATCAGCAGCGCCGCTTCCAGTGTTTCGCGCAAAACGATAATTGAAGCACCGAGCATGACGGCTTACTCCGCGACAACAATGCCGATTGCCGTTTTTTTGTGGAAATCCCCGAAAAAGGGATACTTGCCCGGCAACAATGGCCCGATGAGGACCGGGAGCTTGCTTTTCCCCGGAATGACTTTTTCCCGATTGAGAGCATGACTCTCGAACTCTTCCGCGGTGGCATCCTGGTTGTCGATCATCAGGCGAATTTTTTGCCCGGCGGGAACACGCAACTCGGCCGGAATGAAGCGGTGATCCCGGATGACCAGGGAGACTTCAGGCTCGGCGGCCATGCAGAGCGTCGACGCGGATACAAATACCAGTGCAGGAATGAGAAAGCGCATAGGGACCTCGATCAGCACGTTTAAAACTGGATGATAACGGTTCTCATGCGCATAAGGAAGCTTAACTTATTGATTTTGAGATACGCTTCTCGCCAGGACAGGTTGCCTGATGAATTTTCCAGTCCAAGTTTATCCATCCTGAGCAATTCCGCCCAGTCGGCACCCGCGAATTCGATGAATCGCTTGGGATAAAGTATCTCCTTCAGTGAAACGCATTCAAATGCAATAACTTATCGAAGAATTGCGGGGGCCGTATGGAAGCGGCAGAGCCAAAGTTTTGATCGCCACCGGATCCACAGCCCGTTGAATATCGCTTCACTTTCTTAAGCCGATGATTTAAAATAGGTTTTGTTGTACGAATCAGAGTTTAATCCGCCTCCAAATTCGAGCTATTTGAATTAATTACCTAAAATCAAATACTTGAGAATCATTTTCGTTGGAATTATTGAAATCCAGCGTCGTTTGGGCAGGTATATAGACTAAGCAACCCGCGCTTTGCTGGCACCGCGCCCACTTTTTGCTAGGAGCATGTGAGATGTATGACGCACCGATCCTGCAATACTTGAAAAAAAATGGCCAACACCTCGACTTCGAGATCGCAGCAGCGACAGGCATCCCGCTTCCGAAAGTACGCCTGTCATTGTCGGACCTGTCTGCGCGCGGCGAGATCTCCCGCTGCAACGTGACCCAATATACGGATGGCAAACCCGTGGAAAGGGTTCTCTGCCGTATCGCGGGCACTATCCCGCCCAAGACACCCGGCAGGAAACCCGGCAGCTGACAGCACCATCGGGGCTGGTATCGCGGCGCTCGCCTCCATGGCAAATCGTTTTTCTTTTCCAGGCAGCGCGAAGCGCGACCTCACCGCGCTGCTGCTGCTTGCATTCCTCGCCTCGCCGCTTTGCGCCCAAACACGCTCACTGCATGTCGAGGATCTTACCTGGACCGAGGTACGTGACGCTATTGCCGCCGGCAAGACCACGGCAATCTACTACGCCGGCAGCACCGAGCAGAATGGCCCGCACATGGCACTGGGCAAGCACAGCTTCATCGCCCGGCAGGTGGCGCAGCGCATTGCCGCGGCGCTCGACAATGCGCTGGTCTACCCGATAATGCCGTTCGCCCCGACCGGCGACCCGCTCAACATGACCGACCACATGCGCTTTCCGGGCAGCATCAGCGTGTCGGAGGAGACCTTTGCCAGCGTGGCGCGCGACGTGTCACTGAGCGCCATTGCCGCCGGATTCCGGAACATCGTACTGATGGGAGACCACGGCGGCGGCCAGGAAGCTCTGGCCAGGGTCGCGCGCGAACTCACCAGCCAGTGGCGCGCAGAGGGCGTCCACGTTCACTATATTCCCGATCTGTACTACAAATCCAACGACCTTGCGTCCGCCTACCTTGCCCGGCAGGGCATGCAACCCGGATCGCATGCGGGCCTGTCCGATACCGCAGAGCTGATGGCGTTGGATCCCCAAGGCCGGTGGATACGCCGCGACCGGCTCGCAGCGGGCACTGCCGGCAGCGGAGTCGATGGCGACCCTCGCCAGGCAAGCGCTGAACTGGGAGAGCGCCTTATCGGCTTCAAGGTCGACAGCTCAGTCGCTCAAATCCGCGGCCTGCTCTCGCAAGCGCATTGATTCCCCCTACAATCCGGTCACAAGCCAACCAAGGAGCGGAAACCCCATGCGCCGTCATTACCTGCTGTTAGCGGCTGCCGGAATAGTGCTGGTGCAACCGGGCGCAGTGCTGGCACAGACTTACCCGGCCAAACCTGTCCGCATGATTGCCGAATTCAGCGCAGGCAGCGGTGGCGATCTGGTGCTCAGGGCCATTCAGGCTCCCATGGCGGAAGCTCTCGGACAGCCTGTCATCATTGAAAACCGCCCCGGCGCCAGCGGCGTCGTCGCAGCGGAACCGGTAACGCGAGCTCCCCCCGACGGCTATGTCATTGGCGCCCTGACGCCCAACGGACTGGTTACCCGCCGCTTTCTTGCCAAGGGCGGTGCGCCCGTAGACGTGCTGAAGGACCTCACGCCGCTATCCGCGGTGGGCGAAACCGTCACCTTGATCCTGGCCAGCCTGACCTCCCCGGTAAAAACGCTGAAAGAGATGATCGACTACGGCAAAGCCAATCCCGGCAAATTGAGCTACGGCACCTCGGGTTTCGGCACCACGCACCACCTGTCGCAGGAGCAGGTACGCATGATCACCGGAGCGGAGCTGACGCACATTCCCTACAAGACCGGCGTCGAGGCGGTGCAGGGCCTGCTGTCAGACCAGATTCCCGTGGCCTACGCGATCCTGGGCTCGATCGGGGCTCACCTCAAATCAGGCAAGGTCATTCCGCTGGCGCGCGTCGGAACAACTCGCTATGCGCCCCTGCCCAACGTGCCGGCGCTGTCCGAACTGGCGCCGGGCTTCCAGACCCCGCCATCCTGGACCGGCCTGTTCGCACCACCCAATATGCCACCGGCCATACTTGCGAGACTGGGGGGAGACATCGTCAAGGCGCTGCAATTGCCCGCGACCAAAGCCCGGTTGCAGGATGTCGGCTTCGAAGTGATCGGCAACACGCCGGCCGAATTTGCCGTAATGATCCGCTCACAGATTGAATTGACCGGGAAGATCGTCAAGGCCGCCAATATTCAACCGATTGAGTAGTCCGGGCCGATCGCTTCGCTCTCCGGTTTGCCGCGACGAAACATCGAACCGGTGTTGAAAATGCCTACCGCTTCGCCGCGTTCGCGTCCTTTACCACTCTTGCCCAGGTCTCGACCTCGCTCTTCAGGTGCGTGGACATACCCTCAGGCGTGCCTCGGTTGGCAGCCTGCTGGTGGTTGACGCTCGACCCGCTGCCGCCGATGACGAAATCAAACGCCATCAATCGGAGGGGGCCTCGGCACTCAATTGCGCAACATGCGGCGCAACATGCGCCGGAACATGCGGGGCTGCCGGCGCGGCCTTGCGGCTGCCCATCCACGTCTGGAACTTGTCGAAGTAGATGTACACCACCGGGGTCAGGTAGAGCGTCAGGAATTGCGACACCACCAGTCCGCCGATGACGCAAAGACCCAGGGGACGGCGCGCTTCGCCGCTCGCACCGAGCGCCAGCGCGATCGGCAAGGTGCCCATCAGCGCTGCGAAGGTGGTCATCATGATGGGGCGGAAGCGAATCAGGCAGGCGCTGTGGATGGCCTCGGCGGCCGGCGTGCCGTCGTTGCGCGACAACTCGATGGCGAAGTCGACCATCATGATGGCATTCTTCTTGACGATGCCGATCAGCATGATGATGCCGACGAATCCGTACATGTCGAGTTCACGTCCGAAAATCATCAAAGTCAGAATGGCGCCCAGCGCCGCCGTGGGCAAACCGGACAGAATGGTGATCGGGTGGATGAAGCTCTCGTACAGAACCCCCAGCACCAGATAGATGACAATGATCGCCAGAAGCAGCAGCACGCCCATGCCGGCCAGCGACTTCTCGAATGCCTGCGCCGTACCCTGGAAGCTGCCGGTCAAGGTTGCCGGGGTGCGGATTTCATCGACTGCCGCCCTGATAATCGCTATGCCTTCGGAGAGCGAAACACCGCGCAGATCGAAGGAGATATTCACCGCGGGCAGCTGCCCCTGGTGGCTCACCGTCAGCGGACCCACGCCATAGGACAGCTTGGCCACCGAACTGAGGGGCACCACAACACCCGTCGTGCTGCGGACATAGAGTTCGGACAATGCCGAAGGATCGCGTTGATACTCCGGCGACAGCTCCAGAATCACGAAATACTGATTGGTCGCAGTGTATATGTTGGAAATATTGACCGCGCTGAACGAATTGTTGAGCGCCACTTCGATCTGCTGAACGGTCATGTTCAGCGAGGAAGCCTTTTCGCGGTCGATCTGCACCGTCACCTGGGGCCGCGCGATCTGCAAATCGGTGCTGACATTGGCGACTTCAGGCAGAGACTTCATCTTTGCCTCGATCTTCGGCACCCACTCGTTCAGTTCTGCAATACTCGACCCCTGCACCGAATACAGAAACTCACTCTTGGTGATACGCGCACCAATCCGGATCGGCGGCAGATTCTGTACGAACACCGACATGCCGATGAGACCGGAGAACTTCGGTCGCAGTTGCCGGACCACTTCGTCCGCGGGCAAGCGCTCTTCCCGCGGCTTGAGCGCCACCACGACACGGCCATTGTTCATCGAAGCATTGCCGTTGCCCGCGCCGATGAAGCTCATGAACCCCGCGACGTTGGGATCCTTGGTCACGATATCCATGACCGCGCGCTGGCGCTCCATCATGGCCTCGAAGGAAATATCCTGCGCCGCCTCGGTAAGAATCACGATCTGGCCGCTGTCGTCGTTGGGCAGAAAGCCCTTGGGGGCCTTGTCGAAAAGGTACGCTGTCACGCCGATGATGACGAAAAACAGCACCATGGTCACTCTGGAGTGGTGTATGACCCACGCCAGCGAGCGGTCATAGGCATCCTTGGTGGAGTTGAATGCGCGCTCGACCAGATTGAACAGCCAGCCATGGGTGGCGTGTGGATCATGAGGTTTCAACACCCGGCTGCACAGCATCGGGGTCAACGTCTGCGAAACGAATCCCGAAATCAGCACCGCGATAATGATGGTGATCGCAAACTCCTTCAACAGCTTGCCCAGCACCCCCCCCATGAACAGCACCGGGATGAACACCGCCACCAGCGACAGAGTCATGGAAAGGATGGTGAAAGTCACCTCCTTGGATCCGTCCAGCGTCGCCTGCATCGGCGTCTTGCCCATTTCCACGTGCCGCGTAATGTTCTCCAGCATCACGATGGCATCGTCCACCACGAATCCCACTGCGAGCGTGAGCGCCATCAGCGACAGCATGTTGATGCTGTAGCCGCCTGCGTACATGAAGGCGAACGAACCGACGATGGCGATGGGCAGCGAGCAGGCCGGGATGATGGTTGCCCAGACGTTGCGCAGGAAAAAGAAGATCACCCCCACCACCAGCACCAGCGCTATGAGCATGGTCTCTTCGACGTCCTGCACCGAATCGCGAATGGTGATGGAGCGGTCATAGAGCACATCAAGGCTGATACCCACCGGCACCTCGGCGCGGAAGGTCGGCAGCAGTTCCTTGATTTTATTGACCAGTTCGATGGTATTGGTGCCCGGCTGGCGCTGTATGGCGAGAATGACGCCGCGCTTGTTCTTGAACCAGGCAGCCACCTTGTTGTTCTGCACGCCGTCCACCGCACGCCCGACCTCTCGCAAGCGGATCGGCGAACCGTTGCGATAGGCAACGATTACCGGGTCAAATGCAGCGGCGTTGAACAACTGACCGGTGGCCTGAATGGCAAACAGCCGGTCCTTGCCATAGAGCGTGCCGGTGGCAAGATTCTGGTTGGCCTGCGACACGGCCAGTTGCACCTCGTTGATGCCCACGCCGCGCGATGCCAGCGCCTTGGGATCGAGTTGCACGCGCACTGCATATTTCTGCTGGCCGAACACCTGCACCTGCGCCACACCGCTGATCGTGGCGATGCGTTGCGCCAGAAACGTTTCCGCATACTCGTTGACCGTCGAGAGCGGCAGCGTATCCGAGGTCAAAGCCAGGAAATATACCGGCGCATCCGCGGGATTCACCTTGCGAAAAGATGGCGGGGAGGTCATAGCGGGCGGTAACTGGCGCGCCACCGCGGCTATCGCGGAGTTCACATCCTGCGCCGCGGCATCGATGCTGCGATCGAGCGAGAACTGGATCGTGATCTGTGTCGTTCCCTGGCCGCTCTGCGAGGTCATCGAATCGATGCCGGCAATGGTGGAGAACTGCTTCTCCAGCGTGGTCGCAACCGCGGCCGCCATGGTCTCGGGGCTCGCACCGGCCAGTTCCGCGCTCACCTGGATGGTGGGAAAGTCGATGCTCGGCAGCGAATTCACCGGCATCTGTTTGAATCCGACAACCCCGAAGATGAGAAATGCGGCCATGACCAGCGTGGTCATGACGGGACGGCGGACAAACGGTTCGGCCAGATTATTCAAATTGATCTCCGCTAAGTGGACGCCGGCAATGCCGATTCAACAAGGTTGAAACATCAGGACTTGACAGAGACCTTCGAGCCGTTGGCAAGGCGCAACTGCCCCTGCGTGACCACCTGCTCGCCCTTAGCCAGGCCGCTGGCCACGATCGACAGTTCGCCATCCGTGCGAGTAATCGTTACCGGGCGAACCTCGACCGAGCTATCGGCCTTCACCACAAACACGAACTGTCCGTTCGGCCCGGTCTGCACCGCCTGCGCCGGAACCACCAGGGCATCGGTCTGATCGAACAGGCGCATGCTGACCTGGGCGAACTGTCCCGGCCAGAGCGCGTTATCGGCATTTTCGAACTGCGCCTTCAGCTTGATGGTACCCGTGCTCAAATCCACGGCATTGTCGATGAAGACCAGTTTCCCCACCGAAGCCTTGCCATCCTTGGCGTCGCTGGGCACCGCCTCGACCGTGAGCAGCGACGAACCCTTGCGGGCGCGGACTTCCGCGAGTCGCTGCTCAGGAACTGCAAAGGTCACATAGATCGGATGCACCTGATTGATGTTGGCAATGGGGTTGGGATCCGCGGCGCGTGCGATATTTCCCCGCTGCAGCAGGATTTTCCCCGCGTAGCCGGTAATCGGCGCGCGTATCGTGGTGTATTCGAACTGCACCCGGGCGACCTCCACCGCCGCCTGGCTGGCGGCGGCTACCGCTTCGGCGGTCTGCGCATTGGTCTGGAATTGGGCGTAGCCATCTGGAGAAATGAATTTCTGCTCCATCAATTCCCGGTTGCGGGTGTCCTGCTGTCGCGCACGCTCAAAAGTAGCCCGGTCGCGCGCCGCCGTGCCTTGGGCCTGTTTCAAAGCCGCCGCATAGGGGCCGGAATCGATCTTGAACAGGACTTCGCCCTGCTTTACTTCCTGGCCTTCGCGAAAATTCACTTCCGTGATCTGTCCGTCGACCCGCACTTTGATTGCCACGGAGGTGAACGCCTCGACATTGCCGATGGCGGTGATCTTTACCGGCATGCTGCGCTGCACGACCGTCGCCGCGAGCACAGGCACCGCTGCGCCGCCCTTTTCCGCACCGCCTTTTCCGGCCCCGCCTTTTCCTGCTCCGCCTTTTCCCGGCCCCTCTTTGGCCGATTTTTCGCCTATTCCAGCAAGCATTTTTCCGCCGGAATCCAACTGGTCCCGGTAAACATACAAGCCCGCCCCTACCCCAAGAATGAGGACCAAGAAAACCAGCCGTTTTGTTGTCAGAACGCCCATTGCTTTCCTATGAAAGAGTAAATCGATGCAAACCCATGAGGATAATGCATTTTCATCGCCAGTAATACTACGGCAGACTCTGCAGACAGGAAGTTGTCAGGCTGGGATGAGGCCTGCCGCGATAATGGAGGACAACCCAGGTCGTTTCTTGTTGAGAATCTCTATTGTGCAATGCAACACCCCTGCTCGTCAGACGACCTTCCACCACGTCAGCGCCCCAAGGCCACAGTCCTATTCCGGCCAATTGCCGGCACCGCAGCGCGGGCGGATGTTACCTGAGCTTGACGCTGACGCAAAAACCGATTTTTGACGCCCGCGTGTGGTTCTACGGCGACCTCCGGCTGTCGCGCAGCATTGCGGTGCTTGCCCTGGAAGGGCCGGGACAATATGAAAGCTCGGTGCTCGGCATCGACGTCAGCATGGACAACTGAATGCAGGCGCGCTTTGCCGGCAAGCCGTTTCCAAGTGAACGCTGGCATGTCGAGGCTACCGGCAACGTGGTAAAACCTCCCTGTATTAAACCGCCGTGGCGCCGGAAATCGCGGACATGACGCCATGGCAATGCTTCGCGGATAATCCGCTGCCGGCGCATGCTGTTGCGGCGCCCGCGAACACAAACTGAAAGGAAGCTACCGTGAAAATCGCATCGAATGTCACCGATCTGATCGGCAACACGCCGCTGGTACGTATCAACCACCTGACGCAGGGCTGCGTCGCCCAGGTGGCGGCAAAACTGGAGTTCCAGAATCCGGCGCACAGTGTCAAGGACCGTATCGGCCTGTCGATGATAGAAGCGGCCGAAAAAACCGGGAAGATCAAGACCGACACCATCATCCTCGAGCCCACCAGCGGCAATACCGGCATCGGACTGGCCATGGTGTGCGCGGCGCGGGGCTACAAATGCACCCTGGTGATGCCCGATACTATGAGCCGCGAACGGCGCATGCTGTTGCGCGCCTATGGTGCGGAACTGGTGCTGACCCCGGGCGCCGAGCGCATGCCCGGGGCGATCCGCAAAGCCGAAGAAATGGCCAAAGCCGATGCCCGCTATTTCATCCCGCAGCAGTTTGAAAATCCGGCCAACCCCGAAGTCCACCGCCGCACCACTGCGGAGGAAATCTGGCGCGATACCGATGGCACCATCGACTATCTGATCTCCGGCATCGGCACCGGCGGCACCATTACCGGCGTGGGCGAGGTGATCAAGGCGCGCCGGCCCTCGTTCCGCTGTGTGGCGGTCGAACCCGACGCGTCGCCGGTGCTCTCAGGCGGCGTTGCCGGATCGCACCCCCTCCAGGGGATAGGCGCGGGCTTCGTGCCGAAGATCCTCAACACCAAGGTCTACGACGAAATCATCCGCGTCAAGAACGACGATGCGATGGATATCGCGCGACGCATGGCACGCGAGGAAGGACTGCTGGTGGGCATCTCTTCGGGAGCGGCCATGTGGGCCGGCCTCGAAGTCGCAAAGCGCAGCGAAAACAAGGGCAAGCTGATTGTGGTGATCATTCCCTCCTTCGGCGAACGCTATCTCAGCACACCGCTGTTCGCGGGACTGGCTGATTAGCGAAGGCCCGGCGGCGGCCACTGCCGACGCGTCTAAACGACCTGTCGCCCCGACTCCCGGTCCGGGGTGACATGGTTGCTTCCATACGAACCGCCGGTTTGGCGAGGACCGCAAACCGGCTCAGTGCGTGAGTTCCTCGAGGATGCCGCGAATCAAAGGCGAGCGAACGCCGCCTTTGCGATAGACAACCGCGAAACCTATCTTGCCGATTTGCTGACCGAGGTCCAGCGTACGCAGCTTCCGCGGTTGCTCGTGCTCGATGCACAGCGTGTGGCAGATCGCCACACCCACGCCGTTCTCCGCAAAGGTTTTCGCGGTGCGGCAGTTGGCCACTTCGATCACGCTCTTGGGTTTGGCCGACCCCCTGGCCAGGGCATTGTCGATCAGCTTTCGGCTCTCCGCGTGTCGCGGCAGCACGATGATCCTCTGCCGGGCAATGTCGCTCAGTGATGGCGCATGCGAACGCAACAGCGGATGTCCGGCAGCGCAGACCAGCGACAGCGTGCTCTCGGCGATGATTTCCGTTTCCAGGCTCTTGGGAATTTTCGGGAACACGCCGACGCTCAAATCCAGTTCGCCCCGCCCCAGGGCAAGCAGGGCCTCTGCCGCATGATAGATGTACAGGCTCAGATCAACCTCGGGAAAGCGCTTCAGGAAATTGCTGATCTTCGGTGCGAAAAACCAGGAATGGTCGCTGCCCATGGATACCGAAAGACGCCCCCTCAGCGAGTCCTCGGGCGTCAGGCTTGCCAGCGCCTGTTGCGCGCGCTCGAACACCGCATTGACCTCCTGCAGAAAGGATTCACCCACCGGCGTCAGTATCAGTTTGTTCGGCAGGCGCTCAAACAGGTCCGCGCCCAGATCCTTTTCCAGAAGCCGGATTTTTGCCGATATGGCCGGGATGGTCTGATTCAATCGCAATGCGGCCAGGCGCAAATTGCCGTGTTTGCCCACCAGTTGAAAGGCGCGCAACTTTTTCAGGTCCAGCGAATCGAGATCGATCATGAAATTATTAGATTAACATTAAGTATATGTAAGGTATAGAAAGTATAAACTTTACACAAATGTCGTGCGACCCTATCATGGGTTCGCCTCCGTGTACTCGTCAGCCGGCGCGAAATGCACGGAACCCTGCGGCCCGGCCACCGCTTCCCCGAGCATCCAGGACAAGGCGAATGGTTCGATAACACCGGCACCGCGATCTGCGAAAAATGAAAAGCAAACGGCTCTCCGACCAGGGATGCGCCTCAACTTTGACTCCCCAACCAAGGAAACGATCATGAAACTCAAGGGACAGGTAGCCATCATTACCGGCGCCGGACGCAATATCGGCGAGGAAACGGCGAAACTGCTCGCCGCGGAAGGCGCAAAGATTGCCGTTGTCGACATGGACCCCGGGCGCGGCGAGCGGGTTGCGGCGGAAATCAAAAAGGCCGGCGGCGATGCCAAGGCCTTCGTCGCGGATGTCGCCAGTGAATCCGACATCGAACGCCTGGTCAAGGATGTCGTCGGGCAGTGGGGCCAGATCGACATTCTGATCAACAATGCCGCGATTTCCGACAACAAGCATATTCTCGACATCACCAAGGCCGAGTGGGACCGGGTGATTGCCGTGACGCTGACCGGCCCGTTCCTGCTGGGCAAATACGTCGCCAAACAGATGGTGGCGCAGGGCAGTCCCGGCAAGATCGTCAACGTCGGATCAACCTCCGGTTTCTACGGGCGCAAGCGTGCGGTCGCCTACACGGCGGCCAAAGGTGGCGTCGCCAATCTCACGCGCACCATGGCGGTTCAACTGGCCCCCCACAATATCCGCGTCAATGGCGTGGTACCGAACAAGATCGGCTCCCCTGTGGGCAAGGATGAATTCGATCCGACGCGTCCGGTTGTCAACCTCCGCGGCCGACCCGGCATCCCGAACGACATGGCGCGCGCCATATTGTTCCTGGTATCGGACGATTCGGATTTTGTGGTTGGCGACATGCTGTTTGTCGACGGCGGCGTTACTGCCATGATGCCCGGTGACTGATGCAACGTCGCACCGATGGCTGATCGGGCGGTGCGAAAAAACCGCGGCCGGACGAGGATCGAGAAGGCCTCGCCGCCGGCACGCCACTATCGGCGAAGCGCGAATTTCCTGGGCAATGGACGGGCATGACAACAGAAAAATCAAGTAGGCCGCGTTACCGCCTCGGCGTGGACGTGGGTGGAACCCATACCGATCTGGTGCTGCTTGAGGCGACAAGCGGGGTCCTGACGGTGGAAAAAGTCGCCAGCACGCCAGGCAATCCCGCCCTCGGCGTGCTCAACGGCATTGCAAAATTTGCTGCCAAGGGTCTCAAAACCGAGGACATCGAGTTCTTCGCACACGGCACCACCATTACCACCAACGCACTGCTGGAGATGCGCGGGGCAAAGGTCGGCCTGTTCATCACCAAGGGTTACCGCGCGGTGCAGGAGGTGCAGAATCAGGCGCGCGACGGCAATCTGTTCGATTACTTTTACGCCAAACCTTCGCCGATCGCGCCCCAGAGCATGACCCGCGAAATCCCCGAGCGCACCGATCATTCCGGCCAGGTGCTCGCGCCTCTTGACGAGGCGGCGGTGCGGCAGGCGGCGCGTGAATTGAAGTCCGCCGGCGTGGAATCGATTGCCGTGTGCTACGTGTTCTCCTTCATGAATCCTGGGCACGAAGAACAGACGCGCAGGCTGATACAACAGGAACTGCCCGGAATACAGGTGTCGCTCTCGAGCGAGGTTCTGCCGCGCATCCGCGAGTGGCCGCGCATGTCCACGACGCTGGTCAACGCCTACCTCGAGCCGGTCCTGGTTCGTTACATCGGTTATCTGAACGAGGGACTGGACAAGATCGGCGTTGGCACGCAGCAGCGGTTTCTGATGCAGTCCAATGGCGGGGTCATGCCGTTCTCCTCGGCGATCGCCGGCGGCAAGACGGCACATACCCTGCTCTCCGGGCCCGCAGCCGGCGCACAGGCAAGTGCCTACCTGGCCGAGGAACAGGCAAGAACCGGGTTGGTCACTCTCGACATGGGGGGAACGAGCGCCGATATAGCCTTCATCGAAGGGGGCGTCCCGCTAGAGGTCACCGAGGGCGTCATCGCGCGCCGCCAGATTGACGTGCCGGCGCTCGACATGACAACGCTGTCTGCGGGCGGCGGTTCCATCGCCTGGGTCGACGACGCGGGATTTCTCAATGTCGGTCCGCACAGCGCCGGCGCCGATCCCGGCCCCGCCTGTTATGGCCGCGGCACACGGCCGACCGTGACCGATGCGGACGTGGTTTGTGGCTGCCTGAATCCGGACTACTTTCTGGGCGGATCGCAAAAGCTCGATGTGGATGCTTCGCGGCACGCGCTCAAAGCCCACATCGCCGATCCGCTGAAGATGACCGTACTCGAAGCCGCGACCGGCATCCGCCGCATCGTCGACACGCGCATGGCCGACGAGGTGCGGGTTTTTGCCGCAAAGCGCGGAGTCGACCTTTCCGCTTTCACCCTGTTGCCTTTTGGCGGCGCCGGTGCCGTGCACGCGGCCGCGGTTGCCGAAGAACTGGGCATGCGGCGCATCCTGGTGCCGGCGCGTCCGGGGGCGTTTTCGGCCCTGGGCTTGCTGTGTACCGATGTCGTCCATGACTACATCCGTTCCGAACTCAAGCCGCTTGACGAGGTGACGGCGGAGCACGTTGAGGATATTTATCGGCAACTCGAGGCAAAAGCCCAAGCCGAGCTGAAAGCCGAAGGAATGCAGGCCGGCGAGGCACGCCTCGCCCGCGAGATCGACCTGCGTTACGCCGGCCAGGGCTATGAACTGCGCACCCCGCTCGACGGACTATTCGTGGAGCGCCTCAGCGCCGCATCACTGACTGCCGCGCGCGCGCGTTTCGATGAGCGCCACGCCCAGATTCACGGTCACGCGGCCCCAAGCAGGCCGGTGGAGGTGGTGAGTTATCGGCTGCGGTTGCGCGTTGCGGTGCCCAAGTACAAGCCGGTCGAAGAACTCCGCCCCGCCTCCCCCCATCCACCCGGCTACGCCGAAAAAGGCAGGCGCCGCCTGCACTTGAGCGGCAATATCGCGGTTGAAGCCACCGTCTATGAGCGCGACCGACTCGACATCGGCGCCCGCATAGCCGGTCCGGCCATCGTCGAGCAATTCGATGCGACCACGGTGATCCCGCCCGGCTGGTCGGGACGCGTGGACGGCTATCGCAATCTGATGCTGGAAAAGGAAAAACCATGACATTGGATGCCGTCACGATTCAGGTTCTGCGCAACAAGATCGCCAGCCTGATCGACGAGATGCACTACCATTTTTATCGCTCGGGGTACTCGACGATCATTCGCGAATCACGCGATTTCAGCTGCGTGATCGTCGACCGCGACGGCCGGCTGATAGTCGCGCCGCCGATGTTCTTCCACGCGCCGGTGTATCGCCATCTGGTCGGGCGGATCCTTGAAATCTACGCCGAGGCCGACAACGGGAGCGGCATCCGGGAAGGCGATGTGTTCGTCTCGAACCATCCCTACGAGGGCGGGTTGCCGCACGTATCCGACATGGCATTTGTCGCGCCGGTCTTCGCCGAGGGCAAGCTCGTCGCCTTCGCCGGGTCGATTGCCCACAAGGCGGACATCGGCGGCACGGTGCCGGGATCGACTTCGGCCAATGCCACCGAAATTTTTCAGGAGGGCCTGCTGCTGCCGCCGATGAAAATATGGGAGGCGGGCCGTGAACTGCCCGACATCGAACGGCTCATCCTTTCCAACAGCCGCCAGCCTGAACTGGTGCGCGGCGACATGCGCGCACAGATCGCCATCACCCAGATGGGCGCCACACGCGTCAAGGCGCTGTGCGAGAGATTTGGCATGGACACGGTCAGCGATGCCTTCGCCGCCATCCTCAGGGGCACCACCGAAGAATTGCGCAGCGCCATCGGCGCGCTGCCCGAAGGCACGGCCACGGCGCAGGGATTTTTCGACTCCGACGGCTTCGACCTCGAGCATCCGGTGAAACTTGCCGTCACCATCACCATCAAGGATCGCCTGGCGACTTTTGATTTTTCTGCCAGCGGACCGCAGACCAAGGGGCCATTCAATCTGCGTCCCTCGATGGTCGAGGCCTGTGCGTTCTATTCACTGATCGGCAGCCTGGCGCCGAACCTGAATTTCAACGACGGCATGCGCGATGCGGTGCGGTTGATCTTCGCGCCCCGGACCGTCACCAACGCGGAAGCGCCCGCCGCCGTTTCCAATTATCAGATGATGAACCTCAAGCTGGTCGACGTGATCCTCGAGGCCCTCGCCCATTTCAAACCCGAGCGCGCCATAGCCAATGCCGGATCGTCGAGCGCCCTGGGCATAGCCTGGACCCGCGGCCGCGCCGGACAATCGCGGATGCAATACGAGATATTGGGCTCGGCCTACGGCGGCGGCATGGGACACGACGGTGCCTCGGCGACCGCCACTCACCTGTCGAACCTGCACAATACCCCGATCGAGATCATCGAATCGGAATATCCCTGCCGCATCACGCGATTCGGGCTGGTTCCGGACTCCGGCGGCGCCGGACAGTGGCGCGGCGGCCTGAGCTTTCAGCGCGAATACGAACTGCTGGAGGATGCCACGGTAATCTGTCGTTTCGACCGGACACGTTTTCCACCGGGCGGCGTGTCCGGTGGCAGTCCGGGCAGCCGCAGTCGTTTCGTCATCCGCCCCGGAACGGCGCGCGAGGAAGAGGCGCCGGGGCCGGGCCGCTTCGAGATGCGCGCCGGTGAGCGCGTGATGCTGCAAAGCGCCGGCGGCGGCGGTTACGGCGACCGGCACCGCCGCGACCCCGCGGCGCTGGCACGCGATATTGCGGAAGGCTACGTGTCGGCGCAGGCGGCGCGGGAGCAATACGCAGCAGCGGCAGAACCCATTCCAACTGAAAACAAGAGGTAGTCATGGCAAACAGCAAAGAGCGCGTGGGCATTGTCGGCGCCGGGCGGATGGGTCTGCCCATGGTCAAGCACCTTGTCAAAGCCGGTTATTCAGTGGCCGCCTGCGATATCAATCCGGACAATCTGCGCAAGGCGCGCGACCTGGGCGCAAGCGTCGCGGCGACGCCGGCGGCGGTCGGCAAGGCGGCGGATTTCGTGATCCTTGGCGTCGGCTACGACGACGAGGTCAATCAGGTGGTGCTCGGGCCGGATGGATTGCATACGACCTTGGCCGCAGGATCGATGATTGCGGTTTCGTCGACGGTGGCGCCCGACACGGTCAAGGCGCTGGAGGAGAGTTCCAGGGCCAGGGGAATCGGGGTGCTGGATGCGCCGATATGCCGCGGACGCTGGTTCGCCGACGAGGGCAAGCTGCTCGCGCTGTTCGGCGGCAACGACGCGGCCGTGGAACGCGGCCGCAAGGTCTATGGCACATTCTGCTCGGATATCGCCCACCTCGGCGATGTCGGCCACGGGCAGGTGGGCAAAGCAATGAACAACCTGATGCTGTGGGTCACCAGCATCGGCCTGATCGAGGCCGGAAGAATCGCCGAGACCACCGGCATCAATCTGCCGAAGTTGCGCGACGCGCTGATGATGAGTTCAGGCAAGTCGCAGGCGCTCGAAGACTGGGACCAGACCACCTTCACCTGGGCGCTCAAGGACATGCAGATCGTCTCGAAGATGGCCGACCAGGGCGGCCTGTCGCTGCCGATTACCGGCGCGGTGAAGGAACTGGTGAAAGAAGCGCGTCGCATCAAGGCGTCCAATCCGCCGGATTGGACCGGCAAGCTCGGCTGAGGCGGCGGTGAGCCCTGAAGCGGACCAGCCAGCTTGCTTTACCTAGGCATCCGCTTTTCCCGTCATTTTGGGAAGTTGCGAAGGCGCAACTTCCCAAATTGACGGGACGTATGCAAACTCTTCGCCAGATTTATCGACACTTGGCTCGTAAGTCACTAAGTAATAGTCATCGCACGTTGCGCAGTTAAATGTTGCCCGGATATTGAGGACCACAGGAGGAGGAACATGACAATGAAAATGAGCATGCTTTGCCGCATTACGCTTGCCGCTGCAATCCTGGTCGCGATGCCTGTCCAGGCCCAGGACGACCGCTATCCGGTCAATCCGATCAGGATCGTGGTTCCTTCCGCGCCGGGCGCCACGACGGACGCCCTGGCGCGCATCGTCGGCGAACAGTTCCAGAAGAAATGGGGACAGCCGGTCATCGTCGAAAACCGCGCCGGCGCTGGCGGCAACATCGGCGCTGAATACGCGGTAAGGGCCAATCCTGACGGCTACACGCTGCTGTTTTCCTATCCGGCGCCGATCGTCGTCAACAAGAGCCTGTACAGCAAACTCGCCCACGACCCGGATACCCTGGTGCCGGTATCGCTGGTCGGCACGGCGCCACTGGTGCTGGCGGTCCACCCCAAGGTGCCCGCCAGCAGCGTGCAGCAGTTGATCGCCTACGCCAAGGAAAACCCGAACCGCATCAACTATGCTTCACAGGGAAACGGCACCACCGGCCACCTCGCGGCCGAGTTGTTCCGCTCGATGGCCGGCATCAGCCTCGTCCACGTGCCCTACAAGAGCAGCGCACCGGCGCAGGCCGACCTGCTGGGCGGTCAGGTGGAGATGATGCTGGTGGAACTAAGTTCCGTGCTCCAGCAAATTTCCGCCGGCAAGCTGCGCGCGCTCGCGGTGGGCAGCGAAAAGCGCAATCCGTTCCTGCCCGAGGTCCCCGCCATGGCAGAGGTGCTCCCCGGATTCGTCGCGCTCACCTGGTTCGGCTTTGTGGCGCCGCCACTGACGCCATCCTCGATAGTCAACAAAGTCTCCGCCGCCGCGGTCGAGGCCCTGCAGCAGCCCGAGGTGGCCAAGAAGCTGCGCGGCATGACCGTTGACGCCGTGGGCAGCACCCCGGCGGAAATGGCCCAGTTCATGCGCGAGGAGCGCCAGCGCTGGAGCAACGTCATCAGCTTTGCCGGGGTCAAACCGGAATAGAGGCGGGTCATCCAGAATTGATTCCCGAGCAGAGTCCCCGCGGCGCGGCGCGGGGGTGGAATTAGCAGATATTTTTCGACACTTGCCGGCGACTCCAAGGAGACGATGAATGAAGAAAACATTCGGTGGATACCTGCTCGCCACACTGATGGCGTGTGCTTTGATTGCGCACGCCCAGGACTATCCGAGCAAGCCGATCAAAGTAATCGTGCCCTACGTGGCCGGCGGCACCACCGACCTCATGGCACGCACGGTGGCTGAAATACTTCGCGACCGCTGGGGACAGCCGGTGATCGTCGAAAACCGCGGCGGTGCCGGTGGCAATCTGGGTGCCGAGGTGGCATACCGGTCGGCAGCGGACGGTTACACGCTGCTGCTCTCGGCGCCCGGACCGCTTGCGGTCAACAAAAGCCTGTACAACAAGCTCTCCTACGATTCGGACGCCTTCGTGCCGATTACGGTAGTCTCGACCAGCCACAGTGTCCTGATCGTGAACCCCAAGCTGGCCGCGGAGAACGTGCCGCAGCTGATTGCGTTCGCCAAGGCCAATCCGGACCGCCTCAACTATGCCTCCAGCGGCAGTGCATCGACACCGCATCTTGCGGCAGAACTGTTCAAGGCGCTGGCCGGAATCCAGATCGCGCACGTGCCTTACAAGGGCAATGGGCCGGCCCTGACCGATCTGGTGGCAGGACATGTCGACATGACCTTCGTGGAACTGAGTCTGGCGCTGCCGCTGATCCGGACCGGCAAAGTTCGCGCACTCGCCATCGGCAGCGAAAAGCGCAAGCCGTTCCTGCCGGAAATATCCACGGTATCCGAGGCACTGCCGGGATTTGTCTCGGTGACCTGGTTCGGCCTGGTGGCGCCGCCGAAAACGCCGCTTGCGATAGCAAACAACCTGTCGATGACGATTGTCGAAGGGCTGAAGCAGCCGGAGGTCGCGAAACGGCTGGCCGGAATGAACATCGAGGCAGGCAACTTCTCGCCGGCGGAAATGACGCAATTCATGAAACAGGAAAGCGAGCGCTGGGGCAGCGTCATCCGTGCCACCGGCATGACTGTCGAATAATTTGAAGGAGGCCGGAATGGGAATCATTGAAAGCGCCAGGGACCTCGAGAGCATGAAGCGCATGTACGGACATCGGGCGCGCATCGGCTATACCTCGCCATTTTCGGCCACCGAGGTTTTTCCCTATGAGTTCTACCTCATCGCACCCAAGGGCGTGAGCCTGGTGATCTCCACCCTCGCCGTCATGGAGAGGACCAAGGACGAGATCGATCGCAGCTACGACATGAGTCTGCAGGCGGCCAAGGAACTGGCGCGCGTGAAAGTCGATCTGATCATGCTCGGCGGTGTGCCGATCAACCTGTCGCGCGGCGGCAACGCCGATGACCTGATACGGGAGGTGGAGCGCGACACCGGTGTGCCGGTGGCCACCAGTATCACTGCGCAGGTCGAAGCGCTGCGCACCCTCGGTGCGAACCGCGTCGCGGTCGGACATCCGTACACCCCGGATCAGGACAAAATGTTCGCCGGTTATGCGGAAAAATACGGTTTCGAAAAATCGAGCGTCAAGGGCGCAGGCTCGACCGGGCCTGAACTCGGCCGCATGCCGCGCGATGCGGCGTTTGCATTGTGCCGCTCGCTGCTCGAAGCCGATCCCGGGGCGGACACCATCTGGCTGCCCTGCCCTCACTGGGCGGTGGCCGAGGCCATCGATCCCCTGGAGCAGGTGCTGGGGGTCAACATCGTGACGGCGCTTCAGGCCATAACCTGGCAGGCACTGCGGCGCTGCAAGGTCAACGATAGAATCGAAGGATTCGGTCGGCTGCTGCGGGATTTCTAGGCCGCCACGAAACAGCGGACGGCAACAGTGCATCGCAACCCTGGGAGAATCAGGTCATGAAACCGGCATCAAGGTCGCTGACAGTCTTGTTTTCGCTGCTATCCGCATTGGCGTGCAGCGCAGCGCTGGCGCAGGCGTTTCCGTCCAAACCGCTGCGAATTGTGGTGCCGTTCGTTCCGGGCGGCGGCGTCGACATGCTGGCGCGCCTGGTGAGTCCCAGGATGGGCGAACTGCTTGGTCAACCGATGCTGGTCGACAATCGCGGTGGTGCAGGCGGAAACATCGGCGCCGATGTGGTGGCAAAGGCCCCTCCCGACGGCTATACCATCCTGCTGAACAGCAACGGGCATGCACTCAGCCCGGCGATCTACCGCAAGCTGCCGTTCGACACCGAAAAGGATTTCGCAGCGATTTCGCAACTGGTCGCAACCACGCTGGTTCTGGTTTCCAATCCGAAACTACCGGCCGCAACGGTAAAGGAATTGATCACGCTGGCCCGCTCAAAACAGGGCGGACTCAACTACGGCTCCACCGGCGTAGGCAACCCGCTGCACCTCACCATGGAACTGTTGAAGCTCTCGGCAGGCATCGAAATGGTGTCGGTTCCCTACAAAGGCGATGCGCCGCTCAATACCGCTCTGATGTCTGGCGAAATCGACGTCGCGTTCACGCCCCTCTCCAGCACGCTGCAATTTATTGCCGGCGGCCGCTTGCGGGCGCTCGCAGTCGCCGGCGCAAAGCGCTCGACGGCGCTGCCCGATGTGCCCACGGTGGCCGAGGGCGCCCTGCCGGGTTTCGAATCCTCCAGTTGGCAAGGCCTGTTCGCGCCGGCGAAAACACCGCGCGACATCGTCGCTGCCATACAGCGGGCGGCGCTGCGGGCGCTCGAGGCGCCGGAAATGCGCGATCGCATCCAGAGCATGGCCCAGGAGGTCGTCGCCAGCACCCCCGATGAATTCGAGGCGAAGGTGAAATCCGACATCGCCAAGTTCACGCGCATCGTCAAGGAAGCCCGCATCCCGCTCCAGGATTGAGGCTCGCAAGGAAAAGGCCCTCGCCACGGAGCCGGCGCCCGACACCAATCTGTCTCAATGCCGGTCTACAGAGTTGTCCATGCGTTCTTGCAAACGCAATAACAATTCGTCAGGCGTTGCCGGACCACAACGTTGGCAATGAGCGCAGCCTCGCCGGTGCCGTTAAACAGCTTTCGGTTCCAAGTTGTGGCTACGGCGTCTCGAAAGAGTAGCGGTGTTATTCAGGCTGAAAGTTTGTCGTCTTGACAAGACGCGACCAGCGTATGTTCTCTTCCTGCTGGAAATTTTGAAGAGATGCTGCCGTGCCTGCGCCCTCAATCACCGGCCCAAGCTCTGTCAATTTCTTCGCAGTCTCGGGTTCCTTCAGAATGCGATCGACGTCTCGGTTCACTTTCTGAACGATCGCAGGCGGGGTACTGGCCGGCGCGTACACCATGTACCAGCCTACGTACTCGAAATCGGAATACAGGGTCTTGAGCGGGGGCACGTTCTCGAATCCCGGCACCGGTGTGGCCGATGTCACCGCTATCGCACGCAGTTTCCCTGCTTTGGCTTGCGCCATGGTCGCGGTGGCCGCCTGCAGCGCCGCCTGCGTCTGATTTGCGATGGTCGCGGTAATCCCCGCTGCCGGCCCGCTGTGCGGCACGTGGATCATCTGGGTTCCGGACAGTGCCATGAAGTATTCGAGCATCATGCCGCCGATGTTGCGTGGACCTTCCGTTGCAATCGCGACTTTTCCGGGATTGGCCTTCAAATACGCGATGAACTCACTGAGATTGCTAACCGGAAGGCCGGGATTGACCGTCAGCATGAATGGCGCCTTCCCTATGAACGCGACCGGCACAAGTTGCTTCATCGGGTCATACGGAAGCACCTTGAAGGTAAATGCGTTGAGCAGCACACCCGTAGTACCCACAAGTAGCGTGTAGCCATCGGGCGCGGACTGCACGGCAGCCATGACCCCCGGAATGCTGGCGCCACCGGGGCGATTCTCGACCACCACGGCCTGGCCCCAGGAATTGGATAGCCGTTCGCCAATCAGGCGCGCCATGATGTCGGGGCCCGAACCGGGTGGCAGCGCAACGATGATCTTCACTGGCTTCGTGGGCCAGGACTGCGCGCTGCATACCGACACAGCAAGTGAAAACGTCAGCAGGCCGATTGCGCGAAGTAGTCTCATACTGAATCCTCCTTTAATTTACGCGGTTTGGTAAGCGGTGATTTTCCAACCAGGCTGGTCCCGCCAAAGCGAACAATATGAGCAGTCGCAGAGGAGTCAACATCGCCACTCTCCCAGATTGGAACGAGACGCGCCGGGGATCAAATTCGCTCGGGGCACTAACGCGCCTCAACCACTATTGCGGCAATCTTAACATCTGCAGTCGCTTTCCCTTTTCACCGTGATCGCAATCCGGCCGGGCGCCGAATGCAGGGTGGCCTGGGAAAGCCGACCTCACCGCTTCGGCAGAGGCGCAGATCGTGCATCCTTCTATTTAAATAGACCATTATTGTTATTAAATAATTAATTTTATGTACGCCAAATGGTACTTTTAACTATGTTATTTTCCAAATTATGCTGACCTGCACCTGGCTCGCCGGGCAGTTCTTGCGTGCGCGCGAGGGCACGCCACCCCGTGAGACCGCCACGCGGCCGCTTGCATGGCAGCCACTGGCGCTTGCTGGGATAATCGCGCCCTTGGTTTTGAAATTTTCCGCATCGCATGACTGAAATTCCCGTTCTTATCGTCGGCGGCGGTCCGGTCGGTCTGGCGCTCGCCGCGGATCTTGGCTGGCGCGGCATCGACTGCATGCTGGTCGAGCAGACCGACGGGCGCATCCACACGCCCAAGATGAATGAGGTCAATACCCGGACCATGGAGTTTTGCCGGCGCTGGGGCATTGCCGAGCGGGTGATGAATTGCCCCTTCCCCGCCGATCAACCGATGGACGTGGTGTTTGTCACCACCATGGGCGGCTACGAACTGGCGCGCATGCCGCGTCCGTCGCGCAACCAGAGCAAGGCCGGACCGCACAGTCCGATGAACATGCAGGCCTGCTCACAGACCTGGTTCGATCCGCTGCTGCTGGATCTGGCGCGCTCCTTTGCCGGGGTGACGATGCGGCACCGCTGCCGCATGGAGTCTTTCGAGGCCGATGCCGGCGGCGTCACCGCGCAACTTTCGCATCTGGACACCGGCCGACAGGAAACCGTGCGGGCGCGCTACCTCGCCGCCTGCGACGGCGCGGCCAGCCCGGTGCGCAGAAAGCTGGATATTCCGCTGCTGGGCAACATGGAACTCAGTCGCCCCCTGCACATGTTTTTCAGGACGCCGGACCTTTACGGCCAGCTTGGCATCGAGCGCGGGACCTTTTACCTGGCTTTCGACCGCAACGGCCTGTGGGCCAATATCCGCGTCATTGATCCGCACGCCGGACTGTGGCGCCTGATGGTGCTCGATACGCCACCGGATTTCGATGCGAACAAAATCGATTGCGATGCCTGGCTGCGGCGCGCCATAGGCCGTCCGTTGAAGGTGGAATGGGTGGGCCACAGTGTGTGGGTGCGCCGCGGCGTGGTCGCCGGGCGTTATTCCGAAGGACGGGTGCACCTGCTGGGCGACGCCGTCCACCAAGTCTCCCCCACAGGTGCACTGGGCATGAACACCGGCATCGCCGATGCGGTCGACCTGGCCTGGAAACTGGAGGCCGCGGAGAAAGGCTGGGGAGGCGCGCAACTGCTGGCGAGCTACGATGCCGAAAGACGCCCCGCCGGGGAACGCAACGTCAGGCAGGCGACCGAGTTCTATCAGGGACATCTCGCATTCGAGCAGGGCAACGCGAGCATCGAGGACGACACCGCCGAAGGCGCCGCAGTGCGCGCGCGGCTCAGTTCACAGCTCACCGACGGCGTGGGACGCATGTTCCGAACGCTTGGCGTGCAGCTGGGCTGCCGCTACGAGGGATCTGCCGTCTGCGTTCCCGATGGCACACCCGCGCCTCCCGATGATGCGGGTGAATACCTCCCCACGGCGCGACCGGGCTCGCGCGCACCGCACGCCTGGCTTGCCGAGGGCCGCTCGACACTCGACCTGTATGGCCGCGGCTTCACGCTGCTGCGCCTGGGCGAAGACGCCCCGGACGAAGCTGCGCTTGCGGCTGCCGCGAAAGCGCGCGCCATGCCGTTGTCAGTCGTCGACATTGCCAAACCCGACATCGCGGCGCTCTACGAAAAAAAACTGGTTCTGGTGCGCCCGGACGGCCATGTAGCCTGGCGCGGCGATGCCCTGCCCGGCGACGCGTTGGCCCTGGTCGACCGCGTGCGCGGGGCCGGTGCATGAGCCCAATTCACGGCAGAATGCGCCATGCAGAAGTTTGATGTCATTGCCGTCGGCGGCGGATTTGCCGGTTTGATCGCGGCGAACCGCTGCGCGCAGTTGGGCCTGCGCACTGCGATACTTGAAAAAGAGACGGCCGGGCGCGCCTTGAACAATTCGCGCTACACCACCGGCATCGCGCACATCCTGTTCCAGGACATGCGCCTGCCCGGTGAGCATTTGCTCGCCATCATCAACAAGGGCACGGAAGGCGAAGCCGACCAGGCGCTGGCAAAGGCGTTTGCCGACAATTCGCGCCGCGCCATCGACTGGCTGGTCAGCGAAGGCTGCCGCACCATCATGGTCAATGCACCCACCGGCAAGAGCATCATGCTGGCCCCACCACGGCGGTTCCGGCAGGGACTGGACTGGGAGTGGCGCGGCGCGGATTTTCTGTTGCGCAAGCTGGAAGCCAATTTCCTGAATCGCGGCGGGCAATTCATCCGCGGCGCCGACGCCAGGACACTCACGCTGGTGGACCGGGCCTGTGTCGGCATCGATGCCGGAGTCGGCGGCAAGCCGGAACATTTCGCGGCCAAGGCGGTGGTGATCGCCGACGGCGGCTTCAGCTCCAACATCGACATGATCCGCCGCTACATCACCCCGCGCGCCGACCGATTGCTGATTCGCGCCGCCGGCACGGCGATGGGAGACGGCCTGCGCATGGCGGAGGCCGCGGGCGCGCAGTTGCGCGGCTTTGGCGCCTTCTACGGCCATCCGGTGCACCGCGACGCATTCACGCGTCCAGGTGAGCGCCTGTTGTGGCCCTTCCCGATGATCGATCCCCTGACCCAGGCCGGTCTGGTGGTCGGGCCCGACGGCCGGCGCGTGGCCGACGAAGGTCGCGGTGGCATCGTGCTCGCCAATCTTCTCGCGCAGCTGGATGATCCTCTGTCAACCACCCTGGTGTTTGACGACGTGCTGTGGAATACGGTGGCGAGAAAGGGGCCCACCGCCGGCAATCCCATGGTGGTATCCGCCGGCGCGACACTGCACAAGGCCGACGACCTGAAATCGCTGGCCGCACTGGCGGGAATTCCGGCCGATGGCCTGGCGGCAACCGTCGCCGAATTCAACGCAGCGATCGCGAACGGAACCACCGGTTCGCTGCATCCGCCGCGCAGCATGTCGCCGCTGGCAGCGCTACCGGTGGCGCACCCCCCCTACTACGCCATGCCCCTGTGCAGCGGCATCACCGCGACCATGGGTGGCATTGCCATAGATACCGATTGCCGCGCGTTGCGCGCCGACGGGAGCGCCATCGCCGGCTTGTATGCGGCGGGTTCCACCGTGGCAGGCCTTGAAGGCGGCACGCAGATGGCCTACATGGGCGGTCTGTCCAAGGCATTCATTCTCGGGCTGCTGGCCGCGGAGGGCATTGCGCGCCAGGTTGGTGCTATGGCAAAGGCAAGCACTTGATCGTGGCTGCGCCCGGCACGCCCGGACAGCGAATTCCGATCGGGCTGTTCCCGCATGCGCGCCATGGGGTTCAAACCTTGTTGGAGTAAAGCCAGCACGCCACCTGGCGCGTCGGCGAGAGTTGCGAAACGCCGGGATAGGTCGCGCGGCATTCCGGCCGCGCCTCGCGGCAGCGCGGATGGAAGTGACATCCCGCCGGTGGATTCACCGGCGAAGGCAACTCGCCTTCCAGTTTGATGACGGCGCGCCCGCTGTCGGCTTCGATGCTGGGCACCGCCGACAGCAAAGCCTGGGTATAGGGATGTCTGGGCGAGCCCAGGACCTCGCCGGCGCTGCCGCGCTCGACGATGCGCCCCAGGTACATCACCGCCACCTCGTGCGCCAGGTACTCCACCACGGCGATGTTATGGGTGATGAACAGGTAGGCCAGACCCAGTTCACGCTGCAGCCTGGCCAGCAGGTTGAGGATCTGCGCCTGCACCGAAACATCCAGCGCGCTGGTGGGTTCGTCGCAGATGATCAGGCGCGGTTCGACCGCCAGCGCGCGCGCGATGGCGATGCGCTGGCGCTGCCCGCCCGAGAACTCGTGCGGGTAGCGCGCCAGCGCCGCCTGCGGCAGGCCGACCTGGTCCAGCAGTTCGTTCAGGCGGCGTTGCAGCGAGGCTTTTCCCGCGTACAAGCCGAGCGCGCTCATGCCTTCACTGAGAATTTCCTCAACGCGCATGCGCGGATTGAGCGAGGCGTAGGGATCCTGGAAGATGATCTGAAATTCGCGCCGCCGCTTGCGCAGGGCCTCGCCGCGCAACCGGGTCAGATCGACCCGGTCGAACACCACCTCACCCGCGGTCGGACGGATCAACTGCAGAATGGCCTTGCCCACGGTGGTCTTGCCGCAGCCGGATTCACCCACCAGCGCCAGCGTTTTTCCCGCCGCGACCTCCAGCGACACACCGTCAACGGCCTTGACATGGCCGACAACGCTCTTGAATACGCCCTTGCGGATGGGAAAGTGCACCTTGAGATCGCGGACGCTGAGCAGGATCGCGGCACCGCCCGGGGCGGCCGTCAGGGCATCTGCCGGGTTCGCCTTCACGGCGCCAGCGCCTTCGGAAGCGGGAGCCGAGTCCGCCCGGCTGCCCTTGAGCTTGTCCTCCACCCAATGGCAGCGGACCTTGTGCTCCCCGCCAAGCGCAGTCCACCCCGGCGATTCCTCGCGGCAGCGCGCATGCACGAAGTCGCAGCGATCGGCAAAGCGGCAGCCGTGAAACGCACTGTTCAGCGGCGGCACCTGCCCGGGGATGACCGCAAGCTCCGCGCCGCGCCGCGCCGCACCCGGAAGGGATTCGAACAGCTTTCTGGAATACGGATGCTGAGCTCGGGAAAAGAATGCCTCGCGACTGGCAATCTCGACGATCTCGCCCGCGTACATCACCGCGACGCGCTGCGCCATGCCGGCGACGATGCCCAGATCGTGGGTGATGAGAAGGATCGCCATGCCGCGCTCGACCTGCAGCTTTTTCAGCAGATCGAGCACCTGTGCCTGTATGGTCACATCCAGCGCCGTGGTCGGCTCGTCGGCCACCAGGATCTCGGGTTCGGCGGCAAGCGCCATGGCAATCATCACCCGCTGCTTCAGGCCGCCGGATAACTGGAAGGGATATTCGCCGATGCGGCGCTGGGCATCGGGCACGCCCACCGCATCGAGCAGGCTGATCGCGCGCGTGCGCGCAGGCCCGCCGGAGAGGTTCAGGTGGCGTTCGAGGACTTCTTCGATCTGCCTGCCCACGGTCATCACCGCATTGAGGCTGGTTGCCGGTTCCTGGAAAATCATGGCGATGCGCCGCCCGCGCACATCGCGCATCGCCGCCTCGGGCAAAGCCAGCAGGTCCTCGCCGTTGACGCGCACCGCGCCCGAAGCGATGCGGCCGGCCTCGGGCAGCAGGCGCATGATCGACAGTGCCGTCATCGACTTGCCGCATCCGGATTCACCCACCAGCGCGAATGTCTCGCCGCGACGGATATCCAGGGAAATGCCGTCGACTGCGCGCGTCGGCGGACCGTTGCCGTCGATCTCGGTGTGCAGGTTTTCGATTTCGAGAACGGGGGTCATTTTTCTTCGCTGCTCATGGGCACTGGAATGGGCGCGGCGCGGCGCGGAAAAACCGGCTCGCGGGCGCGAGGCGGAATGCTTGAGGACGAGCATGCGGGTTTCATTTGCCGGCAACCCTGACCCGGGGGTCAAAGGCATCGCGCACCGCGTCGGCGAACAGATTCGCCGCCAGCACCAGCACGAACATGAAGACAAAAGCGGCCGCCAGCGACCACCACACCATCGGTTCGCGCCCCATTTCCAGGCGCGCCGCGTTGATCATGGTGCCAAAGCTGGTCATGGACGGATCGACACCCACACCAACGTAGGAGAGCACCGCCTCGGCGAGCACCAGTCCGGAAAAATCGAGCACCAGCGAGATCAGCACCACGTGCATGACATTGGGCAGGATGTGGCGCGACAGGATGCGGCTGTGGCCGACGCCGAATGCCTGGGCCGCCTGCACGTATTCGAATTCCCGCAGCTTGAGTACTTCGCCGCGCAACAGGCGCGCCAGGCCAGTCCAGCTGGTCAGTCCGAGGATGATGCAAAGAAACAGCAAGCGCAGGTCGGCGCGCTGCACGGCGGTCGGAAAAAGTTCCGGGTGTGTGTCGATATACACCTGCATGAGGAGCACTGAAGCCGCGATCAACAGCACCCCGGGAATGGAATTGAGCGTGGTGTAGACGTACTGCACCACGTCGTCAACCCAGCCGCGGAAGTAGCCCGCAGTCACTCCCGCGACCACGGCTAGGGGCATCAGCACCAGCGTCGTCAGTGTGCCGATGACCAGCCCGGTGCGCACGCTCTTCAACGCCAGGAACAATACGTCCTGCCCCACCTTGTCGGTGCCCAGAACGTGATACTTGGTGCACCAGGCCAGCACCGGGCCGGCAATGGCGCACAGCACTCCCAATGCGATCAACACCGCGCGCCAGGGCGTGCGGGTTTCGCCGCGCCAGATGCGCTGCAGGACCTCCCCGGCGCCGGACGAGGTCCCGCGTGCCATGCCGGCGGCAAGCACACCGGCAAGCCCCCACCAGAGCAGTGCGGCCAGCGCAAATCCCTGCAGGCCGCTCACCACAATGTCGCGCTCCCGCCCGGCTTCATTGCCAAGGTGCGCGCCGCCATATTGCAGCCGCGGAAATTCGCGCCTCTGTGTACCGGGTGCGCCCTGTTCGCCCGGCACCTCGACGGTTTCCCGGGCATAGGCGCGCGTATCAAAAGGCGCCGAATAGGTCCGTTCCTGGCGTTGGCGCAACGGTGCGGCCAGGGCATCCAGCACCGACAGCACTTCGACCGAATACACGGGCCTTCCCTGCGCGTCCCCCTGATCCAGCGTCGGACGGTAATGCAGTGAATCGAGCAGGCCTACCAGGGCAAACGCGCCAAGGACCACCAGCGCCGCCATGCCTGAAGGGCTCTCGGTGACACGCATCCAGGTGGCCAGCATGTGCGCCCTGCGGCTGACGTAATAAAAATAGCCGATGACCACTGCGAGCAGCAGAAATATCAGGGCATCGGTCCAGAGCATGACGGGCATCGGTCTACTCCAGCCTTATCCTGGGATCCACCAGGGTGTAGGAAATATCCGTGAGCAACAGGCCCGCGATGTACAGGACCGACCCCATGAACACCATGGCACGCACGATGGCGAAGTCCTGCGACTGAATCGCGTCGATGGTGTAACTGCCAAGGCCCGGAATGCCGAAAAAGGACTCCGAGATCAGGCTGCCCATGAAGAGGGTCGGTATCACCACCACCACGCCGGTCAGGATCGGAATCATCGCGTTCTTGAGCACGTGGCGGAACATCACCATGTTCTCGGTGAGCCCCTTGGCACGCGCCGTGCGCACGTAATCCTTGCCCATTTCCTCGAGGAAAAAGGTGCGGTACCAGCGCGCCCCGGAACCCACGCCGCCGATCACCCCGACCGCCACCGGCAATGCCAGGAATTTGAAGCCGTCAAGACCGCCTGCGTAACCCGAGATTGGCACCAGATTCCATAATTTGGATATCAGGTACTGCCCGCCGATGATGTAGAACAGGCCCGAGATCGACATCATCGCCACGCACAGCACCACGCCCCAGAAATCCAGGTAGGTGGCGCGAAAAAAAGCCATCAGCAGGGCGATGGTCACATTGACCAACAGGCCCACCAGGAATACCGGCAGCGCCAGCGCTAAGCTGGGCCACATGCGCGTGGCGATTTCGTGCCCGATGGATCGTCCGTCATCGGCATTGCCGAAATCGAATACGAACAGGCGTGCGGATTTCTCGAAAAAGATGGTCTCGGTGACGGCGCGCAGGCCATCCATCCTCTGGTTCAGGAGCAACGGTTTGTCGTAACCGCGCTCGGCCTTCCATTTATCGATGGCCTCCGGCGTGACGCGCTTCACCCCCAGCTGCATCCGCGCAATGTCTTCGGGCGTGTTGACCACGAAAAACAGCGCAAAGGTCAGCAGATTCACGCCGATCAGAATCGGAATCGCATAAAACACCCGGCGAATGATGTAAGCGAGCACGCGGCTTATCCCGATCGCACCGCGGTTTGCGACGCCGCGGCACCGCCCGCGCGCGCGGCCATGCGCTCGCGCCGCCGGTAACCCGCCCAGGCCGGCAGGCTGCCCAGTACCAGAAACACCGCGATCAGCACCATCGGCCAGACCAGGGGCTGATTCCATTGCGCGCGCCGCTTCTCGCGCAGCGCGGTATCGACGCGCAGGAATTTCATGCCGTTGCGCGCCATGTTGTTGGGTTTGCCATTTTTCATCCAGGCGTGCGACAAGGCGTAATCCTTGGGATGGTAGCCCCACACCCAGGGGGCGTCCTCGCGCGCAATTTTCACCATCTGGTCGATGATGGCCTGGCGCTCGCTGCCGTTGTCCATGTTCTTCATCTGCTCGAACAGCCTGTCGTAGACGGGATTGGCGTAATTGGCGGCATTTTCCCCCTGCGTCTTGGCGCGCGACTGCGCGCCGTTCAGGAGGAACATGAAGTTTTCCGGATCGGGGTAGTCCGCGTTCCAGCCGAGAAAAAACAGCTGCGTGTTGCCGGCGCGGATTTTCTCCTGGAAACGGTTCCAGTCGGTGGCGCGAATCTCGAGCTGGATGTTGAGCTTGGCGAACTGGCGCCGGTACCAGTCCAGACGCGCCTTGTCCCCGGGTCCGCGGGCCACGGTATCCAGATACAGCACCAGCGGTTGCCCGGTTTTCTGGTCGCGCCCGTCGGGGAATCCGGCCTCCCCGAGCAGGCGCTTGGCGGCCTCGATCGGTTTTCGCTTCGGCTTGCCGTCGACCCAGTCGTAGACCACCGCATTGACGCCTTGCGCGCCGTCGCGATAGCCGAATATTCCAGGCGGCAGCGGACCCATGCCGGGAATGCCGCGGCCGTTGGCGAAGATGGAAATGAATTCCTCCCAGTCGATGGCGATCGACACGGCCTGCCGCAATTTCTTCGCGCGCTCGGACAGGGAACCCACCACCGGGTCGAGATAATTGAATGCGAGATAAAATGTGCTGGTCCCCACCGAGGTCTTCAGGCTGATGCCGCGCTCTTCCATCTGCTGGGAAAGCGCCGCCTCGCCTTCGATGTCGATGCGCACCGCCTGGTCGAAATTGTCCGAACTTATCCCTGAGTTGTCGTAATAGCCCTGCAGGAATTTGTTCCAGTAGGGGATGCCCTCCTTCTCGCGACTGAACACGATGCGCTCGACAAAGGGCCCGGGCTTGCCGGCATCGACGAGAAGGCCGGCCGCAGCGTCGCCCGGTTCGCCTTCGCCAGGATACGGTTCGCCGCGAAAATTCGGATTGCGCTCGAGCACCATGCGCGCGTTGGGATTGTTCTCGGTGAGCATGTAGGGCCCGGTGCCTACGGGAAACCAGTCGAGCGTGAGGTTGCGGCCTTCGTTCATGCCGCGCTGCGCGTAAAACCGGTCAGCCTCCCAGGGAATAGGCGCGAAAAAAGGCATCGCCAGCCAATAGATGAATTGCGGATACTTGCCCTTGACCCGCACCCGGTAGGTGTGGGAATCGACCACCTTGACCCCAGACAGTTCGTATTTGCGCAGGTCAAGCCAGGGAAAGCCGCGGTCTGGCTTGCCGTATTGCTTCTCGTGCGCGGCCAGGACCTCCTTGTCGTCCTTCTGCAACTGCTCGGCCAGTTCCTTCAGGCCGACAATGTACTCGCTCATCAACCCGAAAATCGGGGACACGAATCGCGGATGCGCGAGCCGCTTGATTTCGTAGACGTAGTCCTCGGCAAGCAGTTCCCGGGTGCCGGTTTCGGAAAAATCGGCGATCTCGTATTTGTCGCGGATATCGGCCTCACCGAGCGCCAGATAACGCGGCTCGCCCTTCGCATTCCTTGCAAACGCCGGATGCGGCTGATAGAGGATGCCGGGGCGGATATGGATGTCGTATTCGCTCCAGGCAACGCGAGCAACCGGCGCATCGGCCGGGAGCAGCCTGCCCTGCGCATCGTAGAGCTTTGCCCTGGGCACCTCCTGCGTGGTGGCGGGAATCAACTCATAGGGACGCTTGAGATAGTGGTACTGCAGCGGCGGCTCGTAAATCTGCGCGGTGAATTCCGCTTCGTCGGACGTATACGACTGTGCCGGATCGAGATGCTTGGGGCGCTCGGAGAACGACGTATAGAGAATGCTCTTGAGGCGATCGGATCCCGGATAAGGGCTGTTCCAGATCTCGCCGCATCCGGCGAGAGCAAGCAAAGCGAACAGCATCAACAGGCGTGGATAGTGCATGGCGTGAAAGTGTATCCAAATCCTGCCTCCTCAGGGGCTGCGCTCCGTACCTCTCCGGTATAATCCGGCGTCACATCAAGGAATCCAAACATGGGGTTTCTCTCCGGCAAGCGAATTCTTGTCACCGGCCTGCTCAGCAACCGCTCCATCGCCTGGGGTATCGCCAAAGCCGCGCAACGTGAGGGGGCGGAACTCGCGTTCACCTACCAGAACGAACGTTTTCGCGAGCGCGTCACGGAAATGGCCGCAGAACTCGGCTCTTCGCTGGTATTTGTCTGCGACGTAGCCAGTGACGATGAAATCGCCAAGCTTGCGCTCGATCTAGGCGCCCAATGGGACAGCATGGACGGCCTTGTGCATGCGGTCGCTTACGCCCCGCGTGAGGCGATAACCGGCAGTTTTTTCGAAGGTTTCAATCGCGAAGCGTTTCGCGTCGCGCATGATATCTCCGCCTATAGTTTTCCGGCGCTGGCCAAGGCGTTCCTGCCAATGCTCACCGAGCGCCGTGGGGCACTTCTGACCCTCACCTATCTGGGTGCGGAGCGCTCCATTCCCCACTACAACACCATGGGACTTGCCAAGGCCAGTCTTGAAGCCGCAGTGCGTTATCTGGCCGAGAACCTGGGTCCCAAAGGAATTCGCGTCAACGGCATTTCCGCCGGGCCGATCAAGACGCTGGCAGCCAGCGGCATAGCGGGTTTCGGCAAAATCCTCAAGCATGTCGAGCAGTTCTCGCCGCTGCGCCGCAACGTCACCATCGAAGAAGTGGGCAACACCGCGGCATTTCTGCTCTCGGAGCTCGCCTCGGGCATCACCGGAGAAATCGTCCACGTGGACGCCGGCTATAACAACGTGGCGGTGTGCATCCCGGAAGTGGCAGCTGAATCGGGCGAGAACTCCGCGTAGAGCCCGCTGCTAGCACCGCGCGGCCAAAAGCTCGCCGCGCTGCTTCCAACAGCCGGCGCAAGCTTTATGCGACGGCGGTCTTTTCTACGACCGCGCGGCCAAAATGCCTGGCGAGGCGGCCGAGCCGATGACGCGCGATTCCCGCGCGGTCACCCCGCAAAATTACTGCGCCGGCTTCGCCTCGATGGCTTTCTGGTTGATCGTAATCCTGGTGCTGCCGCGCAACCCCTGCAGGTAGGCGCGAAACTCGGTCGCGCCCATCGCCCGGCTCAGTTCGGATTGCGCGCCTTTTTCGGCATTCTCATCCAGCTTGGGCGGCACCACCTTGCTGACGCGGATCAGCATATACCCGTCGGTCAGTTCCACGCCCGCATAAGCCGGCAGCTTGGCGCGGTCCGCACGGAAAGCAGCCTCCAGGGCCGGCGGCGGAATCTGCGCGCCACCATCGCGTCCCAGGGTCTTGGGCGCGGAGAACTGCAGCGCCACGGTCTCGCCCTTGCGTAACTGATTCAGGCGCTCGGCGCCCTGCTTCCAGGCAAGGCTGGCCGCTTCTTTTTGTACCAGCAGTTGCACAACCTCCGGCCGTACTTCCTCGAGCGGCCTCAGGGTCGCGGGTTTGTGCTCGAGCACACGTGCCGATATCAATGTCCCCTGCGCCACCTCGACGGCCTCGGTGTTGCGCCGGTTCTTGACCACATCGTCGGAAAATAGCGCGGCCATCACGCGCGGATGTGCAAGCTGCGGAATTTTCGATCCCCCGCGAGTCACCCAGCCGCCGTCGCGGACCGCGACCTTGAAACGCTCGGTCACCGGTTTGAGCGTGTCCGCCTGTTCGTAGACCAGATTGGAAAACTGCTCCGCGGATTCGGCGAATTTGCGTCCCGCACGCTGCTTGAGAAGCTCTTTCTCGATTTCGCCCCTCACCTCGGCCAAAGGTTTGACCTTTCCAGGCACCACCGACGTCAGGCGTATGACGTGGTAACCGAATTCGCTCTCGACCGGACCGACAATTTCTCCGGGCTTCATGCCGAATGCTGCATCCTCGAAAGCCTTGGCGATGAGGCCGCGCGAGAACAGGCCGACGTCGCCGCCCTTTTCCGCCGATCCCGGATCGTCCGAATTCTTCCGCGCGAGTTCGGCAAAAACCGCCGGGGCCTTCTTGGCCTGCGCGAGCAGATCCTCGGCTTTGGTGCGCGCCTTGGCCTTTTCCGCCTCGTTGGCGCCCTGCTTTAGGGCGATCAGGATGTGGCTCGCCTGCCGCTGCTCCTTGACCTCGAACTGGCTGCGACGCTGCTCGTAGGCGCTTTCGATCTCCTTCTGGGTCAACGGATCGGCCGACATCAGTGCATCGTTGTCGAGCAGCACATACTCGACCTTGACCTGCTCCGGAATCTCGAAGCGGCCGCGATTGGCATCGTAAAAAGCCTTGATGGACTCCGGCGACGGTTTCACCTGCGCCGAGAAACCGCTTGAGGCAAGCTTGATGGTTGAAATCTCGCGGCTTTCGCCGGCAAGGCTGGCCCATTCGCGTGCTATGGCGCGCGACACCAGCCCGCCTTCGCCGACAGCGGAACTGAGCTGCTGTACCAGCAGATCGCGCCGCAGGCTGTTTTCGAACATCTCCGGGGTCATCCCCTCGCCGCGATCGCCACGCTCGTTACTCAGAACCCGAACATACAAATCGCGCGAAAACTTGCCATCAACATGAAATGCCGGGGTCGAAAGGATTATTTCGCGCAGCGCGTCATCGGTGACCACCATGCGCGACTTGACCACGTGCTGGGTGACCAGACGCTGCGAGATCATGTTCTCCAGAACTTCGTTCCGGACCGCGGGGTTGTCGAACATCGCCGCATCGAAATTACGCCCGAGCACCTGTTGCATCCGCTCCTGCTGCCCGCGCAACTGCGCCACGAATTCGTTTTCGCTGACCTTGATGTCGCCGACGCTGGCGACCTCGCCGACCTGAACGCTCGAGCGCTGGTAGGAATCTATTCCCCACATCGCGAACGGAGGGACAACCACCAGCGCGAGCAGGATCTGCATCAGGCGTTTGTGAGCCGCAACAAAGCTGAACATGGTGTGGGTCAGTCTCCCAGGCTATGAACGGTATGACGAAGAATGTGGCACCAACGCAAACAAAATGCGCTTAACAGCAAAAAAGGCGAACCGCAGTTCGCCTTTCAGTTTTCTGGCGGAGTGGACGGGACTCGAACCCGCGACCCCCGGCGTGACAGGCCGGTATTCTAACCAACTGAACTACCACTCCACATTCGTTTGCTACTGCTTCAAACCGGGCCACGATGGCCCGCACTACCCTGCTCCCCCATTCATGCAGCGAAATCCCGCAGCTTGTTCAAACGCTGCAACGCCAAATCTGCAGACTGGTGGGTGCTGACGGGTTCGAACCGCCGACATTCGCCTTGTAAGGGCGACGCTCTACCAACTGAGCTAAGCACCCTTCGCCATTCCGACCCGGAGCAACAAACACACACCGGAGCGGAGCTTTGAAGGGGCGCTAGTTTAGCGCATCCTTGAGTGCTTTACCAGCGCGGAACTTAGGTACTTTGGCCGCTTTGATCTTGATGGCCGCACCGGTGCGTGGATTGCGTCCGGCACGGGCTGCGCGTTTTCCCACATAAAAGGTGCCAAAGCCCACCAGCGTCACGGATCCACCCTTGCGCATCGCGGTTTTTATCGCGGCTACCGTTGCTTCGAGTGCGCGTCCTGCGGCCGCCTTGGAAATATCCGCAGAGCCCGCGATGTGATCGATGATTTCAGTTTTGTTCATGTCGTGTCCTTGAAAAGTCAGCTTGGGATTGTGTAGAAAATTGAGGATGAAAAAAACACAGGCTACCTTTACGCGCGATTTAACCGCCGCGGTCCTGGAGTGTCAAGCAGGAAATCGGCAATGCCGCCACTGCGTCGCGCGACGTTTCAATAATACCGGGACAACTCGATCAGGGTTGGGCAGGCGGATCTCACACGGTATCGCTGCGCGACATCCGCCTGTCGGGAATCAACGCGGTATCAATGCGTGATAACCGTATTCGCCGACTTGTCGTCGCCGGCAGCCGCGGCCGGGACAACGGCATCGGCCTTGATGGATTCGGGCATGCGCTCCAGGGCATGTTCGAGCACCTGGTCTATCCATTTGACCGGGATGATCTCCAGCTGATTCTTGATGTTGTCGGGTATTTCAGTGAGGTCCTTGACGTTCTCCTCGGGGATGAGGACCTTCTTGATCTCGCCGCGATGCGCGGCCAGCAGCTTTTCCTTCAAGCCGCCGATGGCAAGGATCTCGCCGCGCAGCGTGATTTCGCCAGTCATCGCCACGTCGGCACGTACCGGTATGCCGGTCAGTGCCGACACCATGGCGACAGTAATGGCGCCACCCGCGCTCGGCCCGTCCTTGGGCGTGGCGCCTTCGGGCAGGTGCACGTGTATGTCCTTTTTCTCGAAATCCTCGGCCGGAATGCCAAGCTTCGACGAGCGGCTGCGCACCACCGTGAGCGCTGCGGCGATCGACTCCTGCATGACCTCGCCAAGTTTGCCGGTGCGCTGCACCTTGCCCTTGCCGGGCATCAGCGCCGCTTCGATGGTGAGCAGTTCGCCGCCGACTTCGGTCCACGCCAACCCGGTGACCTGTCCCACCTGATTGAGTTTCTCGGCCATGCCGAAGCTGTACTTGCGCACACCCAGGTACTTGTCTAGATTCTTCGGCACCACCGACATGCGCTTGTCGCGCGGCTTGGTAAGGAGATTTTTCACGACCTTGCGGCAGATCTTGGACAGCTCGCGCTCCAGGCTGCGCACGCCGGCCTCGCGAGTGTAGTAGCGGACCATGTCGCGCAGGGCGCCCTCGGTCACCTGCAACTCCTCCTTTTTCACCCCGTTGTTCTTCATCTGCTTGGGCAGCAGGTAGCGCTGCGCAATATTGATCTTCTCGTCCTCGGTATATCCGGACAGGCGGATCACCTCCATGCGATCGAGCAGCGCTGGCGGAATGTTGAGCGTATTCGAGGTCGCTACGAACATCACTTCGGACAGATCGTATTCAACCTCGACATAATGATCAACGAAGGTGTGATTCTGCTCAGGATCGAGCACCTCGAGCAACGCCGAGGACGGATCACCGCGGAAATCCATGCCCATCTTGTCCACTTCGTCGAGCAGGAACAGCGGGTTGCGCACGCCGACCTTGTTCATGTTCTGCAGGATCTTCCCCGGCATGGAACCGATGTAGGTACGGCGATGGCCGCGAATTTCCGCTTCATCGCGCACCCCGCCCAGCGACATGCGCACGAACTTGCGATTGGTGGCCCGGGCAATGGATTGCCCCAGCGAAGTTTTGCCCACGCCGGGCGGCCCGACCAGGCAGAGGATCGGCGCCTTCATCTGGTCGACCCGGCTTTGCACCGCAAGGTATTCAAGGATGCGCTCCTTGACCTTCTCCAGACCGTAATGATCGGCATCCAGAATCTTTTCCGCGGCCGCAATGTCCTTGGAAATCTTGCTTTTCTTCTTCCAGGGAAGATTCACCAGCACGTCGATGTAATTGCGCACCACGGTCGCCTCGGCGGACATGGGCGACATCAGGCGCAGCTTTTTCAGTTCTCCGTCGGCCTTCTTCTTGGCGTCCTTGGGCATGCGCGCCGCCTTGATCTTTTTCTCCATCTCCTCCAGGTCGGCGCCGTCCTCGCCCTCGCCCAGTTCCTTCTGGATCGCCTTGACCTGCTCGTTGAGGTAGTACTCGCGCTGGCTCTTTTCCATCTGGCGCTTGACGCGGCCGCGAATGCGTTTCTCGACCTGCAGGATGTCGATTTCGGACTCAAGTTGCGAGAGCAGATGCTCCAAGCGCTGCTTCACGTCGAACATCTCCAGCACCTGCTGCTTTTGTTCCAGTTTGAGGGGCAGGTGCGCGGCGATGGTGTCTGCCAGGCGCCCGGCTTCCTCTATGCCGGCCAGCGACGTGAGGATTTCGGGCGGAATCTTCTTGTTGAGTTTGACATACTGGTCAAACTGCGCCACCAGCGCCCGGCGCATCGCCTCGGCCTCTGTGTTCTCGCGGGCATCGGCCGGATGCGGTCGCGCACCGGCCACACAATGGGTGCGCTGGTCGACTACCGAATCGATGGTGGCCCGCTGATTGCCTTCAACCAGCACTTTCACCGTGCCGTCGGGAAGCTTGAGCATCTGCAGGATATTGGCGATACAACCCACGTTGTAGAGGTCCTCGCCGACCGGATCGTCCTTGGCCGCGGATTTCTGTGCCACGAGCAGGATGGATTTCCCGGCTTCCATGGCGAGTTCCATTGCCTTGATCGATTTGGGCCGCCCCACGAACAACGGGATCACCATGTGCGGAAATACCACCACATCCCGCAGGGGAAGCAACGGGAATTCGGCGACGTCGGGGGGTAGCGTGCTGGTGCTTGCCATGGTATTTCCAGAAAATTAAGGGGTAAAAGCCGCAGTGTCGCGAGAATTCTCTTTTCTGCGCTCTCGCATCTAGCGCTTGTTCTATTCTAGACAGACCCGGGTCAGGGCATCCGGGTAGATTGGGGCAAATCAGTCGTATTCAACCCGAGAAACAAAAGGGAAAAGGCGTCAATCCCCTTGAATCTCCGTTCAGGCCGACCCCGCAACCTTGATGGGATCCGAATAAATCAACAGCGGCTTGCCTTCGCCGATGACCGTCGATTCATCGACCACGACCTTGATGACGTTCTCCTGCGTCGGCAGTTCAAACATGGTCTCTAGCAAAACCTGTTCGATGATCGAGCGCAGGCCGCGGGCGCCGGTCTTCCGGGCGAGCGCCTTTTTCGCAATGGCGTTCAGGCCCGCAGGACGCACTTCGAGGTCCGCACCCTCCATGAGAAACAGCTTCTGGTACTGCTTGATGAGCGCGTTCTTCGGCTCGGTCAGAATCTGGATCAGGGCCTTTTCATCCAGCTCCTCGAGGGTCGCCACCACCGGCAGACGCCCGACGAATTCTGGGATCAGTCCGAATTTGATCAGGTCCTCGGGCTCGACTGTGCGCAGTATCGCGCCGATATCCTTGGCGTCGCGCAAGCTGCGCACGTCGGCGCCAAAGCCGATGCCGGCTTTCTCGGAGCGGCCGCGAATGATCTTCTCCAGCCCGTCGAAGGCGCCACCGCAGATGAACAGAATGTTGGTGGTGTCGACCTGGACGAAATCCTGGTTCGGATGCTTCCTGCCGCCCTGCGGCGGCACGGATGCGACGGTTCCTTCGATCAATTTGAGCAGCGCCTGCTGCACGCCCTCGCCCGACACATCACGGGTGATCGACGGATTGTCGGATTTACGCGATATCTTGTCGATTTCGTCTATATAGACAATGCCGCGCTTGGCCTTGTCGACATCGTAGTCGCAATTCTGCAGCAGCTTCTGAATGATGTTCTCGACATCTTCACCGACATAGCCAGCCTCGGTGAGCGTCGTGGCATCGGCAATGACAAAGGGCACGTTGAGCAGGCGCGCCAGGGTCTGCGCGAGCAGCGTCTTGCCCGATCCCGTCGGTCCGACAAGAAGAATGTTGGATTTCGCCAGTTCGACTTCGTCGCTCTTGGTGAGGTGCTTGAGGCGCTTGTAGTGGTTGTATACCGCCACCGACAGGATCTTTTTGGCCTGCTCCTGGCCGATCACGTACTCGTCAAGAATCTGGCAGATTTCGCGCGGCGTGGGAAGGTCGGATTTGACCGGCTTGCCGGTTTTGTCCGCACTGCTCTCCTCGCGGATGATGTCGTTGCAAAGCTCGATGCATTCGTCGCAGATGAACACGGACGGGCCAGCGATGAGTTTCCTCACCTCATGCTGGCTCTTGCCGCAAAAGGAACAGTAGAGAAGTTTCTCGCCGCTCGCCTTTTCCGCCATTGTGTCTCCGATTCCTAGCCTAAGCTGCCTTTACTTCCTCGCGCGCGGTCAGCACGCGATCGACCAGACCATAGCTCACGGCCTCGTCGGCGGAAAGGAAATTATCCCTGTCTGTGTCACGTTCTACCTGTGCCACGTCCTGATTGCTGTGTTTGGCCATGATTTCGTTGAGCCGCTGCTTCAGGAACAGGATTTCTTTGGCATGGATCTCGATGTCCGAGGCCTGCCCCTGAAACCCGCCCATGGGCTGGTGAATCATGACGCGCGAATTGGGCAGGCAGAAGCGCTTGCCCTTGGCGCCTGCAGTCAACAACAAGGCCCCCATGCTCGCCGCCTGGCCCACGCAAAGCGTGGAAACGTCCGGCTTGACGAACTGCATGGTGTCGTAGATCGCCAGGCCTGCTGAAACCGATCCGCCCGGCGAATTGATATAAAAGGAAATATCCTTGTCGGGATTGTCCGATTCAAGGAAAAGAAGCTGCGCGACGATCAGGTTGGCGGTGACCTCGTTGACCGGGCCCACCAGAAACACCACGCGCTCCTTGAGCAGGCGCGAATAGATGTCGTAGGCGCGCTCGCCGCGCCCGCTTTGCTCGATGACCATGGGCACCATGCCCAGGGCGCGCGGCTCCAGGTTGCGCTGCGCGTCGTACATCCCGGACATCGGATTCAGCCCACCTGACCAGTTCATGCCGCCGCCTTGTTCATGAATTCATCGAACGAAACAGCTTTTTCCTCGACCTTCGCGTTCTCCAGGACCCAGGCTACGACATTGGACTCAATTGCCAGCCCCTCGAACTCCGCGAGCCGTTGCTGTTCCGAATAGAGCCATCTTACCATTTCGACCGGCTGCTCATAGCTTTGCGCATAGTCTTCGACCAGCGCCCGAATCTGTTCATCCTTGGGCGCGAGCGCTTTCGCGTTCACCAGTTCCCCGATGATCAGTCCCAGGCCGACGCGGCGCTTGGCCTGCGCCTCGAACAACTCGGGATTGATCGGCAACTGGTCCATTTTCACACCGCGCGCCTCCAGATCGGCGCGCGTGGACTGCACCAGCCGCTGCATCTCTATCGCCACCAGCGATTTGGGCAGTTCCAGCTGCGTGGAATCGAGCAGGGCCTGCATCGCCTTTTGCTTGATATCCGCCTCCACGCGCCTTTTGACTTCCCGCTCTACGTTGGCGCGTACCTCGGCGCGCATCTTGACGGTATCGCCGTCGGCAACGCCAAGCGCCTTGGCAAATTCCGCGTCCAGTGCGGGCAATACCGGAGATTCGACCTTGCTCGCCTTCACCTCAAAACTTGCGACCTTGCCTGCCAGGTCCTTGTTGCCGTAGTTGTCGGGAAATTTCACATCAAAGGTCTTGGATTCCCCGGCGGGCATACCGGTGATATTCGACTCAAAATCGGCCAGCATGCGGCCTTCGCCCAGCACCACAGGCATATCGCTGCCCTTGCCGCCAGCGAACTCCGTGCCGTCGATGCGCCCGGTGAAATCCACCGTGACACGGTCCTGTGCCTGCGCAGCGCGCCCGGCCAGTTCATAGGTCACGCGCTGTTTGCGCAGCACTTCGAGCGTCTTGTCCACATCGGCTTCGCTCACGGCCAATACTGGCTTTTCGATTGCTACTGCGGAAATATCGCCCAGCTTGAGTTCCGGATAAACCTCGAAGGTCGCTGCAAAGGACAGCTGCGCTGCATCCTCGCCAACATTGGGTTCGATCCTCGGATTGCCTGCCACGCGCAGCTTGTTCTCCTCGACCGCCCGGTCGAAGGCCTTCTGCACCGCATCACCGATGACTTCGGAGCGCACCTGCGGGCCGTATTGCTGCGCCACAATTTTCAGCGGAACCTTGCCGGGACGAAACCCGTGCATGCGCACCGTGCGGGAAAGCTTTTTCAGCCTTTCGCCGATTTCCTTGTCAATATCCTGCGCGGGAACCGCCATGGTCAGCCGGCGCTCAAGCTGGCTCAGTGTTTCCAGATTTGTCTGCATTCCTGTCCTGTTTCGCTACTTGGTTTTTTACCGCAATTGGGGGGATTCCCTGAACGCTTGAAGATCCGTGGCCACACCGCTGGACATCTCAAACCTATCCACAAGAGCGGCTGGTGCGAAGGAAGGGACTCGAACCCCCACGCCTTGCGGCGCTGGAACCTAAATCCAGTGCGTCTACCAATTCCGCCACCCTCGCGTCGACCAAAGCCGGACCCGCCACGCCTGCCACAAGCGACATTTTACCTGATCGCCCCCGCACTGTCAGGGCGACAGCATCAATGTGCTTGAATTTTTGAGTATTTTTACCCGCATTGCGCCGGCCCGGGGGCCACACGGCCCGCCGGACCGAAGTGGCCTTTCCTAAACGAGCTTGTTGGCGATACTGCCGATCTGCGGAGATGAAATTTCCACGCTGTCCCCCGGCTTGAGAAACAGTTCAGTCGGCCGGCTGCCATCGGCATTTTTCCTGGTCTGGTCGGCCGCGGTACCCCTGGCGGTTCCACCGCTGATGATATCCCCAGGGACGAAGGTGAAATCCTTGGACAGGAACTCCAGCACTTCTCCGAAATTGAAAATCATGTCCTTGCTGTTGAAACTCTGGCGCACCTGGCCGTTCACTTTGGTCTGCGCGTCCACATTCTGGAAGTCGACCTCGCCGACCACGATACAAGGGCCCAGGGTGCAGGAGCCATCGAAATTCTTGGCGCCGTTGTAGCTCATGGTACGCGGCACGCCCATGCCATCGCGGCAGCTCCAGTCATTGACGAGGGTCACGCCCCAGACATAATCGGCGATCTGCGACGCGGCGATATCCTTGCCGCGCTTGCCGATGACTATGGCAATTTCGCCCTCGTAGTCCAGATACTTCGTCTTCTTGGGAAACGGAATTTCATCCCCGTTGCCGGCGACTTCGTCCAATACTTTCCAGAAACCCCAATGCCCCTTGCCCCGGGCCACCTCGAAGGCCTTCGCAATGGCATCGCCGCTCAAGGGGGTGCCATGCTGATTGGCCTCCATGCCCGCAAGATGGTCAGCGTAATTGCCGCCCACCATGGCGATGCGCTTGCCAGGCCAGGGCGCATGCAGCGTGACTTTTGCGGCATCTTGAACTGCGTCTCCGCTGGCGTTGGCGATGGCTTTTTTCGCCGCATCGAGGGCCGGCTTACCCGCCGCGATGAACGCGGTCAGCTGCGCCGGAATGCCCGAATCGGCGCGATTCAAATCGATGACCTTATTGCCTTCCAGTGCGCCCACGCGGCGATCCGGCCCAAATACGACGATCTTCATATACCCCCCCGAAAACTGAATGTGGATTGGACAAGCGCGGATCGAACCAGCGCAAATCAAACGCGCGCAAATCAAACGAGCGCGCCATGTTACACAGGTTGCTGCATTTCCGGCACCAAGGATCGAAGACGCGAGCGAAGACGCCCCCCGAACTGTCAGCAACGTCAACGTAGGCGCGCTCGCTTCGGCGATTGCACAATTGCCGTGACCGCTTGAGGTACTATGAATCGCAGTTCAATGCGACACCCTGAATGCCAGCCCCAAAGTCGGAAAGACGATTTGATGCACTCCAATGCCAGTTTGAATGTTGTTACTGACCCGATTGACGCGACCGGTCCGGCCATTGTCGGCAACCGTGTCGAACTGCAACTGTTTACCACGCTGCGCTGCAATCTCAGGTGTACCTACTGCTCGCTGGGCGTCGGCGAGGTCGTCGGCTCGCAACGCAAGCCGACCTATACGCTCGATCAACTCGAGACGTTCATCCGCAGGCAACTCGGAGGCCGCGAGATTTACGTGACATTTTACGGTGGCGAGCCGACGCTGAACCTTGAATTCATGGTTGCAACCATGCAACGGTTTCCCGACTTCCGCTTCCAGCTGCAAACCAACGGCACGCTGCTGCAACGACTGCCGGATGCGGTGCTCTCGAGGCTGTCAAATGTTCTGGTGTCCATCGATGGCGGCGAGCGCATCACCGACGGCTACCGGGGGCGTGGAATATATCGCAAGGTCGTCGCCAACGTCGGCGCGATCCGCGATCGTCTCGGTGGAACGCTGACCGCGCGTGTGACCTGGAGCGATGCCGACACCACATTCGAGGAAATTGACGAACTGACGGAATCTTTCGATTACGTCTATTTCCAGTTTGTCGCGCAGGAAGGAGCCTATTCGGAGCAAGCGCTGGAGAAGCGGCGCGCCGTTCTGTCGAAGCTGATTACGCGGTTTTTTGACGGCAACAGCCTGTATCCGCTGATACCTATCATGGGCATGGTGCGCAACAAAGTGCTGCCATCGCGCGTGCAGGAGTTATATGCCGGCATGACCCAATGCCGCGTCTCGACACACATCCTCAACATCATGCCTGACGGGAAAATATACCCATGCCCTGACATGACTTTTCTGCCCTCCATGCTGCAGGGCAGCGTGGTCGAAAACTGGCTGAAACCCAGCCCGCTGCAACCGACCCCGGAAATGCCCTGCAATGCCTGTGAGGCATTCGCTTTCTGCCGCCGCAACTGCATGAAGAACCTGTACCGGGCCTATGTGGATGACGACGCGGCCTACCGGAGCAGCGTGGTCGAACCGATTTGCAACCTGGTTCGCTTCATGGGAAAAGAAATCGATCGCCACGACCCACAGCGCTGGTTCGGGCGCGCACCGCTTTCGGTGCGCGATCGCGTGGCCAACAGCGAAGTCTACGAGTACGTTGAAATAATGCCCTGATCCGCTTCCCCCGAGTGCAACTGCGTCTCCGAAGCCGACTGGCTGCGCTCAAAGCCTTCCGTTTTCTGCGGCAGCGATTGCAAAGTGCGATTGCTAAGCGCTTTTGTTCTTGTCGCACATCTTCAGGTATCTTCCGACCAGGATCGCCGCCGGGTAGGTAACCAGTTCTTCAGCGCGCGAGTGCAACATCATTTTCTCGGCGAAAAAGGCCACCTGCTGGTGACCTTCCCTGGAGGCAGCCGCCATCAGCTCTTCCAGCGCGGCGGTAATCATGCGATGTTCGGCGAGGAGGTTCGGCAGTTCCTTCTCCAGGGTTTCCGCAAGATACGCTGCCGCCATCATCCCGGCTTCCAGGTGGCCGCTCGCCAGTTCCTGTAGCAGGCCAAGCGGAGGCAGCGCGAATTCCTCTTCCTTGGCTATATGCGTTTGCATCATCCGTTCGATTCGGTCGGCGGCCTCGCCGGTGTGGCCCCCAAGGCGACGGGCCATGTTGAGTTCGGCCAACAGTGCCTGATGTTCCATAGCCAGAGGCGACGGCGTCTTTATTTCCATGGCTAGTTCCTTGAGCGGGACGACGTAAGCCGGTGGCCGGACGCTGCATCGGGGCATCCACAGCCCGTGCCGCAGCCTCGCCTGGCGCAGATTTCACTGTTATGGGTCCGGCTGGCCAATGCGGAATCAGATACTAACTAGCCCGCCAGTTCAAGGCTCCGGAAATCGTCGTAGGCACGGCTTATGCAGACGAAGGTCGATTCACGGGCAACCGGCAATCGCATGCAACTCCGGCAATGTACTGCCAGCTGATTGACCAGCAGAAGCTCAAACGCGATGTCCTGGCGGCAATCAATGCACACGCCGTAATCCGGCTGATGCAATTGCCCCAGTGCGGCATCGAGTCTTGCCCCGACGCCCATCGATGAGCGGACCAGTTTCTCCAAGGTATTTCGTTGTTCAATTGTAAGGTAATGATGATGCATCGCCCTTCCTCCTCGCAAGTTCCTCGCATCGCACAGGCCGCCTGATACCGCCTAAACCTCGGATGCTCGTTCGATTATTAAACGGGTTTGAAACCTCCACCACGGGGTCGAATGTAGTCGCTCCCTCAACAAAAAAATATTCCCAGATTCCGGTAGTTTTCAATACCGGGATACTGGTAGTCGGGTTTGACCGAGCGGGTTTGACCGAGCGGGTTTGACCGAGCGGGTTTGACCGAGCGGGTTTGACCGAGCGGGTTTGACCGAGCGCTTTTGACCCGAGCGCGAGCCGTGCTGACCGATACCGATCGGTGCACTCAAAAAGACCCAAGCCTCGTACACCGGGCCGCCCAGATGTTTTTTCCACCTGGGCTCATCCAACCGCCGGGCCTTTACTTCAGCAGCGCCACGCGAATCCGGCTTGCATCAATGCGCGCAACCTCATACGCCGACCTGCCCGGCGTTGGGAAAAAAGAGCTGTTCGCCGCCGATCTTGTAATCGCTGATGGTTTTTTGGCCTTCTGGCGAAACCAGCCAGTCGATGAAACTCTGGCCGAGGTCTCTCTTCACCGTGGGGTGCTTTTCGAGATTCACCAGCATCACGCCGTACTGGTTGTTGAGGCGCCGGTCACCCTGGACCAGGATTTCGAGGTCGCCGCGATTCTTGAACGCCAGCCAGGTACCGCGATCGGCCAGGAGATAGGCGTTCATCGAAGCGGCAGTGTTGAGCGCCGGGCCCATTCCCTGCCCGGTATCGCGATACCAGGGCCCCCTGGCTTTGGCCAGATCAATGCCGGAGGCCTTCCACAGGTCCAGCTCCGCTATGTGCGTGCCGCTGTTGTCGCCGCGCGATACGAACGCGGCCCGCGCCGACTCGATCTTCTTCAGCGCATCGATGATGTCCTTGCCGCCGGCAATTTTGGCCGAATCGACCTTGGGCCCGATCAGCACGAAATCGTTGTACATCACCGGATAACGCCTGACCCCATGGCCTTCGGCCAGAAATTTCTCTTCGGCTGCCCTGGCATGGACGAACACGACATCGGCGTCCCCCCGGCGCGCCAGGTCGAGCGCCTGCCCCGTGCCGAGCGCAACGACCCGGACCTGGATTCCGGACTTTTTCTCGAATACGGGCAGCAAGTGGGAAAAAAGCCCGGACTGCTCCGTCGATGTCGTTGACGCGACCACAATGAAGCGGTTCTGCGCCTGCGCGCCCAGCGCGGCAAGTGCCAGGAGCAGTGCAAGAAATGTGCGACGGATGATTACCACGGAAGTTCTCCTTCAAGAAATTGGGCCGCCTCGGGTGAGGCCGGATTTTTAAAAAACCGGTCGGCCGGCGTCCGTTCCAACAGCCGGCCCTGGTGCAGAAACAGGATCTCGTCCCCGAGCCGATGAGCCTGCCCGAGATTGTGGGTGACCATGACGATCTTGGTCCCGGCCGCATGCAGCGCAGCGATCACCTTTTCGATCTCCTGCGTTGCCCCTGGATCGAGGCTCGCGGTCGGTTCGTCGAGGAAGAGGATTTCCGGACGCAGCGCCCATACCCTTGCCAGCGCAAGCCGTTGCTGCTCACCTCCGGAGAGAACGCGCGCGGAATGAGCGCCAATTTCCTCGAGCCCGACCTTGCGCAGCGCTTCCATGGCGCGCTCCTTGCGTTGCGCAAATGGGACACCGGCCAGTTTCAATGCATAGGTGATGTTGCCCAGCGCCGAACGGCGAAGCAGCACCGGACGCTGAAACACCATGGCCTGCCGGCGGGAACTGCCGGCGATTTCAGCGGAATTCCATGCGACCACTCCCGAAGTCGGTGCCAGCAAGCCGTGGCAGAGCCTCAACAGAACGCTCTTGCCCGCCCCATTGGGTCCGAGAACCACGGTGCGCGGCCCCGCCTCGAGACTCACCGAAATGGCATCGATGATGCGACGCGACCCGACCTCGAATACCACCTTGTCCAGGCTCAGCGGCAGCAGGGATAGCGGAGCGCGCAATGCCAAGACCTTGATCTACCCGTAGCGCCGCTGCGCCGTGTCGTTGACGACGTAGGCGGCGGCGTTAAGAGCGAGAACGATGAACAACAGGATGAACCCCAAGCCGAGGGCCAGTGGCAGATCCCCTTTGCTGGTTTCCAAAGCAATCGTCGTGGTCATGACCCGCGTCACGCCATCGATATTGCCACCGACGATCATGACGGCGCCCACCTCCGATATGGCTCTCCCAAATCCGGCAAGCACGATCGTCACCAGGGAAAACTTCAAGTCCCAGAGCAGGGTAGGCGCAGCACCCAGTTTGGTTTCGCCCAGTGAACGCAGCTGCTCGCGATATTCATGCCATGCGTCGCCGATGACCTGCCGCGAAAGCGCAGCGAGGGTTGGCATGATGAGTATCGTTTGCGCGATGATAATTGCCGTCGGCGTAAAAAGTATGCCCCACGATCCCAGCGGGCCCGCCCGCGACAGCAGCAGGTAGACCAGCAACCCGACCACGACCGAGGGCAGTCCCATCAGGGCGTTGAGAATGACGATCAGCGTGCGCCGCCCGCGAAATTCATTCACGGCAATGACGGCACCGAGCGGAAGGCCGATCACACCGCCAATCAGTGCGGCGGTAATGCTCATGCGCAGACTGAGCAGGACGATGTCGACGAGTTTCGCGTCTGCGGAGGCGAGCAGCGAAAAGGTCTGTCCAGCGGCTTCCGAAAAGCTGTTCAAGGCGCCTGTCGCGGTCTGACCGCAACCGCCAAATATGCAATACTTTGCAACTAACTATCCATTGATCAACATCACACGTGATTATAATTAATTTAGCGTCCCGACAAAATATGCGTTTCTTTGCATAATGAAAATTTCTCCGTCCCTGGTCTGGAAGCTCGAGGGCGATGCCGACGAAACGCTCGATGCCCGCCTCATGCCATTGCTGCGGGCCATTGCCACGTCAAGGTCGCTGTCGGCGGCCACTTCGGAATGCGGGATTTCCTACCGCTCCGCCTGGGGAATGCTGCGCGATTATCAGCGCAAGCTGGGTGAACCGCTGGTGCTGCTCGAACGCGGCCGGGGAGCGCGCCTGAGTCCTTCCGGCGAGGTGCTGATGGACCTGGACAATACGGCAAAACGGCGACTGGCCCGCCTCCTGCCCGGACTCGCTGGCGAGGTCAGCTCCACGCCATCCGGGGAAGATCGTCCTCAGGCGCCGCTGCTGCGTATCGCTGCAAGCCATGACCTGGCGTTGGCAGAGATTGCCAATGGCCTGCCAGGGGCTTTAATACTCCGTCTCGAACTCTCGTTCATGGGCAGCCTGCATGCATTGAAAGAACTGGCCGAGGGCCGCGCGGATGTCGCCGGCTTCCACGTGCCGATCTCCGGCCGCCCCGGCTGGGACCGAACGGTATTCCTTCGCGACCTGAGGGAGCGACGTGATCGGCTGATACGCTTCGTCGATCGCGATCAGGGCCTGATCCTCTCACGCGGCAATCGCTCAAAAGTCGTAAGTCTTCGCGACATCGCCGAGCAGGGCTTGCGGTTCATCAATCGCCAGCGCGGGTCGGGCACCCGGTTGCTGGTCGATCAAATGCTCGCCGATGACAAGATCAGGCAGTCCGATATCAAAGGGTACGGCAAGGAGGAATTTACGCATCGGGCGGTTGCCGCAACGGTGGCCTCGGGCGGAGCAGACGCAGGATTCGGCCTGCGCGCCGCCGCCGCCGAATACCGGCTCGCTTTTGTTCCGCTGGTGCGAGAACGCTATTTTCTCGCAGTACGCGCAAAGGCCCTGGAGACCGCCGAAGTCGCCCGCATGATTGAGATGCTGCGAAGCCCGGCATTTGCAAAAATCGTGCACAAGCTCCCCGGCTACACGGCCGAGGCCGCCGGTACCATTTGCGGCATCGATGCCATTGCGGCCGCCGGCAAAGGGTGAAGTGCGTCATAGCCCGGACCGGGTGTCAGGCGGTGTACCGATTAGAGCTGCGAAGCCCGCCTTTGTTTCGCTAATGCATGGCGTTTCCCTGCAGCGACGGCCGGCGCCAATACCGGTATCCCGGTACTGAAAATTACCTTGTGCCGGGGATTTTTTTCCCCCGAAGCAACGACTACATTGATCCATGTGACGGAGGAGAAGAAAAACGTTTTGCCAAATGTTCTTGATGGGAGCGATGATGAAAAACAAACCTGCTGATTACTCTCTCTACGAAATACCCGAGCTCGACGACAGTGAATTTTCGCTTTCGGTGTCCCCGTGCCCCCGATTCGAGGATCTCAACGACATCGGGGAAATAGGCGATTCATTTTCAATCGGCCTGGGCCCTGTTGAAGAATAGGCCGAGCCCCCCTTTGAGAATTTTGGAGATATTCCATCGTCGATCAAGCCTTGGAGCGGACGGCCCCACATAAAACCCGCGGGCGCATGCGAAGTGCCAGACAGCGGTACACTCGTGAAGCCATGCCTGCCCTGTTTGCCGATAGCCAAGCCAAGTCGTCGATAGCGATTATTTTCACCGCTCTGGCGTTGGCCATCGCCGGCGTCGGCTATTATGTTTTCGACTACCAGCGGCAAACCACGGGCCGCGACGCGGAGCAGCGCCTGGCTGCGATCGCCGAACTCAGAGGGCAGCAGATATCGGCGTGGATCAGCGAACGACAGGCTAACGCGCGGGTGCAAGGCCGGCGCTCCCTGCTGGCCGGCGAAATCGCACAGTGGCTGGATCGCGGGGCGCCCGAGGGCGCAACTGCGGCGAAAATAAAATCCCAGCTGCTACTGATCGCAAAATCCTACGGTTACCGGATAGTCACCCTGGTCGATGCCCAAGGCTATCCGCGACTGAGCACCCTTGACACCCCCGCGATCAGCGGCGTGGAAAGCCGCGCCGCCGCCGAGGCGATGCGCAGCGGCAATACGGTGGTTTCGGATTTTCACCTTTCGGTCATCAAGCACGAGGGCGAAACAGAACCGGAAATCGATATTCTCGCGCCGGTCTTTGCAGGTGATGACCGCTCCCCCCCCGTGGGGGCGCTGATTTTCGATATCGACCCGGAGCTTTCCCTGCATCCGCTGATCGAATCCTGGCCCACACCCAGCCAGAGCGCCGAAACATTTCTCGTCGAACGGGCGGGAAACCGGGTGAGATATCTAACCGATCTGCGGCACATGAATAGCGCCCAATTCAATCTGAATCGGCCGATTGAACAGCCGGATCTGGTCGAATCCATGGGCCTGCGGGGGCAGCAAGGCGTTGTACACGGGGTGGATTACCGTGGCGTGGAGGTACTGGCCTACTTGCGGCCAATCCCGGATTCGCCCTGGATCATGGTCGCAAAAGTGGACCGGGAGGAAATTTATGCGCCGATCCAGACGCTCGGTAGCGTTACCGCCCTGATCACGGCAATTTTCATCCTCGCTGCCGCCTTGACGACCATCGCGTGGTCTCATGCGCGGCGGGAGGCGTTGCGCAAGGTTAACAGCGAATTGGAAGAGCGCGTCCAGTCGCGCACCGCCGAACTCGAGATTTCGCACCAGGAATTGCAGTCGCTGACCGCCGTCCAGGAGTCTTTCCAGGAGGAGGAACGCAAGCGCATTGCCCGCGAACTGCACGACGAACTGGCGCAAAAACTCACCGTGCTCAAACTGCAGATAGCGCCCCTGGTTTCGGCGCTGCCTGCGGACGACCCCGGCACGGCACGGCAAATACAGGACATGAACATGCTGCTCAACGAGACAATCCGCTCGGTCGGGCGGATTGCCGCCAACCTGCGCCCCGCCGTACTGGACGAACTGGGCTTGGTGCCCGCCCTGCACGACCTGGTTGAAAACTTCGCCGAGCGCAACAAGGTGGCCTGCGAACTGAGCGTGCACCCGGAGAACCTTACCTTGGATAACCGCCTGGTCAGCCCCCTTTACAGAATGGTGCAGGAGTCGCTGACCAATGTCGCCCGCCACGCCGAGGCCACCGAGGTCATGGTATCGCTCCATCAGGATCCTGCCGGGAAAATCACCCTGGACATCAATGACAACGGCAAAGGCATCTCCAGCGTCGATCAAAGCATGCGCAAGTCCTTCGGTCTGATCGGGATGCGTGAACGCGTTGCCGCTCTGGGCGGCGAAATAAACATTCAAAGCCAGCCGGGTGCGGGAACCTCGATAGAGATCTGCATCCCGTAAGTCGGGCAAGGACCCGGCTGCCACCCCGGGCCACGCTGCCGCAGCGCAGCACACGCCAGCGCCATGCCCATGGAGAGTCATGACAAGGGCTGGCAGCAGGAATCGTATGCGACCGAGGGATATTCTGAACAACGCGGCCTTCGCCCCCTGGCAACTCCCCCGGGTCAGAGGAAATCGTGGTGTTTCCTTGGCCACACGCCGGTGGCCGATATGGGAAAATACCGGCCATGAGTATTCGCATCGTACTTGCCGACGACCACAAGATGATCCTGGCGGCGCTACGCTCGATGCTCGAGAAGGAGAAGGATATTGCCGTGGTCGGCGATGCCGCCGATGGTGCCGCACTGCTCGAACTGGTTGCGCGCACGGAGCCGGAGATCGCCGTGGTGGATGTGGGCATGCCTGGCATGAATGGCATCGAGGCGACGCAGCGGCTCATTGCCGGCCGCCCCGGCATCAGGGTCATTGCGCTGTCGGCCTATTCGGACAAGCGCTTCGTCCTGGAAATGCTGAATGCGGGCGCCAAGGGGTATCTGATCAAGGCCTCCGCCGGAGACGAACTGCCGCGCGCGATCCGCGCCGTCGCTCAGGGCCAGACCTACCTGTGCCCGGAAGTCGCCGCCGTCCTCGTCGACGCGGCCCGGGGCAAGAGCATGCTTCAGGTCAACACGGCGGCCAAACTGGGCCGGCGCGAGCTCGAAGTGCTGGTTTTGCTGGCTGAAGGCAAGAGCTCATCGGTGATCGCAGCCAGGCTGCACATTGCCCCGAGCACGGTCGAGGTACATCGTCGCAACATCATGCGCAAGCTCGATTTGCACAACGTCGCCGAACTGACCCGTTATGCGATACGCGAGGGACTGACCTCGGCCTGAGTAGCCGGAAGTCCTACCCGGGCGCGACCAGCGCTGCCACCCCGTGGCCAGCTCCCCGTGAAACCCCACTACCTATATCCCGGTATTGAAATTACCGGGTACAGGGGATTTTTTTTTCACGGGCCAGCAACTACATTCGATCATCAGGAAAGGCGTAGCGGCTGCTTCGAACAGCGGCCGGGGCGCCGCGAACGCGCACCTTGCCGATTGATTGATGTCATTGAAAACAGGCCCTAGCATGAACACCACCGTCTCGTTCACCACCTCCCCGTTGCCATTGCCCACCGCCCCGCGCCAGGTGCCGCTCAGAAACGTCACCAAAATACGCACCAACTGCAGCAACTGCAGCCTGCGCAATCTTTGCCTGCCTTGCGGCCTGAAAGGCCGTGACATGGCGCGCGCCGAAGAAGTGGTCTACACGCGCAAACGCGTCAACCGGGGCGAGAGCCTGTACCGCACGGGAGATCCGTTCCTGTCCCTCTACGCCATCCGCAATGGATTTTTCAAGTCGACCCTGACACTTGCGGACGGGCGCGACCAGGTTACCGCCTTCCACATGCGAGGCGAGATGCTCGGCATGGACGGCATTGGCGCGGGCGCCCATGAGAGCACCGCAATCGCGCTGGAGGACAGCGAAGTCTGCGTAATGCCTTACGGGCTGTTGCAACAACTGTCCCGCGACATCCCGGAATTGCAAAACCAGTTTCACAAGGTGATGAGCCGCGAACTGGTGCGCGAGCACGGCGTCATGATGCTGCTGGGCAGCATGCGCACCAATGAGCGTGTCGCGGCGTTTCTGCTCAATCTGGCCAAACGCCTGGGCGCCTGCGGCTATTCGAGCAAGCAGTTCCAATTGTGCATGACGCGCCGGGAAATCGGCAGCTACCTGGGTCTGCAACTGGAGACGGTGAGCCGCGCCTTCTCGCAATTCCAGGAAAACGGATTCCTCAGCGTACAGCAAAGACAAATTGGCATTCTCGATGTCAACGGATTGCAAACAGCCTTGGGAAAACGATAGCTGAAACATTCGCTTTCCGAGAGAAACACCGGCTCAGCGCGGAAAGCAGTTCGGAACGTAACAAATTCCTGGAGAATCACATGGGCGCCATAGATCTTGACGTTGGTCAACACAAACCCGGGCAATGCTTCCAGGGGCTACATCAAACCAATACCGTGCCGGGAGTTTGCTCCGACAGGCGATATGTCTCCCCCGGCGTGCTCTACGCCCACGCGCTGGCCATCGAGCGCGAGGCAGAGACGCGTTGCCGCGAGTTCGCCGCTTTCATGGCCGGCTGGGGCAATGACGGCACTGCCGACCTTTTCAATCAACTCGCGGCAATTGAAGCTCAGTACGCCAGTCGCGTAATGAAGAAAAGTGCCGGCATCGAGATTCCCGTCATCGAGTCGGGTGAATTTTCCTGGCTCGACAGCGGCGCACCCGTGCCCGAGGCACGCGCTTTGGTTTTCAGGACGATGACGCCGCGGCTGGCACTGGAAATTGCGCAAAGTGCCAAGGAGCAGGCCAAGGCATTCTTCCTGCGCGTATGGGCCGATACGCGCAACGCGGGCGTTCGCGAACTGGCCTCCGAATTGGCGCAGGACGAGGACCTGCAACTCGCATCGGTAAAGGATGCGCTGGCGCGCCTGCCTCGACCATTGCTGAGCGCTGGAGAGCCGATGGGAGACCCGACCCTGGAACAGCAGTTGTAGCCCCCCCCCCGAGAAGCCAGGCAATCCGGCGCAATGGCCTCGGCTGACGATCGCTGCAGGACAAGATCTCAATCCGGATGCGGCAATGCCGGCATCAGTTGCCGCGGCACGGTCCCGCCGTGCCGATCGCTACCGGCCGCCCGCCAGTGATTTGATCAGGCGCTGGAGAAACTCATTTCCCTCGTACAGGGAGCGCACCGGCAGGCGTTCGTCGAGGCCGTGCACTCCGGAGGACTCCGCTTCGCTGAACAGGCCGCTGATTCCATAAGCCGGAATGCCTGCATTACTCAAAAAGCGCGAGTCGGTGGCCCCGGCCGAAAGGGTCGGTACCAGCGGCACTCCGGGCCACATTTCCGCGGCGATCGCCTCCACCGGCCCGAGAATGCTCTCATCCAGCGGCGCCGGCGGCGACAGCACCGCATCGCCCATCGGCGTGACCGTGATGCGTTCATTGCCAAGCACGCGCTGCAACGTGCTTTTTACCTCGTCCACCGATTCGCCGGGCAGCACGCGGCAATTGACCACCGCCTGGGCGCGCTGTGGCAGGGCATTGGTGGCGTGTCCCGCTTCGGCCATGGTGGCCACGCAGGTGCTGCGCAACTGCGCGTTGTACGCGGGATTGCGCGACAGGCGCGCCATCGCTGCGGCATCGGGAGGTTGCGCGAGGGCGGCCTTCATGTCGGCCGCCACCGGCCCCGTAAGGATCGTCGACATGCGCGCAAAACTGGCGCGCGTCACCGGCAGCAGCTTCGCCGGAAACTCGAAATCGCCCAGGCGCGCAAGACCCCGTGCCAGGTCGTAGAGCGCGTTGTCGGGGCGCGGTTGCGCGCTGTGTCCGCCCGGATTGGTCACCTCCAGGCGATAGCTCTGGAATACCTTTTCACCGGCCTGTATCGACAGGCGCACGCGGCGGCCGCTTTTGTCGAACTGCCCGCCGCCACCCTCGTTCAGCGCGAGGTCCGCATCCAGCAGCGCGCGGTGGTGCTTCAGCAGGTACTCGACGCCGTTGTAGGCTGAGGGAATGATTTCCTCGTCACAGGTCAACGCCAGGACGAGGTCGCGCTCGGGGCGGTAATTTTCGCTGCGAAAGCGCATCAGGCTGGCAACGAATATGGCTGCCATCGCCTTGTCATCGGCCGCGCCGCGCGCGTAAAAATGCCCCTCCTCCTCGACCAGCTTGAAGGGATCGCGCTTCCAGTCCTCGCGCTTCGCCTCGACCACGTCGATATGCGCGAGCAGCAGCAAGGGCCGTTTCGCCCCGGTCCCGCGCAGCCGCGCGACCAGATTGCCTTTTTTTGGCGCCCCGGGCGGTATCAGCACCTGCACATCCGCCGCTGGAAAGCCGGCGCCACGCAGGCGTGCGCCCATCGCCTGTGCCGCCTCGGTGCAACTGCCGGCGGAATCGGTGGTGTTGATCTCGACCAGCTCGCGATACACCTCGCGCAACTGGCGCTGCGCCGGGCCCGGCACCGCGTCCTGCGCGAGAGCGCAAGCAACCGCTCCGGCAAACAACAGGAAAGCCATCCACAAATGTACAACTTTCATAAAATAATATCCATATATAGCTTAAGTTTTTTAACTATTTAAATACCATTTATGGTCTTTATTAGCCGCGAAATCGCGCCAGGGCATCGGCAACCCGCTCCACGGCGATGATTTCGATGCCCTCGATTTTCTGCCGCGGTTTGTTGGCCGCGGGAATGATGGCCTGGGTGAAGCCCAGCTTGGCAGCCTCGCGCAGGCGCTCCTGGCCGCGCGGCGCGGGCCGCACTTCGCCTGCCAGGCCCACTTCGCCGAACACCGCAAGCTTGCCCGGCAGCGGACGATTGGTGAGCGATGAGACTATCGCCAGCAGCACCGCAAGATCCGCCGCCGGTTCGCTGATTCGCACCCCGCCCACCGCATTGACGAACACGTCCTGGTCATGACAGGCGATGCCCGCATGCCGGTTGAGCACGGCCAGCAGCATCGCCAGGCGATTCTGCTCCAGGCCCACCGAGAGCCGGCGCGGATTGGGCGCGTGCGAGTTGTCCACCAGCGCCTGGATTTCCACCAGCAGGGGCCGCGTGCCCTCCTGCGTCACCAGAATGCAGGATCCGGCGACATCGCCCGAGTGCTGCGACAAAAACAGCGCCGACGGATTGGCCACGCCGCGCAGACCGCGTTCGGTCATGGCAAAAACGCCCAGCTCGTTGACCGCGCCGAATCGGTTCTTGAAGGCACGCACCAGGCGGAAGCTCTGGTGCGTATCGCCCTCGAAATAAAGCACCGTGTCGACGATGTGCTCGACCACGCGCGGTCCGGCCAGCGCGCCCTCCTTGGTGACGTGTCCCACCAGCACCACCACCGTGCCCGATTGCTTGGCGTAGCGCGCCAGCTGCGCCACGCATTCGCGCACCTGCGCCACCGATCCGGGCGCCGAGGTGAGTTGCTCGGAATACAGCGTTTGAATCGAATCGATCACCGCGATCTCGGGTTTCGCTTTTTCCAGCGCGGCGAGGATGCGCTCGAGCTGGATTTCGGCGAGCAGTTGCATCTGGCCCGGAGCCAGCGCCAGGCGCTGCGCGCGCAGCGCCACCTGCGCCGCGGATTCCTCGCCGCTGACATAGAGGGCGCGATGGGTGCCGCTCATCTGCGCGAGCGCCTGCAACAGCAGGGTGGATTTGCCCACGCCGGGGTCGCCGCCGATCAACACCACCTGCCCGGCCACCATGCCGCCGCCCAACACGCGGTCGAATTCGCCGATGCCGGTGGGAACGCGCGGCGAATCCTGCGCGCTGACCTCCGCCAGCAGTTGCAGGCTGGACGCTTTGGCCAATCCCGCGAAGCGATGCCGCTCGCCCGCAGGCGCCTCCGCGATGCTCTCCACCAGCGTATTCCAGGCCCCGCAGGCGGCGCACTGCCCCTGCCACTTGTTTGAGCTCCCGCCGCATTCGCTGCAGGAATAGTTGGTTTTTGCCTTTGCCATTATTCGCAGACGCTGACCGGCACGCGCGCCGCAAGGCCGCAGAGCAGTTCATAGCTCACCGTCATGGCGCTCGCGGCCACCGCGTCAGCGGAAAGCCCTTCACCCCAAAGCGTCACTTCGCTGCCGACACCGGCCTGCGGCAGGCCGCGCAGGTCGGCAAACAGCAGGTCCATGGAAACGCGGCCAAGAGTCTGGGCGAGGGCTCCATGCACCAGAATCGGCGTCCCGCCTGGCGCGTGTCGCGGATAGCCGTCGGCATAACCACAGGCGACCACACCGATGCGCATCGCCTCGGGCGCGACAAAGGTACCTGAGTATCCCACCCGCGCACCGCGCTCGACCGATTGCACCGCAATGATCCGGCTGCTCAACGTCATGACCGGGCGCACACCGATCGCCTGCGCGCTTTCATCCGGAAAAGGCGAACAGCCATAGAGTGCGATCCCCGGTCGCACCCAGGCGCCATGGGTGCCTGGAAAGCGCAGCAGTGCGGCGGAATTCGCGCTGCTGGAGGGCAATGCCAGCTCCCGTGTCACGGTCTCGAACAGCGCCGCCTGCCCGGCAACGCCGCGCGGCCCATCGGCATCCGCGTAATGCGTCATCAACGTGATGGCCGCGACATTGCCGCAGGCACGCAAACGATCGACCGCATGCCGCGCCGCCGCCACTGCAATCCCCAGGCGATTCATACCGGAATTGAGCTTGAGATAGACATCGATGGGCGTGGCGGGACGCGCCGCCTCGAGCATGCCGATCTGCTCATCGTTGTGCACCACCGCAGTGAAGCGGTGCAGCGCAAAAGCATCAATCTCTTTCGTTGAAAAAAAACCTTCCAGCAGCAGGATGGGTTTGGACCAGCCGCGCTCGCGCGCCCCCAGTGCCGCCTCGAGTTCAAGCAAGGCCAGCCCGTCTGCAGCGGCAAGCGCAGATTGCAAACGGGCAAGGCCGTGACCGTAGGCATCCGCCTTGGCAACCGCCCATAGCCGCGAACCGGAACTGCGCCGGCGAACAAAATCCAGATTCGCCCGCAGCGCGCCGAGATCGATTTTTGCCCGAATTGGCCTCATTGACTGATTCAAACACATCTGGAGCAGCCCGGCCAGTTGACAAAACCGGCGATCCGGTCCGGAATGCCGACGCATCCGTGCCGACTGCCCGATCACGACCGAATCGCCGGCGCGGGAAGCGGCACAATTCACTGCAGCAACCGGCATGTGGCATGGTATAAAGTGGCGGCATTCATGCCGCATAGACGGCGCCGGATCGCGTAAAGCGGTCCAGGTACTAAGCACTACGGGGATACGGACATGGCTGGGACAGGTTCTGCCGTCGGGCTGCGCTCAGGCGCGTGCGCTAGCGCGTCATGAAATGAAGCGCGGTTTCTACACCATCATGGCGGCGCAGTTTTTCAGTTCGCTTGCGGACAATGCGCTGTTGATTGCCTCTATTGCCCTGCTGATCGAAATGCAGGGCCCTGCATGGATGACGCCGCTGCTGAAATTCTTTTTCACCGTCTCCTATGTGGTCCTGGCGCCTTTTGTCGGCGCCTTCGCCGATTCACTGCCCAAAGGCAGGGTGATGTTCATCACCAACACCATCAAGGTCGCCGGTTGCGTGATGATGTTCTTTTATACCAGCGCCGGCATGCTGGGGGTCGACCCTGACACCTGGGTGTTGATGTCCTACTCGCTGGTGGGATTTGGCGCGGCCGCCTATTCGCCGGCCAAGTACGGCATCCTTACCGAATTGCTGCCGGCGCGGCAACTGGTGCTGGCCAACGGCTGGATCGAGGGGCTGACCGTGACTTCGATCATCCTGGGAACGGTGCTCGGTGGCGCGCTCATCAGCCCCAAGGTATCGGAGATGCTGCTTGCCATCGATATCCCGCATTTCGACACCGGCATCGACACCCCCGCCGAGGCGGCAATACCGATCATCGCACTGTCTTATGTCATTGCGGCAGCTTTCAATCTTTTCATACCGGACACCGGGGTGCGCTACGAACAGCAGACCCGCAACCCGATGCGCCAGGTGACTGATTTTGCGCATTGCTTCACCACGCTGTGGAAGGACAAGCTGGGGCAGATATCCCTGGCGATCACGACGCTTTTCTGGGGCGCCGGTGCCACGCTGCAATTCATCGTGCTTGCATGGGCCGACAAGCACCTCGGCCTGGCGCTGGACAAGGCGGCCATCCTTCAGGGCATGACCGCAGTCGGCGTCGCCGTGGGCGCGATCATCGCGGCGCGCTTTGTCCCGCTGAAGAAATCGCTCAGCGTGCTGCCCGCGGGCGTCGCCATGGGAATGGTGGTCATCGTGATGATTGCGGTGTCCTGGCTGCCGCTGGTCTATGCCTTGCTGATTTTCATCGGCGCGCTGGCCGGCTTCTTCGTAGTGCCGATGAATGCGCTGCTGCAGCATCGCGGCCATGTACTGCTCTCGGCGGGGCATTCGATCGCCGTGCAGAACTTTAACGAAAACACTTCGATACTCATCATGCTCGCCCTGTACGCCCTGATGGTAGGCCGGCATATCCACATCAACATCATCATTGTCCTGTTCGGACTGTTCATCACCGGCGCGACTTACATGGTTATCCGGCTGCATCAGAGCAATCAGCGCAAAGCCGACTCCCTGCATCTCATCGGGATGGAAAAGCTGCAGGAATAGCGCCTGCCTGAATCCGCCGCTCGCCAAAGCCGGGGGATGACGCTGTGCAGGCCGCGGCCCGCCGGCACCGAATACCTCAGTGGCCGCTGGCAGCCAGGCGTTACAGGACTATCGGCTTGTCTGGCAGCTCATTGGGATTGTCGCCGGTGGCGGGGAAATGCCGTGCCAGCAGATCGCTGATGGCGCAGATACCGTCGGCGGAGCCGCTCGCGAAATTCCCGGTGGCGAACTGCGAGCGCATCCGCTCGCAGATGCTCTCCCACTTCTGATTGCCCACCTGTGCCTGTATGCCGCGATCGGCAAGTATCTCCACGGCGCGATCGGCGAGCAGAATGTAAATCAGCACACCGCTGTTGTGTTCCGTATCCCAGACACGCAGGGCGCCAAACAGTTCCACGGCCCGCTCGCGTGAGCGTTGCCCGCGCACCAGCCGCCCAATCGGCAGGCCGCCTTCGACAACGAAGCGCAACTCGCCGACGTGGCGCTGTTCCTGCTCGCCGATGGCATTTTCAATTGCCGCGAGCACGCGCTGCGGAAACTGCCGCCACCGCAGCCAGTCGGCCGCAAACACATGCCTGAGCCAGCGGGTCGTGCCCATGTCACCAGCGCCCCGAGGCGCCACCGCCCCCGAAACCGCCACCACCACCGCCAAATCCGCCCCCGGAACTGCCGCCTCCCCAGCCGCCGCCACCGCTAAAATGCCGGCCAGCCGAGCCCCCGCCGAACAGCGCGAAGAGGAATCCGACCAACGCACCCACCAGCCCGGCCAGCAGGGAACCCAGAATCCACCATGCGGCCACGCCGAATCCGGCGCCGGCCATCGCCGCTCCCGGCAATTTGCCGAAAACGCTCATCAGCACGCTGCCGACCCCGGCTGCAATGATCAAGGGAATGAACAAATCCTCGATGCCGGACGAACTCGCACCGGTGTGACCAAAGGCCGGTGCCGGCAATTGCTCTCCTTCGATGAGTTTCATCAGTGCCGCACTGCCCTCGCGTATGCCGCCGGCAAAATCGCCGCTGCGAAAACGCGGCGCGATGGTTTCGCTGATCACGCGCTTGGCAATGGCATCGGGAATCGCCCCCTCCAGTCCGTAGCCGACTTCCAGGCGCAAGGTGCGGTCTTCTGTTGCCACGACCAGAATCACGCCATCATCGACTTTCGCCCGGCCGATCTTCCAGGACTCGGCAACGCGCAGGGAATACTGTTCAATCGATTCTGGCCTGGTGGTACCTACCAGGAGCACGGCAATCTGGCTGCCGCGGCGCTGCGCGAACGCCCGCAGACCGGCATCGATGCTGCTCAGATCCTGGGCCGACAGCGCTCCGGTGCGATCCACGACCGCACCGGTGAGCGGCGGAACCGGCAGTGCATCGGCCGCCGCGACAAATCCCGCCGTGGAAAATATCAAAGCCGCCGCGATGGCCAGTCCAGGCAGGCCGAAGCGGCGGGCCAACACGGCTTACTTCCCGGTGGCGGGCGCGACAGGCGTTGCCGGCGCCGCGGGTGCAGCACTTGCGGGCGTTGCCGCCGCCTTGTCGAAACTCACCGCCGGCGGTCTGGCGATCGCCTGCTCGTTCTCGACGCTGAAATTAGCCTTGGTCTGGTAGCTGAACATCATCGCGGTCAGGTTGACCGGAAACTGCCGGACCAGCACGTTATATTGCTGCACCGATTTGATGAAGCGGTTGCGGGCGACGGCAATGCGATTCTCGGTCCCCTCGAGTTGCGCCTGCAGGTCACGGAAATTCTGGTCCGATTTCAATATCGGATAATTTTCCGTCACCACCAGCAGCCGCGACAGCGCGCTCGACATCGATGCCTGCGCGTCCTGGAAACGCTTGAAGGCCTCCGGATCATTGACCAGTTCCGGCGTCGCCTGGATGCTGCCCACGCGCGAACGCGCCTCCACCACGGCGCTCAGAACCTGCTGTTCCTGCGCCGCGAATCCCTTCACGGTACTGACCAGGTTGGGCACCAGATCGGCGCGCCGCTGATACTGGTTGAGAACCTCCGACCACGCCGATTTGACGGCCTCGTCCTGGCTCTGGATGTCGTTGTAGCCGCAACCGCCCAGCATCAGGACAGCCACGCCCAGCAGAAACGCCTTTATCGCACGCATGCACACACCCCCTTTCAAACCGAGTATCAGCAATATGGGGCCGACGCCGCGAAAATACAAGGACGCAAAGGCACTGGAGAAGGTCCAATCTGGCAAGGGGCGATGGGGGTTACGGGGGAAGAGGGGACTCCCTCTTCCCCGGTTCTGAAGCTTTCCAGGTTGTAGATGTCGCCCGCGCAAAACACAGGTCTTCCCAGGCTTTGGCCTTCTCGGGCAGGCTGCGCAGCAGATAGGCCGGATGATAGGTGACGATGGTCGGCACGCCCTGATATCGGTACAACTTGCCGCGCATGCTGGCAATGCTGGCATCCGAATTGAGCAGCGCCTGCGCGGCAAAGCGCCCCATGGCCAGTATCAGCCTGGGCTGCATCAGTTGAATCTGGCGCGCCAGCAAGGGCCCGCACTGGGCGACCTCACCTGCTTCCGGATTGCGATTGCCCGGCGGGCGGCACTTGAGCACATTGGCGATATATACATTCTTGCCGCGCACCAGGTCGATCGCGGCAAGCATGTTGTCGAGCAGCTTTCCTGCCTGGCCGACAAAAGGTTCGCCGCGCGCGTCCTCTTCCGCCCCAGGCGCCTCGCCCACGATCAGCCAGTCGGCCGACTCGTCGCCGACGCCGAACACCGTCTGGGTTCGCGATTTGCACAGGCCGCAGGCGCTACAGGATTTCACTTCCGCCCTGAGTTCCTCCAGTGTCAGGCGCGCGATGCGCGCGACGCGCTCCTCGGCAACGCCCGCTGCGGCCGGCTCCGGCGTGGCCTCGCGCGTCACTACGTGCGCCGGCGACGCCCCGGGCGCCGCAACGCGCGCCGCGCGCCCCGCCTCCGCTACCGAGGCCACACTGAGTGGGCTCGCCGCGGGGGCGACCTCGCGCGCTCGCAGGCGCCACAGCGGTGCCAGGCCCATCTCGCCGAGATATTCCAGGCGGCGGTTCACAAATCGAGCGCCAGGACCAGCGCGTCTTCGCGACCGACGGCCGCGGGATAATAGTCCCGCCGTATGCCGAGCTGCCGGAAACCATAATTGGCGTACAGCCGCCGACCGGCGTGGTTCGAGGGGCGCACCTCGAGAATGATTTTTCCGGATTTTGCCGCGCGCGCATCGGCAATGAGAAACTCGAGCATGCGCGTGCCGTACCCCTGGCGCTGGTAATGGCCGGCAATGCTCAGGTTGAGCAGATGCACCTCGTCGGAAGCATTCATGAGCACCGCATAACCCACCAGGTCCTGCGCGCCTTGACATAGCCAGCAGGTATATCCGGCACGCAGTGAATCGAGAAAATTGCCCTGCGTCCAGGGGAATTCGTAAATGCGCTCTTCAATTGCGGCCACCGCGGCGAGGTCCTCCTCGCGCATCAACTGATAAGCAGTCCGGGTCTGCGGCAACGCACTCATCGGCGTTCACTGGTCTTCAAGGCGACTTTGTCGCGCAAGTATATCGGCAACGCCATCGCTGCGGGCTTGCCTTCACCGCGCTCGAAGCGCGGCAGCGCCAGACGCAGGATCGCGGCAGCCGTCGGAAACAGGTCGGCGCGGACTCCAACGAGCCTGTCGCCCAGCCGCGCGCCGAGCGCGGCCGCATAGGCCTGAAATCCCGAGCCGCAGCCCACCCAGCCCGGCCCCTCGACCAGCGGCAGCATTGCCGGCGCGCACAGGCCCGGCGCACACACCTCCTGCCAACCATCGCCTTGCCTGCGGTAGGCCGCGTGATAGACCTCGCTCATGCGCGCATCCAGGCAGACCAGGACCTGGTCGTCGCCGGCTTCTTCCGCAACCGCCAGCAGCGTGCCGATTCCCAGCACCGGCACGTCGCGCGCAAATGCCAGCCCCTGCGTCATGCCGCAGGCAATGCGCAAACCGGTAAAAGCCCCCGGGCCCTCGCCGTAGGCGATGCCCTGCAGCTGCGCGAAGCTCAGGTCCGCCTCGCGCATCAGGTCCGCGAGTTCATCAAGGGCCATTTCGGCATGACGCTGCTCGGCCAGGATGTGGCGCGACACGACCCTGCCGCCTTTTGCCACGGCAAGCGAGCAGTAGGAAGTGGAGGTCTCGATGGCGATGAGATTCATCGCAGAAGCCTGCCGGCCGATTCCGTATTCGAACCGATCCCCGGGCGATGGCGGCATGACACCGCGATGGCCGGGCCGAAGTGCGGATGGCGAAAAATGTCGGCAGCGTGATTCATTTCAGTGGCATCAAAGGCTGAACGCCGATTCTATCCGGCTTGACGTGCCCTGCCCCCGTCTTCATGATGGCGCGTTTAGCGCAAAGGACATTACCTTCCATGGCAAAGCATCGAATCGCGGTCATCGCCGGCGACGGCATCGGCAGGGAAGTCATGCCCGAGGGTCTGCGAGTCATGGAGGCGGCGGGCCGCAAATTCGGTATCGAGTTCGAGTGGCAGGAATTTCCGTGGAGCTGCGAATACCGCACCCGGCATGGCCGCATGATGCCCGAGGATGCGCTCGACACGCTGCGCGCTTTCGAAGCGATTTATTTTGGCGCCTGCGGCTTTCCCGGCGTTCCCGATCACGTTTCGCTCTGGGAAATGCTGATTCCCATGCGGCGCGCCTTCGATCTGTACGTGAACCTGCGCCCGGTTCGCCTGATGCCCGGCATCGAGCCGCCGGTGCGCAACCGCAAGCCCGGCGATATCGATTTCTGGGTGGTGCGGGAAAATACCGAAGGCGAGTACTCGGCGGTGGGCGGCCGCAGCTATGAAGGAACCGAGCGCGAAATCGTGTTCCAGGAGTCGATCTTCACCCGTCACGGCACCGACCGCATCCTGCGCTGGGCGTTCGAACTGGCGCGCAGCCGTCCGAAAAAACACCTGACTTCGGCGACAAAATCGAACGGCATCGCCATCACCATGCCCTACTGGGACGAACGCGTGGCGGCGATGGCGGCGCAATACCCGGACGTGCGCGTCGATCAATATCACATCGACATCCTCACCGCGCATTTTGTGCAGCACCCGGACTGGTTCGATGTGGTGGTGGGATCGAACCTGTTCGGCGACATCCTGTCCGACCTCGGCCCCGCGGTCACCGGCACCATCGGCATCGCGCCATCGGCCAACATCAATCCCTCGCGCGAAACCCCTTCGCTGTTCGAACCGGTACACGGTTCGGCGCCGGACATTGCGGGAAAGAACATCGCCAATCCCGTCGGCCAGATATGGTCCGGCGCGTTGATGCTCGAGCACCTGGGCTACAAGCCGGCCGGTGACGCCGTGGTGCGCGCAATCGAGACAGTGCTCGAGCGCGGGCCGCGCACGCGCGACATCGGCGGCAACGCCTCCACGCAGGAGATGGGCAAGGCCATCGCGGCCGCCCTTTGAAGCACGCTCAATGATCGAAAACCCCTGGTTTTACGCGGTGGCCATACCCGCGGTGGTCCTCACCGGCATTTCCAAGGCGGGGCTGGGAATCGCCGGGGGCATCGCGGTTCCCATGCTTGCCCTGGCGATATCGCCGATCCAGGCCGCGGCCGTCATGCTGCCGATTCTGCTGGTCATGGACGTTATCAGCGTCTACCTGTACCGGCGCGAATGGAGCCGCGAGCATATGCGCATCATCCTGCCCGCCGGCGTGGTGGGCACTGCCATCGGATGGGCCACCTTCAGCATGCTGGATGAGCATTCGCTGCGCGTGTTGCTGGGGCTCATTGCCATCGGCTTTGTCACCCAGAGCCTGATCAGCAAGATGCCGCCCGACCCGACACCGCGCTTCGCCAAGGGATTCTTCTGGGGCACCGTCTCCGGCGTGACCAGCTTCGTCGCGCACTCGGGCGGACCGCCTCTGTATGTCTATCTGCTGCCGCTGCGCCTGCCCAAGGCGGTGCACGTGGGCACCACCGTGATTTTCTTCGCCGTGGTCAATACGCTGAAAATCATCCCTTATTTCTACCTGGGACTGTTCGACCGGACCAACCTCACCACCGCGGCGGCACTGCTGCCGGTGATACCCGCAGGCATCGTGCTGGGCATCTGGATCCAGCGCAAGCTCACCACCACGTGGTTTTTCCGTGTCGCCTACATCCTGCTCCTGTTGACCGGCACCAAGCTTCTTTACGATGGCCTGATGCATTAGCCCCCATCCCCAGGACTGAAGAAAAGGAACGGCCATGACCCGGCTTTCTGCAATTGCAATAACGCTGCTGGCTGCGAACCTCTACGCGGCGCCCGGAACCGCGCTCGCTCAGGAGCGCTTCCCCGTAAAACCGGTGAGAATGATCGTTTCAGTCGCTGCCGGCTCCCCGACCGATGTGGTGCTGCGCATGGCCGGACAGGAACTGCTGCCGCGCCTGGGGCAGCCGCTGATCATGGACAACCGGCCGGGCGGCGCGGTCACCGTGGGCGCCGAAGTGTGCGCCAGGGCGGCGCCGGACGGCTATACGTACTGCGCGGTCACCAACGCGACCATGTCGATCAACCCGCATATCTATTCGAAGCTGGGCTACGATCCGGAGCGTGACTTCAAGGCGGTGACACCGCTGTGGTACCTGATACAGGGCCTGATCGCCAGCGGAACGCTGCCTGCGAAGAACGGCAGGGAACTGCGCGAGATCGCCAGCGCACGGCCGGATGCACTCAATTTCGGCACGCTGGGGATAGGCACCGGCGGCGATGTCTACCGGCAATGGCTGAACGAGCAATGGAAGACCAACATCGCCGGCATCCCTTACAAGGGGGCCAACCTGATCATGAATGCGCTGATCTCCGGGGAAATCCAGTTGAGCCGGATTGCCCTGGGCTCCATCGGCGGTCAGTTGAAGGCCGACCGGATAAAACTGCTGGCGATTTTCAGTTCAAAGCGCTCGCGCCTGTTTCCCGAAGTGCCGACGGTCGCCGAGGTGGGACTGGATGGATTCACCGAGAAGGTCTGGTGGGGTCTGCTCGCGCCCGCAGGCTCGCCCGACCCCATGGTCAGAAGGATCAATGCGGAATTCAGCCGGCTGCTGCGCGACCCCAAATTTGTCGAATACCTCGATAGCCAGCTGCTCGAGCCCGCGGTCATGACGCCAGAGGAGTTTGCCGCATTTCTCAAGGAGGACAGGGAAAATGCGGGCGCCATGGTCAAACGCTTCAACGTGCCCCGCCAGTAACCGCGCTTACCCGCAGGTGCGCGTGCCGCGCCCGCGCACCCCTTGCCTGCTGCTCTCTCCCCGCCCGCGTCAAGTACCGCAACTCCATCCGGGCTGGAACGCCGCGCTATTGCTTTTTTATGCCTGCGGCCTGCAGAATTTTTGCGACATTGTCGCGGTCGGCCTTCAGAAACACGGCGAATTCCTCCACTGTCCGACCGGTCAGTTCGTCGGTGTCGATGCCTTGCGTGCCGAGGAATTTCGCACTGAACTGGGGATCGGCCAGCAGCTTGCCCATTTCGGCATTCAGGCGGTGAACTATTTCCAGAGGCGTCCGGGCGGGCGCGAACATGCCAAACCAGCTGTTGTAAGCAAAATCGTAGCCGAGCTCTTTTAATGAAGCCACCTCCGGCAGCAGCGGCGAGCGCCTGCCGCCCACCATCGCAAGTGCCTTGAGCTTGCCGGCTCGAACCAGGCCCGCGGAGGGACCGACGGCGTATGTCATGACCTGCACGCTACCCGATACCGTTGCCTGCATCGCCTGCACGGTGCTCTTGTAAGGTATCTGGTAGAAAGCGGCACCCAGGCTGTTCTTCAGCCAGTTGAGCACCACCGAGCCAGTCCCGGTGGAGGCCATCCCGCCCCAGGTGATCGAGTCCGGTTTGGCGCGGGCCAGTTCAATCAGTTCCTTGATTGAATTCACCGCCATCGATGGATGCACCAGCAACGCGTTGTTGCTCGCGCCGAAATACACCAGCGGCACAAAATCGCGCGGCGGATCGTAGGGCAGCTGGGTGTGGATGGCGGGGTTCAACGTAATCACGGAAGAGGTGGTCGAGCACAGCGTGTAGCCGTCGGCGGGCGCCTTGGCGCAGACCTCGGCACCGATGACCCCATCGGCACCTTCGCGGTTCTCGATCACGAAGGGCTTGCCGAGAATCTGGGCGAGCGACTGCGCGATGCCGCGTGGCGGCACATCGGCCGGGCCGCCGGCCCCGTGCGGAACAATGATACGCACTGACCTGGCCGGATAGCCCTGCGCCTGCGCCTGCGCCAGTGCCAGTGCCAGCGACACCGGCAATATCAGCAATACCTGAAAGAACCTGCTCGTGCTCATTTTGAAACTCCCTTGGTCTGTTCGAGGCGCCGCAGTTGCGCGATGACATCCTCCGCGTGCAGCACGTTGGCGTATTTGTGGTGCAGGTCGAAAAGATTGACCTTGTGCGAGATCAGGCTGCGGTCGAAACAGCACTCCTCCACCACCGCGACGTCGAAACCTTGCGAGTAGGCGTCGACCGCACTGGCGCGCAGGCAGCCCGAGGTGCTCTCCCCGAAAATGATGACGCTGCGCGCGCCCAACTGAGTCAGGTGCGCGGCAAGCGGCGTACCGTAGAACGCACTCGCGCGCGACTTGCGGATCACCGTGTCTCCGGGCTGCGGCTGGAATTCGGTGCGGATTTCGTACAGCGCGGGATCCACGGGGATGTCGCGCCGCTTGGTCGCGCGCACCGCCTTGGGCCCGCTGTCGGGCCGCATGTCCGTGGTTGAATAAAAGACCGGCAGACCGGCCGCGCGTGCCGCGGCAAACAGCCTGCGGGTGGGTTCGATCGCGGCCCACGCATATTCGCCGCAGGAGGAAGGAAAGGTCTTGGCAACTTCGTTCACCGGTCGCGCACCGCCCTGATACGCCAGCTCATACAGGTCGATGGCAATCAATGCAGGCGCAGGTCCGAATTCGCTTTCGCGGCGGTAGTGCGCGTAGAGCCTTTGCACGTCCTCCGGGATGACGTCGTGCCAGCAATGTTGCTGCCCATCCCCACCTGACTCTGCGGTACCCGCCACACCTTGCCTGCCGTTCATATAAGCCTCTTCCATCCACCGTAATTTTCGTCACCGCTGCGCGCGGCGCCGGCGCTTTACGCCTGGAATCCCGGGAACGCATGACGCCATTGCCCTGGAATTTCTGCGGGGACTACGCCACGGAACGGAAAAGGATAATCAAATCCGCAATTGTCAGCGGGTATCTTGATCTGGCGCAAATGCCTGCCGTTAATAGGTGGGGAAACTGCATAGATGAAAAAATCGCCAAGCATGAGAATCCTGTTTGCGTTGATGTGGGCTGTGATGGCCTGCGCCATGGCGCAGGCCCAATCGTATCCGGCCCGCCCGATCAACCTCATCGTGCCGCTGGCCCCCGGCAGCCAGCCAGACAATGTCGCGCGCGTTCTCGCCGAAAAACTGCGCGCGTCACTGGGCCAGGCGGTGATCGTGGAGAACCGCCCTGGCGCGGATGGCATGACCGGCACCGAGGCCGTCGCAAAATCCGCCCCTGACGGACACACGCTGCTGCTGGCGATCTCCGGGCCGCTCACCATCGCTCCCGCGCTGTATGCGGGAAGAATCCGCTACGACGGCGAAAGGGACTTCGCGCCGATCGCCCAGGTCACGCGCGTCATTTTCGTCGTCACGGCGAATCCTGCGCTGGAGGTGAGGAATCTGAGTCAATTCGTCGCCTATACGCATTCGCATCCGAAAACCGCCGCACTGGCCCACCTTCCGTCCTTTCCGCACCTGATGGCGCTGCGCCTGAAGCAGGTCACCGGTGCGGACGCGGAGTTGATCGGTTACAACGGTCCCGCGCAGCTGCTCACCGACATGCTGGGCGGCAGGGTTCACGGCGCCGTCGAAGCGCTCAGCACGGCGCAGACGCAGATCCAGGCGGGGAAAATCAGGGCGCTCGCGACCCTGGGCAGTTCGCGCTCAGCGGCGATTCCGGAGGTGCCAACGGTGCGCGAGCAGGGCTTTCCGGAAATCGAGGCAGAGGGATGGCATGGCGTCCTCGCGCGCGCGGGGACGCCGCCCGCGATCGTGGATCGCCTCTACCAGGAAATCAGCGCTGTCATGGCCATGCCCGATGTGCAGGAGCGGTTTCGCAAAGCGGGCACCGAAGTCAAGGTGAGCGATCCCCCGACAGTGGCACGCATGATCCGAGAGGACACGCTGCGCTGGGCGAAAATCGTGCGCGAATTCAACATCAAACCCTCGGATTGACAAGGCACCGCAAAATGACTCTATCCACGCGGACGGCCGCAGCCGCGCTCACCGTATTCATCCCGGGCCTGATCGCCGTGGCGCAGGCGCAGTCACAACCCTATCCGAATCGCCCCATCCAGATTGCCGTGGGGCTGGCGCCGGGTTCGATCATGGACTCGGCCGCACGCATCGTATCCAAGAAAGGCAGCCAACTTCTGGGCTTGCCGCTGGTGATAGAAAACAAGCCCGGCGCGGGGACGATGATTGCATCGTCCTACGTGGCCAAGGCCAAGCCGGACGGATATACGCTGCTGCTCAATGGCGTGGCCCTGTCGGTGAATCCCAGCCTCTACAAAGAGGTTCCATACGATGCGGCGCACGATTTCACCCCGGTGGCTTTCCTGGTCAACGCACCGCAGATCCTTGCGATTCATCCATCGCTCGGCGTGACCACGCTTGGCGAATTTTTCGCCAAGTACAAGGGTAGCGATAACCTGAATTATGCGTCGCCTGGTGCCGGCACCATGCCGCACCTGGCGGCAGAGTTGTTCCGTTCGCGCAGCGGCATCAAGATGAATCACGTACCTTACAAGGGCGGAGCGCCCGCTTTGACCGACCTGATCGCCGGGCATGTGCACCTGCTCTTCCTCACACCGGTGGCGAAAACCCAGATCGACTCCGGGGCGGTTCGCGCGCTGGCGGTCGCGGCCGAAGAGCGGGTGGAGTCGGTGCCCAATATTCCGACGTTTGCCGAGTCGGGCTTTCCGCTTCCGGAAATCAATGCCGGGACCTGGATCGGCATCCTCGCGCCCCGGGGCGCCGCCGACAGCATCGTGCGCAAACTGAACCAGACATTCAACGCCGTGCTTCAGGATGCCGGTGTGCGCGAGGAACTCAAGCGCATCGGACTGGTGCCCAAGGCGATGACCCCGGAAGAGTTCGCCGCGTTCATGCGCGATGACATGAAAAAGTGGCCGCCGATCATTGCAGCGGCGGGTATCAGCGCACAGCAATAGCCGTGGAGGGCCGGGGGCAATTCGGCCGCGCCGTATCGGTCTAGTGGTTTCTGCCGCGATAGAGTTCGCGGCCATGCTGGTCGATATCGCGCCGCAGCTGGCGGCGATCCTCGGGAGACATGCGCTCCTGAACCGGACGCGCCGGCACCTGGGCTCCGCGCATGCGCTCCAGGTCCTCCTGCTTCGCAGGATTCATCGGGCGTTCCCTCGGCGGTTGATCCTTGCCGGGATAGGGCTGCGCCAGGGCGCTCGCGCCTGCCAGTGTGAGCAAGACCGCAAAAACGGTGACCACCGCAGCCGCACGTCCCATTGCTTTTGCTCCATACCCGGAATAAGGAAACATTTTCCCTCAGAGGCCAAAATACACCCATTTGCGCCGCCACGGCCTGCGCGCTTGAAACTGGTTTGTAAGAATTTGTTTCAAGCCCGTGTTCAGCAATTATCTGTTACGCGGCACTTGGAACGGCGCCCCAGGACCGTTACCATGCATGTGTGAGCGAACAAAAATCAAAAATCCTGGTAGTCGATGACGATCTTCGCCTGCGCGACCTTCTGCAACGCTATTTGTCCGAGCAGGGCTTTGCAGTGTCGACGGTATCCGATACCGCGGGAATGGACAAATCGCTTGCGCGCGAGCGCTTCGACCTCGTCGTACTCGACCTGATGATGCCCGGCGAGGACGGCCTCGCCGCGTGCCGCAGGCTGCGCGGCACGCGCAATACGATTCCCATCATCATGCTCACCGCCAAGGGCGACGAGGTGGATCGTATCCTCGGACTGGAAATGGGCGCTGACGACTACCTGCCCAAGCCCTTCAATCCGCGCGAACTGGTGGCGCGCATAAATGCCGTCCTGCGGCGCCGGGGCGCGGTCGCGCCCCCTGGCTCACCGGCTGCCGACCCCGGCGAGGTCAGCTTCGGCGGCATGACGGTCAACCTTGCCACCCGCTCGCTATTGCGCGACGGCAAGGCACTGGCGCTGACCACCGGCGAATTCGCGCTGCTCAAAGTACTGGTCACCCACCCTCGTACGGCGCTGTCCCGGGACAAGCTCATGGAACTGGCGCGCGGCCGCGAATACGAGGTGTTCGATCGCGCCATCGACGTGCAGATTTCCCGATTGCGAAAGATGATCGAGACCGATCCGGCACACCCGGCCTATATCCAGACCGTGTGGGGCTTCGGCTACGTTTTCGTGCCCGATGGCGGTTCCGCCGCCGCGGTTTGACGCGGCCTCCGGCGCCGTCTCGCCCTCGCCCCTTCCCCATGTCCCTGTGGCCGCGCTCGCTTCTGTGGCGAACCTTTGCGCTGCTGGCACTGCTGGGAGTGGCAACCACTACCACCTGGTTCCTGATATTCCGTACCTACGAGCAGACGCCGCGCGCCGGTCAGATCGCGCAGAATATCGTCAGCGTGGTCAATCTCACGCGCGTGGCCTTGGTAACCGCGCAATCGGACCGGCGTCGCGAATTGCTGATGGACCTGGCCGAGCACGAAGGCGTCGAGGTCTATGTAGGTGAGGAGGACGACCAGGTCCTGAGCCCTCCCGAAACGCCGCTGGTCAACCTCATCACAGCCGATCTGCACCAGCAATTGGGCCAGCAGACAAGGCTCGGATTCGAGCGTAATGGCCTGCCCGGCGTCTGGGTGAGCTTCGCCATCGGCGGCGACGATTACTGGGTGCGCATCCCGCGCGAGCGCCTGGAGCGCCCGATTGCACTGCAATGGCTGGGATGGGGAACGCTCGCGCTGGTGCTGTCGCTGATCGCCGCCTACCTGGCGGTATCGCACGTGAACCGCCCGCTCAAAGCCCTGGCGAATGCGGCCGGCGACATAGGGCATGGCCGTACACCAGCGCCGGTGGCCGAAACCGGTGCCATGGAAATCCAGGCCGTGGCGCGCGCCTTCAACCAGATGTCGCGGGACCTGCAGCGCCTGGACCAGGATCGCGCCATCATTCTTGCCGGCATCTCGCATGATCTGCGCACACCCCTGGCACGGCTGCGCCTGGGTACCGAGATGAGCCAGGCCGATGACTCGCTCAAAGAGGGCATGCGCGCGGATATCGAGGAAATGGACCGCACCATCGGCCAGTTTCTCGATTTCGCGCGGGTCAGCAACGATAGCGGCGAAGCCCCTCAACCGGTACAACTGTCCTCGCTCGCCGAAGAACTGTTGGAGCAGTATGGAAGACTCGGCCACAAGATAGAGGCCCGCATCGAAGCCACCCCCGAACTGGTGCTGCGCCGGCAGGCGATGCGGCGCGTGCTCGCCAATCTCATCGACAACGCACTGCGACACGCCGGTCCGGACATCGAAATTAGCGCCTATCGGGAGAACGGCAGCGTGGTCGCGGAAGTGCTCGACCGCGGCCCCGGCATTCCCGCGGAACAGGCCGAGCGCATGAAACAGCCGTTCACTCAACTGGAACAGGCTCGCTCCGGCGCGCTGGGTTCCGGCCTCGGACTGGCCATCGTCGATCGCGTGGCACGTTCGCATGGCGGCAGTTTTGACCTGCTGCCGCGCCCCGGTGGCGGGTTGATCGCACGCATTCGGCTGCCGGTGCCACCGCGCTGAGCGGATCGGCCTAGCCAGCGGGCCAACCTCGACCGGGCTGGCGCCATTCAAGCGCCGATATGCGCCACCCGCCTTGCGACTATGGCTATGATTGCGCCCGTTATCATGAATCGGCCTGCTGCGCCCTCGGCCGGAGGGCGCCTGTCCCAATGGCGGCGTCGGGGAGTGCCCGCGCTGGCGCGTATCCGCCGAACCTCGCCGCGGCTAGTCGACCTTCGGGCAGCTAGATACCACGCGATAGAGCAGACCGTGCTCGTCGCGGTAGGCGCGAACCAGCGAAAATCCGGCGACCTTCCAGCGAATCGAGCGCTTGCCCGGTTCGCCCGGGTCGTGTGCGTCCCGAATCAGGCTCACATGCGGCTTGAACGGCTTGGGATCGAATCGAAAGCCGTTTTTCTTCAGCGCATCGCGCAGATCGTGGACCATCGTGACGAGTTTGTCCGGCACCTTGGAGGATCCTGCCCAGACGATCTTGTTATGCTTCCAGTAGCCCGCCTCATCCAGCGTCAGGCTGCAGTTGACCAACTTGACCGAGGCGGCGACCGCTTCCAATTCCGCCAGCCGGGTGGCATCGGTAGGTCCTAGAAATGCCAGTGTCAGGTGCAGATTCTCCGGGCGCGTGAGCCTCCCCCCGGAAATCTTGTGCAATGCCTTGCTGCGCGTGGACAGCGCCCTGCGCGTTTCGGAATCCGGCCAGAGAGCAAAAAATAACTTAGGTGCTGTGATGACTGGTATGGCGGCCTCCGCTGATTTTGTTACGAGACAAGCTCGACCATTGCAACCGCTTCCGCGGCAATGCCTTCGCCACGACCGAGAAATCCAAGGCGCTCCGTGGTTTTTGCCTTGACGTTCGCGCAACGCGCGTCAATGCCAAGATCCTCGGAGATGTTGTTCACCATCTCCCCGACGTACGGCGCCATCCGTGGCGATTGCGCGATGATGGTGGAATCCACATTGACCACCCTGAATCCCGCCGCCCGCACCCGCGTTGCCGCCTCGCGCATCAGCAGGCGGCTGTCGGCATCCTTGTAGCGCATATCGCTGTCGGGGAAATGGCTGCCGATATCGCCCAGCCCGGCGGCACCGAGTACCGCGTCGATGATGGCATGCAGCAGCACATCCGCGTCAGAGTGCCCCGCCAGTCCCTTTTCAAATGGAATGGTCACGCCACCAATCACGAGTTTGCGCCCTGCCACCAGCGCATGCACATCAAACCCCTGCCCCACCCGCATTGCCCTGTCTCCCCGAGATCGCTGCTTCACAATCTCCCTGCCCAGCGGCTGAAAGTATCAAAGCCGCCAATTCCAGATCCTGCGCATAGGTCACTTTCAAATTGCGCGGACTTCCCTCAACCAATCTGGGCCTGATTCCCAGCGCCTCGACTGCTGCCGCCTCATCGGTAACCAGCGGCGAGGCGCGCAGTGCGCGCAGCAGCGTCCCATGCCGGAACATCTGCGGTGTCTGTGCGTGCCATAAACCCTCGCGCGACTCGGTGGCAACAATGCAGCCCTGTGCATCGCTTCGCTTCAAAGTGTCGGCGGCACGCACCGCCAGAATTCCGCCAGCCTGCCCTCCCTTTTCTTCCTTTGCAACCGCCTCGATGAGCCGCCGCAACTCCCTCAACGCCAGACAAGGTCTGGCCGCGTCATGCACCAACACCCAGTCGTCGGGATCTACTTCCGCCGCCGCGGCGATCAATCCATTCAGCACGCTGTCGCGACGCGTCGCTCCACCGCAATAAAGCGGCGCGACACGACTGCCGCAATCATTCCAGTTCAGCTGCCGGAATGTGTCATCATCCGCAGACAGCACCACAAATACGGTGTCCAATTCAGACGCGCCAAGCAACGCACTGACAGCGTGCTGCAGCATGGTCTTCTCCCCGATCAGGCTGTACTGCTTCGGTCCAGATCCGCCGAAGCGTGCACCAAACCCGGCCGCAGGTATTAGCCCGAATAACCTGATGGACATTGGGATAAACCTTTAGAGCGAGCCTTGGATTCGAGCAGGAACGCCCTGATTCGACAGTATAATTATACCAAGTCCCGCACCGGACCGCCTGAACATCTAACGGGCGGCCCCTTGTGCGGGTTTTGACGTTTTTTTCATGCGATTTATCGAGTTCAATACGTGACAGACAACCGCTCGGCCGGCAATTCAGAGGAGTCCGGCGTGGAGACCTCCAGCAGCGGTTCCAGCGACGCCCTGGCGCTGGCGGTGCTTGCCGCCAAAGCGCGCCCGCTGGTGGTGTTTTGCGCGCGCGCCGCTGAAGCGCAGCGACTGCAGGACGAAATCGCCTGGTTTGATCCGGCGCTCAAGATCTGCCTCTTCCCCGACTGGGAAACGCTCCCCTACGACAGCTTCTCGCCGCACCAGGACCTGGTGTCCGAACGGCTTGCCACGCTTTATCAGATCCAGCATCGCCAATTCGACCTGGTGGTCCTGCCGGCGACCACCGCTTTGCAACGACTGGCACCGCCGGAATATCTCGCCGCCTATACTTTTTTCCTGAAACAGGGCGAAACACTGGAACTGGACGGGCTGCGCGCGCAACTGGTGCTGGCCGGCTATCAGCACGTATCCCAGGTCGTGGCGCCGGGTGAATTCTGCATTCGCGGCGGACTCATCGACCTGTTCCCGATGGGCAGCGTTCTGCCCTACCGGATAGACCTGCTGGACAACACGGTGGACAGCATCCGCACCTTCGATGTCGATACGCAGCGCACCATCTACAAGGTCGCCGAAATACGCCTTCTGCCGGCGCGCGAATTCCCCACCGATGACGCCGGCCGCAATCGCTTTCGCACCGCATTTCGCGAACATTTCGAAGGCGACGCTTCGAAGAGCACCATCTACCGCGACGTCTCCAACGGCGTTTCGCCGGCCGGCATCGAATACTGGCTGCCGCTGTTCTTTGAAAAAACCGCGACGCTGTTCGACTATCTTCCTCCGGAGGCGACGCTGTGCATGCACGGTGACGTGCACGCCGCGTTCAACGGATTCTGGCGCGACACGCAAAGCCGTTACCAGTTGCTGCGCGGCGAGCGCGAACGCCCGCTGCTCGCGCCCGGCAACCTGTTTCTCTCCGCCGAGGAATTCTTCATAGCCGGGGGATCCTTTGGGCGCGTCGACCAGCAGCTGGCGCCGGCCCTCGCGGGTTTTGCGCCACCACCCGCGGTGGCCGTCGAGCGCCGCGCCGCCGATCCATTGCACGCGTTCAAGGCGTTTCTCGACAAACACGCGGGCCGCACCCTGCTGCTGGCTGAATCGCCGGGACGGCGTGAAACCCTGTCGCAATACCTCTCTGAATACGGGCTGAAACCGGCCGCCTGCGCGGACTATGCGGCGTTTGCCGGGGGCGGCGAAATACTGATGCTCGCCGTGGCGCCGCTGCTCAACGGCTTCCTGGACATCAGCGGACAGCGCGCGATCATCACCGAAGCGGAACTGTTTTCCGCGACCGCGCGCACCCATGGCGGGCGCAAGCGCGAACGCCAGAGTTCGGTTGAAGGCATGCTGCGCGACCTCTCCGAGTTGCGCGCGGGCGATCCGGTGGTGCACCTGGACCACGGCATCGGCCGCTACCGGGGCCTGGTGGACCTGGACCTGGGCGAGGGCAAGACCGAGTTTCTGCTGATCGAATATGCCGGGGCCGACAAACTCTATGTCCCGGTCGCCCAGTTGCACCTGATCGGACGCTACAGCGGCGGACCGCCCGAGCAGGCGCCGCTCAATAAACTCGGCAGCGATGCGTGGGACAAGGCCAAGCGGCGTGCCGCGAAACAAGTGCGCGACACCGCCGCGGAACTGCTCAACCTCTACGCGCAACGCGCCTCGCGCCAGGGGCGCGCCTTCAATGTCATCCAGCACGACCTGGACGCCTTTGCGGAGTCATTCGGATTCGATGAAACGCCGGATCAACTGGCCACCATCAATGCCGTGGTCGGGGATCTGCGCCAGGCCAAGCCCATGGACCGGCTGGTTTGCGGCGATGTCGGCTTCGGCAAGACCGAGGTCGCCCTGCGTGCGGCGTTTGTCGCAGTGTCCGACGGCATGCAGGTGGCGGTACTCACGCCCACCACGCTGCTCTCGGGACAGCACTTCCAGACCTTCTCCGATCGCTTCGCGGAATGGCCGGTAAAAATTGCCGAGTTGTCGCGCTTTCGCAGCGGCTCGGAACAATCGGTGTCACTGGCCGGCGTCGCAAACGGCAGCATCGACATCGTCATAGGCACCCACAAGCTGCTGTCGCGCGAGGTGAAATTCGCGCGCCTGGGCCTGGTCATCGTCGACGAGGAGCACCGTTTCGGGGTGCGCCAGAAGGAGGCCCTCAAGGCGCTGCGTGCCGAAGTGGATGTACTGACCCTGACCGCCACGCCGATCCCGCGCACCCTGGCCATGTCGCTGGAGGGGCTGCGCGATTTCTCGGTGATCGCCACAGCGCCGGAGAAGCGCCTTGCGATCAAGACCTTCGTCACGCGCGATTCCTCCGGAATCATCCGCGAGGCCTGCCTGCGCGAGTTGAAGCGCGGCGGACAGATCTACTTCCTGCACAACGAAGTCGCGACCATCGAGCGCATGCGCGAGCGGCTCGTGGAAATCCTGCCCGAGGCGCGCATTGCCATCGCCCACGGGCAGATGCGCGAGCGCGACCTGGAACGGGTGATGCGCGAATTCCTGCAGCAACGCCACAACCTGCTGCTGTGCTCCACCATCATCGAAACGGGGATAGACATCCCCACCGCCAATACCATCATCATCAACCGCGCCGACAACTTCGGGCTGGCGCAATTGCACCAGCTGCGCGGCCGTGTCGGCCGATCGCACCACCAAGCCTACGCGTACCTGCTCACCCCCGAGGAAAGGGCGCTCAGCAGCGCGGCAAAAAAACGCCTGGAAGCCATCCAGATGATGGAGCAACTGGGCTCGGGCTTCTACCTGGCCATGCAGGACCTGGAGATCCGGGGCGCCGGCGAGGTGCTGGGGGACTCGCAGAGCGGCGAAATGCAGGAGGTCGGCTTCAATCTCTACAACGACATGCTGGCGCACGCGGTGCGCTCCCTGAAATCGGGCCGTGAACCGGATCTCACCGAACCGCTGGGGGTCACCACCGAGATCAATCTTCATCTGCCGGCGCTGCTGCCCACCGCCTATTGCGAGGACGTGCACGAGCGCCTGGTGGTCTACAAACGCCTCGCCAACTGCGAGGACCTCGACCAGATTCTGGCGATACAGGAGGAACTGGTGGATCGCTTCGGCGACCTGCACCCGGCGGTGCGCGCGCTGCTCGAGGTGCACCGCCTGCGCATCGGCTCGCGCAGCCTGGGCATCAGGCGCCTGGATGCCGGTCCCGAAATCATCCAGATCCAGTTCGTGGCGCGCCCTCCCATCGAACCCGAAACCATCATCGGTCTGATCCGCAAACAGCGCGGCTGGCGCATGTCGGGTCCGGACAAGCTGCGCATCGAGCGGGTCAGCGGGACGCTGGAGGATCGGGCGCGCGCCTGTCGCGACGTTCTGGCATTGCTGTCCCCGTCCGCTGCCGGCCAGGCAGAACCCAGGGCGCCGCGGGCGCGCTAAATTTGAGGGTTCAGTGCTTCGCCTCGGAAACCATGTTGACGGTGTATTTCGGAATCTCGACCACCAGATCCTCGCTCCCCAGCGTCACCTGGCAGGAAAGGCGCGAGGTCGGCTCCAGACCCCAGGCCTTGTCGAGCAGGTCTTCCTCCAGTTCCTCGGGGGATTCGAGCGACGCAAAACCTTCGCGCACCACGACGTGGCAGGTGGTGCACGCGCACGACTTTTCGCAGGCATGCTCGATCATGATGCCCTTGGCTAGCAGGGCATCGCACAGGGACTGGCCGGGTTGCGCATCGATGAGCGCGCCATCGGGGCACAACTCTTCATGCGGCAGCACGATGATCTGCGCCATCAGATGCCCGCCACGCTGCGGCCGGTCAGCGCCTCCTGCACCGACCGGTCCATGCGGCGGCCGGCGAAGGATTCGGTGGCGCGGTTCAGCTCGTCGATGGCGCTCTTGATCGCGCGGTGATCATCGCATTGCGCCTTGGTTCGCAGGCTGTTCACGCAGGCGCGGATCCCGGCGAACTCGGCGGCATCCAGCAATGCGGCATCCTGCTCCAGCGCAGCCTCCACCGACTGCAGCATGCGCTGCGCTTCAACCTGCTGCTCGCGCAGCGCACGGGTGCGAAGATCGTCCCCGGCGTGCTCGAAGGAATCCCTGAGCATGCGCGTAATGCGCTCGTCGGACAGTCCGTAGGAAGGTTTCACCGCAACCGATGCCTGCGCCCCGCTGCTGGTCTCCTGCGCGCTCACCGCGAGCAGCCCGTCGGCGTCCACCTGAAACGTGACCTTGATGCGGGCCGCGCCGGCGACCAAGGGAGGGATGCCGTGCAGTTCGAACCGTGCCAGCGAGCGGCAATCGGATACCAGTTCGCGTTCGCCCTGCACCACGTGGATGGACATGGCGCTCTGGCCGTCCTTGAAGGTGGTGAATTCCTGCGCCCTGGCAACCGGCAGCGTGGAATTGCGGTGGATCACGCGCTCCACCAGCCCGCCCATGGTTTCCAGGCCCAAGGACAGCGGAATGACATCCAGCAGCAGCCAGTCTTCGCCGGCCGCGCGGTTGCCTGCCAGCGCATTGGCCTGCATGGCCGCGCCCAGTGCGACCACCTTGTCCGGATCCAGATTGTTCAGGGGCGCCTGAGCAAACAGTTCGGCAACCGCACGCTGCACGTGCGGCATGCGCGTCGCCCCGCCGACCATGACCACGCCCTTGACATCGGCGACCGACAGGCCCGCGTCGCGCAGGGCCTTGCGCGTGGGCGCCAGCGTTTTGGCCACCAGATGTCGGGTCATTTCCCAGAATTCGGCCTGCGACAGCGGCAGATCCACCACCTCGCCCGAGCCCAGCTTGGCGTTGAAGCGCGCCTCGGCATGGTGGGTAAGGTACTCTTTTATTTCGCGCGACTTCGCGCTCAGCAAGGTGTTGTCGCCCGCCGACAACGGCGCGAGTTTCGCCTTCTCCAGCGCCCAGCAAAACAGGCGGTGGTCGAAGTCATCGCCGCCCAGCGCCGCATCACCGCTGGTGGCGAGCACCTCGAACACGCCGGTGGACAGGCGCAGCACCGAAAAATCGAAAGTGCCCCCGCCCAGGTCGTACACCGCGTAAATGCCCTCGGCCGCGTTGTCCAGCCCGTAGGCTATGGCGGCCGCGGTCGGCTCACTGAGCAGGCGCAGAACATTCAGCCCCGCCAGAGCGGCGGCATCCTTGGTTGCCTGGCGCTGCGCGTCGTCGAAATATGCCGGCACCGTGACCACTGCACCGACCAACTCGCCGCCCAACGAGCGTTCCGCGCGCACGCGCAGTTCCTGCAGCAGCACGGCGGAGACCTCGACCGGGCTCTTGACGCCCGCCGCGGTACGAATCTGCACCATACCCGGACCGTTGACAAAATCGTAGGGAGAATTCTCCACATGGGCGATGTCGCGCAGGCCCCTCCCCATGAAGCGCTTGACTGAAACAATGGTGTTCTTCGGATCCCGCGCACGCTCGATTTCCGCCTCGTAGCCGACGCTCACCGAGCCGTCTGCGCGGAAACGAACGATCGAGGGCAGCAGCGGGTGGCCCTGTTCGTCATTGAGGATGCCGGCAATGCCATTTCTCACCGTGGCCACCAGCGAATTGGTGGTGCCCAGGTCGATGCCGACCGCGTGCCGGCGCTGATGCGGCGCGGGCGATTCACCCGGTTCGGAGATCTGCAACAAGGCCATCAGAGGTCTTCCAGGGATTCGATCCCGTCGCCGATTTCCTGCTCGAGCTTGTCGATGAACAGCAATTGCCGGGCCGCTTCCGCCGCCGGTTGCAGCGCGCCCGAGCCGAACAAGTTTGCCAGGCGCGCGAAGCGCTCGCGTTTCTCCACGCTAAGTTGCGCGCGCAGCGATTCCAGGCGAGCGGTGCTGCGCGCCGCGCGCGCTTCGCCGATGTTTTCGTGCCATTCCAGTTGTTGCACGAGGAATGCCGGTTCCATGGCGGTATGGGTCTGCGACAGGACCTCCACCCCTTGCAGTCCAAGCAGGTAGATCGCCCGCTTCAGCGGATGCCTGAGCGTCTGATAGGCCTCGTTGACCTGCGTGGCCAGTTGCATGGCGATGCGGCGCTCCGCCTCGCCGCTGGCTGCGAACCGGTCCGGATGCACCCGCGACTGAATCTCGCGATAGCTGCGGTCCAGCGCTTCGGCCGGGACCGCGTAAGCGGCCGCCACGCCGAGCAGTTCAAAATGATTACGCGCCTGAACCATTAATCAAACCATGAAAAAGGGGCCGCCCGGCCCCCGCACTCTGCAATGCGCACTGTCGTCAGATATTGAACGATTCCCCGCAGCCGCAGGCATCCTTGACATTGGGGTTTTTGAATTTGAAACCTTCGCTAAGGCCTTCCCGCGCGAAATCCAGTTCCGTGCCGTCGATATAGGGAAGGCTTTTCGGATCGACCAGCACCTTGACCCCGTGACTGTCGAAGGTATGGTCCTCGGGATTCACCGCATCGGCGAATTCGAGCTTGTAGGCGAGCCCCGAGCAACCGGTGGTGCGCACCCCGAGCCGCAATCCCACGCCTTTGCCGCGTTTGGCGAGAAAACTGCTGACATGCGCCGCGGCGCGTTCGGTCAATGTAATGGGCATGAATCTGTTCCGTTAAACCGCCGCCGGACCCGCCGGTTGCGCGGCGGATTCATCGGCATGCTTTTTGCGAAAATCGCTTATCGCGGCCTTGATGGCATCTTCGGCAAGGATGGAGCAGTGGATCTTCACCGGAGGCAACGCCAGTTCCTCGGCAATCTGCGAATTCTTGATAGCCGCGGCTTCGTCGAGCGTCTTGCCCTTCACCCACTCGGTGACCAGCGATGAGGAGGCGATGGCCGAGCCGCAACCGTAGGTCTTGAAACGGGCATCCTCGATGATGCCCTCCTTGCTGACGCGGATCTGCAGTTTCATGACATCGCCGCACGCCGGCGCGCCCACCATGCCGGTTCCCACCCGTTCATCGGACTTATCGAAGGAACCGACATTGCGCGGATTCTCGTAGTGATCGATGACCTTGTCGCTGTATGCCATTGCAGACTCCTAAACTCCATCTCGAACGGGGGGCGCATTGGCGCGACAACGTCCCCTTGCATATCCCCATTCCCGGGGAATCCTACTCAAGCCCTGCCGCAAAAACCGGCCGCGGCGGCTCCCGGGCCCGCCATCTGCCGCCTCAATGAGCAGCCCATTGCACCGATTTCAGATCGACGCCTTCCTTGTACATTTCCCACAAGGGCGAGAGATCGCGCAGTTTTCCGATCTTGCGTCGCAGCAGATCCACGGCGAAATCGATTTCTTCGACCGTGGTGTACTTGCCAATGGTAAAACGGATCGAGCTGTGTGCCAACTCGTCCGAGCGACCCAGCGCGCGCAGCACATAGGAAGGCTCCAGCGACGCCGAGGTACAGGCCGACCCCGAAGATACCGCGATCTCCTTGATGGCCATGATCAGCGATTCGCCCTCGACAAAATTGAAGCTGACATTGAGGTTGTGCGGTATGCGCCGCTCGAGGTCGCCGTTGACGTAAATCTCCTCCAGGTCGCGCAAACCGTTCCAGAGACGCTCGCGCAGTGCGCGGATGCGCTCGTTGTCCGCGGCCATTTCCAGCGCGGCGATGCGGAATGCCTCGCCCATGCCGACGATCTGATGCGTCGCGAGGGTGCCAGAACGCAGTCCGCGCTCGTGGCCGCCGCCATGGATCTGTGCCTCGATGCGCACGCGCGGCTTGCGCCGCACATAGAGCGCGCCTATTCCCTTGGGCCCGTAGACCTTGTGCGCCGTGACGGTGAGCAGATCGACCTTGAACTTCTGCGTGTCGATCTCGAGCTTGCCCGAGGCCTGCACCGCGTCGCAATGAAACACAATGCCTTTGGCGCGGCACATTTCGCCGATTTCGGCGACCGGCTGGATGACACCGATTTCATTGTTGACCATCATCACCGAAACCAGCACCGTGTCCGGGCGGATCGCCGCCTGGAGCTGTTCGAGGCTTATCAAGCCATCCGGGGCCGGGTCGAGATAGGTCGCTGAAAACCCCTGGCGTTCCAGCTCGCGCACCGTGTCGAGGACCGCCTTGTGCTCGGTCTTGACGGTGATGATGTGCCTGCCTTTGGACTTGTAGAAATTCGCCGCGCCCTTGATGGCCAGGTTGTTGCCCTCGGTGGCGCCCGATGTCCATACGATCTCGCGCGGGTCGGCATTTATCAAAGCGGCGACCTGTTCACGAGCCTCTTCGACCGCTTTCTCGGCATCCCAGCCATAGGCATGCGAGCGGCTGGCCGGATTGCCGAAATGTTCGGTCAGGTAGGGGATCATCTTCTGCGCCACGCGCGGATCAACCGGCGTGGTCGCGGAATAGTCGAGGTATATCGGGAACTTCATTTCTGCATTTCTCCATGCACGCCGTATCCAGGCCTGGCAACCGTTTCACTACGGCAGAAGCGACCCCGCACTCAGGGGTTCTCGAGGGGAGTATCGCTCATTTCGAAAGCGGCATTCAGGCCGGCAATATGGCTTCCTTGACGCGCCTGTCCTCGAGCACCGTGACCGAATCGCGGGCCATGCGCTCACGCTGCTTGAGGGCCAGGTCGGCCAGCCGCACCGAACTGAGATAGTCGTACATCTTCTCGTTCAGCGTGGTCCACAACTCGTGGGTCATGCAGCGCTGTTCTTCCTTGCAATTTTCGTTGCCGCCGCATTGCGTCGCATCGATCGGCTCGTCGACGGCGCGAATGATCTCCGCCACCGACATCTGCTCGGGCGGTTTGGCGAGCGTATAACCGCCGCCGGGCCCGCGCACGCTGTCCACCAGATTGTGCCGGCGCAGCTTGCCGAACAACTGCTCCAGATAGGACAGGGAGATGCTTTGCCGGCGGCTGATGCCGGCAAGCGTCACCGGTCCGCTGCCGTCACGCAATGCGAGATCCAGCATGGCGGTTACCGCAAAACGCCCTTTAGTCGTCAATCTCATGACTTCCCTCTTTGGCAGTGAATGCACTCAAAAAAAATCCGGCTGTACTGGCTGGCTGGATGACCTCAACCCTGAACCGGGCCCTTAATCATATTAAATTGGTCAAGATTAGATTAACCCAATATGTTTATCCACTATTTAGCTGCGGTTTTGTGCTCCGCCCATCGGGACGCCGACAAGGCGCTGTCCTGATCGGCTCGCAACGCCTCTAATTCCTTTAATATCAATTCGATACGACTATCCAACTCATTGCTGTGGTCGAGCAGACCCTCAATCGCCTTGGAAACGGGGTCATCGTCGCGAGTAACGGCATAAGCGGAGAATCCCAGTTTTGCCGCCTTTTCCTCGCGTGATTTTTCGCGCTCGTCCAGAATGACACGGGCCGGAATGCCGACGGCCGTCGCTCCGGCGGGAACATCCTTCACCACGACGGCATTCGAGCCGATCTTGGCGCCCTCGCCAATCACGATCGGGCCAATCACCTTGGCCCCGGCTCCGACCACTACGCCGCGCAGTAAAGTGGGATGCCGCTTGCCCTTGTTCCAGGAAGTTCCACCCAGGGTCACGCCATGGTAGAGGGTGCAGTCATCGCCGATTTCGGCCGTTTCCCCGATCACCAAGCCCATGCCGTGATCGATGAATACGCGCCGGCCTATGGTTGCGCCGGGATGAATCTCGATGCCGGTGAAAAACCGTCCGAGATGCGATGAAACGCGAGCCAGCCAGTGAAACTGGTTTCCCCACAGCCAGTGCGACCAGCGGTGCAGGCTCAAGGCATGCAGACCCGGATAGCAGGTGATGACCTCCCAGGACGATCGCGCCGCGGGATCGCGCTCAAAAACACACGCGACATCTTCCCTCAAGCGGGAAAACATCATTGATTCTCCGATGGTTTAGAAACAATTATCGCAAGCCAGAGTATTTTTATCAACTTTGATATCCGCATTACGGCCGGCCTTTGCGGTCCCACGCGGTCAGCATGCCGCGCAGAATGTTGACCTCCTCGCGCTGCAGACCGGCGCGACCGAACAGGCGCCGCATGCGTTCCATCATGCGCTTGGGCTTGCCGGGTTCGAGAAAATCGGTCTGTCCGAGGCTGCTCTCGAGATGGGCATAAAAATGTTCCACCTGCTCGATGCTGGCGAGTTCGGCCCTGCCGGCGAGTTTGCGCTCTGCCGCGAGTGATTCGACGCTGGCCGCGAGAAACACCTCGTAGGCGACGATCTGAACCGCCGCGGCGAGATTGAGCGAACTGAAATCGCTCACCGTGGGTATGTGCGCCAGGCGATTGCACAGCAGCACATCCTCGTTGGCGAGGCCGGCGGTTTCATTGCCGAATACCAGCGCCACCTCGTCGCTTGCGGCCAACGCGACAGCCTCAGCGGCGGCGGCGCGCACCGCGAGCGGCGCGTGCGAGAGGTCCCTGCCGCGCGCCGAGAAAGCCACGGCCAGCACGACGCCCTCGAGCGCCTGTGGCAGCGAGGCGCAGACCTTCGCCTGGGCCAGCAGATCGGCTGCATTGACTGCCAGCGCATCGGCATCATGGTCGGGAAAACGTCGCGGTTCGACCAGCACCAGCCGGGACAGACCCATGGTTTTCATCGCCCGCGCGGCGGCGCCGATGTTTCCCGGATGCGAAGGCCGGTGCAAAACAACGCGAATGCGATCGAAGCAGCGCGATGGATTCATACTAAAATCCACCACGCTCGCTGCGAACCCGCGCGAGCGCTCTTTGAAAACGGAAACAAGTCGCAATGCATCCAATGCTCACGATCGCGGTGAAAGCCGCGCGGCGCGCGGGGACTATCATCAATCGCGCCGCAAGAGACGTTGACCAGGTGACGGTCACGCGCAAGCGCCATAATGATTTCGTGACCGAGGTCGACAAGAACGCCGAAGGCGCGATCATCGACGTCATTCGTGGCGCCTACCCGGACCACGCAATTCTAGCAGAGGAGTCCGGCAAGTCCCCGGGCGCCAAGGGCAGTTCCGAGTACACCTGGATCATCGATCCGCTGGACGGCACCACCAATTTCATCCATGGCTTCCCGCAGTACGCGGTATCGATCGCGCTGATGCATCGCGACACCCTCTCGCACGGGGTCATCTACGACATGTCCAAGAACGAACTGTTCCACGCCAGCCGCGGCGGCGGTGCGTTTCTCAATGACCGGCGCATCCGTGTGTCCAAGCGGACGCACTTCGGCGATGCGCTGATCGGCACCGGATTTCCCTACAGCAACATGAACAGCCTGGATCAGTACCTGGCGATGTTTCGCGCCGTGGTGAGTCAGGTTGCGGGCGTACGCCGTGCGGGTGCCGCCGCCCTCGACCTCGCCTATGTCGCGGCGGGAAGAATGGACGGCTTCTGGGAGCTTGGCCTTTCTGCGTGGGACATCGCTGCCGGAATTCTTTTGATACAGGAAGCCGGCGGACTGGTGTCCGATCTGCGCGGCGAAGCCAATTACCTCGAGACCGGCCGCATTGTCGGGGGCAATCCCAAGATCTTTCACCAGTTGCTCCGGGTGATTTCGCCCCTGGAGACAATTCCGGGCGCATGAGCCTGCTCGGTCGCCTGCGTCGCGCGCTCACGATCAAAGCCGATGTCGGCGGGAGCGCGCCGCAACTGGAGCGCGCACTGTCGCTGCACGAAGCCGGCGACCTGCAGGGTGCCGGCGCCATCTACGAGCGCCTGCTGGCGAGCGACCCGCGCGATGCCGATGCGCTGCACCTGAGCGGCCTGCTCGCCCACCAGCGCGGCGAGCACGCCAGCGCGGCCGAATGGATCGGCAGGGCAATCGCCGAGCGCCCCACGGCACCGCGCTTTCATTTCAACCTGGGCAGCGCCCTTGCCGCGCTCGATCAGACAGCCGCGGCCGCGGCAGCCTTCGAGCGTGCCGCGGCACTCGATCCTGCGCATGCGGCGAGCTGGTTCAATCTCGGCTCGGCCCTGGCGCGACTGGACCGGCATGGCAATGCCGCGGCCGCGCTGTGCCGCGCATTCGCCATCGATCCCGGACTGCCCGGATTACGCCAGGCGCTGGCGCAGGCGATGGCCAACGCCGCGGGCGCCGGCGAATTGCCGCCCGGCACCTATGCCGAAGCGGCAGGACTGCTCGAGCACCACTGGCAACTCGCCGCCGATCCGGTTGAAGCGCGCCTGCTGCTCGCCTATGTGCTTCAGGAAGGACGCCACTGGAGCGCGGCGGCGGCCCACTATGCGGCACTGATAGCGGCCGCTCCCGATCTGGAAATTGCGCATAACAACCTGGCGAACTGCTACAACCAGCTCGGGCGCATGCGCGAGGCCATGGGCCAATACCGGGAGGTGCTGCGCCTTTCGCCGGAAAATGCGCTGGCAGCCTCCAGCATTGTTTCCTGTATGAACTACGACAGTGACGCCACCCCGGAGCAGATGCTGGCCGCGCATGTTGACTGGGCCGGCCGCTTTGCGGCGCCAGGCGCCGCGCGCGAAAAGCATTTGAACAGCAGGGAGCCGCACAAACGCTTGCGCCTGGCCTATGTGTCGCCAGACCTGCGCCTGCACCCGGTCACCACGCTGTTCGCAGCGGTGATCGAACGGCACGACCGCCAGAGCTTCGAGATCGTCTGCTATTACAACTATCCGCGCGGAGATGCGGTGACACGCCGCATCATGGCCGCTGCCGACCGCTGGGTGGATATTCACGATTGCAACGACGCCGAGCTGGCGCGGCGCATCCGCGATGACGGCATAGACATCCTCGTCGACCTCGCCGGGCACACCTCCTACGGAAGGCTGCGGGCCTACGCGGGCAAGCCCGCCCCGGTGCTGGTGAGCTGGCTGGGATACTTCAATACCACCGGCCTGTCGCAGATGGATGCCTTCATCACCGACCCCCATTCCTCGCCACCCGGGCAGGAGGCGTGGTTCAGTGAAAAGCTGGTGCGCCTCCCGGACACGCGCTTCACCTTCGAAGCCCACGCTTTCTATCCCCTGCCGGGCGCGCCGCGGCAGCGCAAGCCCGGGCAGGTCACCTTCGGCTGCCTGAACAACCTGGCAAAACTCAACGATCACGTGCTGCAGGCATGGTCGGACATTCTGTCGCAGCTGCCCGCTTCGACCCTGCTCATCCAGGCCCAGGCCCTGGAAGACGCCGCCAACCGGGAACATTTCCTCGCACGCTGCGAGCGTGCCGGCATGGCGCGAGCGCGCATCGAGGTGCGTCCATGGGCAAGGCTGGAGGAGTCGGCGCGCAGTTATCACGACATCGATATCGCACTGGACCCGTTCCCCTTCTGCGGCGGCATGACCAGTTTCGATGCGTTGTGGATGGGGGTTCCTTTGGTGACGCTCGCCGGAGAAACGCTCCCTGGCCGCCAGAGCGCGTCGATGCTGGCCAACCTCGGACTGTCGGACCTGATCGCAGCGGATGCGCAATCCTATGCGGCCATCGCCGTCGCGCTCGCGCATGACGGCGCGCGACTGGACCGACTGCGCGCAACACTGCGATCGACATTCGCCGCGTCGCCCTTGTGCGACCACGAAAAATTCACCCGCGCGCTGGAAGCCGCATTGCGCGACCTGTGGCAACAGTGGGCCGCCGGCGCGCCCTGAGGCGCCCAGACCATGCTCGGATCCCTGCTCAGGCGTTTGTTCAGTCCCCGCGCCGCGCCGTCGGCGCCGGCCCCGGTCGAGCAGGCCTACGCAAGCATGAAACAGGGAAAAGCGGCTGAGGCCGTGGCTTTTTTCGAAGCCGCTCTGGCCGCGAATCCGCCGACCCCCGGTCTCCTGAACGACCTCGGCCTGTGCCTGGTGCAACTGCTTCGTTATGTCGACGCGGAGCGCGTCCTCCAGCAGGCCTTACAGCTCGATCCCGCCTGCACCCCGGCGCGCGTCAACCTGGGCAACCTTTATCTGCGCATGAACGATCCGGAGAGCGCTGAAGCAATGTATCGGCACGCCCTGCAAGAGGTGCCGGCCGATGCGCTGCTATGGAGCCACCTGGCGATGAGCCTGTGCAATTCCGGCCGCGCCGATGAGTCGCTCGAGTGCTCGCGCCACGCCCTGCAACTGTCGCCCGAGGACGAAGTGGTCCGCAGCAACCTGATCTTCGCGCTGGTTCTCGCGCCCGCTGCGACGGCGCGCGATCTGCTGGAGGAAACCCGGCGCTGGTCGGCGCAGCGCGCCGAGGCGCTCACTGCGGCAGCAGCCGCGCACACCAACCTGCCCGACCCGGAACGCCCCTTGCGCATCGGCTACCTGTCGGCCGACCTGCGCGCACATCCGGTGGCCAGTTTCGTCGAACCGCTGCTCGCGCATCACGATCCGGCGCTGTTTTTCGTTCACTGCTATTCCAACAGCTCCGCCGAGGACGCGCAATCGGCGCGCCTGCGCAGCCTGGCGCACGCCTGGACCAACGTCGCGTCACTGTCCGATGAGGAACTGGCCGCGCTCGTGCGTCGCGACGGCATCGACCTGCTGGTGGACCTGGCCGGACACACCTACGGCAACCGACTGCTGGCGATGGCCCGCCGGCCGGCGCCGGTGCAACTGACCTACCTGGGTTTTCCCGCCTCCACCGGCATGAGCGCCATGGATTACCGCATCACCGACGCGCAACTGGACCCGCCAGGTGACGGCGATGCGTTTTACCTGGAGACCCAGCTGCGACTGCCCGACAGTCTGTGGTGTTTCCGCCCTCTGGGAACGTTTGCGGAACCCGTCCCGACCCCGGCCCTAGCCTGCGGCTATGTCACCTTCGGATCGTTCAACGGCTTCCACAAGATCCACCAGGACCTGCTCGAGGACTGGGCCCGCCTGCTGCAGAATGTCGCCGCTTCAAGAATGGTGATAATCACCGTTCCCGAAGGCAAGACCCGAGCACGCATCACGGCGACATTCGCCGCCGCAGGCATAGCCCCTGATCGCATCAGCCTGCACGGGCGTCTGGCGGGCGGCGAATTCCGGGCGCTCCAGGCCGAATGCGACATCGCGCTCGATGCCCATCCCTGCGGCGGCGGCGCGACCACCTGCGAAGTCCTCTGGATGGGACTGCCGGTGATCACGCGAAGCGGATCGACACCGGTGTCGAGGGCGGGCGCAAGCCTGCTCAAAACCATCGGACTGCCGGAATTGATCGCGCACGACGGCGCGCAGTTCATGGCTATCGCGGCCAGGCTGGCCGCGGATCCGCAGCGCATCAATCGGCTGCGCCAGGGAATGCGTGAACGCATGCGCGCCTCGCCGTTGATGCAGGAGAAAAAGTTCACGCGCTCGCTGGAGCATCTCTACCGGCAGGCCTGGCGCCGCTGGTGCGAAGATCGCCGTTGAGCAAGGCAAGCCAATGCCGGTAGACTCGCGCAGACTCGACATCGACGCAACGGAGACAGCGGCATGATCCCACCGATTTTCGGCCTGTTCGCCTTGCTTGGGGCGCTTGCGCTCAATGCGGTGCAGGCAGCCGATCTGCGCATCGGCATGGCCGCGGACATCACCTCGATGGACCCGCACGCGGTCAATATCACGCCCAACAACAACATCGGCTGGCACGTCTTCGATGCGCTGGTGCATGTGGACGCCGATGCCCGCATTGTCCCGGGCCTGGCGCAATCCTGGCGCGCGCTGGACGGCACCACCTGGGAGTTCCGCCTGCGGCGCGACGTGCGTTTTCACGACGGCTCGCCCTTCACTGCGGAGGACGTGCTGTTCTCGATTGAGCGTGCCGAGAAACTGCCCAACGGACAGTACGCGAGTTTCGTGCAGCGCCTCACGGAAAAACGGGCCGTCGACCCCTACACCGTGCGCGTGAAGACCGCGACACCCTATGCCATGGTGCCCTATGACCTGAATTCGATTTTCATCGTTTCGAAAAAAGCCGCCGCCACGGCGTCGCCGGAGGATTTCAACAGCGGCAAGGCGATGGTGGGCACCGGCCCGTTCCGCTTCACGCGTTTTGCCCGCGGCGACCGCGTCGAACTGGCGAAGAACCCCGCCTACTGGGGCGGCGCGCCCGCCTGGGACAAGGTGACCTTCCGCATCATCCCCAACGACCCGGCGCGCATCGCCGCGCTGCTATCGGGCGATGTCGATGCCATCGAGGCGATTCCCACGCAGGACCTGGCGCGCCTGCGCGGCGACAAGCGCTTCGGCCTGGCGCAGAAGGTTTCGTGGCGCACGCTGTTTTTCCACACCGACCAGTATCGCGACCCGTCGCCATTTGTCACCGACCGCGCCGGCAAGCCGCTGGCGAAAAATCCGTTGCGCGATGCCAATGTGCGCCTGGCCATCTCCAAGGCCATCAACCGCCAGGCGATCGTCGAGCGCGTCATGGAAAACGCCGCGGTCCCGGCCTCCAATCTGGTTTCACCGCCGGTGTTCGGCCACCTCGCATCGATCAAGCCCGAGGCCTACGATCCGGAAGGCGCAAAGCGGCTGCTCGCCCGCGCCGGCTATGCGGAGGGTTTCGCCATGACCCTGCATGCCCCCAATAACCGCTACGTCAACGACGACCAGATCGCCCAGGCGGTGGCGCAGATGCTCGCACGCGTGGGCATCGCCACCAAAGTGGAAACCCTGCCGATCAATGTTTATCTTCCCAGGGCACGCAACGGGGATTTCAGTTTCTCCCTGCTCGGCTGGGGTTCGTTCTCCGGCGACCTGGCACTGCGCGCGCTGCTTGCGGCGCCTGACGCGGGCAAGGGCTATGGCGCGTGGAACTGGTCGCATTACGCCAATGCCGCGCTCGACAAACTGCTGGATCAGGGCTTTGCCACCGTGGACGAAAAAAAGCGCGAAGCCATCGCGCGCGAAGCCGCGGCGATCGCGCTAAAGGACCAGGCGCTGGTGCCGCTGCATCACCAGATCGCCATCTGGGCGATGAAGTCCGGGATCAGCTATGTCGCGCGCACCGACGAATACACCTTCGCGCACCACATGAAATGAGCGCAGAGCGGCGCGTGGGGAATCGCTGATGGCCGTCTACCTACTGCAGCGGCTGGGACAGGCCCTGCTGGTGCTCCTGGTGATGTCGTTGCTGGTATTCGCCGGCGTCTATGCCATCGGCGATCCGATGGCCATCATGATTCCACCGGATGCCTCGCAGGCCGACGCCGCCAGGCTGGCCGCATCGCTCGGCCTCGACCAGCCGTTGTGGCGGCAGTACTTGGTCTTCCTGCAGCAGGCCGCGGGCGGCAAGCTCGGCGTCTCCTTTGCCTTTCAGGTGCCGGCGGTGACGCTGATCCTCGAGCGCCTGCCCGCGACGCTGGAACTGGCGATCGCCGCCACCCTGCTGGCCCTGCTGCTCGGCATCCCGCTGGGCCTGCTCGCCGGCCTGCGACCGAAGAGTTTTCCCGGCCGCGCCATCATGGCCGGATCCATACTCGGTTTTTCGCTGCCCACCTTCTGGGTCGGCCTGCTGCTCATCATGCTGTTCTCGGTGCAGCTGGGCTGGCTGCCCGCAAGCGGGCGCGGCGCCACGCTGGAGCTGCTGGGCGTGCCGGTTAGCTTTCTCACACTGGATGGCCTGCAGCATCTGCTGATGCCGGCGCTCAACCTGGCGCTGTTCAAGCTGGCGCTGGTCACGCGCCTGGTACGCGCCGGCACCCGCGAAGCGCTGTCGCTCGACTACGTGCGCTTCGCGCGCGCCAAGGGCCTGACCGAGGCCCGCGTCATCGGCGTGCACGTGCTGCGCAACATACTCATACCGGTGGTGACCGTGGTGGGACTGGAGTTCGGCTCGCTGGTGGCTTTTGCGGTGGTCACCGAAACCATTTTTGCCTGGCCCGGCATGGGCAAGCTGCTGATCGATTCGATCAATGTGCTCGACCGGCCCGTCATCGTCGCCTACCTGTGCGTGACGGTGCTGCTGTTCGTGACGATCAACCTTGCCGTGGATCTCGCCTGCGCGGCGCTCGACCCGCGCGTGCGCCTGGGCGGAGCAGAACAATGAATGCCGCGCAATGAACGCGCCACCCGCCGCGCTCCCCGGCCTGCTGCCGCGCTTTGCGCGCGACGGCGTGGCGCTGGCCGCGTTGGCGCTGCTGGCACTGCTCATTGCCGCAGCTGTGTTGGCTCCGTGGATAGCGCCGCAGAATCCCTATGATCTCGCGCAACTGGACCTGCTCGACGGACGGCTGCCTCCAGGGGCGCTTGCCGCCGATGGGCGCAGCGTGCTGCTGGGCACCGACGACCAGGGCCGCGACATCCTCTCGGCCATCCTCTACGGCATGCGCACCAGCCTGCTGGCTGGCACGCTGAGCACGCTGGGAGCGCTCGCGCTGGGACTGCTGCTCGGCCTGGGGGCGGCCTGGTTTCGCGGCTGGACCGAGGCGATCATCATGCGCGCGGCCGACCTGCAGTTGTCCTTCCCTTCGATACTCATCGCGCTGGTATTGCTCGCGCTGCTGGGCCAGGGTCTGGACAAGATCATCATCGCGCTGATCGCGGTGCAATGGGCCTACTACGCGCGCACCGCGCGCGCCGCAGCGCTGGCCGAGCGTGAAAAGGATTACATCAGCGCCGCGCGCGCGCTGGGATTGAAGCCGCTGCGCATCATCCTCGCGCATCTGCTGCCCAACTGCCTGCCGCCGATGACGGTGGTGGCCACGGTGCAGATCGCAGCCGCCATCAGCCTGGAGGCCACCTTGTCGTTCCTCGGACTGGGCCTGCCGATCACCGAGCCCTCGCTGGGCCTGTTAATCGCCAACGGCTATGCCTATCTGCTCTCGGGAAAGTACTGGATCAGCTTCTTCCCCGGCCTGGCGCTGCTCGGGTTGATCGTCTGCATCAACCTGGTGGCCGACCGCTTGCGCGACCTGCTCGACCCGCGCCGCATGGCTGGATGACTGTCAGGCGCGGCATCGTGGCATTGCCCATCGGCAGGCGCCAGACCGATGCATCACTTGTTGCGATGACGAAGAAACCATACCCACAATGCGGTGGGTATGAGCGCCAGAACGGCGAATACAAAAACGAACAGGATGAGATCGCCAAACGCGTGCATTCCGGCCGAGGCCTGCTCGCGCGGCCCCGAGGTCTGCGACTGGCGCATCTGCACGACGACAACGGCCACGCACAACGAGGCGGCATAACCACCCAGCACGGCGCCGACCCTGGCGAGCGTTTTCCTGTTCATGAACTTTTCCTACGCAGGCGCCCGGTTTTGCAAGCGACCCTTGTTCTCAACCCCGTGGCAATGCGACGGCGGCCACGTCGAGCGCAAAGCACCGGCGCGCGCCCGCCTGAAAACGGCTCCGAGGCAGGCGAGGAACGCAATGACGGGGAACCATGCAATCAGGCATCGTCACTGCCACTTTCCGTGCGCAGGATCCATAGCGACACCGCTCCCAGGCCGACTGCGACGGTGCCAAGAAAGACCCAGAACCAGGCAAACCCCTTCGCGTCGGCGGCCTGCACCGGGTCGCTCATTTCCCCGATGGCACTGAACCCCGTGAACGCGACGCTGTAGCAGATGATCGCGAAGACCGAAGCAATCATGATGGTCATCTGGGCGGATATCTTCAATTGTTCTCCCCTGTTCGTTGACAAGTTGCCTGATGTCCGCGGCCAGCAGCCGCCGGAAGCGCGCAGCGCTGGAGTCGGTCCGACTAAGCCGCGTTGTTAGGTTGATTCACCGAACCTCTGAGACTTTGAAGTTTGGGTTCTCGAGGATGCCCAGCCGATTGCCGAATGGATCTTTGACCGCAGCAACCTTTATGCCTTCTCCGACATCCGTGACAGGCTCAAGCTCAGTTGCACCGAGCGCAATAAGACGCTGGAACTCCTCACTGGCACTCTGAACGCCCCACAAGGGTTGCGGGCCGCTGGTGCCTGGCGTGCCGTTCGGGAGCAGGCCGAGTTCAAACCCGCCTACAGAAAAGCCCACATAGAAGGGTTGATCAAAGTAGGGCTTGCTCCCCAGCACTTGCTCGTACCAATTCCTGCCCTTGGTGAGATCAGTGACTGGGTAGATCGCCGTGCGCAAACCGAGAAGCATGTTGACCTCCGCGTGATGCTGGATTTGGCTTGGGGGATTGCACGTGGCCACGATACGACCAAAGCAACCTAACGTCAATAATCAACGGCCGCCAGAGGCGGTCCGTTGCATTTAAAGTTAGATTCCGATGATCTCATTGAGACCCTCGACGACAAGAGCGAGTTCCTCCGGGCTAGAGCGACCAAGTTTCGCACCAATGCGCTCAACCGACAGGGTTCGAATCTGGCTGATTTTGACCCACGAACGTTTAGCTAGCTTTGGAGATTTTAGTTCGTGTGTGAGAGGAAATGCTGCGCGCTGAGGTTGGCTGGTTAGCGCAACCGCGATGACCGTGCCAGAGCGCTCGTTGAACACGTCGTGGCTGAGGACGAGCACCGGACGCAAGCCAGCCTGTTCGCGGCCGCGTATGGGGTTGAGATCGGCCCAACGAATTTCGCCTCTCAGTATTCTGGCCACGACTCAAGCTCCTGGCCCAGGCCTTCCTCAGCGAGCGCTTTTTCAAATTTTGGATCGAGTTTGGCGCATTCCGTTGCAAGGCGGCCACGCTCCATACGCGCAAGTTTCTCGCTCACGGCTGCCTGAATCGCACGACTGCGATTGGGGAAAATACTTTTAGAGACCAAACCGTCAACGCGGATCAGCGTCTCCTGGTCCAGAGTAATCGCGATCTTTACGCTACTCATGCTTTATCTCCTTGGTATGACAATACATCATACCACGGCCTGCAATGCAAGGGATCTAACGGCGCCGTTCAACGGCGCGCGGTCTTTGGCGCGTCCGTTGCGACGGCTTGTTGGGCCACACGCGAGGACCAAGGCCGGATCTTTACAAGCTTCGGACCGATTGCGCGCTCGGCGACTTCAGTGTCATAAGCGGCCTGAGCGCGGAGCCAGTAGCCGTTGGCCAAACCAAAAAAACGGCAAAGCCGCAAATCCGTATCAGCGGTTACGCTGCGCTTTCCCGCAACAATATCGCCAACGCGCTGGGCGGGGACACTGATTTCCTTGGCAAGGCGATACTGGCTGATACCCATGGGTTTGAGAAATTCTTCGAGGAGCAGCTCGCCGGGTGTGACAGGTTTGAGTTTGCGCATTTGAGCCTCTATTCAGTGGCAATCCACTATTTCCACGTCTTCAATGCCTGCGTCAGTCCAGCGGAAGCAAATGCGCCATTGATCATTGACACGAATACTGTGTTGCCCTTTTCGGTCGCCAGAAAGCGCTTCAAGGCGATTCCCTGGAGGTACCCGTAAATCGTTCAGATGGCCGGCGATTTGAAGCTGCCGAAGTTTTCGCTGAGCCACGGAAGCAATACTTAGAAAGCGCCGGACGCGCTCGCCTTTACACAGCGACTCCGTTTCGATGCACGCAAACGACTCAATCATGCAATATAGTAACGTGACGCGTGATTACCGTAAAGTCCGCATTTCCGGCCCAACGCGAAGGTCACCGCGCCGAAACCTCATGACGTATGTAGTTCTTCGCGAATCACGCGACGAAGCGTGGACTCAATCTGCTCGCCGGTCATTGTTTGGTAAAGCGCCTGATTAATGAGCGTCTGGTATCTTCTACCGTGAAAGTCGGACCGCTGAATACCTGCTCGGCATGCGCGAAATCAAATCATTGAGCCTTTGGCAACAACGCATACGGCCACTGAAACCGCCCACTCTAAACTATGCGGCTTGTAATAGAAATTCAACTTTCACAGCCTCATACGGGAAAACAATGTGACCGTCCTCTGTTTTGTTAAGCACTCCAGCGTTGAGCAGTGCAGTGACGTCGCCGTGCACGGCCTTTACGTCGCGTTCAGCGCGGCGTGCGGCTTCGCGAATGGACACTGGCCCCGCCCCGCAAAGCACCTTGAGTAGTTCCCATCGCTTTTCGGTTAGCACCTTCCAAAGCAACTCGGGAGTGGCAAAGCTGATACGCGCAGTCTTCTGAGCTTTTCCTGTCTTCCAGGCGCGCGCAAAATCAGCCATGGAATCGGCAGGGGTTCGCACATCAAGGGTTACTGTTTTCATGGTTCCACCTCGCAATATCCCTATTAAAGTCGACGATCAATTGATCCGGTGTCGTAAAAACGTAGACACTTTCCTTTTTGCCGAAATGCCGGTGATCGCCCTTCCCAACTTCGTTGTCGTAGCGCAGAACGCATTCTCCGCGCACGACATAGGCCAACCGGTACTTGAACTCGTGTGCCGACCCTTTGAGTGGAATCGGGAGGCGCCACAGAACCAATTCCGCGAAGGCAAACTCTGAGTAGGCGATGCGTGCGCTAACAAGCTGAACGGCTTTCATGTTGGAGATAATGCCAACATGCATGCCCGTTGTCAATCAATCCAACACTTTAACACTTACGCACGACAAGGGGCCGAACGTTTGATGTGAGGGGCCGCCGCAGCGGCGAAGCCGCGAAGGGAACCCACAAGCGCAGCTTGTGGGCGGTCTCTCTCGACGGAATTGTTGGGCGTCTCGGATTCACCACCTTCATGCTCTTTTGACCTCGCTCGCATGCGGATTCCAGTGAATTTCGGCAGCACGGCGAATGCAAAAAGCAGCGGCAGCAAGCTGACCAACTTCTGTGATCTTAACGGCGTTGTAGCCGCTCATATCAGCCTGCCACTGCATGGCTCAGGGAGTGTTCCTGCGCGCTGATGCGGATTGGATATTCGATAGCGGCCAGCTACCGAAATCCGGCTCCCAGCTAATCCCCGCCGCCTCGATGGCGACTTTGAAATCCTTGCCAAGATTCTCGATGCGCGGCTGATGCGGTATCCACCCGGCATGGACGGCTTCGAGTTTGTGAACGCGATCGACCAGTGAAACATAGTCGATGGCTCCAAGCTCGGACTGGCTCTTGAACTCCGTGCAGATTACCGGGTAGCCAGACCGGCGCAAGGCTTCGATGGTCTGGGCGTCGCCGCCATACCAGTGAAAGCCCACCGATGCGTTGCCGTAGTCCACGTCCCTCACGGAACGGATCGCGTCGACAGCCTTGGCGCCGCCAGTGATGTTGGGCACCGAGAACAGTATGACGTACGTATCAGGCGCCACGCCGCGGATGTATCCATACATCTTCCCCTGCAGGGCGAGCGTGGCCTGAGGCCACTTTGGCAAGGCGAGTTCCGCGGGTTCGTTGTTCAATTCGTAGATGACGTGGGTATGGTCCTTGTAGCGTGGAGCAAAGACTTCCCAAAAACGCTTGAGGCCTGCCGCATCAATGGTTCCCGGCTTGTTGCCATAGCCGAGGATCAAATACACACCGTCCTCTGCGCTCCAGTCAACAAATAAGTCGATCAGGGCCGTGAAGCTCGCGGGATCGACGGAGCCGACACTCCAGGTACGAAAATCGATCTGTATGGCGTTCAATCCGTACTCGGTTTTAAAGCTCCTCCACTTCTGCCGCAACACATCGCGGCCGACAATTGCCAGTTCGCGGTCTACATCCGGGTACCTCGGCAGGTAGCTTGTACCGCGAATCACGGTACCAAAATCGGTTACGACATTCCCGGCGGAGACACGCACGCGAGCCCGCTGGCTGACGATTTGTGCGGGGGGATTTATTGGAAGGCTCGCGGCCGGCGCGCTCTGGGCGTACGCCGTCGGGGCCGACAAAACGAAGGCTGCACAAACGCAAGCCAGCCCCCACGCCGAAAGTATCGACTTGCCCCGGCCCTCACTCACGACAAAATATTGCGCCGAAGCGAGCAATGATTAAACCCACGATGATCAGTACGAAGCTCATGGTCTTTATTGTGGGGCCCAACGTTCCCGCTCAGGCGCTCGCGGAGCCTGGCGTTTGCAAACAAATTGGCTGTTCCAGCGCGTCGCCTGCAGCGGATTGTTAGCGCGCTGCCCGTCGAGGCCGCGGCCAGACCTTCGGATCACGCGCAGTATGCAAGACCGTGAGAACCACGACACGCTTTGATTCGACGCGATAGAAGACGGCATAGGGAAACCGAGAGAGAACAGCACGACGAACCTCCCCGTGAATACGCGCGAAAAGCTCAGGATATTGCTCTATGGTGTCGAATACGGCGTCGACGGCGGAAAGGAACTCCTCGCCAAGACCATCTCGTTGCTCGTTGTACCAACCAAAATAATCAGCAAGATCCCGTCCGACCTTTCGCCGGTAGACAACCGGCAGGCTCATCAGCCTCGGCGGGCCTCGGCGAACACTTCAGCGCGGGTAACGACGTCGTTGGGATTGCGTTCGTGTTCGGCCAATCGTTCGTCAATCACTGAGCGATGAGCATCACCCAATGGCACCGAAGATGGTTCTTTCACTAGGCTCGCCCATATAATTTCGACGAGGCGCAGGCGTTCCTCGGCTGGAAGTCTCAGAATTTCGTCAACGTCGGTATCACTCATAGCCGCTAGCCTATCACCGTTATATCGAGCGCGCTAACGTTTGAGCTCAGGCCGCGGCCCGTCAGGGCCGTCGCGCCTGCAGCGAACGGTTAGGCGCGACAGCAGATTCATTGGCCGACGATAAAACGATCAGCCTCTATAGTCGCATCCTGTACATTTAAAGCGTTTGAGTACGAGATTTCCGATGTGTAGAAGCGTCCAGCTCTCTTAATTAGAACGATAGTAGCTATGCCACTATAGAGAACCGGGTCATCGAACACCTTTACATATGCATCCTCTTTGATGAGGCCGAGCGGGAACGCGTTCTTGTTGGTCCCCTCTTTTCCAAACCATTTTCCATTGTTTACGAATATGGTTAGGTTCTGAGCCCTGCTTGAAGCACTACAGCTTTCGCACGGAAGACTCCTACCTGCATTGGATTCGCCGTTATATTTTCTTTCACGACAAAAATCTCGCGCCGGCTGCTGGAAGCAGTGCGGCGAGATTTTGGCCACACGATCCTGGCGCCCTGCCCTCCTTCTTGCCCTCCTTCTTCTAGGCCAGTATCTCCTTGAAAAAATCCTGCATTGCTATCCAGGAACGCTTGTCGGCTCTTTCCTCGTAGGCCGCCTGCGCGCCGCCGGGGGGCATGAACCACTGGGTGAAACTGTGCACCGCGTTGCCGTAGGCGGTGAAATACCAGTCCACTTTGGCCTCGCGCATTTCCTTGAAGAACGCGCTCACCTCGGGTTCGGGCACCACCGGGTCGTTGGCCCCGTGCAGCGCCAGGATCTTGCCCTTGATGTTCTTCGCATCGTCCGGGTTGTCGGTGCTCAGGTTGCCGTGAAAACTCACCGTGCCGGCCAGGTCGGCACCGGTGCGCGCCAGTTCCAGCGCCGTCAGCCCGCCGAAGCAGTAGCCGATGGACGCCATCTTGCTCGTATCCACCACCGGCAGGGCGCGCAATTGCTCCAGTCCCGCTTTCGCGCGCGCTTTGAGCAAGGGGCGGTTGCTCAGGTACTTGGCCATTTCATCGGCGCAGGCCGGAAACTGCGGGCGCACGCCCTTGCCATACACATCGGCGCAGAACACAGCGTAGCCCAGTTCCACCAGCATCGCCGCGCGCTTGTGCGCATACGGACCGACGCCGGTCCAGTCGGTAAACAGCAGGATGCCGGGGCGCTTGCCCTGCTTCGCGTCATCATAGGCGACATAGCCTTCGCAAACCGTGCTGCCTTCCTTGTACTCCAATGTATAGGTCTTCATGTTGCTTACTCTCCTTGCGTATTTTTTGGGGAATTCGCTGACTGTAACTGCCGTGTGCCGGGACAAGCCGCCGTTTGCAATTCTACTGGGTTGCCTGCAAATTGCAGCCCCCGCATCCGGAACCGTGTGCCCGATCATGTTCTAATGCGCGGCGCCCGCCGCCGCGACGCGGCGTGCGGAGCAATCCCGCTTTGCAAGCCGCGGTTTCCCCGTATCTGATTCCGGCAAAGACCTTGATGTCCATCCTTTCACTTCCCGGCAATGGCCGCACCCAGCCGCAACGCTCCTGACTGGCGCTTCATGGCCACGCTGGCGGCGATCACGCTGATCGGGCCGCTGGCCGTGCACGCCTTCCTGCCGGTGATGCCGGCGGTGAAAACGGTGTTCGGCATCAGCGATGCCATGGCCGGACTGGGCTTCACCGTCGGACTGCTGGTGATGGCGTTCGCCACGCTGATCTACGGCTCGCTCTCGGACCGTTACGGCCGCCGCCCGGTTTTGCTCACCGGGCTCGCACTGTTCGTGCTGGGGGGCGCCCTGTCCTCGTTCGCCGTATCCTATGCGGGATTCCTCGCCGGCCGCATGCTGCAGGCGATGGGCGCCGGTTGCGCCATCACGCTGGCGCGCGCAATCGCGCGCGACGCCTACGGCACCGATGTGCTGGTCAAGGTGATCGCCTATTTGACCATGGCCTACACGCTCGGACCGATGCTCGCCCCCTATATCACCGGCCTGATCGTCGACAGCGCCGGATGGCGCGCCGCATTCTGGTTCATGGCGCTTGCCGGCCTTGGCATCCTCGCGGCCGCGTGGGCGATCCTGACCGAAACCCACCCGCGCGAGGCGCGGCAATCCAAACACGGCAGTTACCTGCGCGACTACACCCGGCTGTTTTCCCACCTGCGCTTTGCCGCCTACGTTTTTCAGACCGGATTTTCCTCCGCATGCTTCTATACTCTGGCGGCCGCCTCGGCATTCCTCATGACAGGCTATCTGGGCCGCTCGGCCAGTGAGTTCGGCAGCTACTTTGCGCTGTTCCCGTGCGGCTTTTTTCTCGGCAACCTGGTCTCCAGCCGCCTCACCAAGCGCTTTTCCATCGAAACCATGGTGATCGTCGGCGCCGGCATCAATTTTCTTGCCATTACCGCGCAATCGATCATTATCTTCAGCGGTCATTTCACGCCGCTGGTGCTTTTCATTCCCGGCGCGCTGATCACCTTCGGGCAGGGACTGGCCCTGCCCAATGCCACCACCGGCTCGATGCGCGTCATCCCGAGCTTGTCCGGAACGGCATCCGGTATCGGCGTGTTCTGCCAGACTTTCCTTGGCGCGCTGTTCGCGCAGATCTACAGTACGATCTCCGATGGAACGCCGCTGTCGATGACCTGGGTCACCTGGTTCTGCTCGATCATGACCTTTATTGCCGGCAGCATTCCTTTCATACTTAAAAGGAGGGAGAGAACATGAAAAATCCAGCACGCGCAACGCTCGTGGCGGTCGCCGCAAGCCTGATCGCGACATTCGCCTTCGCCCAGCCCTATCCGGGCAAGCCCATCCGCCTGCTGATTTCTTATCCGCCCGGCGGCGGCATCGACCTCACCGCGCGTGCCATCGGCCAGAAACTCGGCGAATACCTCGGCCAGCCGGTCATCATCGACAACCGTGTCGGCGGCAATACCATCGTTTCGGCCGAATTCGCCGCGCGCGCCGCGCCCGACGGCTACACCCTGTTCATGCCGCTCGATTCCACCATGTCCCAGTTCCAGGCGCTCTATGACAAGCTGCCTTACGATCCGGTGCGCGATTTCGCGCCGATCTCGCGGGTATCGCGCACCAACACGCTGCTCATCACCTATCCCAAGGCCCCGTTTCGCAACCTCGAGGAACTGGTGGCGCATGCGCGCGCAAATCCAGGCAAGCTGAATTTCGCGGCCTCGGCGATCACCACGCGCCTGGTGGGCGAGATCCTCAAGGCATCCACCGGCATCGACATGGTGTTCGTTCCCTACAAAGGCACGGCGCCGATGATACCGGCGCTGATGTCGGGAGAAATCGACCTGGTGATCGACGGCCTGTCGGCCTACGTGCCGTCGATCAAGCAGGACAAGCTGCGCGCGGTCGCCCTAGCGGCACCGGTGCGCAACCCGCAGCTTCCGGAAACGCCGACCACGCGCGAGGCCGGATTCCCGCAGATCGAAGCCTCGGGCTGGCTGGGCGTGTTCGCGCCGGCGGGCACGCCCGCGCCGGTCATCGCGCGCCTCAACGGCGAAATCGTCAAGGCACTGGCGAGTCCCGACCTGAGCGCCAAGCTCGAGGGCATGGGAATTACGGTGGTCTCGAGCACACCGGAAGAACTGGGCGCGCTGCTGCGCGCCGACATCGCCAAGTGGGCGCCGGTCATCAAGGCGCGCGGCATCAAGGCCGATTAGGCTTTCAGGAGTCGCCGCGGCAAAACCTGCCCCGGCGGCCCTTACTCGGGGGTGATCTTCGCCGCCTTGATCGCCTTGGCCATGACCAGCATGTCGCGCCGGATCTGTGCGACGTGCTCTTCGGACGTATTGGCCACGGCGATGAAACCGATGCTCTTGAGGCGCTCGAGCACCTCAGGATTGTTGATTGCCTTGACCATCTCCGTGTTGAGGCGGCGCACGATCGCGGCGGGTATGCCCGCCGGACCGACGATCTCGTCGCCGGTCGGAATTTTTTCGTAATCGGACAGTTGCTCGCCCATGGATGCGTACTCGGGCAGTCCCGAAAAGCGCTTCACGCTGGTCACCGCGATGATCTTCACTTTTCCGGCCTTGGCCTGCTGTGACGCTGTGAGCAGCGGCGCAAAGGCGATCGGGATCTGGCCTGCCACCACCGCATTGAGTCCGTCGGCCCCGCCCTTGTAGGGCACATGGGTGATGTCGATGCCTGCCTTGAGTTTCAGCATTTCCATCTCCAGGTGCGCACTGGCGCCCACGCCGTTCGAGCCATAGGCGAGTTTGCCGGGATTGGCCCTGGCATATTCGATCAGTTCCTTGACCGAGTTCACCGGCAACGAATTGCTGACCACGACACTGAGGGTGGCGTCGGCCATGTGGGTGATGTAAGTGAAATCCTTGAGCGGATCGTAGGGTGGATTTTTCAGGATAAAGGGCGTGGCCACCAATGTCGTGGGCGCGCAATGCAGCAGCGTGTAGCCGTCCGGCACGGCACGCACTACCGTCTGCGCCGCCAGCACGCCGCCCGCGCCGGGAACCGCATCGACGATCACCGGTTGCGCCACCGAGTCGCTCATCTTCTGCGCCACCAGTCGCATGGCGGCATCGGCCACCGACCCGGTCACGAAACTCGACAGTATCCGTATGGGTTTTGCCGGGAAGGTCTGCGCCTGAAGCGCAGGCACTGCCAGGGCCAATGCCGCCAGCAGGGCGACTCGTTCCGGAAATATTTTCATTCTTGCCTCCATGGTTGAAACGGCCTGTGACCGGTCCGGCGCTGGCCGGGGTCCGGGGCAAGGCATGCTGCGGAATGCGCGACGCCGCATGGCGCGCTTGCGCGGTGGATTCTATAATGCCGCGCCCATGCGACATAATGAACACAAGTACCCCGCGACGGGCATGGCCCGCGGCAACACGCCTTTAATCGCACTGATTGTCATTCCATGGAAGCAGCACCGAATCTGAAGGGCAGGGTCGCACTGGTCACCGGCAGCGCGCGCCGCACCGGACGCGTGATCGCGCACAAACTGGCCGAGGCCGGCGCGTCGCTCGTCATCAACGCGCGCAGCGCCGCCGCCGAGGCGCGGGCCGTCGCAAAGGAAATAGAAGACCTGCACGGCAAGGGACGGGCGATCGCCTGCGTGGCCAACGTCTGCGACCCCGCCGCGGTCGACGCGATGGTGGCGCTGGCGATCAGCACCTATGGGCGCCTCGACATCCTGGTGAACAACGCCTCGGTGCGGCGCCACGGCGAGTTCGCCACCTACAAACTGGAGGACTGGCACGACATCCTGCACACCACGCTCGATGGCAGCTTCCTTTGCAGCCGCGCGGCCGCACCGCATCTGGCGCATGATCAATGCGGCACCATCATCAACATCGGCGGCGTGGCCGCGCATACCGGCGCGCGCAATGCGGCCGCCATGATCACCGCCAAGGCGGGCCTGCTCGGGCTGACCCGCGCGCTGGCGCATGAACTTGGCCCGATGGGCATCACCGTCAACTGCGTGGCGCCCGCCTCGATGCGCTCGGCCGACGACGAACCGGCGCGCATAGCGCAACTGAATTCGCTTTATGGCCACGAAAAGACGCCCATGGGGCGCACCGGCACCATGGACGAAGTCTCCGAAGCCGTGGTCTCGCTATGCGGGCCGGCCTGGCGCTACATGACCGGACAGGTGATACACATCAACGGCGGGGTATTTTTCGGTTCATAGAAACCGCCGGCGCGAATTTTTTCGTGACAGCGTATTGGATATTGGAGCGCGCGGCCGAAATCCTGCCGCGCTTTTTGCTGCAGCCGGCGCGAGATTTTTGCGACGATATCTTTTTAAAGCAACGCCGATTTTCTGGAGAGAATCCATGGAACATCTGAAAACCACCGTGAGCCACGACGGAAAGCAATTCGCCGTCGAGGGATGGTGCGACCCGAAATTCGGCGCCGCGAGCGAGCGCTTCGTGAAGAATTTCGCCGAAGGCCTGGAAATCGGCGCCTGCATCGCCTGCACCATCGGGGGCAAACCGGTGCTCGACCTGTGGGGCGGTTTTGCCGACAAGGCGGGCACGCGCCCCTGGGAAAAGGACACCATCGTCAACATGATGTCGGTCTCCAAAGCGATCACAGGCATCTGCGTCTACATCCTCGCCGACCGCGGGCTGATCGATCCGGAGGCGCCGGTGGCACGTTACTGGCCGGAATTTGCCGCCAACGGCAAGGAGAAACTGCAACTGAAGCATGTCCTCGACCATCGCGCCGGCATGGCGCTGGTGAGCGAGGCGATACCCCGCGGCAGCGTCTACGACCACGCGGTCATGGCCGCGGCACTGGCGCGCCAACCGGCCGCCTGGGAGCCGGGCACCGATGCCGGCTACCACGTGCTCACGCAAGGGTTCATCCTCGCCGAAGTGGTGCGGCGCGTGACCGGCAAGACACTGGGCACTTTTTTTCGCACTGAAATCGCCGAACCGTTGCAACTTGACTACCGCATCGGCCTGGACAAGAAGGACCTGGCACGCTGCGCCGAATGGGCGCTGCCCGCGGACAGTCCCATGGCCAAAGCCATCATCGACCCCTATGCAACCCAGGAAGGCTCCTTCTGGCAGCCGCTGGCAGCCGACGAGGACTTCAACTCCCTGGCGTGGCGCACTGCGGAAATCCCCTCGGCCAACGGCCACGGCAACGCGCGTGCCGTGGCCAGGCTGTACGGCGCACTGGTCCTGGAGGGCCAGGATGGCGTGCACCTGATGAAAAGCGCCACGCTCGAGCGCATGATCACCGAGCAGCACAACATCAAGGAGCGCTACCTGGGGCGCCACTACCACCAGGGCTCGGGCGTGGTGCTCAGTTCCAAACCCAATGCGTGGATGGGTCCCAACCGCCGCGCCTTCGGCCATCAGGGCGCAGGCGGGGCCATCGGCTTCGGCGACCCGGACGCGAAGCTGGGATTCTCCTACGCCATGAACAAACCCCACGCCGATGTCACCGTGCCCACGCGGGCGCGCGTCATCGAGGCCATTTATGCGGCTCTTGGCTGATGGTATTTATTACAATGCAGGATTGAAATGCGTCTGAAGTTGACGCCAATAAAAGATAAATTTAAATAATTGTTTTAAATTATTTCCCATCCTGAGTGCGCGGCACGACGCTCGCCGAGAAGCGCATGATGATCCAGATGGCAAAGGACACCGGCAGGATCGCCCACGCGAACACCGCCGTCACCGCCTGAGTCACGGTCGCGGCATCGACACCCGCGCCCAGGCCCGCGATATTGGCAACCATCCCGGCAATGGCGGTGCCGATTGCCTGGCCGAGCGAACGGATCATCGACATCGACGACGCGGTGACGGTCTCCTCGCCCTTGGCCGCCGCCTCCATGGTGCGCGCCCCCAAGTGCACGTGGTGCACGCCGACGCCGAAGCCCAGCAGAAAACACGCGCACAGCAGCAGCGCCAGGGATCCACCATGAATGGCGCCGAGAAATCCCGCCACGGCGATGAGCATGAAGACCGGCCCGCTGCGCATCGCCAGGCGCTCGCGCGCGCCGGTCCAGCCGGCCACGATGAAGGTGCCCATGGTCCATGAGGTGGAGGTGATCAGGTTGGTCACCCCCACCAGCAAGGGAGTGACGTGGTGTACCACCTGCAGCACCAGCGGCAGCAGGATGGTAATGGCCGCCTGAGCCGTGCCGACAATGATCAGCATCCAGTAACCCATGCCCACCGGATTGGCGAGCGACAGCGGCCGCGACGGAAACATGCGCTGCTCGGCGCGCGCGTCCACTACAAAGGTCAGTGCGATGCAGCCGGTCGACGCGACCAGCAGCAGAACGCGCGCTACAAGCGAATCCAGCTGGCCCGACTGGGCAACCCCCAGCACCCCCAGTGCAAGCAGTGTGATGCGCGCGAACGGAAAGCGCGATCCGCCGCCCGCCTGCGTCAGCGTTTTGGGCACCTTCAACCAGGCCATCACGCAGAACAATGCGATGAACGGCAGGAAAGTCCAGAACGCGCCGCGCCACCAGCCGATCTCGGCAAACGCGCCGCCGACGAACGGGCCGATCAGGCTGCATACGCTCCAGAAGCCCTGGTACAGCGCCAGGATGCGGGTGCGCACCTTGGGTGCATAGACGCGGCTGACAAATCCCATGGTGCCGCCGATGATCAGACCGCCGCCGTAGCCTTGCACCAGGCGCGCCATGACCAGTTCTGCCATATCGCGCGACAGCGCACAGCCCAGCGTACCCGCCGCGAACACGACACCGGCGAACACAAACGCGCCGCGGCCCCCGGTGCGCGCCCATACCGGCCCGACACTGGCCGAACCGATGATGGAGCCGATCTGGTACAGCATCGAGGCCCAGACGTAGAAGGACGAACCGCCGACCTCGCTCACCACCGTGGGCATGATGGTGACCACCATCAGGATCTGCAGCGAATACATCATCACACCCATCATGACCATCAGGGTGTAGGCGGCATGGGTGCCGCGGAACAGATCACCCCAGCCTGCGGCGTCCGCGGCGCCGGGCGCGCTGCCACTCATGCCGGGGATTCCATTATCATTCGGCGCTTCACGGGTTCCTCAACGGTTTTGCGCAGAACGGCGGACTCTAGCGCAAAATGTCCGAGCGATGCCTGAGAGGAACTGAAATGGTCCGCGCTTTAGGTCGTCCCCGATTGCGTTTCTGCCGATAGCGGGGATGGACGTGGCGACGAAGGTCCCTGATTCAATCGATACTGCCTGGCAAACTGACGGGAAATCCACCATGCTGAATTCACGCGCCGTACCGACTGCACTGACACTGATCGCCGGCCTGCTGCTGGCCTCGCAGGCCGTGGCCCAGGCCTTTCCGGTCAAACCGATCCGTTTTGTCGTCGGCTTCCCGCCCGGGGGTGCCACCGATACGGTCACGCGCGCGATTGCGCCGAAGATGTCCGAGGCACTCGGGCAGCCGGTGATGGTGGAGAACAACGGCGGCGCCTCGGGTCTGATTGCCAGCCAGCTGGTGGCGCGCTCGGCCCCCGACGGCTACACCATACTGCTGAACACCACCGGCGGACACCTGATCCGGCCGTTCGTGGAAAAGGACACCCCGCTCGATCCGCTGCGCGATTTCACGGCGATCACGCAGCTCATCGAGAGCGTATTCGCCATTGCGGCCAATCCGGTGACCGGCCCGAAATCCCTGGAGGACCTGGTCGAGCAGGCGCGCCGTTATCCGGGAAAGCTCGCCTACGGAACGGCCGGCCTGGGAACCGAGACGCACCTGCTGATGGAAACCATCGGCCAGATCATCAAGGGTCCGATGCAGGTGGTGCCCTACAAGGGCGGTGGTCCGGCGGTCAATGACCTGCTGGGCGGCCAGATTCCGCTGGTCACCCAGCCGGTGGTCACCTTCTTGCAGCATGCGCGCGCCGGCAAGGTCAGGATCCTCGCGGTGATCCTGCCCAAACGCTGGGAGACCCTGCCCGATGTGCCCACCGTGACCGAGATCATCCCCGGTTTCGTCAAGCCTGCCGGTGGCGCCGGTGTCTGGGGACCGGCGAAGATACCTCCGCCCATTGCGCTGCGGCTGCAGGGCGCGATGGCGTTCGCACTGAAGGATCCGCTGGTCAGCGACGGCCTGAAAGCCCAGGGCCAGATTCCGGTGGGCAACACCCCGACCGAGTTCGCCGAGGCGCTGCGCCAGAGTTCGGCGCTGTTCGGGCAGATGGTGAAGGCCGCCGGGTTGAAGGCGGAATGACACGGTGCGTCGTGCGCCGCATGCTGCAACCGGCAAAAAGCCAATACATTCCGGGGACACCGTCATGACAGCCCTATTCAAAACAACCCTTCTCACCCTCGCCCTGGGCATGCCGGCCCTCGCCAGCGCACAAAACTGGCCGGCCAAACCGGTCAGGGTGCTGGTGGGACTTGCCGCGGGCGGCGGCGTCGATCTGGTGGCGCGCATTTTCACGACGAAGCTCGCCGAAGCCCTGGGCCAGCCCTTCATCGTCGAGAATCGCCTTGGCGGGGGGAGCACGGTCGCCATCGAGACCACCGCCAAAGCCGCCCCCGACGGTTACTCGCTGCTGTTTTCGCCCAACGGCGCGATGGTGATGAACCCCACCATCTACCGCAATCTTTCTTATGTGCCGCTGCGCGACCTCACCCCGATATCGCTGGCGGTGACCTTTCCGCTGGTTGTCTCCATCAACGCCAACCTGCCGGTGAAATCGGTGTCGGACCTGGTCGCCTGGCTAAAGGCCAACCGCGGCAAGGCCAATTGCGCCGGCACCTCGCAGACCTTCCAGATGGCCATCAGCCTGCTCACCAGCCGCACCGGCACCGAGTGCACCTTCATCCAGTACAAGGGCAACAACGAAACCGCGCAGGCCCTGATGACCGGCGACGTGCACTTCGCCCTGGTGGATACCGGGCCGATCTTCCCCGCCATCAAGAGCGGCAAGGTGCGCGGCATCGCCGTGACCACGCCGACGCGCGACGTCACCTTCACCGACATTCCCACGGTAATCGAAGCGGGTTTCCCGGAACTGGAAATGCGTTTCTGGATGGGCCTGTTCGCGCCGGCAAAGATCCCGTCCGCAATCGCCAGGCGCCTGGAGTCGGAAATGTTGCGCATCGTGAAACTTCCCGATGTGGTGCAGCAATTGCACAGCCGTCAGGTTGCGCCCTCCGGGCTGGGCTCGGAAGAGTTCGGAAAATTCATCGCCGCCGAGATCAGCCGCTGGGACGCGATCCGCAAGGCTGCCAATATTCCGCAGATCGATCAGTGAAGCAGGAATCCGTTATAAGCGCCGCACGGTTCCCGAGCGCGTCGAAATCCGGGACTTGAGCGACAACTGTAGTCGGGATCCCGGCAGGAATTTCTTGTGGTGGTTCCCGTCACTCCGCTTTGATGTCCGCGAACTTGACCACTTTGGCCCATTTCTCGGTTTCCTCTGCAAGGAACTTGCCGAAGTCGGCGGGTGAGCCAGTGAACGGCTCGCTGCCGAGGTTCGCGAGCCGCGCCAGCACCGCGGGGTCGGCGAGCACGGTATTGACCTCGTTGTTGAGCCGGTCGACGATCTCGGGCGGCGTCCCCTTGGGGGCGCCGATTCCCAGCCATCCGGTCACTGCGTAGCCTGGAAGCGTCTCCGCCACGGTGGGAACGTCCGGCAGGAGTTTGACGCGCTTGGCCGTCGTCACCCCAAGCGCTCGCAGCTTGCCCTCCTTGAGCAGCGGCATCAGCGAGGGCAGCGCGTTGAACAGCATATGCGTCTCGCCGGTCGCCAGCGAAGTATTGGCCGCGGGCGCCCCGCGATAGGGTACGTGCACCATCGCGATGCCGGTCATCATGCGGAACAATTCGCCGGCGAGATGGCTCAGGTTTCCGGTGCCGCTCGACGCCATGTTGAGCTTGCCGGGGTTGGCCTTGGCATGGGCGACGAACTCGGCGACCGTCTTGGCCGGGCTCGAAGCATTGACCGTCATTGCAAACGGATCGTTGTTGATGCTGGCGACCGGCATGATGTCCTTCAGCAAGTCGATGTCTTGCTTCTCGTTGGGCGTCAGGTTGACGGCGTGCGGGGTTGCGAGCAGCAGGAGCGTGTGGCCGTTCGCCGGCGCCCGCGCGACCGCCTGCAGGGCGAGATTGCCGCCGGCGCCCGGCCGGTTATCGACCACCACCGGCTGGCCGAGTCGCGGCGACAGCGCCTGGGCGATCACGCGCGCGACGATGTCGGGGGAGCCGCCGGGAGGCATAAAGACCACCAAAGTGATCGGCCGCGATGGATAGGCTTGCGTGTACCCCACCTGCGGCACGCTGGCGACCGCGGCGCCGATCGCGATGGTCAAGAATAGTCGACGAGACATTTGCATGAGAACCTCCTCGGACGGAGAGATCATGGTCTTCCCACGGTGGGCGGGGCACTTGACCTATATCAAACCCCGCACCGGGTGAGCGTAGTCACTGACAGGTTTGGGGTTGGTTGTGCGGAAACTCCGGCAGTGACAGAACGCCCAGATCGGCACTGGTGGGTGTCATACGCGACAAGATTCGTTCCTTGCTCTGCTGACGTCCTTTCTGGCGCTCAACTGATGAGCTGATCGGGGTTTCCGATTTGAGCAACCGCTCCTGGAAAAGCTGAGTTTCCGGATTTGGCCGAACTGATCCACTCGACATGCCGGTCCAGTTCAACCTCAATTCCCGACCCGGGCGTAGACTTCAACCCCACTGGCGTTGGAAGGCAGGAGGTGAAAGCATGAAAACGGCGCGTCGATTTTTATCCGGGTCTCTTTTGGGGATAAGCATTTCTCTGGCGCCTGCCGCCGTTGGAACGGGATGGGCTCAAACCGATGTGCTGATCGAAGTCAATCGGGGAAGAACTGAAGGGGTATTCAACTCGGGCCCCGTTTTCCAACGGGCGATTCTGAGCAAGCCTGCGCAGCCGGCTGAGGCGGCAATATTATATTTTCGCGGGAGCCCCGGGATAGCACAAATCAAAACCGTCGAAGACAAATCGCGTAACTTTCAGCCCTTTATGCGCATTAATCAACAGTTGTTCCTCAACGAAAACATTGCACTGGTGCTGATGGATTGCCCTACCGACAAGTGGAACGGATGCTCTGAGTCCTATCGTCTGTCGCAAGAGCATGCGGATGACGTGAGAAGCGTAATTCGCGTTCTCAGGGAGCAACACGGGATTGCAAATATATACGTCATGGGCCATAGCATGGGCGCGAGCAGTTCGCGGGGATTGGCGAAGAGTCTTGGCAATGAAATTGCCGGAAGTATTCATTCGGCGGCCATGAACGTCGCGGCGAGAAATGGCTTTGGCGCCTCGTTTCTCCGTTTCCCTTACAGCGCGTTACCGGCACCGCAGCTGCATATTCACAACGAAAACGATGCCTGTCCGAGCACGCCTTACGCTCCCGTCAAGGATTACGCCGGAGACAATCTCACCACGGTAAAGGGCGGCATCGCTGAGGGAGATCCCTGTGGAGGCGGGCATTTGCACTCCCATCAGGGGCGCGAGGAACTCGTTGTAAAAGCCATCATTTCGTGGGTAAAGACGAAGAAGGTACAAGCCGTCATTGGGGAATGATTTGGCCGGCGGCGCGCCGTCCTCGACGATGGCGGATTTTCCAGACTTTGCAATCGCGACGATCACGCGCCTGACCGACTTCAGTCCTGCGCCATGTTTTCTCTCCTCGAAAAATGCCTTTGGAAAAACTGATCCTGCTGCCGAGGTCAATCGCTGCCGCCAGGCCTCAGGGCGGCGCCGCGCGCAAACTGCGCGTCTGCTCCTCGTCGACGGCCCCGTCCTCGCCCAGAGCAACGCCGTAGAGTTCGCGCGCTGCCTGCGCGCTGACATAGCCCTGGCGCACATCGTCGGCGACGCGCCTGGGCTCGCGCTCGCGCGCCGGCCCGAAGCCCCCGCCGCCGCCGGCGCGGTAGATGTACTGGTCGCCCGGTTTCAGGCGGATCTGCGAGACCTTGCCGTTGGGAAGATCGTTGATCTCCCTGCCCTCGATGCGCAAGGCGGCCTCGTTGCCCATCGCGGCCATGCCTCCGGCCAGGCCCCAGGGCTTGCAATGCACCCGGTCCATGCGCAGGTTGGCCGTGATCGGCGCGCGCGCGCGCACCACCTGCTCGGTCCCCAGGCCGCCGCGGTACTTGCCGGCACCGCCGGAATCGTCGCGCAATGCATGGCGCTCGAAGAGAATCGGGTACTTGGCCTCCACCTGCTCGCAGGGGCTGATGTGTGTGTCGCCGTCATTCAGGCACACCGTGGCATTCATGCCGTCCTCGTTGTACTTGGCGCCCCAGCCGCCGCCCATCGGACCGGTGTTGCCGAGGAAGAAACGGCCGTCGCGCGGTGAAATGCCGCTGAAGTTGGAGGTCATCAGGTCGGCGAAGTGGCCGGCGATGGTGCGCTTGGGAACCGCCTTCTCCATCGATTTGAGAATGGTGTCGGCCACCGTCATCGGGTAGGACATCCAGTTGCGCATGGCCGCCGGGCGTACCGCGCTGACCACGGTACCGGGCTTCATCAGCACCGTCAACGCGCGAAAGCTGCCCTCGTTGATTGGATAGTCGGTGGGCGAGGTCAGGCATTTGTAGGCCAGTTGCGCGCAGCCGGTGCCTGTCGTTGCAGCCGCATTGAACGCCCCGCGCACCTGCTGGCTCACGTCCGAGAGATCGATGATCATCTCCTCGCCCCTGACCGTCACCTTGACGCGGATGGGCACACGCTTGCCGATTTCCACGCCGTCGTCATCCATGAACGAATCGGCTTCGTAGACGCCGTCGGGAATGCTGCGGGTGCGCGCGCGCGCCGCCTGTTCCGAGTAGTCCATGATGTTGCGAATGGCGCCCAGCACCTGAGCGCGTCCGTAGCGATCCAGCAGTTCGAGAAAGCGGCGCTCGCCGGTTTTCAGCGCCGTCACCTGCGCTCTCAGGTCGCCCATCGCCAACTCCGGTATGCGCACGTTCATGCGGATCAGGTCGACCAGATCCTGGTTCACCACGCCGGCGCTCTGATACTTCATGATGGGAATCTGGATGCCCTCGGAATAGATGTCCGTGGTGGCGCCGCCCAGCACCCCGCCGACATCGCGCCAGTGCCCCATGCAGCAGGAAAATCCGCACAGCTTGCCCTGGTGAAAAATGGGCATGCTGAAGGTGAAATGGTTGAGGTGGCTGCCGGTGATGTAGGAATCGTTGGTCACGAGGATATCGCCAGGCACAAAACCATCCTTGCCGAAATGCGCGATCTTCGCCCGGATGGTCTCCGCCATGCCGCGGATGAAAAGCGGCAGGCCCATGCCGATGGAGACCGTCTCGCCCTCGGCGGTGTACAGCCCGACGGTGAAATCCAGCCCTTCGTAGATGATCATGTTGTAGGCGGTCCGCATGAGGTTGGTCTTCATCTCCTCGGTCACCGCGAGCACGCCGTTGCGAACGATTTCTGTGAGCACCGGATCGGGCCTGATGGCAGGCCTGGCCTGACGGCGCGCCGCTTTCCTGTTGTTCAAATTTGCGATTTTCTACTCCCCGCGAGCGTCGAGACTCTCAACCCGTGACTCTAGCAGGAAGGCACATCGTTCACGTCCCCGCTGCGCAAATTGCCCAGGCGCGCCTATGGAACTTAAGCGCAACGCATGCTCAAGGTGGATAATGCGCCGGGGAATTTTCGACCAGTTTCAAGTGAGGGATATTGACCTCACACCCTGAACCAAGTGCCTTACGTGTCATGCTGAAACCGCCTTTTCAGTAACCTGGGAGCAAGCAACATGCACAAATATTCGGTTTCGGAATCCGTCAAACAGCGGGTGCTGCGGCGGCGTGACCGTGTGATCGCCATGGACGTGATCGAAGGCCCGCGCACCGCTTTCGTCGTGGTCGACATGCAGAATTATTTCGTCGGCAAGGGTTTTCCAGCTGAGATTCCGCTGGCGCGCGAGATCGTCCCGGCGATCAATCGCATGGCTGCGGCGCTGCGCGCCGTCGGCGGCACCGTGATCTGGGTTCAGACCACGGCCGTCGGCGCCCTGGAAACCTGGGGCAACCACCATCGCTGTTTTCTAAGTCCTGCGGCCGCCGCCAAGCGCATCGCGCAACTGGCGGAAGGCAGCGAGGATTTCCGCCTGTATCCGGAACTGGATGCGCAGCCTGGCGACCTGCGCGTGAAAAAGATCAAGTACAGCGCCATGATCCAGGGTTCGTCGGACCTGCCCGCAGTGCTCACGCGCCACGGCATCGACACCTTGCTCATCGGCGGCACGACCACCAACACCTGCTGCGAATCCACCGCGCGCGATGCGGCGATGCTCGACTATCGCGTGGCAATGCTCTCCGATTGCAACGCCACCCGCGACGACGCCGAGCATGCGATGACGCTGGACCATTTCCAGGTCGTATTCGGCGATGTCATGACCAACGACGAGGCGATAGCGCGCCTCGCTCCGACTGCGCAGCGCACCAGCGCCTGAACCGCGGACCTGCAACCGGTCCCATCGGCCGCTGGAAGCCGGCAGTCGAGACCCGGCTGCCCCGAGTGGCTCTATTCCGCCTGAACCCCGGCCATGCGGATCACAACGCCCCAGCGCGATGTTTCGTCGCGCACGAATGCGCTGAATTCCTCGGGCGAAGCCGAGACCACGACGTCGGTCTGCAGCCCCAGAAGTTTCTCCCTGATCGCGCTGCCCCGCATCGCGGCCACGGTATCCCGATAGATCTTCGCGATGACATCTCGCGGTGTGCCCGCAGGTGACGAAACCCCGGTCCAGGTCGAAAACTCAATGCCTTTGAGGCCGGACTCGGCCATGGTGGGCACCTCGGGCAATATGGAAGAACGTTCGGCGGTCGAAACGGCAAGCGGCCGCAACGCGCCTGAGCGGATGTGCGGCAGGCTGGAGGCGACCGGATCGTAGACCATCTGCACTTCGCCGGCCACCGCGGCGGTGAGCCCCGGGCCGCTACCCTTGTAGGGCACATGCAGGTACTGTACCCCGGCCGCCGCCGCGAACATTTCAACGGCCAGATGCCCCGTCAGCCCTTTTCCGGGTGATGAATAGGCCACTTGCCCGGGCCGCGCCTTGCTGTATTCGATGAACTCGCGCAGCGTCTTTACCGGCACCTTGGGGTTCACCATCAGCACCGAAGGCGAAGACGAGAGCAACGTGATGTGAGCAAAATCCCTGGCGGCGTCGTAGGGCATCTTGGCAAATAGGTGGGGTGCAACGACATTCGCCGCGCTGGTCGTGATCAACAGGGTATAACCGTCCGGGGGCGACTTGGCGACGTAATCGGCGCCAATGATTCCGCTTGCGCCCGCACGATTGTCAACCACGGCCTGCCTGCCCCAGGATTTTGACAGCGCATCGGCGAGCAGGCGGGCGGTGATGTCGGTGATGCCACCCGGAGGGAAGCCGAGCACGATGCGCACCGGTCGCACCGGGAAATCCTGTGCCGCGGCGCTCGTGGCGACAAAACCGAATGAGGCCGCGCAAATGCCAGCCAGCGCAAGTCGGAAAAAACCGGCGCACGGCGCCTGCAGAAGTGTCTTAACAGGTGTAGGCATGGAATCCCCTTTGTCTCAGGTCAGCGATCGAAAAAACATTCTTCACGTACAAAACACTTCAGGGAAATAATAAAGGAAAGATCCCGCGTTCATATCCTGAAATGCTGTGCGGCAACTGAGACTCCGGCAGTATCGCCCGCGAGACCCAAGCCGGTCAGCGGGCGAAGCGCTTGACCAGAGTCATCAGTTCGTCCACCGCCGCGTCGCCATCGCCTGACTGGATCGCCGACCGGACGCAGCCGTTGGTGTGGCTCTCGAGCAGCTGCATCGCCAGCGCATCGAGCGCGGACTGGATCGCGGCGATCTGGGTCAGGATGTCCACGCAATAGCGGTCATCCTCGACCATCTTCGCGACCCCGCGCGCCTGGCCCTCGATCCGGTTGAGCCGTTTGAGCAGGGCCGGTTTGTTGGGCTGCACCACCGAAGGATGGGCGTGGTGCTCGCATTTGCGGGTTTCAGCCCGCGACGTCATATCCTGCCTCGGACACCGCGCGCATGATCTGTTCCAGGTTCACTTTTGCCGCGTCATAGTCCACCAGCGCGCTCTTGTTTTCCAGCGACACATCCGCCTTGAGCACCCCGTCGAGGCCGCTCAACACACGATTGACGCTGCTCACGCAACCGCCGCAGGTCATGCCGGAAATATTCAATTTGGCCGTTTGCATCGTTTTTTCTCCTGTTGTGAAAAATGAATTCTGCGCTGCTCAACGCCGCCGCCAGCGCCGCAGCAGCAGCGAGTTGCTGACCACCGATACCGAGGACATCGCCATCGCCGCCCCGGCAATCACCGGGTTCAGCATTCCCGCCGCCGCAAGCGGAATGCCCAGCACGTTGTAGACGAAAGCGAAGAACAGATTCTGCCTTATCTTCGCCAGCGTGGCGCGCGACAGGCTGATCGCGTCGACCACCGACAGCAGGTCGTTGCGCATCAGCGCGATGTCCGCGGCTTCGATGGCAACATCCGAGCCCGCGCCGATGGCGAAACTGACATCGGCAGCGGCAAGCGCAGGCGCGTCGTTGACGCCGTCGCCGACCATGCCGACCACGTGCCCGGCGGATTTGTATTCGGCCACCGCCGCCGCCTTGTCGCCGGGCAGCACCTGCGCGCGGTAGCTGCTCACACCGGCGGCTGCGGCGATCGCCCTGGCGGTTGCCTCGTTGTCCCCGGTCAACATCACCACCTCGATGCCCATGCCCCTTAACAACCCGACCGCTTCGCGGGAACTGGCACGCAGCTGGTCGGCAATGGCGAGATACCCCAGCACGCGTCCGGCGGCGGCGATGCCGACAACGGTCTTGCCCTGATTGACAAACGGCGTGATCCGCGCCAGGTCGACGGCAAAGCCGGCCTCGGTCAGGTAGGCCGGCGCGCCCAGCACCACCTTGTGTTCGCCACCCAGGGCGGGCAGCTCCAGCAGCGCCTCAATGCCCTTGCCGGTCACCGAGCGGAAATCGCGGATCGGTGTCAGCTGCAGCTTGTGTTCCTTGGCCTGCGCAACAATCGCCTGCGCCAGCGGATGGGCCGAACCCGATTCGATGCTCGCCGCAACCCTGATCAGATCCGGCCCGGAAAACCCGTCTGCCGGCAGAATATCGGTGACCACCGGCTTGCCCTCGGTGAGCGTGCCGGTCTTGTCGAGAATGAGCGTGCGGATCTTCTCCGCCTGTTCCAGCGCCACCGCGTTCTTGACCAGCACTCCTGCCTGCGCGCCGCGACCGGTGCCCACCATGATGGCCGTCGGTGTCGCCAGGCCGAGCGCGCACGGGCAGGCGATGACCAGCACCGCGACCGCATTCACCAGCGCCGGCGCGAGTTCGCCGCCGAGGCCCCACCACAGTACGAAGGTCAGCACGCTGAGCGCGACGACCACCGGCACGAAGACCCCGGCCACCCGGTCGGCCAGGCGCTGGATCGGCGCCTTGCTGCCCTGGGCCTCGCGCACCAGGCGGATGATGCCCGCCAGCAAGGTGGTCGCACCGACGCCCTGGGCGGTGCAACGCAGCAGGCCCTGCTGATTGAGGGTGCCGGCATAAACCCTGGCGCCGCTGTACTTGTCCACCGGAAGGCTCTCCCCGGTGAGCATGCTCTCGTCGACGCCGGATTCGCCGCTCGCCACCAGACCGTCGACGGGGATGCTTTCACCGGCGCGCACCACGAAAATATCGCCGACCTGCAGGCTCTCGACCGGAACATCGACCAGCTCGCCGCCGCGCTCCACACGCGCGGTCTTGGGCTGCAGGCGCACCAGCGCCTCGATCGCGGCGGAGGTTTTCAGCCGCGCGCGCGCCTCGAGCAGCTTGCCCAGCAGCACCAGCGTGATGATCACCGCGCTCGCTTCAAAATAGACATGCTGATGTTCGAGTCCGGACAGCGTCACCACTGCGCTCAGGCCCCAAGCCATGGTCGTGCCCAGCGCCACCAGCACGTCCATGTTGGCACCGCCGCCGCGCAGCGCCTTCCAGCCACCCACATAAAAGCGGCTGCCGATCCAGAACTGCACCGGTGTCGCCAGCGCCAGTTGCAGCCAGCGCGGCAGCAGTTCGGCGTGGCCCTGCCCGAACATCGAGAACATCTCCACCACCAGAGGCAGGCTCAGCGCAATGGAAACCCACAGCAGACGCAGTTCCGCGGCATAGCGGGCGGCGCGACGCGCCTTTTCTTCGGCAGCGCCCGCCTCGACACACTCGCGCCCCTCGTAACCGGCCGCGCGGATCGCAGCGGCAATCTGCTCGACTGTGGCGAGTCCCGGCACATAGTGGACCCTGGCGGTCTCGCTGGCGAAATTGACTTCGGCGCGGACTCCCGCAAGCTTGTTCAAGACCTTTTCGATGCGCGCCGCGCAGGCCACGCAGGTCATGCCGTAGAGGGAAAACTCAGTAACCTGCTCGGGTACCGCATACCCGGTCTTGCGGATTGCCTCAACCACGCCAGAGGGCGAGCTTGCGCCGGGCTGGAGAGTCACCCGAGCCGATTCGGAAGCGAAATTCACCTTCGCCACCACGCCCGGCAACCGGTTCAAACTCTTTTCAATGCGGGCGGCACAGGCAACGCAGGTCATGCCTTCGATCGGCAAGTCCAGGCGAAATGTCGGCGAGGATTCCATGAAGCCTGCTCAGTGTGCAGCGATATCGCTACCAGCCGGACCATATACCCCTTACGGGTATTTGTCAAATACCCATCAGGGGTATATAGAAGAAGCCGCCCCGCCCGCGCCGTGCGGGCAAAACCGTCCCGGACCATCCGCGATACCGGCATTGCATCGATGAGCGCAGGCACCTGATGCTTCGCCGCCAGACGATGCGCATGTCTCCCGTGGGGAGAATCATCGACAAGGAGCGTTCCCTTGCACGCCGCGCATCACGCAGACGCGCCCAGCCCGCGACATCCTGCCACGGTTTCAAGGGACTGAAGGGTCTGGTAGAGCCGGAGCGCGTCGTGCTCCTTCATGGCGGCGCAGGTGCAATCGAGAAACTTCGTCCGCAGGGTGTTCTGGTCGAGCGAAATCGCCTTGTCACGGGGCGCCTGCAATGCCAGCGTATGCTTTGTCCCATCGCGCATCCTGATCTCCAGCAGGTCATCCGGCTGCTGCTTGAACGAACCCATGTCGCGCGCCGGGTCAAGCACCCGAGTGACCTTGGCCATCAGCGCGCGCACATCGGGCCGGTTCACAAAGGCATCGTCGAGTTCCGCAAGCGTCACCCGTCCGGCGATGATCGAGCAGGCGACTGCAAACTCGGCGCTGAACTTCGCATCGAGCGCGTTTTTTGGGTCGGTATGCACCAGTGAAACAACCCGCGAGGGCCCGGTATGAAAATCCACCGCGGCCACTTCCCCGGGCGCCACCGCATGCTGTGCAAGGTAGCGAGTCAAGCCGTCGAGGATGCGATGCGAGCCATAGCACATGGGATACAGCTTGATGCTGATGCCGTGGTCGACAATGTGCCAGTTCTTGTTGAAATGGGCGGGACGATCGAAATCCACCTTGCCGTGCGGTGAAACCGCCGCGAGAAAGCCGCTGGCGTGATCGAATATATCCGGCGATGCGCTCATGCCCGCCTGCGCGTAACGCGCGGACATGAGGCCGGCGGCGGCGGCCCGTCCGGCGTGGAAAGGCTTGGTCATGGTTCCAAAATTGGCGACCAGGCCGGCAGCCTGCGAAGCGGCGATGGAGACGGCGCGGCTGGCCGCCTCGGCATCGAGGCGCAATAATTTGGCGACACCCGCGGCGGCCGCAATTGCGCCGAAGGTGCCGGTCGGATGCCAGCCCTTGGTGTGGTGCGGGTCGGCATCGCGCGAGGCGAGCTCGCTCCAGACCTCGTAGGCGGTCACGAACGCATTGATGACGTCGCGCCCGGATGCGTCCATGCTTTCGGCCTGCGCCAGAATCGCCGGGGCCATCGCCACGCTGGGATGCGCGGGGTGAAAGGCAATGCCCACGTCGTCATAGTCATGCGCGTGACCGGCGACGCCGTTGACCAGAGCGGCGACGCGGGCATCCGCGCGCTGTTTGGAAAACAGGACGGAGGACTCACCGCGGTCGCCAATCGTCTCGAAAGAGGCGATCAGCCGCGTTACCGGCGCATCGCGCCCGAGAATGGTCACCGCGGCATAGTCGCTCAACGCGTTTTTTGCCGCGCCGATGGCCCCGGGAGGAATGACCTCGTAACTCATCCCGGAAATGTACGCGCCGACAGCCGCTGTCAAATGCCCCATGGTGCCCATCCTGTCTGAAATTGAAATCCGGGGTAATTTACCCTGTCGTGGATTTTTCCGGCGAACTCACAATCCCCCGCCGGTGAAGTTCTTCGATCTCGCCCTCGGGCAATCCGGCCTCGCGCAGAATTTCCGCGGTGTGTTCGCCGATGGCAGGCGCCTGCAGGCGCAGCCCGAGATCATGGCTGCCGATCTCGATCGGCAGCCGCGGCATGCGGGCGCGCACCCCTTTGGGAAATTCGACCTCGAGCATGCGCCCCCCCGCATTGAGATGCGGGTCGTCGAACAGGTCGCCGGGCTTGGCAACGGGCGCGAACGGAATGCCGATCTGGTCAAACAGCGCTGTCAGCTGCGCGAGCGTGCGCTGCGCCAGAATATCGGTGACGATGGGACGGATAAGCGCCCGCTCGCGCACCCGATCCTGGTTGGTCGCGTAGGCGGGGTTCTCCAGCAGATCGAGGCGGTCGAATTGCTCGCAGAAGCGGCGCCAGTGGTTGTCGCTGGTTATGGCGACGAAAATCTGCTCGCCGTCGGCAGTCTTGAAAATTTCGTAAATAGCCCAGGCGCCTTCGCGCGCCGGCATGGGCGGTGGTGCGCGGCCGGTCACTGCCTGACCCGCCATGTGCTGCGTCATCAGAAAAGCGGTGGACTCGAACAGCGCCGATTTCACCAGTTGTCCGCGACCGGTGCGCTCACGCTCGCGCAGCGCCGCCTGGATCGCGATGACGGCGAACATGCCTCCCATGATGTCGATGACCGAGGCACCGGCGCGCAGCGGCTGCCCCGGCGGCCCGGTCATATAGGCCAGCCCCGCCATGAACTGCACCACCTCGTCCAGCGCCGGACGGTGTTCGTAAGGCCCGCTGAGGAACCCTTTGAGCGCGCAGTACACCAGCCGCTGATTGAGCGGCTGGAAATCGCCGTAGCCGCAGCCGAGGCGATCCATGGTTCCCGGGCCGTAATTCTCGAGAACGACATCCGTATCCCCGATCAGCCGGCAGATCAGCGCACGTCCCTGCTGCGCTTTCAGGTCGATTGCAAGGCTGCGCTTGTTGCGATTGAACGCAAAGAAAAAGCCGCTCGCAAATCCGCCCATGCGCCGTGTCGTGTCCCCCTCCGGCGCGGACTCGACCTTGATCACCTGCGCGCCGAGATCGGCGAGCAGCATCCCTGCGCTGGGCCCCATGATGGTGTGGCAGAACTCGAGAACCCGGATGCCTGCCAGCGGCAGCATCTCCCCGCGCGCTGCCGCTGATTCGTCTATCGCTGTGCTCATTAGCGGATGCTTTCAATAAAGGCCGCGCAAAAGCGCGGCCTGTTGGCGCCACGTTTGGCATAATACGGAACAATGAAAAAGATTATTGCTGCTCTCGTATTTGCGCTTGCCACTGCTTTTGGCAGCACCGTCCAAGCCACGCCGCTCGAAGACGTCCACAAGTTGCCGGTATCCAGGCTCGAGTTCGGCAGTTTCAAGCTTGAAGTTGCGCTCACCGGAATCAAAGACTGGCCCTTCCCGATTGAAGGCACCGGCGTTTCCTTCAAAATCAATCCGGACCAGATCGAAATAGTTGTCGCTGTAAAAATCGCCGGCACCGAACCCTTTCGCCCTGCCTGTGCCCGAACCATTACGCGAGTCCGCGAGTTTCTATACGTTGATGCGAACGGATCAGCCCCCATGGGTCGGTCTTACTTGAGCTCCTACTATCGGGGTCCGTGGATTGGTGTCGCTCGAGAAGCCGCTTTGCGAACCATGGACACGAATACGCTGGTGCGGGTTGATGTCCTCAAGCGCGGGAGCTGCCAGGCTGCACTCGTCAAGGCGCCAGTCACATTTGACTCGACCTCCCCGCAATAATTCGCAAGCAACGCAAGAACTCACGGCCGCCACGACCGGGGTGACACGGCAAAGTCGGTGACACCATTCCTGCCGATGGCGTTGCCTGCAGCGAGCGTGGTTGCAGTGGTACTACGCACGCGCATACGCTCAGGGGGCAAAACGCCGCTGCACGCAGCGGCGTCACTGACGGCTCGACAGAAACGATTCTCGGTGTCGGGTAGACGCGTACCGTATAATTCTCCGCTCATAGGAGCACTAGGAGAAGAGGCATGTTCCATCTATCATTTGATCCACGCAAAACACTCACCGCACCCCTGGTTCTGACCGGCGCATTGATCGCCTGCGGCGCTATGAGCGTGCAAGCCCAGGAGTACCCTGCCAAGGAAGTCCGCGCGATATGCAGCTACGCGGCCGGCTCGGGCGCCGACATCCTGGTGCGCTACTACAGCGACAAGATCGCCAAGCTGACCGGCAAGCCGGTGATTGTGGAGAATCGCGCCGGCGCCCAGGGAATCATCGGCACGGAGTACGCTGCGCGCGCCAAACCGGACGGTTACACCGTCCTTTTCGCGCCAGTCAGTGCGGCGCTCGCGGCAGCGCCGTTCCTGTTCAAGAAGCTGCCCTACGATCCGCTCAAGGACTTCGCCCCCGTGGCGCCGATCTCGAGCCTCAACTTTGTATTCGCGGTCGATGCCCAGAGCCCGATCAAGACCTTGAAGGACCTCATCACCGAGATGAAGAAGAAGCCCGACAATGGATCCTATGGAATCGCCAACAGCACCGCCCAGGTCGCAGGCGAGGTGTTCAAGGAGATGGCGGGGCTGAAGTCGGTTCTGGTTCCCTACACCACCACGGCGCCCTCGGTGACCGACATGCTGGGCGGTCGTCTGGACTATGTGGTTGCCGATGCCACGTTCATGACCGGCCAGGCGCGCGCCGGTCGCGTGCGTATCCTCGCGGTTACCGGACCGAAGCGCTCGGACGCAATACCCGACGCACCGACGGTCGCGGAATCGGGCTTTGCGGGTTTCGAGGTGACCGCCTGGTGGGGGGTGGTGGTACCCGCGGGCACGCCCAAGCCGATCATCGACAAGCTGGCCGGCTTGATCGCGCAGATCAACGCGATGGACGAGACCGGCAAGTTCCTGCGCAACGTATCCACCGATGTCCTGAACGGCACGCCCGAGGCGATGATGGCGATGATCAAACAGGACAACGAGAGATGGGCCCGCTACACGAAGCTTGCGAAAATCGAGCCTCAGTAGATTGCAAACGGCGCGGTCTTCCCATGCCGTTTCCCGACGGGAAGGAACGCTGCGCTCCGGTTCGAAAGCTTGTGGGGATGCCGCGCCTTTGACAATTGCGGCATCAACCGATAGGCACGTGCGCTGAATAGCAAATAGCGATATTCCTAGAACTGACCGGCCCGGTTGAGCCGTTGCAGCTTGCCTTCGCTGGCATCCGGAACCACATGCATTCCTCTGATGTGGCTTGAAACATCCTTGTAATTTGACTGACTGCGCGTCAAAATACAATGCAAATGTACTCGCGCCAGCTTTTGAGCAAGCTCCGGAACCGTCTCGATTTTTATCCTGGCGTGGTGTTGCTCGGACCGCGCCAGGCGGGGAAAACCACGCTGGCAAAGCAGTTGGCAGCGACCATTCCGGAAACCTTGTTCCTCGATCTAGAGCGCGCGGGAGATCGCGCCGCGCTGGAGGAGCCAGAACTTTTCTTGCGACAAAACCGGCACCGCCTGGTGGTACTCGACGAGGTGCAGCACCTGCCGGATTTGTTCGCCGCCTTGCGGCCGGAAATCGATGCCGAGCGGCGGCCAGGACGCTTTCTGCTGCTTGGCTCTGCGTCGGGCAAACTGTTGCGGCAGAGTTCGGAGTCGCTGGCCGGCCGCGTCGGCTATCTGGAATTGCCCCCGCTACTGGCCAGCGAGGTCGGGGCCACGCCGGACAACGTCCGCAGGCTGCTGCTGCGGGGCGGCTTTCCGCCCAGCTTTGATGCGCCTGAGGACGCGCTATCCATGGTGTGGCGCAACGATTTCATGCGCACCTTCCTCGAACGCGATCTGCCGCAATTGGGCATAGGGACGCCGGCCGCAACCTTGCACCGTTTCTGGCGCATGCTCGCGCACGTGCATGGGCAGCAGTTCAACGCCTCGCAACTGGGTTTGGCCTTGGGCGGCGCGAGCCATTCGACCGTCGCCCATTATCTGGATCTACTGATCGATGCGCTGCTGGTGCGGCGGCTTGAACCCCTTGCCGCCAATCTGGGCAAGCGCCTGGTGAAGACCCCAAAAGTCTATATTCGCGATTGCGGATTGCTGCATGCCCTGCTCAATATTCCCAGCGACAACGCTTTGCACGCCCACCCGGTAATCGGCATGTCCTGGGAAGGGCTGGTGGTGGAACAAATTGCTGCCCACGCCCCGACCGGGGCCCAACTGAATTACTTCCGCACCTCGGCTGGTGCCGAGATCGATCTGGTGTTGACGCTGGGCCAGCGGCGTTACGCCTTCGAGATGAAATATTCGGCTGCGCCAAAACCGGCCAAAGGGTTTTGGAATGCCATGTCGGACCTGGCCATCGATCGCGCCTGGGTCATTGCGCCGGTCGAGCGCAGCTATCCGCTTGCGCAAACCGTGAACGTTATTGCGCTAGACGAGATTCCAGGCGTCATGGCCGAACTGGAAGCATCGTGAAGTGCAATAGATGAGATCTTCACCGAAGGCTGTGGCGGCCGGCGCTGACGGAATTGACTCGAGCCAAGACAACACCTGCGTGAAGCGCTGCGGCGACGGTTTTAAGGTGCTTCGGTCTGCTGCGCAGGGAAAGACTGTATATTTGCAGGGGCAATTGTTCCGGCGATAAACGCGGCGTGCGGCCCACCGTGGGCCAGTTCGTCGCAATAACCAACGGCTAGAGGACTGTCGAATGACCCATACGGCGCTTGATCTCAATTCATTCCAATCACTTGTCGGCCAAAAGATCGAATCCAGGGACATTGCGACGAGTTCCCCTCTGGCTCGAATGCTGGCCTGGCTCGACCGTGACGATCCCGCGCCAAAGGCCGGCGATCCGCTCATTCCAGGCGCACACCTTCTCTATTTCCTTTCGACAACGCGGCAATCCAAACTTGGCCCTGAAGGCGGAAGCCCCAGGGACGACCTGGAACCTCCCATTCCGCTGCAACGCAAAGTCTGGGCCGGTTGCCGCATGTCGTTTCATCAGCCACTGCGCGTCGGCGAGGAACTCCGGCGCGTCGGCACGATCAAGATCCTGGTGGCCAAGAGCGGCCGCAGCGGCCCGCTGGTATTCGTGACCTTGCGTGACGAAATTTTCGGTCCGAACGGCCTGGCCATGAGCGAAGAGATGGACCTCATCTTCCGCGAGGATGCAAAAGGGGAACAGGTCCTGCCGCCACCGCTGCCGCGGCCTGGACAGGCCATCTGGAAGCGCGAAGTCAAAGTCGACCCTCCCCTGCTGTTTCGCTTCTCCGCGCTGACCTATAACAGCCATCGGCTTCACTACGATTACGTCTACGTGACGCAGGTCGAGGGCTATCCGGGTTTGCTCGTAACCGGACCGTTGCAGGCCGTGTTGCTGCTGGATCTGGTCAGCCGCAATGCCCCCTCGCGCAAGATCGCGGAATTTTCCTGCCGCGCGCAGCGGCCGATATTCGAGGGCAGCGTGATTTCGCTGGAAGGCGCACCCGCGCCCGATGGCGGCAGCGCCGAGCTCTGGACTGTGGATCAAAGCGGTGCCCTCGGCATGACGGCGTCGGTAAAGTTTGCATGAGATCTTCTGCCGATTGCGGCGCCGGGTATCGGGGGCGGGTGAGCGGGAGAATGTGATCGAAGGTACAGTGAGCGTCACCAATCGGGCGTGGCATTGCCGCACACCAAAAAAGAAACCACGGGAGGAAAAATGGCTCAGGAAAAAATCATCGACGTGCGCGAAGTCATAGATAACGCGCCGTTCGGCCGTTACCAGTTGTTGGTAGTGGTGCTGACGCTGCTTGTGATGATGCTGGACGGTTACGACATTCTGGTGCTGTCCTTCACCGCGCCGGCGCTCGCCAAGGACATCGGCCGCGACGTGGCGACTTTCGGGCCGTTGTTCGCCGCCGGTTTCATCGCCCTCCTGATCGGCAGCCTCATCGTCAGCCCTTTCGGCGACCTTTGGGGAAGAAAGGGCGTGATGCTGGTCTCCATGATCGTGTTCATCGCCTTCACGTTCATGCCCATCGTCGACCCGGAGTACAGCCATATTCTCGTCTATCGCTTCCTGGGCGGCTTGGGCCTTGCGGGGGTGACTCCCGCCGGCGCGGCCATTGTCACCGAGTATGCGCCGAAGAAGCACCGTGGAATGGTGGTCAACATTCTCTACAGCGGCTTCGGCGTGGGCGCAGTCCTGGGCGGCTTGGCCGCATCGCGGCTGATTCCCGAATACGGGTGGCAGGCGGGGTTCTGGCTGGGGACGCTGTTGCCCCTGGTGCTGCTTCCGTTCGTCTGGGTGCTGGTTCCCGAATCAGTGGAGTTCATGGTCGCCACCGGCAAGGGTGCCGGCAAAATTGCTTCCATTCTCAAGCGTGTGAACCCCGGCCTGGCCCTCAACGGCGATGAAACCTTCACGATGCCGCCCTCGCCCGAAAAGAAAGGCAGCATCAAAGACCTCTTCACCGCAGGTCGCGGATATGGGACGGTGCTCTTGTGGATCATCCTTTTCTGCGCGTTGCTCGATTCCTCGCTCATGGCGTCATGGATCAACGCCATCCTGAACCGCGGAGGAATGCCCGCCGACAAGGCGATCCTCAGTCCCATCGCCCATCAACTCGGCGGGGTGCTCGGCACCGTGGCGATTGCGCTGATCATAGACCGGGTCGGCGTTCGCTTGATTGCCGGCACCTATCTCCTTGCTGCGATTAGCATCGGCGCGGTCGGGTACTTCACGGGTAACGTGGGCCTTGCGCTGGCAATGGTGTTCCTCGCCGGCTTCTTCGGTGTCGGTTCGCAGTTCTCCACCCAGTCAGTATCAACGCTCTACTACCCGGTGAAAATCCGCTCCACCGGCATCGGCTGGGCGCTTGGAATAGGTCGCGCGGGAACGGTAGTCGGCCCGCTTTGGGTCGGGGCTATGCTCACCGGCAACTGGAACCTGGAGAACCTTTTCCTCGTTGTTGCAATTCCGCAGATCGTCGCCATGGTGTGCATGCTGATGCTGGCTGCGCGCTATCCGGAGTTCACCCGCACCAAAGGCGCGCGCGGTCTGGGAGAAGCGGAAACGCATTGAGTTTTAAGCTCGACAGAAGCCCGGCGTGTGCGAACCATCGCACACGCGTTTTGATTCGAGTGACAGGTCGAAACATCCGTGTTTCGGCCTTTTGTCACAGGACCACTTGAGGTTCATGGCCAAGGCGAAATACGCAATTGTTATGCGTGGCCTCGCCGCGCCCGCAGCCACATTGGCACGAAATAAAAAGGAGCATGCAACATGGCGGAGACCAAAGAATTCACGGTAGGCGACACCAAAGCATCAAACGTCTACGGCCACCCGAAAGACTGCGCCATCCTTCTCGAGAAGGACGTGCGTGTTCCCATGCGCGACGGCGTCGTGCTCATGGCCAATGTCTTCCGTCCCAAGGCGCCGGGCAAGTATCCGGTCATCTTTTACATGGCGCCAAAAATCAAGGATCGTTTTCCGGCGTTCGAGGACTACGAGCGCATCCCGAACACCGGCGTAATTCGCGTGTCAGAGTACACCGCGTTCGAGGCGCCCGACCCGGTGTACTGGGTTCCCAACGGGTATGTGATGGTCGGCGTGAACAACCGGGCCTCCGGCAACTCCGAGGGCGAACGATTCGCACATCTGGCGCAGGAGATGGCCACTGACTATTACGACACCGTGGAATGGGCTGCCGCCCAGGAATGGTCCAACGGCAGTGTCGGCTCGAACGGCGTTTCCTACCTCGCCATGACGCAATGGCTTGGCGCGGCAACCAATCCGCCGCACCTCAAGTGCTTCATGCCGTGGGAGGGTCTGAACGACGTTTACCGGGAATGGGCTTTCAACGGCGGCATCCCCGACACCGGATTCTTCAAGATGTACATGACCCGAACGGTGCAGCCTGGCGTCGGCTTCGTCCGCCAGGGCGCTCAAGCCGAAGACATCGTGGCCGAGCGAGCGAAGCACCCGACCTTCGATGAATTCTGGAGTTCAAAGCACCCTGACCTGTCGAAAATCACGGCCCCCGCCTACGTCTGCGCAAGCTGGTCGACGCAGGGGCTGCATTGCCGCGGAAGCTTCGAGGGCTACAAGCAGATCTCGTCGAAAGAGAAATGGCTGGAAGTGCATGGACGCAAGGAGTGGGAGACCTATTACTCGCGCGAATGTCTGGAGCGCCAGCGGCGCTTCTTCGACCATTACCTGAAGGGCGCAAAGAGCGGAATCAAGGATTTCCCGCGCGTGCGCTTCGAGGTGCGCGAGCGCTTCTACGAAGGCCGCACAGGCTACGCGCAAGACTATCCGATTCCCGGAACCCGGTATCGGTCGCTTTTCCTGGATGTGAAAGCAGGCTCGCTGTCGGAACAATGCCCGGGCAGCGAAGCGAACCTGCGCTACAGCGCGCTCAAGAACACCGAGGCGCGTGACCGCGCAGAGTTTGGCTTCACCTTCAAGGAGCGCACCGAGCTGGTGGGCAACATGAAGCTGAAACTTTGGGTAAGCGCTGAAGGTAGCGACGACATGGACCTTGAGGTCGGACTCAAGAAATTCGACAAGGATGGCAACGAGGTGTTTTTTGCCGACTTCAACCACATGGAGAACGGCATGGTGGCATCCGGCTGGCTTCGCGTATCGCACCGGGAGCTGGACCAGCAAAAGTCAACGCCGCAGCAGCCCTGGCTCAAGCACGAGCGCATCCAGAAACTGAAGCCCGGCGAAATCGTCCCGATCGAGGTCGAAATCCTGCCTTCGGGCACGGCTTTTGGCGCCGGTGAGCAGTTGCGCCTCATTGTGCAGGGTCATGAAATCCTGCAATTCGCCTATCGCAATCACCATGATGAGACCGTCAACCTGGGCCACCACATTGTGCATGCGGGCGGAAAGTACGACTCGCACCTGCTCATACCAGTCATTTCTGCCAAGGAGGCCTCGGCCAACTCAATGTAGGCGGGTTTGACGGGCCTATCCGTCATCGCCTGTCCTGGCCATCGCAGAAGGCTTTGCAACCGCCTTTCGCGATAGATCGGTTGCGCTACGGCACGCGGCCAGATTCGGAGGGTGGCCGCGCCACGATGAAGCCCAGTTCTTGCGGCAATGCATTTCTCAGGTCAGCGACAAATGCCTCGTGCAGGCCGAAAGCCTGCTCGGCGTCGCCCCCGAGGCTGGAAATTCGAATCAGCATGCCATCGGCGATCTGTCCCTTGAGGCCATAGCGTAACTGCGCGAATTTTCGCTGAATGCCGGGTAGCGTCGCTTCATCCCCCACGGTCATCCAATAGGTGATGGGTTCGATGCGACCGCCTTGGCGCGCCACCAGCCGGCGCACCGGCAGATCGCCCGATGCCGTGGAAATATATCCATCGCGTAAATCCGTGAGAGCGAAACCTTGCGCCTGGTAGCAATATTCGGGGCGATGGACCTGCAGCTCATTGCCAAGTTGGTCGCCACCGTAGGCAATGGCAAGCATGATGCGCTCGCCATTGCCATTGACATAGATTCTATTGACCGTCTGACTGTAGATGCGCTGCACACTCGCTTGCAATTCAGGTGACACCAATGCGATGAGGGCGTTATTTTCCATGCTCCAGTCGCCCAATCGCTTTGGGATTCCTGCACTCAAATCGGGAACCGGCCGCTTCGCTGCCAGCGGCTGCGTGGGCGTGAGCATTGCCGTGCAAACCACCGCGCCAAGGAGTGCGAGCGAAAGCACCAGGCTGCGCAGGCTGTTCGGGCCTGCCTGTGGCGCTCTGGCCCCGCTCGCGCTGGCTTCCTTGAAACCAGCCGAGCGCCCTCGGGCGCATAACGAAAGCACGCCATCCAGGCCGCTCAGCACGGCGAAGGCCGACACAAAAAGAACCAGACCGGTCAGATCGTGCCAGAAGCTCTGCCCCACGGCATCGCCGAAATGGTAGGTGAGCAACAACAGGATCAAAACCCGCAGAAAATTGGCCAGAAGTGCAATGGGCACCAGCGCCAGCACCAGTATCGAGCGATGCAGCGCACTTCGATTGCCCGTGATGTGAAGATAGAGCAGACCCAGCGCCGAGAGGAAAAGCAGCGAATGCAGGCCGGAGCAGGCATCCGCGACCAGCAACCTGTATGGGCCCAGACCGAGAACAACGCCGCTGCGGGCGATGGGGTATCCGGCGGCGTAGAGCACCTGCTCGGCGCCGATCGATAGCAGCTCCTTCAGCGGGCTGGTCAGATAGTCCACGACCCATCCCGGGTAGGGCAGCGAGAACAGCAGGAACAACAAGGGAAAGCGCATTGCACGCAGGGCCGCTTGGCCGCCAAGGACGGCGAGCACGCCGGCCATGATCGGGATGACTGCGCCCAATTCCAGCAGTTCGACCCTCTGCGAACGTCCCACCACGTAGGCGGCCAGTCCCATCGACAGCAGAACCAGGCCCAACCAGGGTATCCCGGCATCGGGCAGCAAGCGCACGGCGCGCAATCGGTAATAGATGAGGCCGAACGACAGTGCCGTCAGCAGCGGGGCGTAGGCGTGTTCCTCCAGCTTCCATAAGCCCGAGGCGGCGCCGTAGTAGCTTGGCAGCAGCAGTGCGAGCAATGCCAGAAAGGGCCACAGGAGCGGGCCGGCCGCTCTCTCCAAACCAGACCACTGCCTGGTCAATGCGGCATGACGGTTCATCATCATAGCCGGCAAGCTTACTTGTCCGGGAGCGGATTTTTGCTGATCTTGGCGCTCGAGCGCAACCGGCTCAACTCTTCCTTCAGGGACACCCCCGCCTGCTGGTTCTTGAGGAAGATTTTGATGGACGGCGCCGCGGTTTTCCAGGTGAGCGGCGCGGCTTCAAAAGATTGAATTTCATAAATCAGCAAAGCATTGGACAACCGCAGGACGAAATTGTCGCCGCGCTGGAGTTGGGCAAGCCTGCCAGCGGCCTCCATCGGCAAGTCCTCGGCCGGGCGCATGGTCAGCTGTTCGAAAAACCGGCCCGGTTGCTGCCGCAGCCAGGCAATCACATCAGCCAGAGCTTCCTTGCGCTTGAGTCGCGCCTCTACCGCGGCAATGGAGGAGACATTCACCGGCGAGTCCTCCGGTATGGAAATCTCGCGCAAACGGTAAACCTTGCGAGCGGCGAACAGGGCGGGATGTTCCGAAAAGTACCTGGCGGCCACGCTCTCGTCGGGCGATACCAGCTTGCCCGCCACTTCTTCCGCATAGGCTGCGGCAAGGATGTCGATGCGGGCTTCCTCCAGCCGGGCCATGACCTCGGGACGCCGATCCAGTTTTTGCAGCAGCGCCTGCTGCTGCAACAATTGCCGATCGATCAATTTTTCCACCAGGGCTTCCCGCTCGCTCTTTGCCAGGGGCGCTTTGGAGGCTTGGGCGAGAGCAAAATTCAACTGATGCACGGAAATGTCATCGGCATTGACCCGCGCGATAACCTGGCTTTGTTCCACGCCTGCTTTGTTGCATCCGGCCAATGCGAGCGCAAACGCAACGGCTGCGAGCATTGCGAACAGTCCGCCGGCTCCAGCGCATCTCCCGCGCGATTGAGAAGAAATCATGAGGCAGGCGTCGCCCGGTTGCGCTGAAAGCGGACTGCAATTCCCATGAACAGCAGTCCGGTGAGCAGCAAGGCGTAGTCCTTCGGTTCCGGCACTGCGGAGATGAAGTTCACGCCGATGACCATGTCGTTGTAATCGGCTGCTCCTGGAAAGGGGTCGTTATAAGCCAGGAAAAAGTCATAGCTATTGCCGTTGACCACCCCGCCGGAAACAATCGCAAACGAGGCCACGCTCGAGGCGCTGTAAGTCTGCCCGTTGGACACGGTGCCGACATAGGAGGAAGGATAAACCGTGGCAAATCCGAAATTGAGCTGCCCCGCGTCGACGCCAGTGGAGAAAGAGCTGCCGACCTGGCTTGGTTTCAGCCCGTTGTAAATGGCATTCTGATTCAGAAGGCTGCTGAAGGACGTGGAGGCGGTGCCGAATCCGTTGGTGAAGCCCGCCTCCGATCCGAGATAGGTGTAAGTGACCGTACCGGCAACGGTAGCCGACAAAGTGCCGAACGTGGCGGTCTGTTGCCCTGAGAAGCCGGATATCGAATTCAATCCCGAGGCCGTCAACAAGCTGCCCGGGTTTGTTATGGCCAGCCCGGCGGCATGCACCGCAGCCGCACCAAGAGCGAAAACCAGGGAAATGAATACCTTTCCCATGGTCACCCTCACGGTGGCGGAGACAGTCGTCGTCGCCGTCGCCAATCGCTGCGCGCGTTGCGCCCTATCCCGGGCTGCCATGGTTTCGGGTTTCATTAAAATTCCAGCTGATGTTTCACCCCTGCATCAAACCAGAGCTACGGTGCAGATTGTGTCCAGAGTGCAAACTCTTTCCCGGGGTTGCCAACGGCGCAGGTTCTCAATTAGTTATCGAAATATTGCGATCGCACCTTGCGTCTTTTGATCAGCTGATGTATTAACTAGAGTAATTATCGACGCAAGAAATTTTTTTGAAAAATTTACTGAATAACAAAGTCGCTTCTAAATTAATTGGCGCGAGTTTAGAAACTCCGAAGCGGTCATCCGCGGCGGCGGAATCGATCCCCCTCAGCAGTTCCAAGCAAAAAGAATTCTATTTTCCGCGTCTGCCCGTTATGGGGAGTCGCGTAACAAATTTGGTCGTCCGTAGTTCATCACGGCGACTGGATGGCTCGTGCCGGTTTGGACGAGTTGGGTATGTTGTATTCATTAACGCCTAAAGGAGATTGCCATGGCAACGAAGAAAAAAGCCAAAAAAGTACCCGCCAAGAAAAAAGCAGCCAAGAAAAAGAAGTAGGTATTACCAAGAAAACCCACGAATAATTAGTGGCTCTGAAGTAATCCACCCAGTTGAAGGTGGTTATCAAGAAGCTCTAAAAAAAATCGGCTTGGAAACCGCCCGTGAAAGCCAATCTGGCTGTCATGGTCGACTCCAAGCCGAGGTGGGTACGAATGGGCTGCGGACTGCTCAATGCTCCAAACCAGAGTTGCTCCGCAGACATTCGGTTTCGTCGAGATTGCCACTAGACGAAGACTACCTGCCCAGCATGCTTTACACCCCCCCTTTGTTGTCAAGAGTAATTTATAACCCATTGGTTTAACTGATATTTGTCTATTATATTAATCGCCGGAACGGGTTTATAAAGACATTGCATTCTTGCCTCTAGAGTGCTCAATGTGAAATTTCGGTCATTATTTCAAGCGGATTGCCAAACCCTGGCGAATGACCATCGACGCCGTTTTGAATGGCTCTATTTCGCCGCCATCTTATGTGGCAGCACATGAAATCTATCAAAGCAGTCGCGCTCACCAAACAAAAACCCGAAATGTCACCGTTATTGCCTCTGCGCTGACCATTCCCGCTTCCGCTCCCGCTCAGCCGGAGGCGGGTCCAACCGTTGCGCACCGTTTTGACGGCGCCTTGGCGGTTCAGGTTAAGCTGCGGGTGTGGTAACACGCAGGCGAAGGGTCAAAAATCCTACCGCTCCTTAGAGAGCGATAAAAGCCCTCATAGATCTTGAAGTCCACTGAAGCGACACAAGATTAGTTTTCCGAATGCTCACCATGAGAGAACCAACCATGCTTTTCGAACCGTTTTCCTCGCGCTCGCTGCAACTCAAGAACCGCTTTGTCATGGCACCGATGACCCGTAGCCGGGCGGTCGATGCCAATACGCCGAACGCATTGATAGCGGAGCATTACGGCCAACGCGCATCCGCCGGACTGATCATCACCGAAGGCGCCTCCCCCTCGCCCAACGGGCTGGGCTATGCCCGCATTCCGGGCCTGTATAACGACGCGCAGGTGCGCGGCTGGAAGCTGGTGACCGACGCCGTCCACGCCAAGGGGGGAAAGATCTTCGTGCAGCTCATGCACACGGGCCGGGTGACACATGTTGCGAACCTGCCGGCAGGCGCCGAAGTCGTGGGGCCGATGGCCGAGGTTTGTCCCGGCGAAATGTACACGGACGCACAAGGCATGCAGCCCCACAGCCTTGCGCGCGCAATGACCGATCGCGACATCGCCCATGCCGCCGGCGAATACGCGAAGTCGGCGACACTTGCCATAGAGGCGGGATTCGACGGGGTGGAATTGCACGCCGCGAACGGCTACCTCATCGAGCAGTTCCTGAACGCGAACGTGAACAAGCGTACCGACGGCTATGGCGTGAACATCGCCGGCCGCAACCGCTTCGCGATCGAAGTGTCGCGTGCGGCCGTGGCTGCCATCGGGGGCAACCGAGTCGGCATCCGCCTGTCGCCCTACGGCGCGTTCAACGACACCGGTGCTTTCCCGGAAGTGGAGGCGCAATACCTGTCGCTCGCGCGGGAGCTCTCGGCGATCGGCCTGCTCTACCTGCACCTGGTCGATCATTCCGCGATGGGCGCACCGCCCGTGCCCGCGGAGTTCAAGGCCAGGCTGCGCAGTGCCTTCAATGGATTGTTCATCGCCTCTGGCGGGTTCGATCGCGCAAGCGCCGAAAGCGCGCTTGCCGAGAAACGCGCCGACCTCGTCGCATTCGGTCGGCCGTTCCTTGCAAACCCGGACTTGGTCGAGCGCATGCAGGCCAACGCACCGCTCAATGCCCCGGACATGGCGACCTTCTACACGCCCGGGCCCAAGGGCTACACGGACTACCCGACCCTCAAACGTCAATAGGCCGGGAGCGGACGGCGTTGTTCGCATTCGGCCGCTGTCCGCTGGCCGGGTATGGAAGTATCTCCAGCTGGCGCGAGCGACCGCAGGACTTCTGTCAGCGGTCGCTTAAGGGCGGCGAACCAGCGGCTGAGCCCCCCCCGACCCGCGTTAAACATTCTTAACGGACTTTTCCCGTTTCCGAGGCTACCTTATGCAAAAGTAGAATCGGGAACGGGAAATGCACACTGCAAATACAGAGCAGTTGGAGAAAGATGCCTGTGCTGCTCGCGACGCCGCAGTAGAGGCTTCGGTAGCCGTGGAACGAGACCCATCGGATTCCAATTGTTTTGCCTGGCTTGTGACAAAGGTGATTGCCGAGGAAAGATGGGAGGAAGCTCGTGCTGCCCTGAACGGGGCAGACACTGACTGCTAGCCTAGCCGCGAAAACTCACGGCTGGTCCTCGACGCGTTCCTGTATCCGGCCATTGGCAGGGTCCAGCGCGAGTTGCACGACCTGCTCGCCGGACTCCCCCGGCAACACCGGCGGCGTGCCCATGCCTGCCAGCACGGCGCGCACCGAAACCGCATCGGTGTCTTGGCGGCAGTGCACGCGCACCGCACCGCTGGCGGGCAACGCGAGCCGGCACGAATCGCGCAACCGCACTTTGCCCACCGTCGCCATCAGCGCGAGCAGGTATCGGCCGCGCGCGGCCAGCAACTGGGATTGCAGTGCGAGTTGCGCCTGATGCTGCAACTGCGCCTGATAAGCGATGTGCTGATTCATCACGGCCGGCATAGCACCTGCCCACGGCGTGCGTGTTCCGGGCAGGGTAGCGGGTAGCGGCAACGGCAGTTCCACGCCGGCCATGGACGCAGCGGGCGCATCGGCCGGCGGCGACATGGCCGCTGAAGACATTGCAACCGGGGCGATGGCCGTGGGCGCCATGTCCGGCGGCGATGCCCTTCCCGACCCGAACGGATCGGACCCGGCGCCGCGCGCGTCCGCAGCGGCGGTCGGCGTCAACGCCGGTCGCGCGCCAGGCGCCCGTTGCCTCGCGGCCAGTTCCAGACTCACCGTCAGGGCGCCTGCCCCTGCGGGTTTGAAACGCGCCGGATGCGCGCGCAATGGCACAAACAGCGCCGCATGCAGCGCCGCGGAACAGGCGAAGGCGAACCACAGGCGTCGCGCGAGCGCAGAAAAAAGGGCGCGCCGCAGCACGCCCTGGTTTGCGCTCGGGAAACTCGTCTTATTGTTGGATGACACCGTCGATGACCTTCGGCGTCGCGGTCGCGGCCATGGTCGGCTTGCCGCCCGTGAAGCTCGCATTGCCGGTGGCGCTCGGGTCGCGCAGCTGCGCGGCCGCGGGCACGGTCAACGAGGAGAGCGTCAAGCCCGTGCATTGCGCTGCGCTTGCGCCCAAACCCTTGAGCCGCACTTCTGCATCCAGCGCCTTGACCACCAGCGTCGTCGCCGGGGTGGTCGACAAGTCCATGGTCGCGCCGTCGGGCAGTGAGAAAGAGGGCACGTAGCGCACGTTGGCCGTCTTGCAATCGACCGCGCTGTTGTCCACCGGGTTGACGCAATTGCCGGGGATGCCGAACAGGTTGCCGAAGCCGTTGAACTGCAGCTGGATGTTCTTGCCGGCGTAACTGCCGTAGGCCGTGCCGGTGGGGACGGTATAAGTGATGATGCTCGGCGGATCAAGGGCAACCAGGCTGCCGTCCGATTTCAGCGTCAGCCACATGGACTGCGTCCATTGATTCGGCCCGGTCTGCCAGGTGTAGTAGTAATCGGGATTGCCCGGCTCGCACAAATACGAGCTCGACATCCCCGGTTTGGCTGCACAAGCAGAGAACGCCGTGTCGAACAAACGGCCGGTCATGATGCCGTTCGGAAACATGGTGGTCCCGGCCGGGAAGTAGCTCGAACTGCTGAGCACCATGGAGGTCTTGACCCCGCTCTTGGTGTGCTGCAGTCCGCCAGCATCGAACGTATAGCTTACGGTGTTTGCGCTGCTGGTTGCGAAAGAGAATTGCTGCCCGGTGTTATTGCCGAAGGGGCTGTTGC
>CAIOLO010000038.1 GCA_903859155.1 uncultured beta proteobacterium
CCGCCAGAACATGAGCTGCGGCCGATTCGCAGTCCTTCACTGCGGCTTGATTGAGGCTTTCTCAACCACCGGCGCCAGTTTGGCGTAGTAGGTTCGCACGAGTGCCGCAGCGTCGGCCGGTGAGGGCGACTCGAACGGCTCAAGTCCAAGCTTGCCGAGTCTGGTTTCTATGTAGTCCTTGTCGCGCACGACCTTGGTGAGCTCTGAATGCAAGCGCCCGAGCACGGGCGCGGCCGTACCGGTAGGAGCTAACAAGCCCCACCATGATTCGTACTCCACGCCGGCGACCTTGCGCCACCTGCGGTTGTGCGGTACCACGGCCATGCAGGTGTTAAACCGCGACACCCACGACCACTGGGCAGTCAGTGATCCCGTGCGAGCGCAGCGTCAATCTTCAACATTCTCGGAGATTGGCAGTACGTTCGACCTTCTATTCATTTCTAGCCGAATCACTCGATACGTGCGCCGGTAAGCTTTACCAGTTCCGCACCTTCGGCTCGGTCCTTTTCGATCTCTCGTGCGAATTCGTCAGGAGTGTTCGCGGGAATCGGATCCCAGCCCTGGCTGAGCAGAAATTTTTCACGAAACTCAGGAATCGCCATGACGCGCGCGGTTGCGCGCTGAAGGCGGAGAACAATTTCCTTCGGCGTGCCTGCAGGCGCCAACAGTCCGAACCAGACATCGGCGTGAAGACCGCTGACGCCGGCTTCTTCCAGGGTGGGCACTTCTGGAAGCAGCGGCGAACGCTTGGAACTGCTTACCGCGAGCGCCTTGAGCCGTCCAGAGCGTATGTGCCCGAGGAATCCGGCAATGCTGAAGTAGGCGGTCTGTACTTCACCGGAAACGACCGCCTGCACAAGTTGCGGGGGGCTCTTGAACGGTACGTGCACGAGTTCAACGTTGTTCTTTTTCTTGATCCATTCCCAAGTCATGTAACCCGTTGTCGCAGGACCCATGCTCGCGTAATTGAGCAAGGCAGGCTTCTCGGCAGCGAGGGCGACTAGTTCCTTGAGCGAGTTCACTTTCAGCGAGGGGTGCACGGTAATCACTGATGCCAGATTCACGATGTTGGTCACCGGCGCAAAATCCTTGTCCGGATCGTAGGGCAGTTTTTTGTAGATCTGGGGGGTGTAGGCGAAAACGCTTTTCGCGGTCATGCAGAAGGTGTAACCATCCGGGGTTGCCCTGGCGCACGCTTCGGTGCCGGTGATCATGTCCACACCGGAACGGTTGTCGACCACCACTGCCTGCCCGAGTTCGGCGCCGAGTCCCTGGGCCAACCCTCGCGTCACGGTGTCCAGCGCACTGCCCGCGGCGAGCGGCAGGATCAAGCGGATTGGCTTTGTCGGCCAGGTTTGTGCTAGCGGCGCCTGGGAGACTGTCATGAATGCAACGCCGGACATTGATGCGGCCAGAACCAGAAAGTGTTTCATGTGGATCTCCATTTCTTGTTTCGACATTGAGCCGGCCAATCCAGGGCTTTGCTTGCGCGCGCCAGCGAAAAATTCCAGCAGATTCTTGAGCAAGCCTGAAATGCCCGACAATACCAAATTGAAGAACCAAGCAGGTTTTGTCGCTCTGAAAAAGTTATTCTGATGCGGCGCGCCAGGCTTCTGTATTGCTGCGCTTAACGACGGGAGAACGGTTTATGCAGGAGCGAAGCGAATTTATTGACACCGCGGATGGCAGGATGGAGGCGTTTATTGCCAGCCCCGATGGGCCGGGACCTTTCAGCGCTGTGGTGATGTATCAGAACGTCGGCGGCTTGAGCGACTTGATGCGTGTGATGGCCCGGCGTGTCGCCGCCCAGGGGTATTACTGCGTGGTGCCTGATTTGTATTACCGGTTGGGGAAAATCGTCATCGACGCCGACAGCAAATCCGAGCCGGTGCTGGCCGTCAGAAAAGCCGTGATCAGTAGTTTGAACAATGGAATTGTCATGGCAGATACGCGCGCACTGCTCGATTTCATGGCCAAGGATCCCATGGTGCGCCCTGGCCCCAAGGGGACTGTCGGATACTGTATGGGCGGTCGCTTCTCAATACTCGCTGCGGGCCATTTCCCAGGGGAATTCATGGCGACGGCGTCCTTGTTTGGCGTAGGGCTTCTGACCGACGCTCAGGATTCACCGCATCTGGTGCTAGGCCGGATCGAGGGTGAAATCTATTGCGGTTTCGCCGAGCATGATCCAACGGTGCCGCCGGCGCTGGTAGAGAAGTTCACCGAACACCTGCAAATGAGCCCTGTACATTCAATTACGGAAACCCATCCCGGCTCGCAGCACGGATATGCGTTTCCGGGTCGTGTTGTGTACCACGAGGAGGCTTCGGAAAAATCCTGGGAGCGGATATTCGCCATGTTTTCCCGCCAACTGTCGCCGGGCGGATAGCCTGGTTTAAAACAGTTGCCTGACAGGACTTCCACGAGTGCTTTGGGAAACGCGCCGTTGCACCACTTTGGGTTTGCCAGGGCGAACTCGCGGGTAGTGTCCAGAATAATACCGGGGGAAGCCCATTGACCGCGGCCGGTTGTCCGACGACACTAGGCCCAGTCGGGACATACCTGTGTACGGATGGATCCAAGCGTGGACAATAGACGAGGAACGGCATGAGACTCAAGGACAAGCTTGCATTCGGCATGGTGCTGCCAAACCGGTCGCCCGATCCTCTGGACATGGCCGTGGTGCGCAGCGTGGCGCAGCGGGCGGAGGCGCTCGGATTTCAGGATCTGTGGGTGTCGGAGAACACGCTCGATCACGTCTACTCGCTCGATCCCATAGTCGCCCTGACGTACGCGGCGGCGGTGACGGAGACCATCCGGCTGGGTGTGTCTGTGGTTACGCTGCCAATGCACAGCCCCCTCCATGTGGCCCACCAGATCAGCTCACTCGACACTGTGAGCCATGGCCGCGCGATTCTCGGCATCGGTCTCGGACGCGAGCGAGAGTACCGGCATTTTCAGGTGCCGCTCGAGCACCGGGTACGCCGGTTTCGCGAAAGCATTGAGCTGATCAAGGCGCTGTGGATGCAGCCGAGCGTGCGTTATCGCGGCGACTGTTACCAACTTGAGGACGCCGGTATTGCGCTCAAGCCGGTGCAGAAGCCACATCCACCGGTGTGGTTGGGCGGCATGCACCCCGATGCGGTGAAGAGGGCTGCCGTGCTCGGCGACGGCTGGATGGCGGGGGGTACACAGTCAGCCGAGGACTTCTCGAGCTGCGTGCCGCTGCTGCGCGAAGCGTTGGAGAAGGCGGGGCGCGACCTCGCAGCGTTTCCCGTCTCCAAGCGGGTGTATATAGCGGTGGACGAGAAGCCGGGTGTGGCGAGGGCGGAACTCAACCGTTGGTTCACCGAGGTCAACCGCAAACCGGGCCTGACCGACTCCGCAGGCATTCACGGTACGCCCGCCCAGGTGCACGAGCAGCTCGAGACGCTAAGGGCCGCGGGCGCCACCCACATCCTGCTCAATGCCGTATCGCGCTATCGCGAGCAGGTCGAAGCGCTGGCCGAAGTGATCGACCTGGGATAGGAGAGCGTCGCGGCATCGCCCTTGTGGCCGCTGATCCTGAGGGGTGCGACAGAAGTATCCCCGCAGAGGAAAACCGCCAACGCCCACCTGTTCCCGTCCAACTCCGTTACTCGATCGAAATGCCGGTTTCCTTGATCACCCTGGCCCAGTAGGCCATATCCTTTCTGATGACTTCGGCAAACTCTTCCGGTGTGCTGGTGGTCGCAGCAATACCTTGCTTGGCAAGAGTCTCCTTCATCACCGGAGCGTTCAGGATAGCGGCGAATTCGGTGTTGAGTTTGCGTGTCACCTCGCTCGGGGTGCCTGCAGGAGTAAGAAAGCCTTGCCAGATGTCGGCTTTGTACTCGGGAAAGCCCGCTTCGGCCATCGTCGGCACCTCAGGCACCATTGGCCACCTCTGTTGGCCAAGGACCGCCAGAAGTTTCAGTTTTCCTATCCGCGCCTGCGCAATCACGTCATTGGCCGAACTAAACGTTGCTGTCACTTCCCCCGTAACCATCGCCCTCACCATGTCAGCCGGGGTCTTGTACGGGACGTGCGTGAAATCCGCGCCCGTCAGGTGCTTGAAGATTTCCATGCGCAGATGCTGCGGCGTCCCGTATCCAGGAGACGCATAGTTCAGCCGCCCGGGCCGGGACTTGGACAAAGCGATCAGGTCCTTGACGGAATTGACCCCTTCTTCCGACGTACTGATGGCCAACAGGCTGACCGCCCATGCGACCAGGATCACGGGCTGGAACTGCCTGACCGGATCGTACGGCACTCGCTTGTACAAGCTTGGATTGACCACAAACGAGCTGTTTTGGTACAGCAGCGTGTAGCCGTCGGGTGCTGTTTTGGCGACATTGGCCGAGGCGATGTTGCCGCCCGCGCCCGGTATATTTTCGACAAAGAAGACTTGTCCCAGTCGAGCACTTATTTCGTGAGCGAGGGTGCGGTTGAGGGCGTCGGGCGAAGTGCCGGGTGAGGAAGGAACGACAATCCTGACTGCCTTGTTCGGAAAGCCCTGCGCCTGCACGCCGCCGAGCATGGAACCGAGCAGCATCGCGGCCAATGGCATTTTCGCGCTGGCCAACAAGAAGTTGATCCGCGGCTTCATGGCGATTCCTTCCACTTAAGTGTTTTCCCGGCAAAGCCGGAGGCTTGTTGTGTGAGCCCGCAGAGCCGCTGTCCGGCGATGTCCCGCAAGAAGTTCAATACAAAAAACGCAGGCTACGCCACCTCAACTGCCAATTCAACGGTTCTGTATGGGCAGTTCTCCATTCCCAGGTGCTGATTGGCGCGGATGACCTTCTGGAGGATGTCTGCAGCCTTTGCGGTCCAACGAATGGATTGGGATTTTTGCGGATTGGGATTTTTGTTATGTGACCTGAAGCTCATTTAGCCGTTTGCACATGGCGCTCGGTAACATCCCGCCACAAGCATTTGCATTAAGGGCGGGCATTTCGCCTGATCCAATTGATCCGCAAGCACCGAGAACTAACGCTGCCAGCGGTCCGGAAAAGCCAAGCACAATAGTGCGGGAAATGCGGGGGGAGGGAAGGTGGGGCTCCGGTGAGACCTTATGGGTGGTGACCTCTGACGATTTTGCGGGACGTGTCCGCATTGCGACCGTGAATGCTCAGCCAGAGCATCCCAAATACAGCCGCTGCCAGCGAAGCCATCAATATCGCCATCTTCGAGGCATTGATGATTTGCGCCTGATCCGCGAAAGCCAGGTTGGTGATGAATATCGACATGGTGAAGCCGATGCCGCCGAGCAGGCCGACACCGATGATGTGTCGCCAGGTCATATCGGCGGGCAGCCGGCAGACGCCGATGGCCACAGCAAAATAGCTCAGCAGCGCGATACCCGCGGGCTTGCCGAGGACCAGGCCGACGATGACGCCGAGGCTGTTTGCGCTGGCCAGCGACTCCTGCCATTGCGGCTCGAACACCACGGCGGTGTTGGCCAGGGCGAACAGCGGCAGGACCACGAAGGCCACCGGTTTGTGCAAGCGATGTTCCAGTCGATGCGAGGGCGATTTCTGGTCCTCGGCCTTGCTCGAAAACGGGATCGCAAAGGCCAGCAGGACACCGACAAGGGTGGCATGAATGCCGGACTTGAGCATCAGGAACCACATCAGCGCACCTCCCAGCAGATAGGGCGTCAATGCCATCACCCGCAAGACCCGGTTGAGCAGCACCAGCATCAGGAACACGGCCAGAGCGCCAAGCAGATAGGTCGGGGAAAACTGCGTCGAATAGAACAGGGCGATTGCGATGATGGCGCCGAGGTCGTCCATGACCGCGGTCGCGGTCAGGAAAACCTTGAGCGATGCCGGTATCCGGCTGCCCAGCAGCGACAGTGCGCCGAGGGCGAAGGCGATATCGGTCGCCATCGGAATGCCACTACCCGCCCGGGTCGGGGTTCCGGAGTTCAAGGAAAAATGAATCCCGGCCGGGACAATGATCCCGCCCAGGGCAGCAAAAATAGGCAGCAAGGCATTTTTCAGGCTGGAAAGCTCGCCTACATACAGCTCGCGCTCGAGTTCCAGGCCGATCAGCAGGAAGAACACCGCCATCAAGGCATCATTGACCCAATGCTCCAGGCTCATTCCGGCAATGTGCGTCTGCCAGAACTTCTGGTAGGCCGGTCCGGATGCGGAGTTGGCGAGCAACAGGCAGAGCACCGTGCAGCCGACGAGCACGATGGCACTGGTCTTCTCTGCGTCGAAGAATGCAGAAAAACTGCGGGAGAGTGCCGTGGTCACGCCTGTTCGCTTGCGGGCATATCGGGAGGTTTCTGTTTGCCCAGCATCAGCCCGTACAGTGTCCGCACCGGCCGGGCGGAGTAGCTCATGATCAACACCGCACATAGCGATATGCTGACCAGCACGACCATGTAGGCCGTGTCGCGAATCAGCGCACCCTGGGCCACTCCGTATTGCAGAGGCAGGCCGGCCAGTACGGCGGCGGCGAGTCCCTTGGGCGCCAGCATCGAGGCAAGCGCGGAATCACGGCGCGAGAAGCTTTCGGCAGCAAAGACAAAACGGGCGAGAACGATCCGCGTCAGGAACACCAATACCATCATGCCCAGGGCGACCAGGACCAGAATGGAGTCACTGAACTGGATCGAAATGCCCAGATAGACGAAGAAGTAGGTCTTGAGCAGAAATACCGTCTCGCGGTAGAAGGCGATATCCATCGGGGTCAGTGCCTCGATCTTGCGGTCCAGCCCCTTGAATTGTTTCAGCCAGCGCGGGTTGAAATTGGTCAAGGTCAGTCCCAGGGTCATCGCCGCAATGGCTCCCGAGAAGCCGAGGACCTCGCTTAGTCCATAGATCAGGAAGGCGTAGGCGATGGTGGTCGAGATCGTATTGGGAAAGTCGCGTACCTTGCCCAGGATCAGAAGCCAGCCGATGCCGCCAAGAATGCCGATCACCGCGGCAAAAATCAGGGCGGAAAGCACGCTACCCACCAGCTTCCCGGCGTCCACGCCCCCCTCCGACACGACATGCAGCAATGAAAACACGGCGACGATGCACAGCACATCGGTCAATGCCGACTCGAGCACCAGTACCGTCGCTGTACCTTCCTGCAATCTCAACGACTCGACCATCGGAATCACCACCGCCGACGAGGTTCCCGCCAGGATTGTGCCAAGCAGCAGCGCTGGCAGCACCGGCATATCCAGAGCCGCCATGGCCACCACCGTGACGATCACCCCGGTAGCGATGAAGCAGCCGAAGGTGAGCTTGCCTGTGGTGCCAAGCGATTTACCCATGACATCGAGGCGCAGGGAGGTGCCGCTCTCGAACAGGATGACCACCAGCGCAATCGTCGCGATCACCGGCCCGACCTTGCCGAAATCCGCCGCGCTCACCCATCCCAGCAGCGGTCCTGCCACCAGTCCGATCACCATCAACACCAGGACATCGGGGATGTTGGTGCGGCGAAACAGGACGGCGAGAAAATGGGAAACAAAAATCATCAGGCCGATGATCAGGATGATGGTGGACATGGTCAGTGGCTCGGTAAAAGTTGGTTAGCCGCCAAAGGGCAGCGCATCGGGAATCCGGTACTGCTCGTCTGCACCGACGTCGACGGTCAGCAGATCGCCATCGTGTGAATAGGTCAGCCCGAGCGTTGCATCCGAAGACACCGGCTTGCCCTTGAGCAGCAGCAAACGGCGGAACATCGTGATTGTGCCTTGATCAATCTCTCTGCCATGACGGCCGGCGATGGTGGAGTTTTCGATGGGTTTTTCCGTGAGCAAGCCATCGATTTCAGCATAGCTTTAGTTTTGAAGCAATACCCGATCCGGTGCTGAACCGGCTCGCCCGTGGTGATGGATTAACCGGCAGCGGAGGACATTCGCGTGGACTACCTCCCCGCATCCCGGTATTGTCATGTCGCAAAGACCAAGCATTGATGCGTGTCTGCAGGCACAATATGAATGCCCCCAGCCAGATCCAGGATTTCAGGTGATTTCGAGTTCGCATCCATTTTTCGTCTTGGCCGCAATGCGGGTTCCGAAGCGCGCGAGAAATTTTCCGATTACTGCAATTTACTGCACCTAAATCCCGATGCACCTGCGAATCAGGCGTACTGATGGCAAGACCGGCGTCTACCGTCAGGAAATGGACAGGCGCAGCGCGATGCTGCTTGGCCGATTCGATCCGAATACGATGTTTTGTTCGGGGCCGATCGTCATTGGCACGCACAATCCGCTCAGTGTTCTCAATCCTGATGAGGTGTGCTGGGTGGAAGTGGAAACAGCCCGCAAGACCAGGAAATCCATGCCGAAGAATGTGGAGCAGATCCGCAGGCTGTCCGGACGCGAGGAGTATGAATCCCTGCTTGACCGGCAATGGCCGCTTTGGCGGAAACACTCGAAAAAGAAACCGGAAAATCTCCTCGAAGCGTTCGTTGAGCTGTCTTTTAGAGGTGGAGATTCGCTGTTTCTGCATGTTGCCGGTTATGAGTCAGACACCTCTCTGGTTGACTCGATCTTCGGCCTGCCTGCGGTGACCGCCACATACGAACCGGATGGTACGGTGTTCATTAATCCGAGGTGCATAGTGCGGGCACGCATCTATCACAGCAGGGATCAGGTTACCTATCCATCGGGTATTTGGGTGGCCGAAGCGGACGAGATTTAGAAGCAACTCCTGTAACGAACCATCCTGTACCGTTTCGTCGAGCTGCCTGCCGGCTCTGGCAGAGCCGGGGGATCTCCTATGTTGGTTTAGCGACTCAGTCCGCCCAGTACTGCATCACCGGCATTCTGTGCCAGACAATTGCAGCAGTCAGTCATGCAGCACATGGAAGCAGGCGCATTCCATGCCATTAATTCCCCGCGACAGAAGGGCAGCGGCCGGGGGCGCCGGAGTATCATCGGCGCATGGATCAATCCAGCGCCCCGGCCCGAAGCAGGCTTGCCGCCATCGCGCGCAATGCGATGCTGAACCGCGGACTGCTGCCCTATTTCTCCGCAGCGGTCATTGCCGAACTCGGCGCCGTGGTGCGCTGCGGCGCAGCGCCGCCGCCCTCGGGGGAGGCGATACGCGATCTGCGCGCGCTGCCCTGGGCATCGATTGACAACGACGATTCGCTTGATCTTGACCAGTTGTCGGTGGCGGGTGTCACGGCGGCAGGATCGCCAGCACTCCTCGTGGCCGTGGCGGATGTGGACGCGCTGGTGAAGCGCGGTTCCGCAATCGACGCGCAAGCCCGCGCCAACACCACATCGGTGTACACCGCCGGCGGCATTTTCCCGATGCTGCCCGAGCCCTTGTCCACCGATCTCACCTCACTCAACGAAGGCGAAGACCGCCTGGCCATTGTGACCGAAATGGCGATCGGCGAGGATGGTGCGGTGGGCCAATCCACGGTGTATCGCGCGCTGGTGAAGAACCACGCCAAACTTGCGTACAACGCGCTGGCCGAGTGGCTGGGAGGCGGCCTCATGCCGCCGCACCTGCAGTCGCTGCTTCCCGTCGTGCCCGGCCTGGAGCTGCAGTTGCGCACGCAGGACCGCATCGCGCAGTCGATGCGCGCGCTGCGCCACGAGCATGGCGCACTCAGCCTGCAAACGCCCGAGGCGCGACCGGTCTTCAAGGACGAGGAACTTGCCGACCTGCAGGCGGAGGCGCCCAACCGCGCCAAGGAACTTATCGAGGAATTCATGGTGGCCGCCAACGGTGTGACGGCAAGGTTTCTCACCGCCCGGAACTATTCGTCGCTGCGGCGCGTGCTGCGCTCGCCGGAACGCTGGGAGCGCATCGTTTCGCTCGCCGCAACGCTGGGCGGGCGTCTGCCCGGCGCACCGGACTCCAAAGCACTCGAAGCCTTCCTGATTCGGCGGCGTGATGCCGATCCTGTCGGTTTCCCCGACCTGTCGCTGTCAGTGGTCAAGCTGCTCGGCCGCGGCGAATATGCCCTGGAGCTGCCCGGACACAAGGTTGAAGGCCATTTCGGCCTCTCGGTGCAGGACTACAGCCACTCCACTGCACCCAACCGTCGTTTTCCCGACCTGGTGACCCAGCGTCTCATCAAGGCGGCCCTTGCGGGACGGCCGACCCCCTATGGCAATGACGAACTGCGGGAATTGGCGCGCCATTGCACCGCACAGGAGGACAACGCGGCCAAGGTGGAGCGCCAGGTGCGCAAATCGGCCGCGGCGCTGCTGCTGGTTACACGCATAGGGGAGCGATTCGACGCAATTGTCACCGGCGCTTCAGACAAGGGAACCTGGGTGCGCATCGCCCATCCGGCGGTGGAGGGCAGGCTGGTCCACGGCCTCAAAGGTCTCGATGTCGGCGACCGGGTGCAGGTCAAGTTGCTCCGCGTTGACGTGGAACGCGGTTTCATCGACTTCGGCCGCGAGGGGAGGCGATGACATCGCCAGAGGGTAGTCCGCTCGCCTACCGCGACGCGCACTTCATCGACAGCGACGGGGCGCGTCCATTGCGCATCCTGGCCGAATACCTGGCACCGCTCGAGGCCTTCCGCCGCGAGCATATCCACGACACCATCGTTTTCTTCGGTTCCGCCCGCATCAAGGCTGATGGCCCCCTGGGCCGCTACTACGAAGAGGCCCGCGAGCTCGCGCGCCTGATCACCGAATGGTCCAAGCAACTGCCCTCACATCTGCACCGCTACATCATCTGCTCAGGGGGCGGTCCGGGCATCATGGAAGCCGCCAACCGCGGAGCGTCAGAGGGCGGTGGACGGACTGTCGGGCTCAATATCGGCCTGCCTTACGAACAGCGGCCGAATCCCTATGTCTCGCACGGCCTGTCCTTCGAGTTTCACTACTTTTTCATGCGCAAGCTCTGGTTCGCCCATCTGGCGCGAGCGCTGGTGGCGTTTCCCGGCGGGTTCGGCACACTGGATGAGTTATCCGAACTGCTGACACTGAAGCAGACCGGCAAACTGGTCCGCCCGGTACCGATTCTGCTGTACGGCTCGGCCTACTGGAAGGAAGTAATCAACTTTGATGCGCTGGTGCGCCACGGCATGATCAGCGCGCAAGACCTGCAGTTGTTCCAGTTTGTCGACACACCCGCCGCCGCGCTCACCCTGCTGCAGAATGCGCTGAGCATCGAGGTTGATCCCGCCACGCCCGCCATTGCGCCATCGCGAACCTCCGAGACATGAGGCTGCCGGCCAGCGCAGCCTTGGTGCGGGTAGGGCACAATGGCGCGGCAAAGGAAATCAACGTCAACGTTTTACCTGCTGAATTGGAACAATCATGCCGGCGACGCGACTGATTGCAAAAACCTTTCTGCTGTGCGTGGGCCTGCTCAGTGCCGTCTGCGGCTATGCCCAGGGCTTTCCCAACAGGACAATACGCATCGTCACCACCGAACCGGGCAGCACCAGCGATTTTCTGGCGCGGCTGCTGGCCCAGGGAATCACCCCAGGTCTTGGCCGCCAGGTGATCGTGGAGAACCGGGGCGGCGGCCTGATGGCCTCGGATACGGTGCTCAGGGCAGCAGCGGACGGGACCAGCCTGGTCCTCAACGGCAGTTCCATGTGGCTCGCGCCCCTGATGCGCGAAGACGTCGGCTACGATGCGGTGCGCGACTTTGCGCCGATCACGCTGGCAGCGAATGCCCCCAGCCTGCTGGTGGTGCATCCGTCGCTGCCGGTGCGCTCAGTCGCGGAACTGATCGCGCTGACCAAGGTCAAGCCGGGCGAACTCAACTATGGTTCGGGTTCGACCGGGGCCCCGTCGCATCTGGCGGTGGAAATGTTCAAATCCGTGGCGGGCGTCAACATCGTGCGCATTCCTTACAAGGGCACATCCCCGGCGATCAACGCCTTGCTCGGCGGACAGGTACAGCTCATGGTGGTGCCGCCGACGGCCGTACTCGGCCACATCAAGTCGGGCAAGCTGCGGGGTCTGGCGGTCACCAGCCTGAAGCCCTCCGTGCTGGCCCCGGGGATGCCCACGATAGCCGCCGAGGGCCTGCCCGGTTTCGAGGTCACCGGACCTTTCGGTCTGCTGGCGCCGGCCAAGACACCGGCCGCGCTCATCAATCGACTGAACCAGGAAATGGTGCTGGTCCTCAACAAGGCGGAGGAGCGGCAGCGCCTGTTCAACGTCGGGGTGGAAAGCGTCGGCAGTTCGCCCGAGGAATTTGCCGCGGCGATCGGCGCCGACATCCTCAAATGGGGCCAGTTGATCAAGGCCGCGGGCATACGCGAGGAATAAATGGCGGAGATTGCATGGCATTTTGCGGCGGGGCCGGCAGGCATCGGCCCCCTCTAAGCCCCCGGCACGACACAATAACAACAGGAGGAACGTGATGGCCACAAAGAAAGCTCAACGCAAGCCTGCACTGCGGCGCAAGAAAGTCATCCCGACAAAAATCCGCTGGTCCTCCGATGTCATCGTCGACCTCATGCGCCAGTACGATTTCCCCTTTGTGCCGCTCAATCCGGGGTCGAGCTTTCGCGGGCTGCACGACTCCATGGTCAATTACGGCCAGGACGATCCGCAGATGCTGCTGTGTCCGCACGAGAATATCGCCATCCAGATAGCACACGGCTATGCCAAGGCCACCGGAGAGCCCCTGGTCGCCATCGTTCACAATCTGGTCGGCCTGCTGCATTCCTGCATGGCGGTGTACTACGCCTACATCGATCGTGTGCCGGTTTTCATCGTCGGCGCCACCGGTCCGCTCGATACCGCGCAGCGCCGTCCGCGCACCGACTGGATCCACACCGCCAAGGTGCAGGGCAATGCGGTGCGCGACTTCACCAAGTGGGACGACCAACCGCACACCATCGACGACATCCCCGATTCTTTCGCCCGCGCCTACGGTGTGATGATGACCGAGCCGCAGGGCCCGGTGTACACCTGCTATGACGCGAGTATCCTCGAGCAGGCCCTGCCTCACGCCGTGGCCATGCCGCCGCTGTCCAGCGAACGCGTGCCCAGTCGCATGGCTCCCGACGCCGCGGCGCTGGCGCGCGTCGCGGAAATGCTGGCCGGCGCGCGCAATCCGGTGCTGCTGGCCGACTGGACCTGCCGCGCCCCGCATGGCTACGACGATCTGGTGACCCTGGCAGAGACCCTGGGCGCTGGCGTCATCGACATCGGCGCCAGGCTTAACTTCCCCAACCGTCACCCGCTGAACATGAGCCTGTGCGCCGAGGCTGCGCTCAAGGATGCCGATCTGATCGTCGCGCTGGATGCGCGCGACTGGGAAAAAGTCACCACACGCCTGGACAGCGATACGCGCAAAACCGTGAGCCTTGTTCCCAAAACCGCCAAATGGGTGGAGATCAGTTTTGCCGACATCGAGATCTCGAGTTGGTCTACCGATTACCAGCGGCGCTTGCATGCCGATATCAAGATACTTGCCGACACATCGCTTGCGATTCCCGAACTCACGCGCCAGTGCCGGCGCCTGTTATCGCGCTCGGGTGCGGCCGGCGCGCGCGTGGAGGCGCGCAAACGCAAACTCGAAGCCTTGCAGACCAAGACCATGAAGATGTGGGCGCGGCGGGCGAAGGAAAACTGGGATTCGGAACCCATGACCACCGCGCGTCTTGCCTCGGAAGTGTGGACCGCCATCAAGGACGAGGACTGGGTGCTGACCTCGAGCAACCTCAACGGCTGGTGCAATCGGCTGTGGGACTTCAACCGTCCCTACCGCTATCTTGGCAATGCCCTGGGCACCTCGACACAGATCGGCACCGCGCTGGGCGCCGCCCTCGCGCACCGCGACAAAAAGCGCCTGGTGGTGGACATCCAGCCCGACGGCGATCTGATGTTCGACCCCGGTGCGCTGTGGGTGGCCGCGAAATACAAAATTCCGATGCTGGTGGTGATGTACAACAACCGCGCCTATTACAATGACTGGGAGCATCAGATTCGCATGGCCAAGCGGCGCGGCACTCCGGTAGAGCGCGCCTACATCGGCATGGACATTATGAAGCCCGAAGTGGATTTCGCCGGACTCGCCCGCTCGATGGGTTGGCATGCGGAAGATAGAATTGAAAACGGCAATGACGTCGCCGCCGCGCTCAAACGCGCCATCGCCGTGGTCAAATCGGGTCGACCGGCGCTGGTGGATACGGTGACGCAATTCCGTTGAGGCGAGGGATGCCGGCAATGCGGCAGTACCGGCTCGCGCGTGGCTGTTTGGTATGCAACAACATAGATGAAACCGAAGGAGAAATATTGATGAGCAATGCAGTTTGGCAAAATGGCACGCCGCCGGGTGGCGTGCGTGCATTTTTTTCGTCACGCCTGTTGCTGCTGGTCTTGGCGCTCACGCTGGCACCGGTGTTTGCCGCAACACCGGGCGCGCCCGGTGCGGCCAAGGGCCAGCCGCGCCTGGCCAGCCTGCAACTCGAGGTCTGGCCGGAATACGACCGGCCGGCGGCGCTGGTCATAATCAGGGGCGAACTTGCGAAAGATGTCGAGCTTCCGGCTGTCATCAGCCTTCGCATCGCGGCCGCCTCCGGCGGCCCGACGGCGGTTGCTTACTCGACCACAGCTGGCGGCAATCTTCTCAATTTGCAGTACGACAAGGCAGATGCGGGCAACTTCATCACGCTCAAGTTCACGGCGCCGGAGCGCTTTTTCCATGTCGAGTTCTATGACCCGCTGAAAACCTCGGCAGCCAACCGCAGCTACACCTACGTCTGGCCGGGGGATCTCGCGGCGGAGCGCGTGAACCTGATCGTCCAGGAGCCAGCCGCAGCAAGCAATATTTCGGTGCAGCCGGCCCTGAATACCTCGGCGGCAGGCCAGGACGGATTGAACTACCGATCTGCGGATATCGGCCCCAATCCAGCGGGGAAACGACTGGAAGTGAAAGTTCAGTACAGCAAGTCCGATACGCGGACCTCCGCCGAGATTGTCAAGCCCGCAGCGCCGGCCGCCATGCAGCCGATCAACCCGCCTGCAGCGGTATCCAATGCGGCGCGTCCGCCCTCGGGAGCGCCCGACAAAGTGGAACTTGCCCTGTGGCTGCTTGGCATCGTGTCGGCTCTGGGCCTGTGCATCTGGGCGGCATTGACGTGGTGGTACGGACGGGAAACACCACCGGCCGCCGCTCAGAGTGCCGCGGGTTTCTGCAAAAAATGCGGAGCGCCTTCAGTCCCGGGCGCCCGATTCTGTTCCCGATGCGGAGCAGCGCAGACCTAGGGATATTCAAACAAGGGGGCCTACGCCCCCTCGTAACTCCCCCGAGTCAGAGGGCAACGCTGATTGTGTGGCCTGGGTAATAGGGATATTTAGACAAGGGGGCCTACGCCCCCTCGTAACTCCCCCGAGTCAGAGGAAAAAAATTCACAGTCCGGGC
>CAIOLO010000039.1 GCA_903859155.1 uncultured beta proteobacterium
ATCTTCGAGAAATCAAGGATATCGTCGACCACGCTCAACAATCCCTGACCGCCTTCCAGAATGCGACGAAACAAATCATGGATTTTTCCTTCTCTGTTCTCTCTGGTCCCAATCTGGGCGAGCCCCAGTACCCCGTTGAGCGGAGTGCGTATCTCATGGCTCATGTTGGCGAGGAAGTCGCGGCGCGACCGGGCCAGCCGCTCCGCTTCTTCCAGCGCCCGTGCCCGTGCCATTTCGGCTGCCTTGCGCTGTGAAATGTCAGTCAGGAAGACGATGCACCGTTCGGGCAAGTTCGCCCGAGCCGGAAGGTAATGGAGAGCGACTTCGACCGGAATGCTGGTGCCATCCTTGGCCGTCTGGGCGGTCTCGAATGCGGTACGGCACTGCTGGCGGGACAGCTCTCTCATATGAATAAATTTTTCTTCCGAAATATTCTTGTCGATATCGTAGACGGTCATTTGCAGCAGCTCTTCGACGGTGTAGCCGAGCAACTCTGCCGCAAACCGGTTGACATAGAGAAAACGGGCCGTATCGGCATCCACCCAATGGATGCCGATACCCGCTCTTTCCATGGCAAACTGGGTATCGAGCAGTTTGTCATTGGTGTCCTGCAGTTCGGCGGTGCGCGTCTTGACCAGTTGCTCCAAATGTTCGCGATATTGGGCCAGCTCGGTTTCCACCGCCTTGCGATCGGTGATGTCCTGGCAGAACGCCAGGAAGCGGTCGTCCGAGATGCGCACAGCCACGGCGCTGACCCAGATGATGCCGCCATCGGCGGCCATCAAACGGAAGTCGCCCCTGAGACGCTCGCCCCGGACCACTGTCTGAACGGCGGCGAGGGCGATATCCCGGTCCTCGGCGGGAACGATGTCGGGAACCCGCATCTGCGTGATGCTCTGCAAGTCGTAGCCCAGCATGTGAACGCTGGCGACGACCCGAAGATAGTCGCCGGAGTAGGGTTGTCCTGGTAGTTCCCAGAGGGGGCCCGCGCGCGCGGCGAAGTGCCCTCACGAGCGACGCAGCTGCGCGCGCGGGAAGTATCTGTGAACCCACCAGGGCAACCCGCCACACCTGCTGACAGCTGATGCCTTGGCGCTGTAGGAAGTAACGAGCCTTGGCAGGCTGGCACGGCGCCGGCTAAAACTTGCCAGTAAACCCGACGCCGTGCCCTGAACCGTGCGCAGCACGATTACAAGGGCAGTATCGCACCGATTCCTGATCCAGTCCACCTGACACCGTGCGGCGTTGGTTGCTTGGGTTCTTCTTCGGCGAGGCTTTTCGCCTGCGCATGTTGCAACATCCAAGTTCTGGTCTGCAGGCGGTGTGACCGAGGCCGTGTTTATTGCCGAGACTGCGCCAAGGTGGTGCGGCGCGATGCCATGCGCGCAGCTGGTCGGCGCTATCAGCTGACCCGTCGAGGCCGGACGAAGCATGCGGAAAGAGCGCGTCGTCTGCGTGCTCGGCAAAATTTAGTGACGCATCACGGTTCACCCCCGAAGCCTCCGGATGATCAGGTGGTGGGGATACCGGCGGCGGCGTCAATCAAGAGCCCCTCCCTACGAAGCAGCTCCTTGGGCAACCCGCCCTGGCGCTGTCATTTCTGCGGGAATATCTGCCCAGAGTTCGTTCGGCAGGGGTTTTTGAAGCGACGGGGCTCCCGGCGATACGTCAGTCAGCGAGGAGCATTTCCTGATGGTCACCCCCCGTGAGCTCGAGGCTCAGATACTCCGTTACTATCATGTTGAGAAGTGGCTGGTCGGCACCATCGCCACCCAGCTTGGCGTCCACAGCAGCGTCGTCATCAGAGTTCTCGCCCAGGCTGGACAGCCGACGGCCGCTCGGCCACGCCCCTCGAAGGCTGATGCCTACCTGCCGTTTATCCTGGAGACCCTTGAGAAGTTTCCCAAACTGACGGCAAGCCGCCTCTATATGATGGTATACGAGCGTGGCTATCGCGGCTGCACCAGCCATTTCCGCCATATTATCGCCTGCCACAGACCTCGACCTCGCAGCAAGCCAGAGGCATATCTCCGCCTTCGCACGATGCCAGGCGAGCAGGCCCAAGTCGATTGGGGCCATTTTGGTCACCTTACCATTGGCGGCGCCAAACGTCCCCTGATGGCATTTGTCATTGTCCTCAGCTACTCACGGAAGATATACCTTCGGTTTTTTCTAGATGCGAAGACAGAGAACTTCCTTCGTGGTCATGTTGAAGCATTCCGGGCATGGCAAGGTGTTCCTCGTGTATGCCTCTATGATAACCTTAAAAGCGCCGTACTGGAGCGACGTGGAGATGCTGTAAGATTTAATCCAACATTACTTGATTTTGCAGGCCACTACCGGTTCGAGACACGCCCGGTTGCTGTAGCGAGAGGTAATGAAAAGGGTAGGGTTGAGCGCACGATAAGGTACATACGCGACAACTTCTTCGCAGCTCGGCAATTTGAAGATATTGACGATCTCAATCGCCAAGCTACTGCATGGTTCGAAGGCCCAGCGGCAGATCGGCCCTGCCCGGAGGACACCACTCGTGCAGTTCGAGCTGTATTCGCTGAAGAAGCACCCCGGCTACTTCCTTTGCCCGACAATCCTTTTCCAGTCGAAGAGAGAGTCGTGGTTCGGATTGGTAAAACACCCTATGCCCGCTTTGACTTAAACGACTATTCGGTTCCCCACGACTACGTGCAACGCCCGCTGACCGTCCTTGCCGATCTCCACACCGTGCGCATCGTCGATGGCCTTCGGGTGCTTGCCCAGCATAATCGCAGCTGGGGCAAGGGCGAGCAGATCGAGACCCCCGATCACATAAAGGCGCTGGTCAAG
>CAIOLO010000040.1 GCA_903859155.1 uncultured beta proteobacterium
GTGGCCTGCGCGGAAACCAGGCAGACGTGGGTGTCGAATTTCATGACATCTCCAAGGGATAGTCGTGCGTTCTGGGCTGGATGCGATAAGGCACAATACGAACCCCCAGGGTTTGCAGATCCTCGCGCGAGAGTTCCCGCCCGCGCCACTGGGCGGGCACTCTGAGCGCAAGATGGAAATAACGCGCGCCGCGTTCGCACACCTCGGCGGCCAGATTCACCGGCAGCGTGCCGATGACGGTGTCCTCGGCACGAACCTGTGCCAGGTCGAGATGTTCGACCCAGCGGTCGATGCCGAATGTCTCGCGCCTGGCCCACTCGATCGCACCGGCGTGGCGCGAGACAAACCAGGTGATGGCGGGGCGTGTATTCGGTGAGTCTGTATTCATGTCGCCATCGTAGCGGCCGCCATCCGACAAAGCCAGCGCGGCAAGCTTGCCGGCGCTCATGCAACCCCCGCGGGCAAGCCGGTCCATTGGATGCCCGTTGGCAGGCTGGCCCGGCCGACGCGCCCCTGGAAGCCGCGAACCGGCAGCGGGTAGCAGCGCACGTCGTCTTCGCCGCCGTCAATTAGCGCGGCCATATGTTTCATGCACTGGTCCTTGGTGCGATGGTCGCCCACCAACAGGAACACACTGTACTCCAGCGGTGTGGCGTGCTTGCACATCTCGCGGTGCACGCGCTGCAGGCGCCGCGGGCAGGTAATGTCGTAGCCGATGATGAAGGCGCGTTCGTTCATGTTCAGAAGGGAGCTTTGTCGGCTGTTGCTTCGGCAACTTCCGCGGGATCGATGCCATCACATGCATCCGGCGCGGGTGGTTCGATTATTTCGGCTTGGCCAAAATTTGCCGCAAGATCCGAGCATGCCTCCGAGAGCCGCTTGCGCAGGCGCTCAGCCAGCGGTTCCCACTCGGCGTAGAAGCGCGAGCGGCCCGCCTTGCCGAGGAAGCAGCCGCCGTCAATTTTCGAGAAATCATCCGCACGCAGTTTTTCCGCGCGAAATAAATGCAGCATGTGCCGGTCGACTTCCACGCGCAGCGGCTCGGCCACGTCGCATGCCAGGGATTCACGTCCGAAAACCAGCGTGTGATAAAAACCGATGAACGGGTCGAAGCCGCCGCCATAAAGGGCCAGTACCGCCTCGGCATGCAGCAGCGTATAGCCCAGCGAGAGTACCGCATTGACCGGGTCTTTCGGCGGGCGCCGGTTGCGGCTGGAGAATTTCAGGTGCTCGGGGAACAAATCGCCCAGGCCTTCGAAGTAAGCCGCGGCGCCAGCGCCTTCGATGCCGCGCAGCGAAGCCGCCGAGGTTTGTTCCTTTGCGGCGGAGCTGGCGGTCTCCAGGCGCCGCAGCGCCAGCGTGAGCAGGTAGCGCGAACGCGGCTCCTCATCGCGCCGCTCGGCCAGGAATTGCGCCTGTGAGCGCAGCTTGGCTGTAACGATGCCGCGCGCGAAGCCCAGGCAGAATTCGCCATCCTGGGAGAGCCGGTACTGCGCCACGCGCCGCGCCGCGTCGTTATGCGGCCGCGCGAGGAGCAGCGTTGGCGCCGCCTTGCGGCCCGAGAGCACCACCACGCCGATGCCGCGCTCGCCCAGCTTGCCAAGCAGTGTGGAGGACAGCGTCACATCGCCGCGCAAGAAAATACGCGACAGCGGCGCGAGCGGCACCGTGCCGATGCGCTCGCCATTCTCGTAAAACACCAGGGCCTCGGCGTCGGCCTTGAGCGTTACTCCACGGCGATCCACGTACAGGCTGGTCATTTCAATTCCTGTTATTCATACGATCAGGAAAACGTCGGTCACCGGTTGGGTCGCCACGCCCAGCCCCTCGCTTTTCATGCGCGGGTCAAGCTGGAAAATATGCGCGCGGTCCTCAGAGGGTTCGAGCAAGCGCTCCAGCGTCTGGCGAACCTCGCGCAACTCGGCCGGTGTCAGCCAGCACTCGAAAAACGACTTCTGGCCGCCCACCCGGTAGCCGAGCAGATATTTATGCACCCGGTACAGCCGCTTCGGACTGCAGATGTCGTAGCACACCAGGAAGAGGTTTCGCGCCGCATCACTCATGCAGTGACGATAAACCGGTGCGTGCGCTGATGCCAGCGCGGCAAGCTTGCCGCGGGCGCGGCTTGTGGCATTGGAATGTGCCTCTGTCAGGAGATACATTTACGTTGCCCTGTTTTTTGGCAGATCCTATTTCCGCCGCATTTTCCGCTTTGCCTTGGCTGAAAGCACGGCAGGCGCATCCAGCAGAAACGAAAGGTCCCCAAGATCATCAAAGCTATCACTCAATCCCTTTGATTTCAGGGCTTCATAAAAACAATATTTACTTGCCCGCTAAAGACGGTGGCAAGTCTCAATCCCTTTGATTTCAGGGCTTCATAAAAACGAGGCAGAGTTCGTCATCATCAACTATGACGGGTTGGTCTCAATCCCTTTGATTTCAGGGCTTCATAAAAACGGCAAGTATGCACCGGGTCGGATGGCGAGCGGGTCGTCTCAATCCCTTTGATTTCAGGGCTTCATAAAAACCCAGCAACACAAAATGGAAAGACGCTGCGATTTTACTGGTCTCAATCCCTTTGATTTCAGGGCTTCATAAAAACCCAAGAGTCTGGGGAAAGCAGAGGGGAACTTCGCGGTCTCAATCCCTTTGATTTCAGGGCTTCATAAAAACGGACGCGCATGATCAAGCCCCGGCGGCCACCCAAATTCCTCCACCCGTGGCCACCCCAAACTCCTCCACCCTGAGCAGGTGTAAGCGCACCTAATCCGGGGTGCGCAACAACGGGACGTTACGCTGATTCCTCACCATCGTGAGGAGTAAGGAGTGAA
>CAIOLO010000041.1 GCA_903859155.1 uncultured beta proteobacterium
CGACCTCGCCACCCATCAAGCGGGCCATGCCGGCCACCAGGGACAGCCCCAGGCCGCTGCCGCCGTAGCTGCGCGTGATACTGCTGTCGGCCTGCGAGAACGGCTGGAACAGCCGCGACAGCTCCTCTTTCGTAACCCCGATGCCGGTGTCGATGACGCTGAATTCGAGCACCGCGCTCTGGGCGTCACGCGCGAGTTCGCGCGCTGCGATGCGAACGCTCCCCCGCTCGGTAAACTTGGTGGCGTTGCCCACCAGGTTGGAGAGCATCTGGCGCAGGCGGTAGGGGTCCCCGACATAGCCCCCGCGCACGCCGCTGCAGTCGGATTCCATGCGCAAGCCCTTGGCGCGGGCGCTCTGGGCAAACAACCCCTGCGCCTCGGCCACAACCTGCGCCGGGTCCAGGGCGATGGATTCGAGTTCCACCTTGCCCGCCTCGACTTTGGAGAGATCCAGAATGTCGTTGAGCAAGGTGAGCAGCGTCTGCCCGGAGCCCAGGATGGCGTTCATCGGCGTGCGCAGTTCGTGGCTCATGGTTGCCAGGAAGCGGCTCTTGGCGATGTTCGCGGCTTCGGCGGCGAGCTTCGCCTGCTCCAGTGCCCGCTCATTCTGCTTGCGCCGGGTGATGTCCGTCTTGGCCCCCACATAATGGGTGATCTTTCCATCGACCTGGCGTACCGGAGAAATAAGCGCCGATTCGATGTACTCGCTGCCGTCTTTGCGGCGGTTGTAAAACTCCCCCCGCCACGACTGCCCGCGCCTCAGCGCAGCCCAAAGGGCGACGTAGGTTTCCGCAGGGGTCTTGCCGCTTTGCAGCAGGCGCGAATTCCGGCCGATCAACTCCTCGCGCGAGTAGCCCGAATGTTTGACGTAGGCTTCGTTCACATATTCGATCCTGGCGGCCAAATCAGTGATCACGATGCTCTCCTCAGTCTGCTCCAGCGCCTGGGAAAGCCTGCTGATCTGCCGGGAGGTGGCCTGCTGGTCTTCCAGCAGCGTTTCCTTCTCGGCCAGGAGTCGCTCCAGATTCTGCTCATTCTGTTTGCGCTCGGTGATATCGCTCATTGCGATTCTAATCGCGGCGGCGCCCTCGGCGTCTTGCGTGGCAGAAGCCGCCAGCTGCGCCCAGGACGACGTGCCGTCATGCTTGACCATGCGCAACTCGAATGCCTGCGCTCCCCCGGACTCGAGAATCCGCTTTCTGTTCAGGTAGAAGAGATCCTGATCTTCCCTGAGAATAAACCGGCTGATCGCCTGCCCGATCAGCCCGCCGCGCGGCGCACCCAACACGACGGCGGCGGCGAGGTTGGCATGCTGGATCATGCCTTTTTCACTCACAGTGAGATAGCCCGCCGGCGCCAATTCATAGAGGTCGAAATAGCGCGAGCGCTCAGCTTCGAGTTCCACCTGCGCGAGGCGCAGCTCATCGTTTTGCGACCCCAGCTCGATCTGGTGAATGTGCAACTCTTCTTCTTTGCGCTTGCGCTCGGTGATGTCCTCGTGCGCCACAACCACGCGGGTCCGGCCCGCGGTGGCGAAAGGTGTCACCGAGACGGAGAACCACAGCGTTTCCGTGGCAGTGGCGCAGGAATACTCCAGCTCGAATTTATCGCGCGCCCCCTGCAGAACCGAGCCGATGCCCGCGGCCATTTCGCCGGCACTTTCGGCATCGCCCCCGCTTGCCGCATCGCACACGGCCAGATAATTCACGCCCTCCCAGATGCAGGCCGATTCGCCCCCGTTGGCCTGCGAATACTCCCGCCAGGCGCGGTTGACGGCGATGATGGTCCCTTCCTCATTCAGGATCACCAGGCTCGCCGAAAGTGCGTCCACCGTGGCCCCCGCCTGCTGTTCGCTCTTGATCCATGAACGCTGCGCGAGCATCAGCCGATACCGAACCACTGCCAGGATCAGCAGAAACAACAGGCAGGCACAAGTCCAGATGAGCGCATCCTGACGCCATTCGGCCAGGTAGTCGCTCTCGCCAAAACCAACTTCGACAAAAAAGGGCGTCTGTTTCCCAATGACCCTGTGGGCGTAGATGCGCTGAACGCCGTCGGTTGTCGATCTGCGTGCATGCGTGCCGCTTAGCTCGCCCTGCAAAATGGCTTGTCGCCCTGGATGGTCCAGTACCGGCTCGCTGTTAAGGTCTGCCAGGATTGGAACTCGCACCACCAGGGCGCCACTATCGAAGCGCCGCAGCCCGACCATTCCAGTGTGCCCAACGTTGATTCGGGCAAAATGCTCCTGGATGACCAACAGGTTGACGCCGATCACGACAATCCCCAGGAACGCTCCCTTGGCGTCGCGGATGGCATTTGCCCTGAGGGTCAATGGATGTCCTGTGACCTGGCTGATGATCTTGTCGGAGTAGATTTTGCCGATGGCCGGATCGGACTTCAGCTTCTGGAAATAGGCAGCCTGGGCGATGTTGATCCGGGGGGCACTTGCCTCGCTGGCGTAGAGCAGATCGCCGCCGGCATCGAAGACCCGCAAGGCCTCCACCGTTTCCGTGGCGGGCACCAGGGACCTGAGCCAGCGGGTCATCTGGATGTTATTGCGCCGGACCGACGCTTGCTGCATGGACTGCGGGTCAATCTCG
>CAIOLO010000042.1 GCA_903859155.1 uncultured beta proteobacterium
CAAATTCCAGTTGCAACGACAGCGGATAGATTGAACGCATTGCGAAACATTTAATCGGCCTTTCTCGAAAGTTATAAACGAATCTGGCATACAAAAATGAGTTGAAGAAGGCGGCGCTACCTTCAGGAATTCGATTGTCGAAGTCGTTTTCAACAACCAACTAGGTTCAGATCCACCGGGTTACCGCAACGCTGACCAATGTGCGTCGGCCCTGAAAGGGTACTGCCTGTTATGACGATACCACTTCACCGATTCTGTGCCTTGGCAGTCACATCGCCCGTCTTTCCTTTACCTTCATCGATGGCACGGCGAATTGCCTCTTGCTCAAAATCCATCAGAGACGGATGAAAATAGAAGCCGCCCAGTACGATGGAGTATGTCCAGTGACCTTGCCTCTGAATTCCGTAGTACTTAACCGGACCATTATGCGGCCTTCTTCAACTGTGCTGAGAGCCAGTTTTTCTCGAATTGCATCGGGCTCACGTAGCCCGGCGTCGAGTGAAGTCTTCTGTGATTGTAGAACGTCAACCAGTCAATCACCTCGTCCATTGCCTGCCTGCGGCGTTACCGAAAATCAATCCAGAAGTTGACGCTTGAGGGCCAACGATAATCGGCGATGCTTGATATAGGGGCCGATGAAATTCGCGCATCATGCCGATTATTTCCAGTCGGGCGGTTGGTGCAGAATGTCGCATAACAACGCGATCGACAGTAACGCTTGCTGGGCATCAAGAGCCGCGAGTTAAGCCCCGCTTATTTCGGCAACAACATATCGATCATCACGCGCACCAACTCGACGTAGCTCCGCGCGACCACGAACACCGCCACGCCAGCAAGAATCCCGACAGCCAGCCACCCCGCCGGAAAGCCCGCCGCCACTGCCCACACAGCCGCCAGCAGCGGAAGCACGCCCGCCGCGCCTGCGCACCAGCCGCCGAACTTTCCAATGAAATGCAGCATCGGGTATTGAGGCATCGTTCTTTTCCATGGTTGTGGGGCCGCTGGCTGGCGGAGTATACGCCGGCGCCGCGACATCGACGAACCGGCACGCTGCGATTTGATGGGCGCCCTTCCCACCGGAGCTTCATACCTCGTTGGAAAAGACTCGGGGGGCACTGTCCAGATCTCATGCTAGTATCGCCGTCGCACCCCTCGGATGGGAGCGATCAGAGTAGGTTGGCGGTATAATTTCTTGTCAGGGCAGGCAAGATGAGCAAAGCAGTCTATCGCCATCATAGGCTTATCGTGACGGCTCTGATCGTTCTCGCGACCGTACTGGGCAAGACGGCGCCGTCGTTTGCGCAGTCGGACCGCGCGCAGGGGATCCGCATCATCGTCGGCTTTGCGCCCGGTGGCGGCGTCGACCTGGTGGCCCGGCTTATCGCCCAGGATCTGAACTCGAATTTCGGCGCTTCAGCCGTGGTGGAGAACATCAGCGGGGCCGGCGGCAATATCGCCGCTGTGACCGTCGCCAAGGCGCCGGCAAACGGCCGAACCCTCCTGTTCGTATCTAGCGCGCACACCATGAACGCTGCGCTCGATGCTGGCATCCCTTACGACCCGATCCGGGACTTCGCGCCGATCACCGAAGTGGTGAAAGGCGTGAGCGTCATCGCGGTGCATCCGTCGCTCGGCGTGAAGTCGCTAGTGCAGTTCGTCGCGCTCGCCAAGCAGAAACCGGGGCAACTTTTCTACGGTTCCGGGGGCACGGGAACGATTTCGCACATGGCGGCCGAGTTGCTCAAGAGCTACGCCAAAATCGATGTGACGCACGTGCCCTACAAGGGCGCCGGTCCGTACACGGCGGCGATGCTGTCCGGGGAAGTGCAATTGGCCGTGACTGGCCTCTCCACGTCCCTTCCCCACATCCGGTCCGGCAAGCTCATCGCCCTTGCGGTGACGACCCGGCAGCGCGTGGACAGTCTTCCGGAAATACCCACGGCGGACGAGGCCGGCGTACCCGGCTACGAATACGGCTTCTGGAGTGGCTTTTTCGCTCCTGCCGGCACGCCTTCCGCGATTGTGCAGCGATTCCGCGACCAGGTCGCAGCCGCGATCGCCACACCTGGCCTTGCGGCGCGCCTCAAGTCCGACGGTTACATTCCCGTTGGCAGCACACCCCAGGAATTCGCGGCGCTGGTCAAGACCGATCTTCAGACTTGGACCGTTCTCGTGAAGAACATGGGCATCAAGGCGCAGTGAAGCCTCCGCAGAACAAAGAAGGAGTATCCATGATCAAGTGCAGAGCACTCTTTGCCGCAGCGCTGGCATTCGCGCTGCAAGCGGGTCCGCTGCCTGCACAGGCTGCAGACCTATATCCCTCCCGATCGGTCCGGATACTGGTGGGATTTTCGCCGGGCGGCGGCACCGACCTTGCAGCCCGCCTTGTAGCCATCAAACTCGGCGAACGACTGAAAGGCAGCTTCGTGATCGAGAATCGCGCCGGGGCGAGCGGCAATATCGCGGCGCAGTACGTGGCCGCCTCCAAAGCTGACGGATACACGCTGCTGTACATTTCCATACCGCACACGGTCAGCGCGGCCATCGGCAAGGGGCTCAACTTCGATCCCATCGGGGATTTCGACCCGGTGACGCAGGTGAGCTCCAGCCCCGCGCTGCTCAATGTCGCCATGAACGTTCCCGCGGCGAACCTGCGCGAGCTGATCGCGCTCGCTAAAGCGCAGCCGGGAGGACTTTCTTTCGGTAGCGCGGGCGTTGGCAGTTCCTCCCATATGTCGGCGGAACTTTTCCGCCTGCTGGCAGGCGTCGATATGCTCCATATTCCGTACAAGGGGGGCAGCGACGCCACGCGCGCCCTTCTCTCGGGCGAGATATCGCTGTCGTTCAACGACATCCAGGCCTCGGCGCAGCTCGTGCGTGCGGGCAAGGTAAAGGCCATTGCGGTCACCACTCGTGAGCGCTCCAGGATTCTTCCGGACGTCCCGACCATTGCCGAGTCCGGCCTGCCTTCCTACGAATATTCTGTCTGGTCCGGACTGCTCGCCCCGAGGAAGACGCCGCCCGAGCTGATCAGGAAACTGCACGAGGAAATTGCGGGCCTCTTGAAGGTTCCGGATGTGGCCCAAAAATTCGAGGCCGACGGCGGCAGGGCTGTCGGCAGCACGCCCGAGGATTTCGGCCGCTTCCTGAACGCCGAAGTCGAGAAGTGGCGCAAGGTCGTCCAAGTCGCCGCGATGCAGTAGCGGTCTGCAACAGTTCATCAGGGAGGGCATGGTTCGTGAGCACAGATGTCAGCACGGAAGTTCTTGTGATCGGAGGGGGCATCGCCGGCATGGTGGCCGCCAATGTGGCGGCGCAGCTCGGCAAGTCTGTTCTACTGATCGAGAGAGGCAGCGAGGAAAAGTATCCCTGCAATACCCGATGGACCGGAGGGACCTTCCATGTCTGCCACACCGACCCGTTTTCGGGGCAGGAGAACCTGCTGCAGGCGATCGACCGCACCACCGGTGGCACGGCGCGCAAGGATGTCGCGCTGGCGCTGGCGGAGGACTCGCCACGGTTCATCCGCTGGCTGCGCGCCGAGAGCATCCGGTTGATAAGTCTCGGTGGGTACAACACCTGCGTCCTGGCCCCGCCCTCGAGGATTGGACCGGGGCTGCACTGGGAAGGGCTCGGCGGCGATGTGATGCTGCGGACGCTGGAAGCGAACCTGAAGAAACGGGGCGGCCACATGCAGCGGGGCACCCGCGCTACTGCGCTCGACAGGTCCGGGCAGGACGGCATCGTGGTGCAGACGGAATGCGACGACAAGACGGCCAATTTCCGTGCGCAGGACGTGATCATCGCCGACGGAGGCTTTGCCGGTGATTTCGAGATGATCGCTTCCTACATTACGCCGCACACAAAAAGGGTTCTCCGCCGCAACGCCTGCACTGCTACGGGCGATGGCCTTCGCATGGCCCTGGCAGCCGGCGCAGCACTGTCCAACGGTATGGAAAACTTTTACGGTCACCTGCTCAGCCGTAACGCCATGGAAAACGAGCGCTTGTGGCCGCGGCCTTATTTGGACGCGTTGGTGACGGCTTGCATCGCGGTCGACGGTGACGGGATTCGCTTTGCCGACGAAGGCCTGGGGCCCAACTATATGGCCAATGCCGTCGCACGACTGAAAGACCCGCTCGGTTCCTTCCTGGTGTTCGACCAGGCGATCTGGAGCGGCCCGGGCACCAGTGCGTTGATTGCCTGCAACCCCCACATACCCAACTGCGGCGGAACAATGTACAAGGCGCAGACCATTACCGAATTGGCCGGAATGGCTGGCATCCCCGGTGCAAACCTGCAGCACGTCGTGGACGACTACAACCAGGCTGTCACTGCCGGAAAGCTGCAAGGGCTATCGCCGGCGCGTCACACCGATCGCTACCCTGCCCTGCCGATCAAGGTCGCGCCGTTCTATGCGCTGCCGATGTGCACCGGGATCACGCACGGGATGGGGGGCATACTGATCGACGGCAACAGCGCCGTACTCGACAAGAAACACGAACCCATCCCGCACCTATATGCCGCCGGCACGGTAACCGGCGGCCTCGACGGGGGGCCCGCCATCGGTTACGTCAGTGGGCTGACCAAGTCCGGCGTGATGGGGCTTCGCGCCGCGGAGAAAATCGCCGGCGCGAAGCTATCCAGCCAGCGCCAATGACCTGATCTCCGGGTGGCGACGCTGCCCGCCGCGCGCCGGATCAGGTGACTGCGCCAGCGGGGCGCGTGAGTAGACTGATCCAGGAACGCTGCCCGGGCAGGATGTCATAGGAAGCGCCCTATGCATCATGCTGCTCGCCTCTTGTTGCCCAGCAGATCGACGCGCATTTGAGCGATGAGGACCAACGCTTGTTTGAATGACTACTCTCAGAAAATCTGTGCTTCTCTTCAGGGTCGGGTGGGTCCGCTGACTTAAAAAAGCTGAGCGGCGGCAATCAATCCGAACCGACTTCTCAAACAAAAACAAATCTCGGAGCCACCACCAAGGACGGCTTCACATCCGGAACCTGACGTTCCAGACTGTTGTTCCAGGTTGCCCCCATGCCGTCCTCGATTCTGCCGCCGTACGCATCGGAGTCGCTAGCTGTAGCCTCGCGATAAAGTCATAATCTTCAGGTCGGTATAGACTGCTATAAGATCGTCATGACCCTGCTTTGGATCACGGCAGGGACAGCATCCATTGATACGCCTACACCTATAATTTTCAAGGAGAAGGATATGAATGTATTGCATGATTCGATGCGCCTGCTCACCGCACCGCTCGCCCTGGGAATGGCAATTGCGTCGCTTACGATTAACCATGCGCACGCTCAAGTCTGGCCGCAGAAACCGATCCGCGTGATCATTGGATACGCTGCGGCGGGCACGCCGGATATCGCGATTCGGGTACTCTCTCCGAATTTGTCCTCGAGTCTGGGCCAGCCGGTAATAATTGAAAACCGACCCGGCGCGGGCGCCTCGACCGCGATGGAGGTGGCGGCAAGGGCGCCGGCCGATGGTTATACGCTGGCAGTGGGTACGCTGGGGTCGCTGCTGCTGTCCAAGGCGCTGTTCCCGAAGGCGGAGTTCGATCCGATTACATCGTTCGATCCGATCAGCACTTTCGCCAAAGTATCGTTCGTGGTGGTCTCGCACTCGAGCTTGCCGGCGCGCAATTTGAAGGAATTTGTGGCGCTCGCCAAGGCGCAACCGGGCAAGCTCAATTATGGATCGTCCACCCCCGGCAGTCCGCCTCATATCCTCGCTGAAATGTTCAAGAGCCAGGCCGGCGTGGATATCGTCGGCGTCACCTTCAAGGGCTCGGCCGACGCGGCGAGTGCCTTTCTTGCAGGGACCGTGCAAATGATGGTTGATGCCCTGCCGACCGTCGGGCCGCTGATATCGGCCAACAAGGCGATTCCCCTGCTGGTGAGCAGTACCGAGCGGCGCAAGGAACTGCCCGAGGTGCCAACGGCACTCGAGGCCGGCATGCCCGATTACCAGGTGGATTCCTGGCTTGGCCTGGTGGCACCCGCGGGCACGCCCGATGCCGTGCTGCGGCGACTCAACAATGAAATAAACAGGGCCATGGCCAGCAGGGAGGTCGCCGACGGGATCGTAAAGATCGGCTTGGATCCCACCAGCAGCACCATCGAGCAGTTTCGCGCAATAGTTAAAACCGACTGGCCGAAATTTCAGGCCGTGGTGAAGGCCTCACACGCGGATTCCAAGTAAGCGTTGTCACATAGGAACAAGAGAGATAGGCAAATCAAGTCGGTGGCGAAGTCTCAGCGGCTTGCAGGCGCGTCGCGACCCGGTGCTTGAATTGGCGCGATGCCTCGGGTCCGTAGTGGCGAATGCACTTGAAACCCGTTCCAAAAAAGTTTATTGATGCATCCCAATCTACTGAGCGGGGAATCCTCGAGCCCTCCCGGTTTTAGAAATCTAAAAAGCTTTTTCCGGCTAGACCCGTCCTGCGAGCAAAAACCAGACACTCTTTGTCGGACCGATATATGGGACCCGCGAGGGATCCGAGGCGAAAAAGCCCGCTAATTTATGATGTTAGCGGGCTTTTAGTGAACTTCGCGGACTTCTACGAAGCATAATGTGGGGTGGCTGACGGGACTCGAACCCGCGACAACCGGAATCACAATCCGGGACTCTACCAACTGAGCTACAGCCACCTTCGATAAAACCTCTTGACTGGCGCGCCCGGCGGGACTCGAACCCACAACCCCCAGCTTAGAAGGCTGGTGCTCTATCCGATTGAGCTACGGGCACCAATCCATCCGGCTCAGTCCGAATCAGGCAAACACACACGCCATTGCCATCGTTCTAGCCGAAAAATCTGGTCGGGGTGATAGGATTTGAACCTACGACATCCTGGTCCCAAACCAGGCGCGCTACCAGGCTGCGCTACACCCCGAGCGGGCCATATTCTACGCCGGCGCACAGGCTAGTTCAATGCGCTGACCTAGATAATCATCTCCCCAATCAATGTCAGTCATTGACGCTGCTCCTGCGATCTGCAGTAATTCAACGTCAATGACCTTTCCTGCGTTGTAATCAGGCCTGTGGGGTCTCCACCACGTTTTCCTGCACCGCCTTCATCGACAGGCGCACACGACCTTTTTCATCCGCCTCAAGAACCTTCACCTTGACGACCTGCCCCTCTTTGAGATGATCGGCAACGCTGTTCACCCGTTGCTGGCTGATTTGCGAGATATGCAGCAAGCCATCCTTCCCAGGCAGCAACTGAACGATCGCGCCAAAATCCAGGAGTTTCAGAACCGTACCCTGGTAGACCCGGCCAACTTCCACGTCGGCGGTAATATCTTCAATGCGTTTGCGCGCTGCCTCACCGCCTTCCGAAGAAACACAGGCGATCGAAATGGTTCCATCATCCTCGATTTCAATAGTCGTACCGGTCTCTTCCTGGATGCCGCGAATCACTACGCCACCCTTGCCGATCACGTCACGAATCTTCTCGGGATTGATCTTTATCTTGAAAATCCGGGGAGCGAAACTTGATATTTCCGTACGCGACCCGCCCAGAGAATCCCGCATCAAATCGAGAATATGCAGACGGCCTTCTTTGGCCTGCGCCAGCGCGGCCTGCATGATTTCCTTGGTGATTCCTTCGATCTTGATGTCCATCTGCAGCGCCGTGATTCCCTGGTCGGTGCCGGCAACCTTGAAATCCATATCGCCAAGGTGATCTTCATCGCCCAGAATATCGGTCAAAACGGCGAAACGGTTTCCTTCCTTGATAAGGCCCATGGCTATCCCCGCCACGTGTGCCTTGGTAGGAACGCCTGCATCCATCAATGCCAGGCTTCCGCCGCAAACCGATGCCATCGAAGAGGATCCGTTGGATTCGGTGATTTCCGACACCAGCCGGATTGAATAGCCGAACTCAGCCGGGCTTGGCAAAACATTCAGCAATGCGCGCTTTGCCAGCCGCCCATGGCCGATTTCCCTGCGCTTGGGTGTACCTACGCGTCCGGCTTCCCCGGTTGCATAAGGTGGCATGTTGTAGTGCATCATGAAACGGTCTTTGTACTCGCCCATCAATGCATCAATGATCTGCTCATCGCGCCCCGTGCCCAGCGTCGCCACCACCAATGCCTGGGTTTCTCCGCGGGTAAACAACGCAGAACCATGGGTCCGGGGCAGAACTCCGACACGTATCGTAATCGGGCGGACGGTGCGGGTGTCCCGGCCGTCAATGCGCGGCTCGCCGTCGAGAATCTGGTTGCGAACAATCTTGGATTCGAGCGCAAACAGGATGTCACCGACCTGATTGCTGTCAGGGGCGGTCTCAGCGCCGGTGGCAATCTGCTCCATAACCTGCTTGCTGATTTCCGACAAGCGGGTGCTGCGGGCCTGTTTGCTGCGGATCTTGTAAGCCTCGCGATACGACGCTTCGGCAAGCTGGGTGATTCGGGCGATCAGCGCCTCGTCTTTCGCCGCCGGCTGCCAATCCCAAACGGGTTTTGCCGATTCCGCCGCGAGGTCATGAATGGCTTGAATGGCCACCTGCATCTGCTGGTGTCCGAATACCACGCTACCCAGCATGATCTCTTCGGAGAGTTCCTTGGCCTCGGACTCCACCATCAGTACAGCGTGTTCGGTACCAGCAACCACCAGATTCAGGTCGCTTTCGGTAAGTTGGGTTGCGGTAGGATTCAGTACGTATTGACCGCCAATATATCCGACGCGCGCCGCTGCGATAGGTCCGTTAAACGGTATGCCGGATATGGTCAACGCAGCCGACACCCCGATTACTGCCGCGATATCGGGATCAACCTCGGGATTGACCGACATAACGGTCGCGATGACCTGCACCTCGTTGTAAAAAGCGTCGGGGAAAAGCGGCCTGATTGGACGATCAATGAGGCGCGACGTAAGAATCTCTTTTTCCGAAGGCCGGCCTTCACGCTTGAAAAAACCTCCAGGAATCTTTCCTGCCGCGTAAGTTTTCTCGATGTAATCCACGGTCAAAGGAAGAAAATCCTGACCCGGTTTGGCAGTTTTCTTGCCGACAACGGTGCATAACACGACAGTATCATCCATGGACACCAACACCGCGCCATGGGATTGGCGTGCCACCTCGCCGGTTTCCAGCGTGACCTGATGAGCACCGTACGCAAACGTCTTTCTAACGGGATTCAATGACATTATTTTTCCTGGAGAGTGTCAACGGACGCCAACGACCGGTCCGAGTGGACCGGTTCTAGACTGGGCTAGGCCCACATAAAACCAAAACGCCCATCGTTGTGGGCGTTCTGTTGCTTATTTTCGCAATTCGAGTTTGCCAATCAAACTCCGGTATTGATCAACATGTGTTCGCTTAAGGTAATCCAACAGCTTGCGCCGCTGACTGACCATTTTCAAAAGCCCCCTGCGTGAATGATGGTCCTTGACGTGGGCCTTGAAGTGATCCGTGAGTCCGTTTATCCGGGCTGTGAGGAGAGCTACCTGCACCTCTGGAGACCCAGTGTCGCCCTTGATCCGCTGGTGCTCCGTAATGATGTGAGCTTTTTGCTCTACGGTTACTGACATTTCGTTTTTTCTCTGTCAATTCGAAGGGCAATATTTTAGCCTGAAATCAGCGCCTTCCACAAGTAAAATGGGGGTAATCTGAGCCGATATTGCAAGTTTTTCAGTGCACATCGCCCGGTGGAAATACTTTCCGCGGATAAAGCATACCCAGACCATCGGCGATTCCCGTACCAATAAACGTCCCGGCACCGTCATATATCCGGTGCTCACCGGATTGAGTCCCCTCGGCCGGTGTCGGTTGCCCATGGCCAAATTTCACCGCGACGCTGGCCTCAAGTATTAGAGAAGGAAATGTTGCGATAAGGCGGTCTGAGGGCTGGAGAAAGTTGTCCCTTTCTGCTTCGGACAGCAAGGTCAGGGTGTCGGTAGACTGTGCGTCCTGGAGTGCAAACGGTCCCAGCCCCTGGCGGATCAGCCCGGACAGAAAAGCGCCGCAACCGAGCGCCGTCCCGATATCCTCCGCCAGCACTCGAATGTAGGTACCTTTGCTGCAGGTAACAAGAATCTGCAAAGTGGGCAGACTGATCCGCTTGATTTGAATGGAGTAAATGGTGACCGGGCGGGGATTGCGCGCCACTTCTATTCCCTGTCGCGCCAGCCGGTACAAGGGAACGCCATCGCGCTTCAATGCCGAATGCATTGGTGGTGTCTGGAGAATATCGCCGCGAAACTTATCGAGCGCCGGTTCGATCTGGCTTTCGTTCACTTCGATCGGTTGCGTACTGATGATATTGCCTTCCCCGTCTCCAGAATCGGTCCGGGTCCCCAGCGTCAATTCCGCCAGATAGGTCTTTTGCGCACCCAGGAGTTCACCCGCGAATCGTGTCGACTGGCCGAAACAAATCACCAGCAAACCGGAGGCCATTGGATCGAGCGTGCCGGTGTGGCCGGCGCGCTCAGCGCGGTAAAGCTTCCTCACATACTGGAGCGCTTTATTGGAACTGACCCCTTTGGGTTTGTCATAAAGGAGAAAGCCGTCCACCCGGCGTGCGTCGCGGCGTTTCTGCATAGGGGCGGGGCCGCAGGATCGCGCCGAAAGCGGTCCCTATTCCTCCGTTGGTGGGAGATCCGCGACAGCCTGATCAATCAATTGACTGAGGCGCACCCCCCGTTCGATGGAGGTATCGTAGGTAAAGCGAAGTTCCGGAATATTATGGATTCGCAATCGCTTGCCCAGAGCAGAACGCAGAAACCCCGCGGCGCTGCGCAGCCCGACGTCGGCCGCTTCACAATCTTCGGCGGAGCCAAGTATCGTGTAGTAAATCTTTGCCGCTGCAAAATCCGGCGAGACTTTGACCCCGGAAATGGTTATCAACCCGACTCTGGGATCCTTCATTTCCAGGCGCAGGATCTCCGACAATTCCTGCTGAATTTGTTCCTCGACTCGCCGACGGCGCTGCTCATTGGCCATGGCCAAGCGGACCTATAGATTATGTTGGTTACGACTCTTCGTCAAAAAAACCCCGCCCTCCCCGGGGCGGCGTCTGCATTATTCCCAATGCACGGTTACCCGCCGTAAGGGCATTCCTCTGCCGTTACAACGTGCGGGCGATTTCCTGCACTTCGTAGACTTCCAACTGATCGCCCTCTTTGATCTCGTTGTAATTCTTGATCGAAAGTCCGCATTCGAAGCCGCCTTTAACCTCGCGCACATCGTCCTTGAAGCGCTTGAGCGTATCGAGTTCACCATCGTGCAGCACGACCTGGTCGCGCAGCAACCTTATCCGCGATCCGCGTTTCACCAGGCCCTCGAGAACCATGCATCCCGCCACCGTGCCGACCTTGGAAATGCGGTAAATCTGGCGAATTTCCACCAGGCCGAGTATTGCCTCCTTTTTCTCCGGCGAGAGCATCCCCGACAAAGCCGCTTTGACTTCGTCGACTGCTTCATAAATGATGTTGTAGTAACGGATATCAACGCCCGACGACTCTGCCAGTTTCCTGGCGGCACCATCTGCACGCGTATTGAAACCGATGACCACCGCCTTGGACGCCATGGCGAGATTGACATCCGATTCGGTTATCCCGCCTACCGCCGTATGAACCACCGTTACCTTGACTTCTTCCGTGGACAACCTGGATAGCGCATGAACCAAAGCTTCCTGGGAACCCTGAACGTCAGCCTTGATGAGCAGGGGCAGGACCTTGACCGCGCCGTCCTTTATATGCTCGAACATGTCTTCGAGTTTGGCCGCCTGTTTCCGGGCCAGCTTTACGTCACGGAATTTGCCCTGCCGGAACAGCGCAATTTCCCGGGCCTTGCGCTCATCCCCAAGGACCATCACTTCTTCACCCGCCAGGGGTACTTCCGTCAAGCCAAGTATTTCGACCGGAATCGACGGACCTGCAGATTGAATTGGTGCGCCGTTTTCGTCGTACATGGCGCGCACCCGACCGAACGCGCTCCCGGCCAGCAGAATGTCGCCGCGATTGAGCGTGCCGGATTGAACCAGCACCGTTGCAACAGGACCGCGCCCCTTGTCCAGTCTGGCTTCTATGACCAGCCCCTTTGCAGGCGCATCCACTGGCGCCATCAATTCGAGCACCTCCGCCTGCAGCAGGACCTGCTCCAGCAATTCGTCGATCCCAAGCCCCGTTTTGGCCGAAACCGCCACGAACGGGGAATCGCCGCCATATTCCTCGGGTAATACATTCTGCGCGACCAGTTCCTGCTTGACACGATCGGAATTGGCTTCGGGCTTGTCTATCTTGTTGACCGCCACGACGATCGGCACCTTGGCGGCCTTGGCGTGATGAATGGCTTCAATCGTCTGCGGCATGACCCCGTCGTCGGCAGCAACGACCAGAATTACGATATCGGTGGCTTTGGCACCCCGGGCACGCATGGCCGTAAATGCCTCATGGCCCGGCGTATCGAGAAAGGTGATCATTCCCCTGGGAGTCTGCACGTGATAAGCGCCAATGTGCTGGGTAATGCCGCCCGCCTCACCTGCGGCGACTTTCGCGCGGCGGATGTAATCCAGCAACGACGTCTTGCCGTGATCGACGTGCCCCATCACCGTCACAACGGGCGGACGGGAAGTCGCTACCACCTCGTGGTGCTCGACCTTTTCATCCAGATACGCCTCTGGATCGTCAAGCTTGGCGGCAACCGCCTTGTGACCAAGTTCCTCGACCACAATCATCGCCGTTTCCTGGTCGAGAACCTGGTTGATCGTGACCATGCTGCCGAGCTTCATCAATACCTTGATGACTTCGGCGGCCTTTACCGACATTTTATGGGAGAGGTCGGCCACTGAAATCGTTTCCGGCACATGGATTTCGTGGACTATCGGCTCCGAGGGAGCCTCAAACTGATGCGTGGCCAGCTCTCTTGGATCGGTGCGATGACGGGATGATGTCTTGGGGGTGTGCCATCCGGAAGCACCCTGGACATCGCCGCGCGTCTTGATGGTTCGGCGCTTGACGCTCTCATCCTTCCAGACCGTGACTTCCTTCTTCTTGCCCTTTTTATCCGCTTCGGCAGCGGCATCGGCGACCTTGGGTTTGTGCAGAGTCGTGTCGGCTGCCGAGGTCGCGGGTATCGCGGGCGTCGCGGCTGTCACGGGTGTCGCTGCGGCAGCAACGGCAGCTGCTGCTGCGGCCGCGGCAGCGGCAACTGCTGCTGCTGCCTGCTTTTGCAGCTTCTGCTGTTCGGACTCGCGCTGCTCTGAGAGCTGCCTTTCGCGTTCCTGCTTTTCCACAATTTCAGCAGCCTGGCGCGCCGCCAGTTCCTCCTGACGTTTCTGCTCATGGACGCGAAGTGCCGCCTCCTGCTCATTGACCACCGGCGCCTGCACCGCAACTGGCTGGGGCACCTCCGGCTCCGCAGGGGCAACGGTTTCGCCAGCTTCGCGTTTGACAAACACACGCTTCTTCTTGACTTCGACCTGGATGGTGCGAGCTTTTCCGCTGAGATCGGACTTCTTGATGATCTCAGATGACTGCTTGCGCATCAGCGTAATCTTGGTCTTGGGCTCTGACGATCCGTGCGCTTTGCGCAGGTAATCAAGCAGCATGGTCTTGTCTTGTTCAGACAAAACATCATCCGCCACGCCTTTGTTGACGCCCGCTGCCTTGAGTTGTTCAAGCAGTACCGATGGCGGAACTTTAAGTTCACCAGCGAACTGGGCTACGCTTGTTTGTGCCATGTCACTTCCTATAGCGCTTCCACGACCTACTCTTGCGCGAACCAGTGTTCGCGCGCCTTCATGATCAAGAGCTTTGCTCTTTCAACATCCATGCTGCTTATTTCGATTAGGTCATCAACCGCCAGGTCACCCAGGTCATCAAGGGTCTTGACCCCCGCCTGCGCCAGCTTGGCCGCCAATTCGCTGTCCATGCCCTCCATCTCCCTGAGGTCGGGATCGGTGTTTTCAGCCTGCTCCTCGCTTGCGATCGCCTGGACCAGCAATGCGTCGCGCGCACGACTGCGCAGCGCATTGACCGTGGCTTCGTCGAACCCCTCGATTTCCATCATCTCCTGGATCGGAACATAGGCCACCTCTTCAAGCGTTGCGAAGCCCTCGTGAATCAGGATGTTGGCGACCTCCTCGTCGACATCCAGTTTTTCCGTGAACAGGGCGCGCAAGGTAGCGCTTTCTTCCTCGTTTTTCTTCTGCGCATCCTGCTCGGTCATCAGATTGATGGTCCATCCGGTGAGTTCGGACGCCAGTCTGACATTCTGGCCATTGCGGCCAATCGCCACCGCAAGGTTCTCCTCGTCCACGACGACATCCATCGCATGCCGGTCTTCGTCGACGAGAATACTGGACACTTCCGCCGGGGCGAGTGCACCGATGACAAATTGCGCCGGATCGGCCGACCACAGGACGATGTCGACGCGCTCGCCAGCAAGTTCCTGGGTAACTGCCTGAACCCTGGAGCCGCGCATTCCCACGCAGGTGCCGATCGGATCGATGCGCCGATCATTGGTGAAGACTGCGATTTTCGCCCGGACGCCGGGATCGCGCGCCGCTGACTTGATCTCGAGCATTCCCTCTTCAATTTCCGGAACCTCCAGCCTGAAGAGCTCGATGATGAATTCCGGAGCGATCCGGGACAGCACCAGTTGCGGTCCGCGCGCCGCGCGGTCGATGCGGCTCAGATAGGCCCGCGTGCGGTCTCCGACGCGCAGATTCTCCTTCGAAATAATCTGGTCGCGGGGTATGCGCGCTTCCAATCTGCCGATTTCAATAATTGCATCGCCGCGCTCCATGCGCTTGATGGTTCCGGATACGAGTTTCTCCTCCCGGGAAAGGAAGTCCTGGAGCAGCTGCTCACGCTCCGCATCGCGAATGCGCTGCAGGATCACCTGTTTCGCGGCCTGCGCCCCGATCCGCCCGAATTCGATTGCCTCCAGAGGCTCTTCAATGAAATCCTCCAGATGGATGTCCGAATACTGTTTCTGCGCCTCGGTAAATCCGATCTGATGCGGCGGAAACTCCACAAGATCGTCCGCAACTACCTGCCAGCGCCGAAAGGATTCGTACTCGCCCGTATCACGGTCGACGGCAACCCGCACTTCAACTTCTTCCTTGAAGCGCTTCTTTGTCGCGGATGCGAGCGCAAGTTCCAATGCACCGAAAACGACCTCTTTGTGCACGTTCTTTTCGCGCGCCAACGCGTCGACTAGCAACAATAATTCGCGGCTCACAATCGCTCTCTCCTGCTCTACAGCTTCGGCACCAAACGTGCCCGCTTCAAATTGGTGATCTCAAACGCGAACAATCCGCTGTCGGTATCGAGCTTCACCTGATCTCCCGTTACCTCTGAGACCACACCTGTTACGTGACGCCTGCCATTGACCAAAAGTCGCAGGTGCACATCTGCCTCAAGACCGACAAACCTGGAGAAATCCGCGACCGTCTTGAGCTTTCGATCAAGCCCGGGAGAGGAAACTTCCAACCTGTCGTAATCAATTCCGTCAACCTCAAAAACGCGCTGCAAATGCCTGCTGACCGTTTCACAATCCCCCACGCTTATTCCGCCCGAGGGATCACTTAATTCATGTGTCTTCTCAATAAAAATTCGCAACTGCTTCCCGTGATTGGATAATTCAAAATCTGCCAGCTGGTAGCCCAATGCACCCACCGATTTCCTCAGCAAATCTTCCAATCGTCACCGCCTCAAAAATCACCGGTCAAATAGTCTCGATACAAACAAAAAATGGGCCCAACCAGCCCATTTCTTCGCAATTCAAAGGAGCAAGAGTATAGCAAGATTTCTCTGCCAAAACAACACTTCACGACATCTGAATGTGTCGGAGGGGAATCTCCGGTGCCGGTATCGGGCTAGCGGGCGCGGCCCTTTTTCTTATCAGCACCTATGGGGAACGGCTTTCGGGTCCTCCCGCGTTGACCTGGAACACCTTCAGGTTCAAAGGTTCGGGCAAACCTGCGCCCCAATCCGGCCCCGGGTCGCACACGGCTCGCGACACTTTTTTTATTGGCCACCAAGGGGATATCGCGCTCCGGCACTTCCGGATTCGCGACAATGCCGGTCAGCGGGCGCAATTCTTTGGGGGCGAGTTCCGCAAATTTCCCGGGACGCAAACGGGGCGGCAAATGTATCGGACCAAAACGCACCCGCATCAACCTGCTCACCGTAAGGCCCACAGCCTCGAACATCCGGCGGACTTCCCGATTCCGCCCTTCGTACAGCACGACGTGATACCAGTGGTTGCTGCCGCCACCGCCGCGAGCTTCGACCTGTTCAAATTTTGCCGGGCCGTCATCCAGGTCGATGCCGCCGCATAGTTGCAGCATCTGCTGGTCCGACAACACACCGCGTATGCGCACCGCGTACTCTCGCTCGATACGACTGCCCGGATGCATCAGCGTGTTTGCCAGTTCCCCCGATGTCGTCAACAACAACAAACCGCTGGTATTGAAATCGAGGCGCCCTACTGCGATCCACCGGGCCGAATTCAATTTCGGCAAATGGTCGAAAACGCTCGCCCTGCCCTGCGGATCGTCCCGCGATACGATTTCGCCGGGCGGCTTGTGGTATATCAGCACGCGAACTTCAGCGTCATGCGGATCCAAGAGGACCGGCCGGCCATCCACCACGACCTTGTCCGACAAATTGACCCGCTGTCCAACCGACGCAGGGCGCCCATTGACCAGAATTCGGCCGCCTGCGATCAACTCCTCGATGCGCCTGCGAGAGCTGAATCCCGCGCCGGCCAGCACCTTCTGCAGGCGCCCGGCATCCGCCTGGTCAGACGGCGTCCGGCTCTGCGGCTGACTCGTCTTGCTCTGGGCTTGACTGGTCTTGCTCTGTGCTTGACTCGCCTTGCTCTGTGCTTGACTCGCCTTGCTCTG
>CAIOLO010000043.1 GCA_903859155.1 uncultured beta proteobacterium
AATATAGAGCAGGCGGGCTTTGTTTTGGACCCGCCCTATTATTCCGATCGGATACGCAATACTCACCCAAATCGCGGGATTGACGCCGCTCAGGAGCGCGGCTCGTCTCCGCCCGGCCGCCCACTGCTGCGTCGCCCCGGCCTCCTGCGCAGGTAAGTCGGGTTGTGGTCTTCCATTTTGAAAGCCGCAAGGTGAACAACGCGATCTTCATGCACCAGTGCACCGCCAGCGATCGCACCACTCTCGATGCGCACGTTTTCGCCCTCGCCGACAGCCTTGAAACTTTCGGTGGCCGCGGCCTTCATTTCCTCGATGAACAGCCGCACCGCCTCCTCCACCGGAAGCACGGTTTTCGGCCTGGCGGTTTCAGCGGCATCCATGGCATAGCTGCGGACAAGCTTGGGCAGATAAAGAAGCGGCCGTTTTCTGTGTTGCTGTTTGATGAGATCGAGAAGGCCCATGTACGCATTCTGGATAAGTTCTTGCAGATACTTGAAGATGGGCGTTTGACCGATGGAAAAGGTGAGACGGTCTATTTTTCGGAGACCGTAATAATCTTTACGTCGAACATTGGCGCATCTGAAGTGGAGTTGCAGGAGGACGCTGTTGCCGTCAAGAAGCAGTTTATGGAAAAGGTGCGCGAGCACTTTGTTGTCGTGGCAAAGCGTCCGGAGTTGCTGAACCGAATTGGAGACAATATTGTCCCGTTTAACTTCATCACGGGTGACGATTTCCTTGTCGCTATCGCTCGTGCAAAACTTCAGCCCTTACGTGAACGACTAAAGGAAAAATATCGCATAACTGACATCGTATTTGATGACGAGGAGAAGGCGTTGAAGGCGCTTGCCGCGACTGTTGATCGGTATATGGGAGGACGTGGCGTGCTCAATGAAATAGTTAAGAGGATCATTGATCCGCTTGCTGAGTTTCTTTTTGAGGAAGAAGAAGATACTTCCCTTTATGCCGGCCGGGCTGTGTTGGTGCATCAAGCTGCAGATCATCCAACCTTCGTGTTCGAGATGAAGTGAGCATGGGGCACTTGAATCTGGCGGATTGGGTAGATTGCACAGAAGTCGAGGGACCCGGTAAACGATTCGCGCTTTGGGTCCAGGGATGCACACTGCGTTGCCCCGGTTGTTGCAATCCTCACTTTTTTGAACTGACCGCAAAGCATATTGTTGCGACCGATGACATCCTTGCATGGATACAACGCTCAGAGGCCCAGCACAAGATTGAAGGGGTAACAATACTTGGCGGAGAGCCGATGCTTCAAGCGCGCGGTTTGGCGGAAATCGCATCGGGATGTCAGAAACTCGGGCTTTCAGTAATGGTGTTTTCAGGATATATGATCGAATATCTCAACAAGGGCCCGATGTTTGGTATTCGGGAATTGCTGCAAGCTACCGACATACTCGTGGATGGACCATTTATAGCTGCACAATTGGAGTCGCGTCGAAATTGGGCAGGTTCAGCAAATCAACGATTTCATTTTCTGACGAAACGCTACGCACCGGGAATAGAATGGGATTCGGCGTATGCTCCTGCGGTTGAGTTGCGAGTTTATGGTGATGGCACCGTACGGATGAATGGTTGGCCAGTAGGTCTTGGCGAGCAATTGAATAAATAGCCGGCTACTTCGATTCGGAAGCTTTAGCCCCGCGAACGACCGACAGGCCTGCTTCTCCGCTGCCGCACATCGGGTTTCGCCATCTTTGTCATTGAACCTGTAACGCCCAACACCAAGCAGCACCATGTATAATTACGGTGTCGTTAGTGGTAGCGCAGCGGAGAAATGGCCTTGCCAAGGTTGAGGTCGGGAGTTCGAGACTCCTTTCCCGCTCCAGAATTTCCCGGGAAAGGCCGTGCAATTTGTTCCAATCCGCTCCTTGAAAGATCGAAAGGGTCTTTACGAAGCGGGCAGGGCGGCCTTTCTTGTCGAGTCCAAGCGGCGCGGTAGCAAAGCGGTTATGCAGAGGACTGCAAATCCTCGGAGGGCGGTTCGACTCCGCCCCGCGCCTCCATCTGTTTTTGTTACCTTGGTTCGCGCACAATGCGAAGGTGTTGGACGCGACACTGCCCGGGTGGTGAAACTGGTAGACACAAGGGACTTAAAATCCCTCGGCCCTTATCCGGCCATGCCGGTTCGATTCCGGCCCCGGGCACCAGTGCTTGTTCATGCCGGTCAAGCGGTACAATTCGCGAAACAACCTGGGTAAACCATGATCGTTTTTGAGCTTATATGTTCAGGGCATCACCGGTTTGAAGGCTGGTTTTCATCCGCGGAAGATTTCATCACGCAAAAAGGGCGGGGTTTGCTTGAGTGTCCGACCTGTGCGGACAAATCCATAGAGAAGTTGCTGACCGCCAAGATCGGACACACGGCGCCGGTGGCGCCTGCAGGGGCGGTGGCAGACTCCGCGCAGTCGATGCCGCTGGCAAGCGGCAAGGCGCTCCAGGTAAAGTTTCAGGAATTTCTGGATCATGTGCTTGTTCACAGCGAGGATGTGGGGAGCGCCTTTGCCGAGGAGGCCCGGAGAATTCACTACGAGCAAGTGGCCCGGCGCGATATTCGCGGCACCGCCACCGCGGAGGAGACCGAGGAGCTGCTCGACGAGGGTATTCCGGTCCTGCCATTGCCCATCCCGCGCTCCGGCGACTGGCATTGAGACGTTAAGGTTCCAGGGTCCGCTTGCGTAACTGAGTCCCGGATAGCCCCCCGTTTCGGGAGGCCCCCCTTGCGATCCTCCCGCGTGCATTCCCGTAAAGCGATTCCCTGATCGATATCAGACCAGGGTGCGCTGTTTCTTCAATTCAGGCATGCAATGTTGCAGCCATTGAACGGTCAGTTTCTCCTGAAGCGAGTTCTGCCGGAGTCGTTCCGAGAGTGCCTGAAAATCAACCAGGTCCAGTGATTGATCCTGGTTGAAACAGGAAAATACGTGGTGCGTCTCGCCGGTAAGCGGGTCGAGATGCACTTGCAGGCACTGGGCGCAGATCTCCTTCATCATGCATTGCATGGGCGAATTGATGGAGCCGATTCCCGTGTGGCCTTTCTTCAGGTAAGGGGCCAGCACATCGTGGCGCGCACGGGTGACGGCGGCCATCATTCGGTCCGATCCGATGGCGACTATGCGGGTGGCCTGGGACATGGGCAGCACGACCTCGCCCAGCCGGCCCGATGCATAGGCCTCCATGGCCTGAACGATATTGCCGACAAAGGTGCCATCCTGGGGGCGGTCAGGCTGGAATCCGGGCTCTTCGTCGCAGCACCAGACAATGACATCGGCGGCTGCTTCAATTTCCTCGACTTTGTAGCGGTCCTGCGTCTTTTTGTAGCCGGCAAAATAGAGGACCTTGGATCCTGCTGCCCGAAATGCCTGTCCGATGGAAAAGAGGACGGCGTTACCCAGCCCGCCGCCAACCAGAATGACCGTCTCACCGGAGAAAATTTCCGTAGGGGCGCCGGTGGGGCCCATCAGGATCACCGGTTCGCCGGGCCGCAGCATCGCGCAAAGATTCGACGACCCGCCCATTTCCAGTACTATCGTTGAAACCAGACCGCGTGCCTCGTCGACCCAGGCCCCGGTCAGGGCCAGACCTTCCATCTGCAGGCGCGTGCCGTTGACCACCGGGGAAAGGCTTTCAAAGTTCTGCAGACGGTAAAATTGTCCAGGCTTGAAATTGCGTGCCGCCTGCGGCGCATGGACAACCACCTCAATTATTGTCGGGGTCAGCCGCTTGATCTCGTGTATGTGCGCCCTGAGTCGCTGATTCATGGCCCCCAGAAATGCCTGGTTGCCGGTGCGCTCACCCGGGTGAAGTTTGGAGAGGACACGCGTCACCAGCGGGTGGCCCTGTTTCGTGGAGCCCAGGGCTTTGACGACATTGCCGAAATAGGACGGGTGAAGGTCGCCGAAATAAGACACGAATCGGCCCTCGGGGCCGCGTGACAGCAGCACTTCGGGTTTCGCGGGCTTTGAAATCGAGAATTGCGGTTTGACCGGTTTGCCGTCCTCGTCGCAGGCGCCGAAGTATTTGCCATCGACGCTGAAATGGCGCTCATCTTCCCGCGCAAGCACGGTGTTGGGTTGCGTGCCGGCCGCAACAAAAATGGTGTGAGCGGGCATCCGGTAGTCGCCGTCCGGTTGTGCCTTGCCGTCCTCGACGAATTTCTGGCGAGTGAAATGAATGGCCCTGGCGGCGCCGTACTCGTCGGTCTCGATCGACAAGGGGGAGAGGCATTCGATGAAAGTAATGCCTTCTTCGAGCGCCTTCTCCACCTCTTCGTGATTTAGCGTGTAGGCCGGACTGTCAATCAGCCGGCGTCGATAGGCAACGCTCACGCCTCCCCAGGCCTGCAGCAGTTCGATGACACGGGCCTCGCGTTTTTCCCGCTCCGCGCGCTGGCGTTCGTCGCGGATTGCCCTGGCATGGGAGAGGAACTCCTCGGCTATCTCGCGTTCCTCAGGATTCCAGCGGTCGCGGATGGCGTCTTCACCGATGGCATGTGCCAGCGTTTCGAAGCGCTCGAGGAATTTCCCCACCTGCACTACGTAGTAGGCCAGGGACTCGGTGGCGGTGTCGATTGCAGTCAGTCCGCCGCCAATGACGACCGCGGGCAGTCGCATCTGCATGTTCGCGATGGAATCGAATTTGGCGGCGCCGGTCAGTTGCAGGGCCATCAGGAAGTCGGACGCGGTCCTGACCCCGCGCGCCAGGCCATTGGGAATTTCCAGGGTGGTCGGCCGCCCCGCGCCCATGGCCAGCGCCACGTGGTCGAAACCCATGGACCAGGCGTCCTCCAATGTGACCGTGCCGCCAAAGCGCACGCCTCCGATCATGGCGAATTGCGCGCGCCGTTCCAGCAGCAGCCGGATAATTTTCAGGAAATTCTTGTCCCAGCGCACCGTGATGCCGTATTCAGCCACCCCGCCAAATCCCGCCATCACCCGGCTGTTCAGGGATTCAGACAGGCTGGTGACATCTTGAATCGGCTCAAATGGAATACGCGAGCCATCGGCGCGCACGCCGGATATTGCCTCCGGCAGCGGCTCTATCTTGAGGCCGTCGATGCCCACCACGGTGTGGCCGTCGTTCATCAGATAGTGCGCGAGGCTGTAACCCGCGGGTCCCATTCCAGCCACCAGGACGCGGTATCCCGAACTCGGTCGCGGCAGCGGTTGGCGGAGATTGAGCGGATTCCAGCGGGTGAGGAGCGAATAGATTTCGAATCCCCAGGGAAGTTCGAGAACGTCTTTCAGGGTGCGGGTTTCGGCCTGGGGAATATCGACCGGTTCCTGCTTCTGGTAGATGCAGGCCTTCATGCAGTCGTTGCAGATCCGATGACCCGTCGCCGCCGCCATGGGATTGTCGATGGTGATGATGGCCAATGCGGATAGTGCGAGTCCTTGCGATTTTGCAAGGTGAAACTCGGAGATCTTTTCCTCCAGCGGACACCCGGCAAGCGCTACGCCGAAGGTGCCTTTCTTGAACGTGATTGCCTTTGGTGCATCGGCAGAAGGCTTTTCCCGCAAACCGCGTGAACAGGAGTCCTTGCCCTGGTTATGGCACCAGATGCAGTAATTGGCCTGATCGAGTGCGCCGGCAAGGTCGGTACCCTGGTCGGTCAGGTGAAAGGCATCACGGCGCCTGATGTGGTCGGGCGAGATGTTGAATGCCGTCACGCCATCGGCATCGGTCTGCCTGGCGTGCGACAGCATCCGGTACGGATCAATCTTGGCGACTTGCTTGAACAGCAGGCCAGCGCGATGCCGTTCCCGGCCAGCCGGGGTATGAAGCGCCCAGGCCGCGTAGCGAAGCGCCTTGTCCAGCGCCTCCGCGTGCGCGGTTTCGTCCGTACTCCAGTTCTCCACATGGTTCGCGAACGACAACTCGTCAAAGCGGCCATTGAACCGTGCGGCGAACTCGCGCTCCAACGCCGGACCGTCAATGCCGAGTGCCTCTTGCGGCTTGATTTTCGTCGCGGCGCGGCGTTGCACGAACTGGCGCTTGACCCGATACAAGGCGTCCAGCGCTTCATGCCGGCCGGCCAGTGCCAGGACCTCGTCGGCGATGCCGAAGAGCTGGGAAAGGAAGCGCTCCAGATGCGGGCAGATCTCGAGAATCAGAGCTGATTCCGTCTTGGCATCCAGGGTCTGGGTAGCGGTGCGCGCGGCTTCGAGGCGGCCGGCGAGGGCGGCATCGGCCGTTCCCATGAAAGCAAGAAATGCCGCGTCGACTCGCAACAGGCCGTCGCGATCGTACAACTCAGGAAACGACAGCCCGAAGGAAAGCTTTAACATCAATAGTGTGCGGCCGCGTGTCTTCTTTCCGGTCTCATGGCGGGCTAACGCTCAAGGTACTTGAGTTTGCCTTTGACTTCTTTCCAGTCGTTGGCGTCGGCAGCCGGTTCCTTGGCATCGGTGATTGTCGGCCAGACCTTGGTCAAATCGGCATTGATCGCGATGAACTGCTTCTGATCCTCGGGGAGGTCTTCCTCGGCATATATCGCATCCACCGGACATTCCGGAATGCAGACTGCGCAATCAATGCATTCGTCCGGATCGATGACCAGCATGTTCGGCCCTTCCTTGAAGCAATCAACGGGGCAAACATCGACGCAATCCATGAACTTGCATTTGATGCACGATTCTGTGACAACGTGTGTCATGAATAATCCTAATAATAGTTGACGGTCAGACGCGCCAATTCTGGGACGCGTGATTTTACTGGCTTCCGGGATATTTGACCAAGAGCGATAGAAATGCGATAGAAATGCGGCGATACCAATGTCGATGCAAACGCATCCGCGACCGGCATTCGCATTGCCAGATTCGACACCAGTCCCGTGATTGCAGGTTGAAGCGTGCAACCGCTTGGGCTACAGTGCGGTTCCCGTTGCAGGTGATGCTGCAAGCTTGTTGTGCCAGAACATGAGGAGCGTGTAATGAAGGGTTTGAATGCCGTGGTCCGGTGGATGATCGCGTTTTTGCTGCTCGTCATCGGGGGGGCTGCCCTGGCTCAAGGTTCGATCAAGCTTGGCGAGTTGAACAGCTACAAGATTTTTCCGGCATTTCTTGACCCGTACAAGAAGGGAATGGAACTGGCGCTGGAGCAGACCAATGCGGCAGGGGGGGTCTTTGGGCGCAACCTTGAAATCGTTTATCGCGACGACAACGGCAATCCCGGCGACGCCGTGCGGGCGGCGGAGGAACTGCTGACACGGGAGCAGGTGCATTTTCTGCTGGGGACTTTTGCATCCAATGTCGGTCTGGCGATAGCGGACCTGGCCAGGCAGCGCAAGGTCCTGTTCATCGCGGCCGAACCCTTGACCGACAAGATCACCTGGCAAAACGGCAACCGCTATACCTTCCGCTTGCGCCCATCGACCTGGATGCAGACTTCGATGCTGGTGCCGGATGCCGCGAAGCTCAAGAAAAAGCGCTGGGCAATCGTGTATCCGAACTACGAGTACGGACAATCAGCGACCGCCGCGTTCAAGGACCTGCTGAAGAAATCGCAGCCTGACGTCGAGTTCGTCACTGAGCAGGCCACACCCCTGGGCAAGATCGACTCGGGTGCCGTGGTGCAGGCGCTTATCGATGCGAAACCCGATGCGATTTTCAGTTCGCTGTTCGGTCCGGATTTGTCGCGATTCGTGCGTGATGGCAATACCCGCGGACTTTTCAAGAACATCGCGGTTTTCAATCTTCTGGGCGGTGAACCCGAATATCTGGATGCCTTGAAGGACGAGGCGCCGACGGGGTGGTATGTGACCGGCTATCCCTGGTATGCAATCAATACGCCGGAGCACAAGAAATTTCTTGCCGCCTATCAGAAGCGCTGGAAGGACTATCCGCGGGCCGGATCGGTAGTGGGGTATGCGACGGTGCTGTCGGCAGTGGCGGCAATGAAGAAGGCCGGAAGCCTCGACAGCGAAAAGCTGGTCGCCGCGATGGAAGGCCTGCAACTGGAATCTCCCTTCGGGAGGATCACCTATCGGACGCTCGATCACCAGGCGACCATGGGCGCTTATGTCGGGCGCACCGGAGTGCGCGAAGGCAAGGGAGTGATGACAACCTTTTCCTACGGTGATGGCGCCAAATTTCAGCCGAGCGACGCCGAGGTACGCAAGCTGCGGCCAGCCGACTAGGCGGGTGCCGGCGCAATGCAGTTCGGGGTGCCGGTATCTGGCCGCGACGCCCTCGGCGGATGTCTCACGGGCTCGCCATAATTCATGTCGAGTTTTGTCCTCCAGTTTCTGAACGGGCTGACCAGCGCATCGACGCTGTTCATGGTCGCGGCCGGGTTGTCGTTGATATTCGGCATCACCCGCGTGCTCAACTTTGCCCACGGCTCCATGTACATGCTGGGGATCTACCTGGCCTATAGTGCGATTGGCGCGTTTTCAGTTGGCGGTGTTTTGACACCCGTCGCTTTCTGGGGCGGCATTCTTTGTGCCGCAGTGCTCGTGGGCATGGTTGGCGCACTGGTCGAATTGACAGTGCTCCGGCGTGTCTATCGTTCCCCGGAGCTGTTCCAGTTGCTGGCGACCTTCGGCGTGGTGCTTCTGACCAAGGATCTGGTGCTCTGGTTCTGGGGGCCCGAGGACCTGCTGGGTCCGCGCGCCCCCGGTCTTGGCGGGGCAGTGGAAATTCTCGGCTCGCCTTTTCCCGAATATGACCTGTTCCTGATAGTTGTCGGCCCGCTAATCCTCGGACTGCTGTGGCTGCTCCTGCACTCCACGCGCTGGGGATTGCTGATTCGCGCCGCGACCCAGGACCGTGAAATGGCGGCGGCTTTGGGAATAAACCAGAAATTGCTGTTCACCAGCACCTTTGCCCTCGGAGCGTTCCTCGCCGGACTGGGTGGCGCGCTGCAGATTCCGCGCGAGCCGGCTCAGCATTTCCTGGACTTCACGGTCATCGTGGATGCTTTCGTCGTGGTTGTGGTCGGTGGCATGGGCAGCATACCCGGCGCGTTTCTGGCAGCGCTGCTGATCGGGGAAGTCAAAGCCTTGTGCATCGGAATCGGCGAGATCGGCGCGTTTGGTTTTGGCATTTCCTTGCCAAAGCTGACGCTGGTGGTGGAGTCGCTGGTCATGGCGGCGGTGCTTATTTTTCGCCCCTGGGGACTGATGGGACGTGCGCTTGCCGTCCTGCCCGATGCCGGCGAGGCGCGACCGCTCCTCGCAAGGAACACGGCTGCCACGCGCATGGCGGGTGTCGCGATTGTGGCCGCTTTGGCGATCACACCGGCATTTGCGAACCAATACAGCCTGGTGCTGCTTGTCGACATTCTCATATTCGCGTTATTTGCCGCCAGCCTGCATTTCCTGATGGGTCCCTCCGGGATGGCAAGCTTCGGGCACGCCGCCTATTTCGGGCTGGGCGCCTACGCAGCGGCGCTGGCTTTCAAACAGGCAGGACTGCCGATGGAAATTTCGATCCTGGTCGGGCCGCTGGTCGCCGTGCTTGCCGCCCTGTCATTCGGCTGGTTTTGCGTGCGCCTGTCCGGGGTTTATCTCGCGATGCTGACGCTGGCTTTCGCGCAGATCACATGGTCGGTGATATATCAATGGGACGGTTTTACAGGGGGGTCCAACGGCCTTGTCGGAGTATGGCCCGCTCCCTGGTTGTCCGGCCGGATCAGCTATTTTTATCTGGTGTTGTTGTTATGCGGAGGGGCGGTTCTGATTCTTCGCCGAATCATTTTTTCCCCGTTCGGATATGCGCTTCGCGCGTGCCGCGATTCACCGATGCGTGCCGCGGCGATCGGCATCAACGTCAGCAGGTTCCAATGGATGGCTTTTCTCGTGGCAGGCGGATTTGCCGGTCTTGCGGGAGCTCTATTTGCATTCTCCAAGGGGAGCATTTCCCCGGAGGTGCTCGCTATCGGCCAATCGGTCGACGGTCTGGTCATGGTCCTGCTGGGCGGAGTCCAGACGATATCCGGACCGCTGGTGGGGGCGGCGGTGTTCACTTGGCTGCAGGAGTTGGTGGCACGCCACATCGACTATTGGCGGGCATTGCTTGGGATGATAATCATTGTCATCGTTGTTGCATTTCCACATGGAATTGTCGGTCAGCTGTTTAGCCGGAACAGGGCCAAAGAATGACAATTCTCAGGGTGGAGGGCATCAGCAAGTCCTATTCGGGCGCGTTGGCGCTGGACAATCTGAGCTTTGAACTGCAGGCCGGGGAGATCATCGCAATGATCGGCCCGAACGGGGCGGGCAAGACCACCTGTTTCAATATTCTGCATGGTCAGTTGCGCGCCGACAGCGGGCAGGTGTTTGTCGGCGATGCCTGTACAAGCCGCATGGACACGCCCGCGATACTTCGCCTTGGTGTCGGCAGGACGTTTCAGATCGCGGCAACATTTCATTCCTTTACCGTCGCTGAAAATGTGCAGATGGCATTGCTCGCGCGGCGCGGCTTGCTTTGGAATCTGCATTCGCAGGCCGGCGACCTGTGCCGGAAAGAGGCAGACCAATTGCTAGAGCAACTGGGTATGCTTGCCCACGCGGCGCGCGCTTGCTCGGTGCTCTCCTACGGTGACCTGAAGCGGGTCGAGCTTGCGATGGCGCTTGCGGGAGATCCGATACTTTTGTTGATGGATGAACCCACCGCGGGGATGGCGCCGCGGGAACGCCTGCAACTCATGGCGCTGGTGGTGCGGCTTGCGCGCGAGCGCAAGCTCAGCGTGCTGTTTACCGAACACGACATGGATATAGTGTTCGCCCACGCCGACCGGATTCTGCTCCTGGAGCAGGGAAGGCTCATCTGCCAGGGAACGCCTGCCATGGTCCGCGCCGATCCGCGCGCGCAGCGGGCGTACCTTGGGGATAATCGCGATTAGCACAATGAAACCGTCCGTCCATTCCTCTCGGCGTCGCTACACCCCGCCCAATTCAGGCGCGTTTGGGGGGGCAGCTTTGGCGATCCGTATTCCTGGCGTGCCATGATGCTTTCCATCCGCTCGATCAGTGCCGGGTATGGACCGGCGCGCGTCCTCTTCGATCTCAACCTGGAGTTGCGTGCGGGCGAGATATCAGTGATTCTCGGTCGCAATGGGGCCGGAAAATCCACCACACTGAAAACCGTGATGGCGATGGTCCCCTTGAGCGGCGGACAGATCTGGTTTTCCGGCAAACGCATCGACCAGCGCTCCACTTGGGAGATTGCTCGCGCAGGAATGGGATACGTGCCCGAAGAGCGTCGCATTTTCCCTGATCTGAGCGTATTGGAAAACCTGGAAGCCGGTCGACGCCTGCCGCACGGGCGTGCGCCGTCATGGTCGGTGGCGCGAATTTTTAAGCTGCTTCCCGCGCTGGCTCCGCTGGGTGAGAGGCGTGCCGGTACCCTGTCTGGCGGGGAGCAGCAGATGCTGGCGGTGGCGCGTACCTTGATGGGCAATCCGAGTTGTCTGTTGCTCGACGAACCTTCGGAGGGGCTGGCCCCTGCGGTGGTCGAGCTGCTTGCCACGCTGGTCAGAACGCTGCGCGGTGAAGGCATGGCGGTGCTGCTTGCGGAGCAGAATGTGCGCTTTGCGCTCGCAGTTTCGGATACCGCCCACATTATCGAGAAGGGCGGCTTGCGCTTTTCAGGAACGGCCAGGCAATTGCAGGAGCGTGCGGATCTCAGGGCAGAGTATCTGGCGCTTTGAACGCTGGCGCCCGGTCGAGCAACGAGTCCGGCAAGTCTGGTGGTCGTTCCCATGCGGCCTGAAGCAGACTGCCGCGATCATCACCCCGAGTAGGGAATAATTCGGTATGCTTCGCGCCGGGCGGGAACTTATATGCCCTTGCCGCGGTCTTTTATCCCATTTGCAGGCACAGCCGCTTGAAATTTCAAGTCGGGTGCCCAATTATTGGCGTTCGGAATTCTATAAGGGGAGGTTCATGATAAAGGTTGAAAACCTGTCCAAGACGTTTGGCAGCAAACGGGCAGTGGACGACGTGAGCTTCGAGGTGCGCAAGGGCGAGGTATTGGGATTTCTCGGACCCAACGGTGCCGGCAAATCAACCACGATGCGCATGATTACGGGCTTCTACCCCGCGACGGCCGGGAAGGTTTCCGTCTGCGGATTTGATGTTTCCGAAAATCCCATCGCGGCCAAGGTAAAGATGGGTTATCTGCCGGAGGCAGCACCTTCTTATCAGGAGATGACGGTGCTGTCCTTCCTGAATTTTGCAGCGGAGATGCGTGGATTGCGCGGCGAAGATCGGCGCAAAGCGGTGCGCCGCGTTGTCGAAACCTGCCACCTGGACATGGTTCTGGGCCAGACCATTGACACCCTTTCCAAAGGATTCAAGCACCGCACCTGCCTGGCGCAATCAATCATCCATGATCCGGAAGTCCTGGTGCTCGACGAACCCACCGATGGCCTGGATCCCAACCAGAAGCACGAGGTCAGGACGCTCATAAAACGCATGGGGGAAACCAAGGCCATTATTTTTTCGACCCATATCCTGGAGGAGGTCGAGGCGGTTTGCTCCCGGGCCATCATCATCGACAGGGGCAGGGTGGTCGCCGATGGAACACCGGCCGAATTGAAAGCGCGTTCAGCCCGAGCCGGGGCGGTTCTGGTTACGCTGCACGGGGCCAGTGTCGAGGCGGTCAAGGAAAAGCTTTCGGGGATTGCCGCTCTGCATCATGCCGACGTTTGCCCGGCACCGGAGGGACGGGTGACGGTCGAGGCGTTCCCGTCGCCTGATGCCGGTGCTGAGCGGGACGCACTTGCAGGACGGATTGCGGAAATGGCTATTCGGGAAAGCTGGAAGATAGAGCAGTTGAAAACCGAGGAGGGCAGGTTGGAAGAGGTATTTCGATCCATCACGATGCCGGACACTCAACTTGTCAAAGGAGCTGCGTGATGCGCACCTGGCCGGTCATTGGCACTATCGCAAAACGCGAATTGGCGGCGTATTTCGAATCGCCAGTCGCCTATGTTTTCCTCGTGGTATTCCTGTTGCTGTCGGGATTTTTCACCTTCAGCCTCGGGGGATTCTTTGAACTCGGGGAAGCCTCGCTGAATTCGTTTTTTACCTGGATGCCGTGGCTGTTTCTTTTTCTCGTGCCGGCAGTGGGCATGCGACTGTGGTCCGAGGAGCGCCGGCTGGGCACGATAGAACTGTTGTTGACCATGCCGGTCTTGCCCTGGCAGGCGATTGTTGCCAAATATCTCGCCTCCTGGGCTTTTCTCGCCATCGCGCTGGCCCTGACTTTTCCGGTGGTGATCACGGTCAACTGGCTGGGTGATCCCGATAACGGGGTGATCGTCGCCGGATATGTCGGCAGCCTGCTGCTGGCAGGCACCTTTCTCGCCATCGCCAGTCTCACCTCGGCGTTGACGCGCAATCAAGTCATCGCATTCATCCTGGCGCTGATGCTTTGTCTGCTGCTCATCCTGGTCGGATTCGCACCGGTGACCACCATGCTCTCGCGTTTTGCCGATATCTGGCTGGTGGACACCGTGGCGAGTTTTTCAGTGCTCACGCATTTCGAGGGATTCCAAAAGGGGGTGCTTGATACCCGTGATCTTTTGTTCTTTTTCTCGGTGATCGCATTTTCATTGTTTACGACCGGGGTGGTTCTGCGCAGCCACCGCGCCGGGTGATACCGGGGAGATCATGATGAAACGTTACGAAACACTGATTTACTCTACTGTCGGCGTCGTCGCCCTGCTGGTCATCCTGGTGCTCGCCAATTTTGTCCTTAGCGCGTTCAAGCAGCGCATCGATTTTACCGAGGGCGGCCTGTACACGGTTTCGCAGGGAACCCGGTCGATCATCGAAAAACTCGATGCGCCAGTGAAGATCCGCTTCTATTACACCCAGAGCGAACAGAACGTTCCCCTGCCCATCAAGGGCTTTGCGCGCCGCGTTGAAGATCTGCTCGGTGCGTTCCGGCAGGCCTCCGGCGGCAAGGTGGTTATCGAAAAACTGGACCCTCAGCCGGACTCGGATGCCGAGGATTCCGCTACGCTGGAGGGTGTTGAGGCGCAGACCATGCAGAGCGGGGATCGTTTTTACCTCGGGCTGTCCATCAGTTATGCGGATCAGAAGCTGGCCTTGCCGGCGCTGTCGATGGACCGCGAGCAGTTGCTCGAATATGACCTGGCGCGCGCGATTGCCAGGGCAACACGCACCGACAAGCCCGTCATCGGCGTGCTGTCCCCGATGACCTTGTTCGGCAGCCGCGGCATACCGCAGATGGGAGTGCCGCCTTCGGACAAACAGGTGTTTGTGTCTGAACTGGAGCGCGATTTCACGCTGCGTCGCGTGGATCCGGGTGCCGTGTCAATTGATGACGAGATCAAGGTTCTGATTGTGGTGAACCCGCGCGGCATCAGCGACGAAACCGAGTACGCGCTCGATCAGTATGTCCTGCGCGGCGGCAAACTGATCGCAATGCTTGATCCCTATGCCTATTTCGACGTTCCCCCGGGGGCGCAGCAGGGGGGCACCTCCTCGACGCTCGAGCATATGCTCAAAGGCTGGGGATTCGCGATGGACACCACCAAGGTGGTGCAGGACATGAAGTTCCTCTCTGGTGCGGGAGAGAGGCAGATGTCGACGGTCCTGTCGCTCAACAATGAGGCTTTCAATCGCGACGATATCGCAACCGGCAAACTCGGATTCACGATGTTTCCCGTCGTCGGTGCATTTACCGGGAGCGCCGCAGCCGGCATAAAGCAAACGGTTTTGATCAAGACCTCGACTTTCTCCCAGCTCACCGATTCTTCGAACGCCGTGACCCAGGGTGAAGCTTCGGTTCGCGGCTTCAAGCCATCGGGCATAGAGTATCCAATCGCTATGCGGCTGAGCGGCAAATTCAAGACTGCGTTTCCCGACGGGCGACCTGTAGCCAAGGACAAGCCGTCCGACAAGGGCGCTGGCAAGGCCGCTGCCAAGGCGGAGCCGGGCAAACCTGTTCCCGAGCATCTGGCGGAAGCCAAGAATGAAAACACGGTGGTCCTGATAGCCGACAGCGATTTTCTAAACGACGGCGCGGCAGTGAATATCCAGGAGATATTCGGCCAGCGCATTGTCGTGCCGGCAAACAGCAATCTTGCCTTTGCGCAGGCTTTGGTGGAACAGTTTGCAGGTGATCCCGCGCTTATCGATCTGCGAACCCGCGCAATTGCCGCACGACCCTTCACGGTCATCCGCGAGATGGAGGCCCAGGCTGCGCAAGCGTATGTGGGCAAGCTCAAGGAACTTGAGGACAGCCTGAAGCAGACCCAGGATCGCCTGCAGTCATTGCAAAAGTCTTCCGGGCCTGGCCAGGGTTCCATCATGACCGCGGCACAGCAGACCGAAGTCGAGGCCTTCCGCAAGAAAGCGGCTGAGACACGGCACGAACTGAAACTGGTCCGGCGCGACCTGCGCGCGGACAGTGAAGCGCTCCAGTTCTGGACCAAGGTGGCCAACATTGCGCTGCTGCCCCTGCTGGTGACAGTCTTCGGCATCTGGCTTGGAATACATCGCAGAAAGAAGGTGGTGACGATATGAACCGGAAGCAGTTGCTGATTCTGGTAGGGGTGCTCGTCGCGCTGATAGTCGCAGGCGCGGGTGTCATGTGGTCGGAGCGTTCGGCCTGGCGTTCTAGCAGCGCGATCGTCGGCGAGCGGTTGTTGCCGGGACTGGTGGTCGCCGATGTCGAGAAGATAAAAGTCATCGAATCCGGCGAAACGGTGACCCTGAACCGCGTGGACGGCAAGTGGCAGGTGGCCGAGCGCAACGGCTACCCTGCGAATCTGGATCGCATCGCGGACTTCCTCGCCAAACTTGCGGAACTCAAGATCACTCAATTGGAACCGCTGGCGGAGAGTCAGCGCGCACGCATGCAGCTACTGGAGCCCAAGGCCGCGCCGGGCAAAGATGCGGGCACGGCGGTCGAACTCGAGAGCAAGGACGGCAAATCGGTGGGGCGTGTGTTGCTTGGCAAGCGCGTGTTCATGCAGACACAGACAACCGCGCCGACAAAAGGGGCGCCGCAGGCGACCGGTCGGTACGTCCTCGGCAAGGATCCGTCCAGCATGGCTGTCATACTCGATACTTTGCAAAATGCGGAAGCCAAACCCGGCCCGTGGCTCTCCAGGGACCTGATTCGCGTCTCTAATGCGAAATCCATGCAGTGGAGTTCGGGCAGCGGCAAACCGGGTTGGTCGGTTGTTCGGGAGAGCGAAACCAAGGACTGGCGTTTCGCCGATTCTGCTGAGAAGCTGGACAACAACAAGGTGCAGGATCTTGTCAGCGTGGTGCTCTATATTGCGCTGGGCGATGTAGTTACCGACTCAACCAAGGGCGGATTTGACAAGGGAGCCACCCTTAAGATTCAGTCCTTTGACGGTTTGGCTTATACGATACGGCTGGGCGATCTTGAGGGGGACATGCGCTATCTGCGCGTTGCGCTGACGGGTGAACCGCCCAAGGTGCGCGTGCCCGGAAAAGGCGAATCCGCGGAGGAAAAGGATAAGCTGGACAAAACCTTTGAAGAAAACCGCAAGGCATGGATGCTGGGCCTGGAGCGTGAGCGCAAACTGGAATCTTGGACATTCCTGGTCCCGAATTCCAATATTGAATCCTTGTCGCGCGACCGTGCGCAACTCCTTCCTGGAACAAAAAAGGACGAGGCCAAAAAGTCCTGAAAATGCCAATTCCCGACTGAATGTAAATTCATTCGACGCGGATTGCGTGCGCCACCGTTTTTTGCTTATTTTTCAACACCTTTCACGGATCTGTTGAATTGAGGCTTACCGCTTGTGGCGACAACAGCACAGGCCTACGCCTTGTTGTTCCCCTTACCTAGACAGGAATCGCTCAAACGGGGTAGGCTGTGCACTCCTGATTGAGAACCTGCAAGGCATGTCGCAACCACAGATCCGCGCGGTCTCTGCAGTCAAGAACACCGTGCTTGTCATCGATGATCAGTCGACCAGTCGGGCAATTCTGGAGCAGGTCGTTCGCGGCATCGACGCCAACGTACTGGTCGAGGCGTTCGAGAATCCCCTTGAAGCCGTACGCTGGGCGACTAATCGCGTGGCCGACCTGATTCTGGTTGATTACCAGATGCCGGAAATGAACGGCATCGAAGTCGTACGGCGCATGCGTCAATTGTCCGAATACGCTCATGTTCCCATCGTCATGGTCACGGTGAATGACGAGCGCTGGATTCGCTATTCGGCGCTTGACGTGGGCGTTACCGATTTCCTGCACAAACCGGTTGATGCGCGCGAATGCATGACGCGATGCCGCAACCTGCTCACGTTAAGGCGTCAACACCTGGTACTGGAGGACCGCAAACGGCTTCTGGAAAACATGGTCCAGGAGGCGACACTGGATGTGCGGGCGCGCGAAAAAGAAACTTTGTACCGTCTGGCCCGGGCCGGGGAATTCAGGGACTCGGACACCGGCAACCATATCCTTCGCATGGCGCGCTATTCACGTTTGATCGCCGATGTCATGGGGTTGTCCAGGGAGGAGGCCGAAACCATAGAACTGGCGGCGCCTTTGCATGACATCGGCAAGATCGGGATTCCGGATCACATCCTTTTGAAACCGGCGCGCCTCACCGACAGCGAAGCGCTGGAGATGCGCGCCCATCCGCAGATAGGTTATGAAATTCTCAAGGAGAGTCCCTCCACCTACCTGCGCATGGGGGCGTTGATTGCATTGGGACACCACGAGAAATTCGATGGGTCAGGCTATCCGCATGGACTGGTAGGCGACCATATTCCGCTACCCGCCCGGATCGTAGCAGTAGCGGACGTGTTCGACGCATTGACTTCCATCCGGCCCTACAAGCCGGCATGGACATCCGTGGCTGCGTTCGATTATCTACAGTCCCAGAGTCGCTCGCACCTGGATCCGGCGCTTGTCAGTGCATTCCTGCGGGTCAAGGAGCAGACCCTGGAAATTCAGCGGCAGTTCCTGGATATTTCCCCGCAGCCGGTATCGACGCTGCTAAACCAATGACGCAGATCCTTCGATCGCTACGGGAACGATTTCGGAATCGACCGGATACCGAGCACGAACAGGCGCAGATCAGGCTTGCCGTCGGGGTGATCCTGTTTTTCTATCTGCTGCCGGCGTCGGTGACTCATACTGCCGAGGAATTGCAAGCAGACCACCTGTACTTCGGCGCCATGGTGGCGTTTCTCTCCCTGGCGCTGGCGATTTTCGTCAGCATTCTTTTCCGGCCAGGCGCGTCACCGGCGCGGCGCATTTTTGGCGCCATGCTCGATTCGGGGGCGGCCACATTTTTCATGGTGGCCGCGGATTTCCATGCGATGCCGCTTTTCCTGATTTATTTCTGGATCACGCTCGCCAACGGATTCCGCTATGGCGCGCCTTACCTGCTTGCATCCCTGGGGTTTTCGCTGACCGGATTTGCCACCGTTCTGATCCTGAGCCCGTTCTGGCACGCACAAATCAGCGTCGGTCTGGGATTGTTGTTTGGAATGGCGGTGTTATCGCTTTACGCGCTTACGCTGGTCAAGCGGATGTGGGCCGCGGTGGCCAAGGCGGAAGCGGCAAACCAGGCAAAAAGGCGGTTTATTTCGGTTGTCAGCCATGAGATGCGGACGCCTTTGAACGCCATCGTGAACATGGGGGGCTTGTTGCGCGACACCCCGCTGGATCGCGAGCAGATCGACATGCTGCAGACTCTGACGGGATCTTCCAGGGTGTTGCTTGAATTGATCGAGGACGTTCTGGATTTTTCCAAGATCGAGGCAGGAAAGCTCTCGATTGAGGACACCGATTTCGACCTGCACGCGCTGATAAACAGTACGGCGAAGATTCTGCATCAGCAGGCCAAGGATAAAGGCCTGGACCTGATCATCTCCATCATGCCGCAGGTAACCCCCTCGCTGAAGGGCGATCCGCATCATTTGCGCCAGGTGCTTATCAATTTGATCGGAAACGCAATCAAATTCACCGAAAAAGGCGAAGTCACGGTGCATGTCTCGCTGATCGATGAGGATGCGTCGAGGAGCAAATTGAAGTTTTCTGTGCGTGATACAGGCATAGGTATTTCCGCGGATGCGCAGCGGAGAATATTTGACAGTTTTGCCCAGGCCGATGAAACCACAACACGCCGCTTCGGCGGAACCGGTCTCGGTACGACCATCGCCAAGCAACTGGTGGAACTCATGGGCGGGCGGATGGGCCTGGAGAGCGCGGTTGGACTGGGCACAACGTTCTGGTTTGAACTGGCGCTCGCCAAGCAACCCTGCGTATCCGGTCTGGGTACCGGTGATCTGGCCGGTGCCCGGGTATTTGTCGTCGGGTTTCCCGACGATGATGCGTCGGGGATCACGGATATGTTGGCGGGTTGGGGGGCCCGGCCGTACTGGACCAGGGATGTCGCCGACGCGGCCGGACACGCATTGCGTGAAATCGGCATCGCCCCGACTCCCCACAGTGCCATGATTTTTGCGCCCTCCGCACGTGAGGCCCAGTCGATGCTGGCGCAATTGCGAAAAGATGCCCACCTGCCAGCGCTGCCTGCGGTGATTGCGATACGCAATGGCGCCGGGGAGGGTGGAACGGAAAGCTTGGCCGGCGGACGCAACGTGGTGCTTGCCTATCCGGTAGACAAGCGGCTTCTGTTCAATGCCCTGCATGCGGTTTCCGCATCCGCGGAGGAGGTGGGGCCGCGTGAAGTCGTATTCCTCTCGGATTATCTGAAACGTCGCGAGGGATCGCGCTCCTACAGGATTCTCATCGCGGACGACAACGCCGCGAACAGGACCGTGATTGAGAAAATACTGGAGCGTGGCGGCCACAAGGTTGTCATGGTCGAGAACGGGGAGCAGGCGCTCGACGCGCTGGAAGCTGAACGTTTTGATATGGCAGTGCTGGACCGAAACATGCCGAAAATGGGCGGACTGGAAGCTCTCAGGGCAATGCGCTTTCTTTACACCGGCAGGGAGCGAATTCCGGTGGTGATTCTGTCGGCCGATGTCGCGCCGGAGATGAAGACGGAAGCGACGGATGCCGGCGCGGACGCGTTTTTACCGAAGCCCATCGAAGCCACGCGGCTCCTGGATACAGTCGCGGAGATATGCGGCGGAGTCGAAAATTCCAGTCTGGCGCCGATTGCGACGCCACGGCGTTCCGTGGTTTCTATCGCGGGTGCTCCGCAGATTCTGAATCTGGACACGATCCGGTTGCTGGAGGAACTGGGTTCCGGCAGTGATTTCATGCAAAAGCTGGTCGACGCTTTTGTCAAGGATTCACTGCATATTCTGGCCAGCATCGACAGGGAACATAACAAGCTGTCGACCGTCGAATTTCGGGCGATGCTGCACGCGCTCAAAGGATCTGTCGCCAGCGTTGGCGCTGATCGATTGACGCAGTACTGCAACCGAATCGGCGCGATGAGTGACCAGGAAGTGCACGCTCAGGTGCGAAATATTGCGCGTGGATTGCGCGAAGAGTTCGACGCGGTCAGGCAGGCGCTTTCAAACTACTTGCTGCAATTGAACAGGACCACCGGCGGATAAGGCGGAATGGCCGGCTTCCCGGGCGCATCGCATCAAGTAGAGGGAATCGTACTTGGCCGAGGTTGCGCTGCGCCGGGGAAGGCGGGACTTCCGAAACCACCCTTAGCTCCAAGGGTGCTTGCCGCCTGAAAATTTCCGGCGCTGCTCAGGCGCTGGCGGCAAATGCCGACGTCTGCATGGGTTCGGCGTTCCCGCCTTGCTCATTCTGGATCCGGCGCGATTGTGAGCGGACGATTCTGTGCATCATCTTGATGTCCTTTTCGTCAAGGCGCAGAGCCGCATCCACCCATAATTCGACAATCTGGTCGAGTTGCTCGCGCGTGATCGGCTGAACAGCCTTTCTGGCCTGCTGCACGGCCTGGAACCCATTGCGGCGCTTCTGGTTCTTGCGGATCCATTCGTGCGTTACGTTTTCTCCCTGCCCGTCGGGGGCGAGAACGTCGATTACCCCCATCTCGTGCAGTTTTTTCGCAGAAAACAATTCACCCGACAAAATGAGTTTTTCCGCAGCCTGCATGCCAATACGCCTGGCCAGGAGGTTATAGGCGCCCATGCCGGGGAAGAGGTTGAACAGTATTTCCGGAAGTCCCAGCGTGGCGCTTTCTTCCGAAATCAGGACATCGCTGGCAAGGGCCGTCTCAAAACCGCCGCCCAGGGCATCACCCTGCACCAGAGATATGGTGGTCAAGGTCGGGCAAAAATAGTTGTTGATCCGCGGGAAAATATTATCGATGCACAACCTGCCGTAGTTGAGCAGCGCCTGCCTGTCGCGCGTCTTGATGAGCAGCATGAACAGGCCAAGGTCCCCGCCCAGATTATAGATGCCGGGGATTTTCGACGCGGCGACGTAGTAGCTGGCAGGGACCATATCACCGGCAAATTGGACGGTTCCATGATTTTTCTCGAGCGCACTGTCGTGAGCCCGGATGTCGGCGAGCAAACCAAGGCTGAAGTTGGGTGTTCCTTTGGGATTGAAAAATCCCCAAATTGTTCCGGTTGTCGGATCAAATTCAACGTCGTAGTTCGTGTCCTTGCGAGTGCTTGGAAAACGAAGATTTGCGATCTCGGTCATCTGATTCATGATTCCCTCACTGGTTGAATAGTCGGTTAAGGATGTCAGACGGTTGAGATATGCCATCTGCATAACGGCTATTTAACCTGCGTTTGTGCGTTGTGGCAATCATTCGCTGAACCCGTGGTCATTGAAGCTCCGGTTGCCAATTGCTGAGAATGGCAAGCCGCGCCAGCATCGCGCGGACCAGATGAACACATTCAAGCGATTAAATTTGCAGGGTTTTGGTCAGGGAAGTGTAAAAAAAGATAGTATTGGGAGGATTTTCGACTGCGGGTAATTCATTTAACTGCGCGCTTGGCGGCCGGTACCCGATGTCCTACATTTTTCTCAAGTACATCCATATCTTCTTCGTCGCCACCAGCTTCGCGCTTTTTTTCATGCGGGGACTGTGGATGATGCGGGGCGATCCTGCGCCCCATGAGGCCTGGGTCAGGATGCTGCCCCAGGTCGCCGACGGCCTTTTGCTGATTGCGGCAATTGGCCTGATTTCCACCACTCCGCGTTGGGAATGGTCTACCTGGATCGAAGTCAAGTTCGCGATGATCGCGATTTACGCCGTGCTCGCGCTGGCGGTCTTCCGGGAGGGACGGCCACGGTGGCAAAAAGGTCTGGCATGGGTATTGGCGCTACTGGTTTTCCTGCAGATCACATCGGTGGCTGTGCTGAAGCTGCCTGGCGGAATATTCGCGGTGTTGTAGTGTGCGGGGCGGGCATTGCGCCGCTTGCCCGGGCTATTCCGTTGGCCAGAATTGGCGGAAACGCCAGCCAGGGTGTGACAGCCATTTTCATCGGGGGGGAATGAGTGAGCCACAGAAGACGCGCGATCGTGCTGCTCAGTGGCGGATTGGATTCGGCCCTGCGGGGCGGATGTGACGCGTGCCTGTTGCGGGCGCGCGGATTCGGGGAGGCGGGGGTCCTCGATCCGCTGCTGGTCAAATTCGGTCTGGCTTGAACGATCGGAGACAGCATACCGGGGGGGCGGAATCAAGGCGCGGGTGGCGTGCAGCAATGCGGCGCGCGCTCCGATATCCCTGACGCCAAGTCACGGTAAGCTTGGATACTTCAAGGAGGAACTGCCATGCAAAGGATCTTTTTTCTCGCGCTGTTCTCGCTGTTCTGTGGGCAGGTCTTCGCCCAGTCGTGGCCGTCCAAACCCATTCGTGTGTATCTGCCGCAGCCGCCCGGTTCTGGCGTGGACATCATTCTTCGCAAGGCTTTTGAGGAAATCCAGCCGCGCCTGGGGCAGACCATGGTGATCGAGAACCGTCCGGGCGGGAATTCCGTGGTGGCGACCGAGGCCTGCGCCAAGGCAGCACCCGATGGTCACACCATCTGCGTGCTCAACACCGACCCGATCGTCTCCAATCCCTTGCTGTATGCAAAGTTGCCCTACGACGCCGATCGCGAACTGCGGCCCATCACCAATCTTTATTACATCCTCACTGGCGTTTTCGTGAAAGCGGCGGTACCGGTGAATTCAATCAAGGAGTTGCAAGCCTATGCCGCGGCCAAGCCCGGCGTTCTCAATACCGGCACTTTCGGGCCGCGTTCGAGTCTGGATATGTCGCGCCTGTATCTTGGCGACCAGTGGAACACCACCATCACCGGGATACCCTATCCGGGAGGGCCGCAGGTCTTCAACGCGCTGGCCGCGGGCGACATCGACATGGCGGCGCTGGGCGCCTATGGCGGCCTGAGCCTGATCAAGTCGGGCAAGGTGAAGTTGCTCGCGGTGAGCGGCAGCAGGCGCCTGGCCATGTTCCCCAATGTGCCGACCCTGAATGAACTGGGCCTTGGTGATTTGCCCAGCGGACATTCATGGTGGGGCCTGCTCGGGCCGGCGGGCATGAGCGAGGCCGTCACACAGCGCCTCAACGCGGAGTTTTTGCATACCTTCCGTGAACCGAAGTTCGCTGCATTCCTCGCCGAATTGATCACCGAGCCCAATGTGGGCACCCCTGAACAGTTTGGCACGCTGATACGCGCCGACCGCGAGCGGGTTGCCAGGCTGATCAAGCAATACAAATGGACCATGGAATAGGGACCGGTAACTGCGCGGCAGCAAGGGGTTCATGGGGCAGCGCAGTCGGGGGCGCACCGGCACCGGATCTGATTTTCGACCGATTCGCCAGACAATGAGCAGTGGATCCGAATCCGTGCCGAAGCGCGCAGGGTTTCTGACGGCATTGATGGCGGCTGCGGCAATGATGCTGGCCGGTCCCGTACATGCCCAGGAGTCGCCGGCATCGCCGGTCCGGCCGTTGCGGGCCCCGGACGTGCAATACGAGCCTTCCGACATGGTCGTGGTGCGCACGATGTTGCGCCTGGCCAGGGTGGGCCGGGACGACGTGGTGTACGACCTGGGTTGCGGCGACGGGCGCATCGCCATTACCGCGGTGCGCGAATACGGTGCTCGCGCGGTGTGCGTGGACATCGACCCGAGGCGCACCGCCGAGGCGGCCGCAAACGCCCGCAAGGACGGGGTGGCCGGCCGGATCGAAATCCGCAACGAGGATCTGTTCCTGACCGAGATCGTCGGCGCCAGCGTGGTAATGCTGTTTCTCTGGCCGGAGGTCAATATCAAGCTGCGGCCGCGGCTGCTGCGCGAACTGGTGCCGGGCACGCGCGTGGTCTCGCATTTTCACGACATGGGGGATTGGACGCCGCTGGAGACGCTGCGCATCCGCGCCAATAACCGTGAGCGCAATTTATATCTTTGGGTGATTCCGCCCCGTTAGCGGCTGGTCCGGTGTGGACTGGAATTGTCAGAAAAGATAACGCATATGCCTGAAAATATACGCCGAATATGGAGTATTTCATGGAAAAGTTAATAAATGACAGTCATTAAAGGCAATCATACGACGAAATTTTCAACCCGCTGCTGGGCGCGTTTCGCGATGGCCGATGCAACGGCCCGGGCCCGTTGCACCCGTACGGCGACGCGGCGCGCGCTTTACCGCCTGGAGGTTTCGAACCTGACAAAATGCTGGCGCAACTGCGCTGGCGCTTTACACCGCGCGTCGCGCCTTGACAGGCTATGGCATACACCATTTAATTGATGTACTTCCTCCAGTTTATCGGCAGCAGTTTCCCGGAGCAGGTTTCATCATTAATCCAGAAGCAAAAGAGTATCGGTGCTCAGGCGCCCTTGCCCGGTTCGGCGACGCCTTGTTCTGCCTCCTGATATTGATGGTGCAACCGGGGCTGATAGGCAATTCCGTTGCCGCCGACACCACCCCGATGATCGAGATTCCCGAGGGAGTTTTCCGGATGGGAAGCGATAACGGCAACGCCGACGAGCGTCCGGTTCATGAGCTCAACCTTCCCGCATTCTTGATCGATCGAACGCCGGTGACCAATGCGCAATTTGCCGAATTTCTCGAAGTGAGGGGGCCCCGGGGACCCCGCAATGTCAATTATTTCGATCTGGATGATCGCGATGCTCGTATCCATCGCCTCGAGGGGCACTGGAGGGCCGACCTGGGGTATGAACAGCACCCGGTGGTGGAGGTGACCTGGCGCGGCGCGCGCGAATATTGCGCCTGGCAGGGCAAGCGCCTGCCGACCGAAGCGGAGTGGGAAAAGGCGGCGCGCGGAGCAGAAGGGCGAAGATATCCTTGGGGAAGTGCGCCTCCCGACAATACCCGCGCGCGCTTTGGCGTCGGATATAACGCGACCCTGCCGGTGGGCAGTCTGCCAAGGGGGGCGAGCCCGTTTGGTGTGCTGGATATGTCGGGCAATGTCTGGCAATGGGTTTCCAGTGTCTATCGTGATTATCCGTATCGAATCGACGATGGCCGCGAGAGCCTGGACAGTACCGAAGCGCGCAGCACGCGCGGCGGCAGCCATGATTGGCCTGCCGAGGGCATAACCACCACCAACCGTGGCCATAATGTCTCCCGTGCCCCCCGTTCGGGACACCACAACGTCGGCTTCCGCTGCGCGCGCTAGCGTCTTTCCTGGAATCCTGGCGGCGGGCCGGATAGGGCCCAGAGGTACCTGGGGCCGCCGGCAGGCAGCCTTGCGCTCCCGAAATGCCTTGCCGCAGCGCTTTCATTTGCGCCAGATCAAATTTGCACCGCATCGTTGCTATGCAGGACGTGGCCGGGCGGATAATCGACGGCAGCAGTCCTTTTCGCCAAATGTTGCGTGGAAATCGAACTCAAACTGCTGCTGGACGATGCGGGAATGCGCCGTTTGCGCCGGGCAAGCGCGTTCGCCATGGCGCGCCGTGGCACCGCCCGCTCCTCGCGCCTGTCGAGCATCTACTACGACACCAGTTCTCACCTGCTGTTTCGCCATGGCATGGCACTGCGCGTGCGTCGCGACGGCAGAAACTGGATCCAGACTCTGAAAGGTGGCGGTTCGGGGATAGGCGGATTGCACCAGCGCGAGGAATACGAGTGGCCTCTCGGCGACGCCACGCTGAATCCGGATCTGCTTGCCCTGACCCCGTTTTCCGCCCTGTTTTCGCGCCCGCGAGTACGCCGGGAACTCGCGCCGCAGTTCAGCACCGTGTTTCACCGCAGCAGCGTCGAACTCGAATTGGCGCAGGGAACGCACGCACTGCTTTGTTTTGACCGGGGGACCATCCGCGCCGGCGTTTCAATCGAAGCAATCTGCGAGGTGGAGATTGAGCTGATCAGCGGCGAACCGTCGGCGATCCTTGATTTTTCGCGCAGCCTGCTGGCCGAGGTGCCGTTTCGTGTCGGTATGAGTTCCAAGGCGGAGCGCGGCTACATACTGGCGGCGCGGACGGCACCCGCGCCGCAGCGGCACGCCGGTGCACGGCTGGCGAAGGAGCAAAGCGGCTGGTCGGGATTTGTTGCCTGTGTTGAATCGGCAACCCGTCAGGTACACGCCAACGAAGCCGGTTTTCTGCAGGGGAAGGACCCGGAATACCTGCACCAGATGCGCGTGGGGTTGAGGCGTCTCCGGGTCGCGCTGGCGCTGCCGCGTGAGCAGGCCTGGTGTGCCGCCAGCGCGCCATTGCGGGCGCGATTGCGCGAGCTTTCGGCGCAACTGGGCGAAGTGCGCAACTGGGACATGTTCTTTGCCGAGGTGCTGCGTCCGATGGCAGTTCATTGCGGCGCCCCCGCGGTCGCCGGGTTGCGTGCCAGGGCTGCTCGCCACAGGGCGCGGGCGCGCGCGGGCGCCAGGGACTTGCTGCTGGCAGGCGATTACACGGCTGTGTGGATCGATCTGGCGCTATTGATGAACGCGTCGGGGGATACCCGCGCAGCGGTAGATGCCTCAAGCCTGCCGGTGCTTGCGGACGGTTCGCTTGCGCGCAGGCATGCTCAACTGCTGAAACTCGGTGCCGGCAAGCATGACGGGAAAGGCCTGCATGCGCTTCGCATCACCGCCAAGAAGCTTCGTTATACCTGTGATTTTTTCGCCGCCCTCTATCCGCGGAAGAAACTCAAGCGTTTTGTCGCGGAACTGGTCGTTATGCAGGATGTGCTCGGACGGGTGCAAGACGCAGTTGTTTGCCAGTCGCTGATTGCACAGGCTGCGGCGGGGCGGCGCGAACTCGACGCCCGCAACATGGGACTGGCGCAAGGCTGGGTGGCTGCCGGCGAGGCACAGGCCCTGGCAGGGGTGGAGCGTGTCGTGAAGGGATTTCACGATACCGGACTATTCTGGAAAACATGACAGTTCAAGGAGATCGACATGTTTGAATCCGCGGAAGTCGGACACAAGGTTGAAAAGGCGGCATACGACAAGGAGGAGCCCGGTCTGCGTGAGGCATTGCTGAACGCCCAGTTCGACCTGTCGGCGCAGGGCAAATTCGCGGTCCTGATTCTGATCGGCGGCGTTGACGGCGCCGGCAAGGGAGAGACCGTCAACCTGCTCAATGAATGGATGGATCCGCGCCATATTCGTACCGTGGCCTATGGCGATCCCTCGGATGAGGAGCGCGAGCGGCCGATGATGTGGCGCTTCTGGCGGTCGCTGCCGCCGCGCGGCCAGATCGGCGTCGTATTCGGATCCTGGTACACCGCCCCCATCGTGGATCGGGTCCTTGGCAAGAGCACCGATATCCAGTTGGGGCACGCCATCGACCGCATCCTGCACTTTGAGCGCATGCTGTCCGATGAGGGGGTGCTGATTCTGAAATTCTGGTTTCACCTGTCCAAGAAGGCGCAAAAGAAGCGCCTCGAGGAACTCGAATCCAATCCGCACACGCGCTGGCGTGTCACCACGCTTGATTGGGAGCGCTTCAAGATTTATGACAAATTCAGCAAGATCTCCGCGCATGCGTTGCGCGAGACCAGCACGGCCCACGCGCCCTGGACCGTGGTCGAGGGCAGCGATCCGCGCTATCGCAGCCTGACTGTAGGCAAGATTCTGCTTGAAGCCATGCGCAAGCGCCTCAAGCAGAAAGCGCCCCCCAAGGAGCCTACCGAGGCGCCTCCGTTCGTGCCGGTGGTGGACAACCTGCAGTTGCTGCGCAGCCTCGACCTGACGCAGAAGCTGGACAAGAAGACCTACGAAAAGCGCCTGGAGAAATACCAGGGTGAGCTCAATCTCGCCTCGCGAAACAGGAAATTCCGCAATCGATCATTGATACTTCTGTTCGAAGGGTCGGACGCGGCCGGCAAGGGCGGTGCGATACGACGCATCACCGGCGCACTTGACGCGCGCCAGTACGCGGTGATTCCGGTGGCAGCACCAACCTCGGAGGAGCGCGTGCAACCGTACCTGTGGCGATTCTGGCGGCATGTGCCGCGACTGGGCAGAGTGACCATATTCGACCGCACCTGGTATGGCAGGGTGCTGGTGGAGCGCGTGGAAAAATTCTGCGCCGAGCAGGACTGGATGCGCGCCTACTCGGAAATCAACGAATTCGAGGAGCAACTGGTCGAGAGCGGAGCCATCATCTGCAAGTTCTGGCTGCAGATCAGCGAGGATGAACAGTTAAAGCGTTTCAAGCTGCGCGAGAAAACCAGTTTCAAGCGCTTCAAAATCACCGAAGAGGACTGGCGCAACCGCAAGAAATGGAACGACTACGAGGCCGCGGTGGCCGACATGGTGGACCGCACTTCGACCGAGATTGCGCCCTGGACGCTGATCGAGGCCGAAGACAAGCTTTTCGGCCGCTTGAAGGTCGTAAAAACCGTGGCTGAGCGCCTCGAAAAAGAACTGTAAGGCCGAGTCGACTGCTCCGTAGTGCCGGCTGCTGCGCTGCTGCGCAAATGCCGGCTGCGGCCCTATAATCCGGGTCCCGATCGGAGGAGAACGCAGATGGCCGACATCAAGGAACTTTACTCTGGAATTCTGACCAGCCTTCATCGCGAGGCCCCGCACAAGACGATGGCGAAAAAGCTCATTATCAACGTGGCGCCCACGGGCTCGTTTACCAGCCGCGAACAGAATCCCGGGCAACCCTACACCATGGAAGAAAACGTCAAGTCCGTGGTGGAGGCGTACAAGGCCGGGGCGTCGGTGTGGCACGCGCATGCGCGCGAGAAAAACGGCCTGCCGAGCAAGGATCCGAAGGTGATGAAGGAAACCATCGACAGGGTGCTCGACCAGTGTCCGGACATCGTGACCTCGGTGATCCCCTATGCCGATTACAACGCTCAGGGCGTGGACCTCATCAAACCCTGCGTTGATCTTCTGACAGAAGCCGGTCCTGCCTACATGCAGTCGGCGGTCCTGCTGATCCAGACTACCGGTTTTTCGGAAAAATTCACATATTCAATCACGCAAAAGACGCTGACCGACCAGGTCAAATATCTCGAAGAGCACGGTGTCAGGCCGGAGTACCAGTCCACCAGCTACCAGGGCACCAAGGATGTGATCGACTGGCTGATCGACACCGGCATCGCCAAGGACCCGCCGCTCATGAACATCATGACGGGCTTCCACGGCTATTCGCACGGTTCCCCGATCGGCCCGGATCCGTGGAACTACATCTACATGATGACCATGCAGCAGACTTTTCCCGCCAAGGCCGTGAAAGGCGTATGCGCCGGCGGCCGCAACTGGATGCCCTTCAGTACCATGGCAATGATGCTGGGCTTCGATATGGTTCGCGTCGGCATGGAGGATACGGTTTATATTTATCCGCACCGCGAAGATAAGATTCAGAGTTCGGCGCAGGCGGTGAGAAAAATAGTTGCCATCGCCAACGAACTCGGCCGGGAGATCGCCACACCGGAGGAAGCCCGCGAAATCATGGGCGTCAATGCCTCGCACAAGCGGCTGGGCATCGGCAAGGCGAAGCAGGCTGGCGCACTGGTGTAAGTTCGCGGCGACGGGCTGCAGGACCCGCATAAAAAACCGCTGCAACGCAGCGGTTTTTTGTTTCTGGGGATCCGGGTCGGGCTCGAATGGCAGTCTTCGAGCCAGCCTGCGTCTTTATTGCGGGGCTTTTGAGGGTGTGATGCCTATGCTGCGGAATACCTTGAGGGCATTTTCGCGATCGGCACGCGCGAACTGCGCGAACTGGTCTGCGCTGTTGTCGATATGCTCCAGCGTGTAGGTTTTGTAGAAGTCGAGCATCTTGGGCGTGCGGATGGCTTGAGCCAGTTCCGCGTTCAGTTTTTCCACGATCGGTTTTGGGGTTTTGCCAGGCGCGTACATCGCGAAGTAACCCTGCAGTCCCGGGTCGCCGCCTTCCTCGCCGAGGGTGCTGAGCGCGGGCATGAATATCGATCGGCGCGTGCCCACCGTCACGATCGGTTTCAGCTTGCCGGCCTTGATCAAGGGGGCGGACACGCCGAAGCCCATGTAGGTGATGTCGGCCTCGCCGGAAATGACCGCGGGGTTGGCCTGTCCGGCTCCCTTGTACGGAATTCCGATGATATCAACCCCCGCCGATCGCTTGATCCATTGAAGGTAGAGATCGGGCAGGCTCGCCGGCCCCCAGGTTGCCCAGTTCAACTTGCCGGGATTTGCCTTGGCGTGGGCGATCATTTCCCGGTAATTGCCAAAAGGCGCCTTGGCATGGGCGACCAGCACATTATTGGACAAGCCCATGTTGATCACCGGCGTGAAATCGGTGTCGGGGTTGAACGGGAGATCGGAAAAGAGCGCCGGGTTGTAGCTCAGCGCGTCCGCGACGGCCAGGCACAGCGTATGTCCGTCGGGTGCCGACGTGGCGCATGCATGCATGCCGATGATGGCGCTTCCGCCTGGGCGGGTTTCCACCACGACCGGTTGTCCCATGGTCTCGGTGAGAAACGGACCGATGGATCTGGCCATCAGTTCAACCAGGCCTCCCGCCGCGTAGGGCACGATAATGCGGATCGGCTTGGTGGGGTAGGCCTGCGCCTGGGCAAGGTGGATGCTGCAGGCGAGGACGGTCGCTGCGAAGCCCAGCAGCGTGCGCAGGATGACTGGCGATTTCAAGGTGGGATTCCTCCTTAGGCAAGTTTCGGAAGCGTGCCGCACGCCCGAACGCTGCGCATTATAGGCCGGCCTGAACGCGCCGGTGTCGTGCGCATGCGCCGGTCTTGTCGTGCAGGCTATAATCCGCCACCCATGCGAATTCTGCTCAGCAACGACGACGGATACTTTTCCCCCGGCATCGCGATACTCGCAGAAACCCTGTCCGAATTCGGCACAGTCACCGTGGTCGCGCCGGAGCGCGACCGCAGCGGCGCATCGAATTCGCTCACGCTGGATCGCCCGTTGTCGGTTCGTCGCTCCGCGAACGGTTTTCTGTTCATCAACGGGACGCCAACCGACTGCGTCCATGTTGCCGTGACGGGGTTGCTTGACCACCTGCCCGACATGGTGGTCTCGGGGATCAACCTGGGGGCCAACATGGGGGACGATACGATCTATTCAGGGACCGTCGCTGCGGCCACGGAAGGTTTTCTGCTGGGAATTCCTTCATTAGCCATATCGCTGGCGGGAAAGGAAGGCGTGAATTTTGCTACTGCGGCGCGCGTGGCCCGCGATCTTGTGGATCGTTGCCGCAACTCGCCCCCGGTGGCGCCCATGCTGCTCAATGTCAACGTTCCGGATGTGCCCCAGTCCGGGTTGATGGGTACGCAGGTGACGCGACTGGGCAAACGCCACAAGGCAGAGGCGGTGGTCAGGACCACCACGCCGCGTGGTGATACGGTGTACTGGATAGGTGCTGCGGGAGCCGCAGCCGAGGCCGGACCAGGTACGGATTTTCACGCCATCGCGGCGAATTGCGTTTCGATCACGCCGCTGCAGATTGACCTTACACACCTTAATCAGATGTCAAAAATAGAAAAATGGCTGGCCAACTAGCTTCTTCGCGCGGCATAGGCATGACATCGCAACGCACTCGCGATCGCATGATCGTCCGCCTTCGCGAAAAGGGCATCAACGACGAGGCGGTGCTGGCGGCAATGCGCGAAGTCCCGCGCCACCTGTTTGTCGAGGAAGCCATTGCCAGCCGTGCCTACGAGGATACCGCGCTGCCGATCGGTTTTGAGCAGACCATCTCGCAGCCTTATGTCGTGGCGAGAATGATCGCGGCGCTGCGTTGCGGTGAACCACTGGGCAAGGTGCTCGAGGTGGGTACCGGGTGCGGCTATCAGGCGGCGGTGCTGGCGGTGGTGGCGCGCGAGGTGTTTTCCATGGAGCGGATCGCCGCGCTGCTGGAAAAGGCACGCGCCAATCTGCGCCCGCTGCGCCTGGCCAATCTTCGCCTCGCCCACGGCGATGGCGCCAAGGGACTGCCCGAAGCCGCGCCATTCGACGCCATCATTCTTGCGGCAGCAGCGCCGCGAATTCCGCGCGCATTGCTCGAGCAACTCGCACCCGGCGGGCGCCTGGTTGCCCCGGTAGGCAGCGATGACCAGGAACTGGTGCTGGTGGAGCACAAAAAGGAAGGTTTTGTCGAAACGCGCCTGGACGCGGTTCGTTTTGTGCCCCTGCGAGGCGGCAAGCAATGAGTCGCATCCTGCCAGGTCTGGTGATAGCAAGTCTGCTGCTGGCCGGTTGCGCGGGGTCGCCGCGTGCGCCGGTGGTCGATCGCACGCCGGGTACGCTGGGAGCGGCGCCGTCAGTTCCACCATCCCAGCCGGTGGTTGCTGCGGAGGCACGTGCCGACGCCTACACGGTTCGGCGCGGCGATACGCTGTATGCGATTGCTTTGGATCACGGCCTCGATTACCGCGAACTGGCGGAGTGGAATGCGCTTGCCGATCCCAATCTAATACGCGAAGGCCAGGTATTGCGCCTGAATTCGCCCGGCGCGGTGCAGGTGCGTCCGATTGCAGGAACCGCAAATGTCATCGCGCAGCCGCTCGGCGGCGCCGGAGACGGGATCAAGACCGAACCCAGGGTGCAACGTCTGCCCTATTCGGAAGAGAACCTCGCGCTGTTGACGAAGTCGGGGTCTGGCGCAAAACCGGCCGCCACACCGCCGAAGCCGGAGCCCGCCAAGCCTGCTGCGCCGGCATCCAAGCCTGAGCCGCAGCCGATTGCCGAGGGCGACGACGAAAAAATCGAGTGGGGCTGGCCGGCCGCAGGGCGGGTGAGCGCCGGTTTTTCCGACCCGGCCAACAAAGGGGTCGACATATCGGGCAAGAAAGGCGAGCCCGTTTATGCCAGCGCCGGCGGCAAGGTGGTTTATATCGGTGAAGGACTGCGCGGTTACGGCAAGCTGGTGATCGTCAAACACAATAACACCTACCTGTCGGCCTACGCGCACAACGACTCGATCCTCGTCAAGGAGCAGCAGTCGGTGGTCAAAGGGCAGAAGATCGCCGAAATCGGCAGCAGCGGCGCTGAAACCACCAAGCTGCATTTCGAAATTCGCCGCCAGGGCAAGCCGGTGGATCCGCTGAAATTTCTTCCCGCCAAGCCTTAGGCAGCGCCAAGGCCCGAAACATGTTGCGCCGGGGTTATTCCCCGATTTCGCCCGCAGCCTGGGCTGGCAGGGTTTCAGGCGGTGTTCGCTTGAGCAGGCTGAAGTCCTCCTCAACCCGTACCGTTTCGGCAAAGCGCATGTTCTTCTCTGCGCCTTCGAGATAGAGATTCTGACCGCCGAAATGAGCCCCGGCATATTCAAGCCCGTTGCCCAGATCCTCTTTAAGGCGCCGAGCCGCGCTGGAATAAAAACCCGGCGTCTTCCGCAGCAGGTCTTCGCCGGAGGAAAAGATTACTTCAACATTGCCCTCGGTGTTTTTCTTGGATGCAATACCGCCTGTGACGAATTCAGGGTACAGGCGGTCGCGGCATTTTTCCAGGTAACAGCGGTCAGCCATCTGCGCAATGATGTCGGCGGATCCGAGAAAATTACCGAGCAACCGGTATCTCAGGCCGGGTACCCTGATTGAATTGACGGGGCGCTCATAGCCGGTGAAATGAACCAGATCTGCGGCGATGTCGGCGACTTCCGCCATGCCCAGGCTCGGCAGGTAATCCTTCAGGAACTGGGCTCCGCGGGAAACATGAATCAGCGTGAACTCCGCGCCATTTTGGGATTCGGTTTCACTGACTCGCCGGATGTAACCGACGTCGTGAAACAGTGCCGTAATCACGCCCAGTTGGAACAGGTTCTGGCCCAGTGGATCCCCGCCCACACGGGTGCGTTCATAGCCATCGATCAGTCGCGCCATGGCCAGCGTCACATCCAGCACATGCTGAATGTCGTGGTAGGCGGTGTCGCAGGCGTGGAACCCAGGCATGGCGCCACGATAAATCCGATCAGCATCGCCAAAGGCCCTGTCCAGGGTCCTGGTGGTGGACTCAGGATACAGTTCCAGAAAAATGCGGTCGATTTCCTGGTTAACGTTTTTTGGATCGGTCGTATTGACGCGATCGCTGACGTCAAAATCATTGCGAAACATATTGAGGGCCCCCCAGAACCCAGAAAACTACGCAAGCGTAACGTAATTCAACGTATTTTGCGCTGCAAAATATTAATGTAACGCAGGTGACGGTTCAGGCACCTCATGCATGGTTTCATTTGATGAAAAGCATACACGCTGGCATGACCGGATGTTTTCGTATTATTCTAAATGATTGGAGTCGACTATTTTTTAGCTTGTCGCTGTTGCCGTAAGAGAATGCCTGAATTGCGGCGGAAATCGCGTGCACTAGTGGCCATCGAATTGATAAACAAGGTCAAATTTTGAGAGATGCCGCGGACTCCGGGCAGGTATCGCCATCTGCCGAGCGCAATGCACAACCTATTCTGGAGGTGCTGCGGCGGGTGTTGCCCGGTCCCGGCAAGGTCCTTGAGATCGCCAGCGGAACCGGACAGCACGCGGTGCGTTTTGCGCGTGCATTGCCGATGCTGGAATGGCAGCCAAGCGACGCGGACCCGGTCAGCCGGCAGTCCATTCGCCGCTGGATCGCGCATGAGCAACTGCCCAATGTACTCGACCCGGTTGACCTCGATGTCCGTGCGCTTCCCTGGCCGGTGCACTCGGCAACGGCGGTGGTCTGCATCAACATGATCCATATTTCTCCCTGGGATGCGACACAGCACCTGTTGCGCGGGGCCAGTACGATCCTGCAACGTGGCGGAATTCTTTATCTCTATGGACCCTACCGACGTGGTGCTCGCCACACCTCGCCCAGCAATGAAGCTTTCGACGCGGATTTGCGCGCGCGAAATTCCTCCTGGGGCGTGCGCGATCTTGAGGCAGTGCAGGAACTTGCGCAGGAGGCGGGATTGGTGTTGGAGGAAATCGTACCCATGCCGGCCAACAATCTGAGCGTGGTGCTGCGGCGCGGCCCCGCATGATTCGGGCTTGCGCTCAACGGGAACCGGCAGCCGCGCCGCGCTGCCTTGCGAGCGTGGTTTCGATTTCCCTTGCCAGTTCGATGACTGCGATCGCATAGAAAGTCGACCTGTTGTAGCGTGTCAGAACGTAAAAGTTGTCCAGTCCGACCCAGTATTCGGGTTCCTGGCCAGTGGTTTCCAGTTCAATTAGCGCCACGCCCATTTCCGGATCGACGAATTCCCCCACGCTGACTTCAAACCCGGCCAGATCGGCGCCGCGGTAGACAGGCTTGATGCCGCTGGCGAGCAGCGTGCGGAAGCGCTCGCCCGTGACACGCGCCGTGACGGCAATCGGCTGCTTGCGTTGCCAGCCATGCTCCTTGAGAAAATTGGCGACGCTGCCCAGCGCATCCACCGCGCTGCCGCTAATGTCGCGCCGGCCATCCCCGTCGAAATCAACGGCGAAGCGCCGGTAGCTGCCGGGCATGAACTGGGCTATGCCGATGGCGCCGGCATAGGAACCTTTCAGGGAAAAAAGATCGATGGACTCCTGGCGCGCATGCAGCAGGAACTGCTCCAGTTCGCCGCGGAAATAATCGGCGCGTGGAGGGAAATCGAATGCAAGCGTGGCCAGGGCGTCGACAACGCGGTATCCGCCGACGTTGCGGCCGTACACGGTTTCAACGCCGATGATGGCGACGATGACCGCCTCGGGAACGCCGTACAGTTTAGCCGCGCGCTCCAGCGCCGGCGCATGGCGCAGATAAAACGCCACACCGGCTTCGATGCGGCCGGGATTGAGGAAACGCGAGCGGTAGGCCTGCCACGAGCGTTGCACGGATTCCGCCGGCGTCGACATGGCGCGAAGGACTGAGGATTGCCGCCGCACCTTGGAGAACAAGGTCACGAGTTCCCTGTGGCGAAACCCGTGCTGCTCGACCATGTCGGCGATGAAACGCTGTACGTCTTCGCGCGCTGCGTAGTTCTGCGCGAGGGTGCCCTGAGAGACGCAAGCCAGCACCAACGCAAACAATACCGTCAGGCGCGTCATGGCCTGAATTGCCTCACCAGTTTGCGAAGCCGGCGTGCTTGCGGCTGTGCCGCGTCGCGCCCATAGCGCAATTGGACATAAAGGGCAACGACTGCCGCGATAATGCCGGCGCGCTGTGGCAGCGCGGATTCGGCACGATTGCCGAAATCAACCGGCCCTTCACCGGGGCCGCGCTGGATTCCCGTGCGTGCCAGCTTGCGGCAGAAGTCCGTCCAGGCGCGCTGCACCGGATCGTCGCGACGCCAGCGGCCCAACAGCCATAAAGCGGTGAGACCGATCACGGCGGCGGTACTCCAGAACAGCAGGATTGCCAGTGAACGCCAGTCGGGTGATTCCATGCCGAACAGCGTGAGCATCTCGCGCTGACGATCGAAGTTGTAACCCAGCACCCACTGATTCCATTTGTTGGCCAGTGCGTTCCAGTTAAAGCGCAGGGATCGCATCCACTCGGCATCGACTCGCATCAAAAGGGGCAGATTCGAGTTCTGCGGCACTGCCGCGGCGAGCCCTGAGTCAACGCGCAGCGGCACGGCCAGTGCGGTGGGGTCGACGCGCAGCCAACCGTCATTGCCGGACCAGACTTCGCTCCAGGCATGTGCGTCAGCCTGGCGGATTTCCATGTAGCCGTCGACGGGATTGAGTTCGCCCCCCTGGTAGCCGGTGACAATTCGCGCAGGCACATTGGCGGCACGCATCATGAATGCGAATGCGGAGGAGAAATGCTCGCAGAAACCGCGTTTGCTATCGAACACGAACTCATCGACGGTATTCTCGCCGAGCAGCGGCGGTGTCAGGGTATATTCGAAACGGCTGTTGCGGAAGAATTCGATGCCCTGGCGCACCACGGCGGCGTTGCTGTCGGGGCCGGTTCCGGCGTTGGCACGCCACTGCTCGGCCAGGGCCCGCGCCCTGGGATTGCCGTTGCGCGGCAGACGCAAGGCGATGGCGAGATCGCGGGCCTCGGCGCCTGCACTGGCCCGGTACTGCGGATAGGAGCGCAGCAGGTAGCGGCTGCGCGTCCTCACCTGCGGCAGCGACAGCAGTTGGTAATCCTGGGTCATCCGCGCCTGCGGCGGAATGCGCGCCGGAAGATCCAGCGCAAACAGCCAGTTGCGATTGTGCGGCTCGAGTGTCATCTCGTAATCAAAGGGCTGGCCACTGGCATCAAGCTGATAGTCGTTGTTGAGGCGTGAAAATCCGGAGCGCCAGGTCTTGCCATCGAAATCCCAGAACACCGGGCCGCGCCAGTAAAGACCGCGTCGCGACGGCGGATTGCCGGTGAATTTGGCGCGAAACGCAATGGCGTCGGATTGGGACAGGTTGCTCAACGTGCCCGGGGTCATCGAGTCGGACAGCCCGGTGACACCGGCGAACGCATCCTGGGGCAGCCCCCAGAGCGGGCCGGGCATGCGGGGAAACAGGAAAAACAGCAGCAGCATGACCGGGCTTGCCTGCAGCAACAGGATTGCGGCGGTGCGCAGGCTGTCGGCGAGCCGGCGGCTGGTGTCGTTGAAACTCACCAGACTGGCACTTATCAGCAGGACCGTGACCAGCATCAGCGCCGCTGTCGGCATCGTCTGCGAATAGAAGAAATTGGTGAGCGCGAGAAAATAGGCCAGATAGACGACCACGAAAATATCGCGCATCACCTTCAGTTCGAGCAGTTTGAGCGACATCAGCAGCACCAGCAGGGTGACACCGGCATCGCGACCGAAAATGGTTCGATAAGTCAGAAATACGCCGATGGCCCCGCCGATGGCCAGCACAACCAGCCAGGCGCGATGCGGGAGCCTGCGGGGTCCTGTCGCAATCCAGATGCGCAGGGAGAAAAACAGCGCCAGCCAGCCATTTACCCACCAGGGCAGGCGCTCGGTATGCGGGGATGCGGCCAGCGCAAGCCCGGCAAACAGGGCGAGCAGATTGGCTAGCGGGAGATTAATGCTGGCCGGGTTCATACAAGGCCAGCGCCTCAAGGCAGCGTTCGAAATGCTTGTCTCCGCCATCCAGTTCCAGGTGCGCCCCGGGGATGTTCAATGCATATTTCAATCCGGCCTCCCTGGCCAGCAATACCCAGCGGGTCAGGCGCGACAACCGCGCTTCAATATCGAGCGTGTCCGGCAGGTCGCCCCAGTCCAGGATCAATTCCTGGCTGGCGCGACCCAAGAAGGATTTGGTGACCATCGATTCACTGCGCGCGACGGCCTTCCAGGCGATATGGCGGGGGGAGTCACTTGGCTGGTAGCTGCGAAGCCCGGAGAAATCATCGGCACCGATGCCCGTGCTCACCGCGTCGCCGTTGTCTGCGCGCGGTCGTGGCAGGGGCAGCGGGGAATGGTCCGGCTTGGGGTAGATCAGCGCGCGCAACTCCGGCCGGACATAGCTCCAGGCGCGAAACATTCCCAGCGGATAAAACGTCTCCAGTGTGACCCGTGGCAACTGCAGCCAGCCGCGGCGCGCGGTGCGCACCGGTATCCGCAGGATGCTGACGTGCCAACCGGGAAAATTCGCGCTTTGCCTCTGGTCTTCGCAGACGGCGTGGATTGCGTGGCGCATGTCGTCGCGTTGATTCTCGACGTGCAGGTCGAAATACGCCATGTCGCCGGCAAATACGGCATCGGTCTTGCCGCCGCTGACGATCAGATAGGCCATGTTCCTGAACGTATGGAGAATGGATACGATCGCCATTCCCGCCAGCAGGAAGGTGAGGATGTAACCCAGCGAAAGGTTGTAATTGATGGAGCCCACCAGCATCAGGAGCAGGGCCAGGGCGAACGAGATGCCGTGGCGTGTCGGCAGAACGTAGACGCGCCGCTGTACCAGAACGATGCGGCCTTTTTCCGGTTGGTGCCGGCGCGAAAACCATTTCCAGAAGGTGTAGGCGTGCGACGAATTCAGGGTGTCGTCCAGGTTCATCGCCGGCCCGCCCGCCCTGCAGGCGCTTTACGGAATTGCCACGGCATTGATCAGCCCGCGGGCGGTGTCGACACTGGTATGACGCACGCCCTCGTGGATGGGGCGCAGGCGGTGGCCTGCGATGCCGGGCAATACCGCCTGGATGTCTTCGGGGATGACCTTGTCACGGCCCTCGAGCAATGCCCAGGCGCGCGACGCGTGCAGAAGGGACAGCGCCGCGCGCGGCGACAGCCCGCTCGCGTAATCGGGCGAGCGCCGCGAATATTCGACCAGTGCCTGCACGTAGTCGAGCAGAGCGGGGGCGGCATGCACGTCCCTTACACTGGCCTGCAGTTCTATCAACTGGCCAGGGTTAAGGCAGGCATTCATGGTGGCAATCATGTCGCGCCGGTCCGCCCCCATGAGCAGCGCACGCTCGGCAGCGTGATCCGGGTAGCCCAGATCGATACGCATCAGGAAGCGATCGAGCTGCGACTCCGGAAGGGGGAAAGTGCCGACCTGATTGGAGGGGTTCTGTGTCGCGATGACGAAAAACGGTTCCGGCAGGCGCCGCGTTTCGCCCTCGGCCGTGACCTGATGCTCCTCCATGGCTTCGAGCAGTGCCGATTGCGTTTTCGGCGTGGCGCGATTGACTTCGTCGGCGAGAATCAGTTGCGCGAATATCGGGCCGGGGTGAAATTTGAAGCTGGCCGAATCCCTCTCATAGACCGAGACGCCGATGATGTCCGCAGGTAACATGTCGCTGGTGAACTGGATGCGATTGAAATTCAGGCCGAGCGATCGTGCCAGCACGTGCGCGAGCGTGGTTTTCCCGACGCCCGGAAGGTCCTCAATGAGCAAATGGCCCCTGGCCAGAATGCAGGCCATGGCCAGGCGTATCTGTCTTTCCTTGCCGAGGATGACCCTGCCGGCCTGCTGAATTACCCTCTCCAGTGAAGCCGCTGTCATGGACGCGTTCAACATTCGCTTTCAACCGATTGTGAACGCGCGAGTTTATACTGCTTTATCGACCGAATGGACGCGCTTTAGCCCTAATGACAATCGCATATATCACGCACCCTGATTGCCTCAAGCATCAGATGGGGTTGCATCATCCGGAATGTCCGGAGCGCCTTGGCGCCATCGAGGACCAGTTGCTGGCATCCAGCCTGTCGGGCCTGCTGCAGCACCACGAGGCGCCCCTGGCCACCGTGGAACAGATCACGCGGGTGCATCCAGTCGATCAGTACGAGGCGATCCGGGATGCCACCCCTGAGGCGGGTATCGTGCATCTTGATCCGGACACTGCGATGTGCCCGGATTCGTTCGCCGCGGCCATGCGTGCCGCGGGTGCCGCGGTGCTGGCGACGGATCTGGTGGTTTCCGGACGCGCCCGGTCGGCTTTTTGCGCGGTCAGACCCCCGGGACATCACGCCATGCGCGGCCGGGCGATGGGCTTTTGCCTGTTCAACAATGTGGCGATCGCCGCAATGCACGCCCTGGAACACCATGGACTCAAACGCGTCGCGCTGGTCGATTTCGACGTCCATCACGGTAATGGCACGGAAGACATTTTCAGCGGCGATGAACGCACCGTCATGGTGAGCATTTTCCAGCATCCCTACTACCCCTACAGCGGCACGGAGTCTGCCGCGTCCAATATGCACAATGCGCCGTTGCGCGCGGGGTCTGGCGGCGACCTGCTGCGCAAGACGGTCGAGACCAGCTGGCTGCCGGCACTGGAGGAGTTTCGCCCGCAGATGATCTTCGTTTCGGCGGGATTTGACGCACATGCCGAAGACGAGATGGGCGGCCTGCGCTTCGTCGAGGCGGACTACGCCTGGGTGACGCAGCGCGTCGTCGAGGTGGCCGCTCGCCACAGCAACGGTCGCATCGTGTCAGTGCTCGAAGGCGGCTATGCGCTGTCGGCGCTGGGCAGAAGCGTGGCGGCACACATCAAGGTGCTGGGTGGTTATTAGCGTTGCGCATGCTTTCCATGTGCCAGGCTTCGCAGGTGCCGGCGTAAGAAGTGCCCGGCAGGCGGCGAAAGGCGCCATCCGGATCGATATGCACACTGCGGTCGAAATGCCAGGCGATCACCGCGGCATAGCGCAGGCAGCGTCCTTCGCGCGCACGCAGTTCGCATCCCAGCAGGGTGGTGACCATGACGCTGTCGTTGATGTCCTCTACCAGGTGCACGCCGGTCTCGCCCGAGTAGACCCGCACGCCGCGCCCGCCGACACTGCGGCTTGAGACCACGCGCGCCTGGCCGCTGCCGGCGTCGACCCCGTCGACAATCAGCATGAGATCTGAGCGCGGCCAGCCGCTGCGCAGCGCGGCGCCGCTGATGCGCATATCGCAGATCAGGTCACCGGTTTGCGAGAAATCGGCCAGGGTGGCGGGCTCTTCGCCACCGGCAGCGACAGACCAGGGCAGGAGGCACAAACCAATCAGGGTTGCGGCCATGCGCTTCATGTGCGTCCTTCCCCCGGCCTTGTTCTGCAAGTTACCGCCCTCGCAGGCCTGTCGGCGCGGGACGGGCCATCCGCCGGCCCGTCCCTGCCGCTTACTTCAGTTTGAGATCGAACAACTTGATTGCGTTGGTGCGGGCAATCTTCAGCTTGTCCGACTCGGCCATCTGCAGGCTGTCAAACCAGCTCGCAGCATCATTGGTGTCCTCGAAAGGATAGTCGACCGAGAACAGAATGCGGTCGATGCCCACCACGGAGAGCGCGCATTGAAAGGTCGGTGTGCTGAAGTTGCCGCTGGTGGTGATATAGAAATTTTCCAGGAAATATTCGCCCAGATAGCGCTTGCCGGTGTATCCGCGCGGGCTGAAACGCATGCGTGCGTCGATGCGCCACAGGCTGTAGGGGATGCCCTCGCCCATGTGTCCGATGATTATCTTCAGGTTGGGATAGTCGTCGAACAGGCCCGAGCCGCACAGCCGCAGCGCGTGCAGGGCGGTGTCCGCGCCGAATCCCCAGGGAGAACTCGTCAGCCAGGGATGCCCTTCATAGGATGCCTCGCGATTGCCGCGCGGATGAAGGTAAAAGGGTACATCAAGCTTGGATACCTCCCCCCAGAAACCACGGTATGCAGGGATGTCGTAATAGATGCTGGGATCGGGTTTGTCTTTCTGGGAAAACCCGTTGACCAGCGCTCCCTTGAATCCGAAGTCTTTGATGCAGCGTCCGAGTTCGGCCGCTGCGGCCTCCGGATCCTGCATCGGCAGCGCGGCGAATCCTGCAAAGCGATCCGGGCGCTTGGCCACCAGTTCGGCCAGTTTGTCGTTGGCGCGCCTGGCAAGGTCAATCGCTTTCTTGGTGTCCAGTACCGCCTGCACCGCCGGCGCGTTCAGCGACACGATGGTGAATTCGATGCCGTTCTTGTCCATTTCAGCCAGGCGTATGTCGCCCAGGTCGAGGATCTGGCGCTGGAAGGTATCCCAATGCGATGAGCCACCGACGAATCCGTGCGCATCTTCGAGCGTTTCCATGATGCTCCAGTGTTCTTCAAACGCGATCTTGCCATTCATGTGTGCATACTCCGCTGGTTGCCGCTGTTACCTGGCGTGAAAGGTCATCAAGGTGAGTGCGCGTTTTGCGCGACGCATGACCGGGAGGTGCATGATATCGCGGCCGATGCCCGGCTGCACCCGCCTGCTGCGCCTGTGTTCTGCTGCGCCTGATCCGGGCGCTTCAGTCGGCGGGTTTGCCGCCATCCGGCCCGGCGGCGCCGGGACTGGATTCCAGCTGGGGATTCGTTTCCACGCGGTACTCGCCCTCGATGACGCCTGCCGGCGCGCCCGCTGCCGAAGCGCTATCGCTGCCGCGCAACCAGCGTCGCACGCCGGAATAAAGCGCCCACGTGCCGACCAGCAGCAGCGAGATCCACCAGGCGAGCAACAAGGCAAGAACCGCCAAGGCCAGCGCGCCGATGATGAGTGCGGCCTTGACAAGACCGTGCAAGGCGCGAGAGGCAGAACGGCTCAAACTGGCGCGCCCGGGAGGCGAAACATGGCGTGGCATGCCTGCATCGGGGTGTCGTTACTGCCGCGGAATGTTGTAGTCGCGCAGCAACTTGCCGAAAAACTCGCGGCGGTCGCGGATCAGATTGGCGAATTCCTCCGGCGTGTTGGTGCTCGGTTCGGTGATCAGTGATTCCAGAAACGCGGCGAATTTGGGTTCATGGAACAATTGCACAAATTCCGCGTTGAGGCGGCGTACTGCGGGTTCCGGGGCGCCCGCGGTGGTGAGCAGACCCCACCAGGACTGCGCACTGGGCATGTTGTCGGCACCCAGTTCTTTCAGGGTGGGCGCATCGGGCCAGGCAGCCAGGCGTTTGGAGCCATTGACCGCCAGCAGCTTGACCTTGCCGGCCTTCAGCAGCGAGAGCGCGCCGTAGACTCCCATCCAGGTCACGTCGGACTCACCGGTGGCGAGCGCGGTAAAAACCTGGGGGCCACCCTTGTAGGGTATGCCGGGGATATTCGATTTCCACAAATCGGCGAGCCAGCGGCGCGACAGGTCGGTGGAGGTGTTCGGTCCCAGCGTTGCCCAGTTGAGAACACCGGGTTTCGCCTGGGCGTAGGCCTGAAATTCCTGGACGTTATTGACCGGCAGGGCGGATTTGACCAGCAGGCCGCCAAGGATGTAATACAGATTGGTGACCGGTCGGAAATCCCTGGCCGCGTCGTAGGGCAGCTTCGCGAACAGGTGCGGATTGATGGCCACGGCATCGTTGTTCAATACGCACACGGTGTGGCCGTCGGGTACCGCGCGAGCGCACATGTCCGCGGCAACCACCGAATTGGCCGCAGGCTGGTTGTCGATCACCAGCGTTTGTCCCATGCGTGGTGTGAGGTCTTCGGCGGCTTTGCGCAGGATAAGGTCGACGCCTGCCCCGGGGGTCTGCGGAATGATGACGCGTATCGGTTTGACAGGAAACGCCTGGGCGAGGGCGCCGGCAGACAATACGGTTGCAATGCCGGCGGCTGCAAGGCAAGCGGGGGCAATCAATGGAGCGTACATGGGTATCCTCCTTGATGGGACTTCGGATGGCAGGCGAGAAACCTCGAGCGGCGCAATGATCGCGCTTCGCGGGATTTTTGTCAGGAGGCCCTATTCCGTCGGCTGTATGCCTGCGCCTTTGACTATCCGCGCCACCAGATCGGTCTGGCGCCGTATCAGTAACGCGAATTCCTCCGGCGTGCTGCCCACCACGTCCAGTCCTTGCGCATCGAGTTTCTGGCGGGTGTCCTGGCGGTTGAGCGCCCTGATGGTATCCGCGCTGATGCGGCTGAGGATTGCCGCAGGCAGGTTGGCCGGACCGAGCAGGCCGGTCCAGCTTGGCGGAGGCTCGAAACCGGCAACAGCTTCAGGCAGGGCAGGGACATCGGGTATGCGCTCAGAGCGCGTTTCGCGCACCACCGCAATCAATTTCACCTTTCCGGTTTTCACCTGCGGCAGCGCCACCGAGAGGATGCTGAATGCCATGGGCAGGCGGTCGCCGGCGACATCCAGCAGCGCCTGCAGGCTGCCCTTGTAGGGGATATGCACCATCTGCGCACCGGTGAGTTGTGCAATCTGCTCGCCCGAGAGGTGATGTTCGCTTCCCACCCCGGAGGTGCCATAGGCAATCTTTCCGGGATTGGCCCTGGCGTAGTCGATCAGTTCCTTGAGGTTTTTCACCGGCAGCGATGGCGCCACCACGATGGTGGTGACCGATTGAATCAGTTGTGAAATGGGGGTGAAGTCCTTTACCGGATCGAAGGGCATGGTCCTGGACATGAAGCGGCGGATCACCTGGGTGGCCGAAGTGCCGGCCATCAGCGTATAGCCGTCGGGCGCGGAACGCGCCACCTGCTGCGCGGCCACCACGCCGCCCGCGCCGGCCTGGTTTTCCACGATAACCGTCTGGCCCATCAGCTCCGACAGTGGTTGGGCGAAGATTCTCACCAGCGTATCGCCGCTTGATCCGGGAATGAACTGGGTGAGCATGCGCACCGGCTTTGCCGGATACGCCTGCGCTTGCGCCACGGGGGAGATAGTGAACCCGGCGAAAAGGCTTGCGCCGATGGCGAGGCGCAGTCTGCGCGACAAGCTGGGCATGGTTTTCCCCAAGTCTGAAAAACAGGATTCTACGCTGGGGCTTCCGCCAGCAGTTCCCGCGCATGTGCGCCGATAGTGACGGGGTCCAGGCGCTGCGGATGCAGCACCGGAGAGGTGCCGAGGGAAGGATAACTCTTTCCCATGGAGCGCTGGTAGAGCGGGTCATAGTGGTTCTCGAGGAGGTCGCGCACCAGCACGTCCCAGGCGCCTAGATCGATCAAAGCCATCCACCGCGCTATGATTTCGCGCGATTGCAGCGCGGACAACTGGTTCAGGCGGCCCTTGAGGGTGGCCGGTTCGGTGAGCACGTGCGCGTACTCGTCGATCAGGAAGCGGACCCGCTCGTCGATGGATGGCTCGATCCGTATGCAGTCTGCGGCGCGCATGCATTCGAGTAGCCGTGTGGGCACCTGAATGCTGCCGATCTTGCGGCTTTCCGATTCAATCCACACCGGTCGCGCCGGATCGAACTGTCGCAGGGTGTTCCAGACCTGGCTGTCGAACCATTTCTGGCTGGGTTGTGCTTCGCCCGGGAGCGACCCCAGCACCGAGCCGCGATGGCGCGCGAGATGTTCCAGATCCAGCACCTGCGCGCCCTGCGCGTCGAGAGCTTGCAGAAAGCGGCTCTTGCCGCTGCCGGTGGCACCACAAATGACGCGGAAAGTGAACCTGCCGGGCAGTATTTCGAGTTGCGCCAGGACTTCGCGCCGGAAACCCTGGTAGCCGCCCTCCAGCGTCGAAACACGCCAGCCGATATCGCGAAGCACGTGGGCCATCGCGCCCGAACGCTGTCCGCCGCGCCAGCAGTAGACCAGCGGATGCCAGTCTCGCGGCCGGTCGGCAAAGCTGCTTTCAATGTGGCGCGCAATATTGTGCGCCACCAGCACGGCGCCCAGTTTTCGCGCATCGAACGGGGAGACCTGCTTGTAGAGCGTGCCGACGCGGGCGCGCTCCGCGTCATCGAGCACCGGGTGGTTGCTCGCGCCGGGCACGCGATCCAGCGAATATTCGCTGCTCGAGCGCACGTCTATGATTTCATCGAATTCTCCCATGCGTGCGATGGTCACCACATTTTCGTGCTTCAACTCGTGTGTATCTCCGGCATGCATTGGCGGGATTGCGAATCAGGCGGCAGAGCAATGCCCGGTGGGCGTGCCACGCGCCATTCTAGAAGAACTTGGCGGGCTTCAGGACCTGCGTGTGTGCGCCACCTGCCATCCGGCGATTGTCAGCGCTTTGATTTGGTGTAAATTAAAAACCTCTGAGGGGAGATCCAATGTCCAAATACCAGTCCAGGCAGGGCCGCTACGGCGTGCATTCAATCGATCATTTCGCGCTCGAGATCCCCGATCTCGCCCAAGGCAGGTTTTTTTTCGACAGTTTCGGCCTGGGGATCGAGGAGCGTCCCGAGGGGCTGGAGCTCTACGCCTCGGATTCGCCGCATCGCTGGGGGCGCTTGTTCAAGGGCGCGCACAAGCGCCTGGCTTATCTGGCGCTCAATTGTTATGCGAAGGACCTCGAGCCGCTTCGCGAGCAGGCCGTAGCCGCAGGCGCAAAAATCGCCCAACCGCATCCGCACGGTTCTGGCGAGGGCTTCTGGCTGCGCGATTGCGACGACAACCTCATCCAGGTGCGTTCGGGCGAGAAAACCATGCCCGACAGCAAGCGGCCGGCGACCTTCAGGAACGCGCTGGGCAATGAACGCGCGGTTCTTGGGCATTCCTCGTACCGCAAGATTCATCCGCGCCGTCTGTCGCATGTGCTGTTGTTTACGCCGGATGTGGCGCGCCAAGTCGAGTTTTTTGAGAGCGTCGTCGGCCTGCGCCTGTCGGACCGCGCCGAAGACCTGATCGCCTTTACCCATGCGCGCTTTGGCAGCGACCACCACATGATCGCTTTTGCCAAGAGCGAAGCCCGCGGCTGGCATCACTGCTCCTGGGATGTGCCCGGTCTCGACGAGGTCGGCCAGGGTGCTGATCAGATGGCCAAGGCCGGATTCAAGGCGGGGTGGGGCACCGGGCGCCACGTGCTCGGATCCAATTATTTTCACTACGTGCAGGACCCGTGGGGCTCGTTCGCCGAGTATTCAGCCGACATCGATTACGTTCCCAATGGAGAGATCTGGGACACCAATGACTGGCCGGCGGAGGATTCGCTGGCGCTATGGGGGCCGGAAGTGCCGGAGATATTTCTCACCAACAGTGAACTGCATCTGGCGGGGAAACAGGCCGCGTGAAGGGTCACAGCAGCGGGCGCAGCCGTTTCCAGACCGTTTCGAGGATCATCGGCTGGGCCGCTGCAACCGGGTGAATGTTGTCGGGTTGGAACAATTCGCGCCGGGCATCCATGCCCTCCAGCAGGAACGGCACCACGGCCACGCGCTGCTGTTTGGCCAGTTCCGCAAACACGCTTTCGAACTCCCGCGTGTAGGCCGCCCCGTAATTGGGCGGCATTTTCATTCCCACCAGCAGCACTTTTGCGCCCGCGCCCCGGGCGCTGCGCACCATGAGTGCAAGGTTGTCGCGCATCTGCCCGACCGGCAGGCCGCGCAGACCGTCGTTGCCGCCCAGTGCGATGATGGTCACCGCCGGTTTCGCCTGCGCCACCGTGGCCTTGATGCGGGTGGCCCCGCCACTGGTGGTTTCCCCGGGGATGCTCTGATTGACAACGGTATAATCGAGTCCGTTCCTGCGCAACCTCTCCTGAAGCAAGCTCACCCAGCCTTCCTTCTGGCTGATTCCGTAGGCGGAGGACAGGCTGTCACCGAATACCAGAACCACGCTCGCGGCAAAGGCCTGACCGGGGACTAAAGCAAGAAGAGCCAGGCTGAGTGCCGCCAGACCGGCGGCGGTTCTGCGCGATACAGATTCAAGCTTGATCACCAAGGATTTCATGTCGCCGATCATCCGTTCCCGGGGTTTGTCCAAAACAGTGCCGCTGGCTGCGCCGCCAGGCGGCGGGCAGGTCTCGCAGCTTGCGATTCTGCAGGATATTGACATCGAAATCATACCCGGCGAAGCCGTCGCCATCGTCGGTGCGTCCGGATCCGGCAAATCCACCCTGCTTGGACTGCTGGCGGGGCTGGATGTTCCCAGCGCCGGAAAAATCGAGATCGACGGCAACGATCTGTTCTCCCTGGATGAGGACGGTCGTGCCTTGCTGCGCGCAAGGTTGCTGGGTTTCGTGTTTCAGTCGTTTCAATTGCTGTCCGCACTCAACGCGCTGGAGAACGTCATGCTGCCCCTGGAACTTGCGGGCATCGCCGGGGCGGCGGAATCGGCCAAGGCAATGCTGCAGCGGGTAGGCCTGGGGGAGCGCCTGCATCATTATCCGAAATATCTGTCCGGCGGCGAGCAGCAGCGCGTCGCGCTGGCGCGCGCCTTTGTGGTCAAGCCCAAGCTGCTTCTGGCCGATGAGCCGACCGGCAATCTGGACGCGGCAACCGGTGCGGCGGTCATCGATCTGCTGTTTGGACTGAATGCCGAAGCCGGCACCACGCTGGTACTGGTCACGCACGATGAGGCGCTGGCGCGCCGCTGCGGCAGGATTGTCCGCCTGGCGGCGGGAAGAGTTACCAATTGAGGTTCGGCAGGTCCAGGGCAATTGTCAACAGCAACAGGAAACGGGAGGCGGGAGCATGAATGCCAGTGATTTCGTAGGAACCTACAAAGGCAAGGGGCACGAACAGGTGGACGGAAACGGCAAGGTTACGCTTCCGCGCGATCCGGACAGCGAGCGTCCGTCGCGCATCGTCTACACCGCCGAGGGACTGGTGATCGTGGTTTCCACGCCGCCGGATCGGCAGCGCCTGAACTGCAAGCATCTCACCGAGGCCTCTGCGGCGGACCTGGTCGCCGCCGCGCAGGGTGTGGTGGCCTACGCAGGGCGCTACGAGGTCAAGGGTAACAAGGTCTACCACCATATCGACGTGTCGTTCTTTCCGAACTGGGTGGGCGGGGCCAATGTGCGCGACTTCAAATTCGAGGGCAAGCTGCTGATCCTCACCACCCAGCCGGACGAGAATGGTGCGGTGGAGCGCATCTATTGGGAACGGGTCGAGCGCGCTTAGCTCTGGCCAGGGCAAACCCATGACCGCAATGGCAACCCCAGGCGCAGCGCACGCAATGCGCGATCTGTCGCTCCTCAGGCTGGCGCTGCGCATGCTGGTGCGCGACTGGCGCGCCGGCGAATTGCGGGTGCTGGCGCTGGCACTGGTGGTCGCGGTGAGCAGCGTCACCAGCGTCGGCTTTTTCGCCGACCGCATCCGCCAGGGGATCCTGCGCGATGCGCACCAGCTGCTGGGCGCCGATGCCCTGCTCGATGCGGACCACGCCTGGCCAGCGGAAATTTCCGCGGAGATCCGCAAATCCGGCCTGGCGTTCGCGGAGCTCATGAGTTTTGTCAGCATGGCGCGAAGCGACGCGGCAAGCCAGCTGAGCGGCGTAAAAGCAGTCTCCGAGGGCTACCCGCTGCGCGGCAAGCTGCGCATTGCCATGGCGCTCAATGCGGCCGATGAAGCGACCACGCAGGTCCCCGAGCGCGGTTCGGTATGGGTTGATGAGCGCCTGGCGCTGGCGCTGGAGCGCAAGGTAGGGGACACGCTGCAACTGGGCGAGGCGACGCTGCGCATCGGCGCGATTCTGACGCTGGAACCCGACCGCAACGCCTCGTTTTTCAATATTGCACCGCGACTGCTGATGCGCATCGAGGACCTTCCTGCCACCGGGCTGGTGCAGGAGGGCAGCCGCATTCGTTACAACCTCCTTGCCGCGGGCGAGCCTGATGCGGTCAAGCGGTTCGAAGCCTGGGTCAAGCCGCGTCTCGGGCGCGGCGAGTCCCTGCAGGATCTGGAAAATGCCAGCCCCAGCGTGCGCAATTCGATCGAGCGCGGTGAACAGTTCGTCGGGCTGACGGCGCTGCTGGCGGTGATCCTCGCAGCGGTGGCGGTATCGCTGTCGACGCGGCGTTACACGGCGCGCCACCTGAATGGTTTCGCGGTGATGCGATGCTTTGGTGCGACGCAGGCGCGATTGCTGGCGCTTTCCGCCTGCGAATTTGTCCTGCTCGGCGCCGCCGCCAGCGTGGCCGGTTGCGTGCTCGGGTTTCTGGCCCAGTTTGTGATTGCCGCGTTTGTGACACAGTTCGTCGGCACCGCTCTGCCCGCGCCATCGCCGCTGCCGGCCCTGCAGGGGATTCTGGTCGGCATGGCCTTGCTTCTGGGCTTCGCGCTGCCCCCCCTGTTGCAGTTGAAAAATGTTCCCGCGCTGCGGGTTCTGCGGCGCGACCTGGGCGCGCCCGCCGAGGGCGCCCTGGTCGCCTGGACTCTGGGACTTGCGGTCATCGGCGCGCTGCTGGTGTGGCAGGCGGGCAGCGTGCGGCTGGGACTGGTGGTGCTGGCCGGATTCGCGGCGGCATTTGCGCTGTTTGGCGTGATCGCATACGCGGGCCTCAGGCTTGCCGGACGTGCCGGCAGCGGCGCGGGCGTCACCTGGCGCTACGGTATGGCAAACCTGAAACGCCATGCGCGGGCCAATACGGTGCAGATCCTCGCTCTGGCAGTGGGCCTGACCGCGTTGTTGATGCTGAGCTTCACGCTCGATGACCTCATTTCCACATGGAAACGCAAGATCCCGCCCGAGGCGCCCAATCGTTTCATCGTCAATATCCAGCCGGGACAGGCGGCGGACATCGGCGCGATGTTTAAAGACGCGGGGATCGCCGCACCTGCCATTTATCCCATGGTGCGCGGCCGCTATGTGGCGCACAACGGCAGGCAGCTGGAGGTCAGCGCCCTGAACGAGCACGACAGGCACACGGTTGAGCGCGAGTTCAACCTGTCGTTCATGGAATCCCAGCAACCCTACAACAGCGTCATTGCCGGAGCCTGGTTTTCCGCCGCGGACCTGCGCGCCGGGGCCGTGTCGGTCGAAGAGGGCATGGCGCGGCGTCTGGGATGGAATCTGGGCGACACTCTGACCTGGCAGGTGGCCGGACGCAACTTCACGGCCCCGATTACCAGCATACGCAAACTCGACTGGGACTCCATGCGGGTCAATTTCTTTGTCATTGCCACGCCGCCGCTGCTCGCGGACGCGCCGGCCAGCTACATATCGGCTTTCCATCTTCCTGAAGGGCGGCTGGCGTTTGCCAATTCCATTTCGCAGCGTTTCCCGAATCTCACGCTGGTGGACATGAGCGCCATTTTGCGCCAGGCACAACTGATCATCGACCAGGTGGTGCAGGCGGTGCGCTTCGTGTTCCTGTTTGCGCTTGCTGCCGGCCTGCTGGTGTTGTATTCCGCGCTGCTGGCCACACAGGACGAGCGCGCGCAGGAGTCCGCGCTGATGCGCGCGCTCGGTGCCTCGCGGCGCCAGATTCTCGCCGCGCAGCGTGCCGAGTTCCTGGTGCTGGGGTTGTCCTCCGGTTTGCTGGCAGCGGCAGGCGCGAGCGCCATCGGCTGGAGCATTGCCCGCTTTGTGTTCCAGTTTCCCTATCAGATGAATGCCTGGGTCTGGCTTGCCGGCCCGCTGGCGGGCCTCGCCTGCGTTGCCTGGAACGCCAGGGCCGGCGCGCGCGCGGCGCTGGATCATCCGCCGCTGCTGGTGCTGCGCGAGGCCTGAGGATGCGATCCTGAGCACGAGTTCGGATTCCACAGCCACGACGGGGAAGGGCGCCGACACGCTGGTGCCTTCCCTCAACGGCGATTACCGCCGCGGAGCAAACGCGCTGTGGCGGGTGCTGCGCATGGCGCTTCGATACCGCGTGCGTTTTCCCGCCGCGGTGCTCGCGGTGATCGGCGCGGCCACGTTCCAGTTGCTGATCCCGCGCTTTCTCGGCGGCGCCATCGATCATGCGGCATCGATGCTGGCCGCGGCGGGCGGGGAGGATGCGACGCTCATCGCAGCCGCGAAATCCGCGCTGCTCGGCTCGGCTCTGATGGTGCTGGGCACTGCCATCATGCGCGGCGTGTTCACGCTGGCGCACAATTATCTGGCCGAGTCCATCGGCCAGAGCTTCGGCTATGAGCTGCGCCTGTCTTTCTTCGAGAAGTTGCAGCGCCTGTCCTTCAGCTACCACGACCGCATTCATTCCGGCGATCTGATCACGCGCGGCATGCTCGACATCGAAGGCGTGCGGCGTTTCATCGAAAGCGGAGTCATGCGCTTGTTCCAGCTGGCGGTACTCATAGGTCTGGGGGCGTATCTGTACATGGGCCAGGACCTGATCCTGGGCGCCCTGTGCGTTAGCTTCGTACCCTTTGCGCTGTGGCGCGGCGTGGTGTTCCGGCTCAGGGTGCGCGCGCTGTGGCGCGAATTCCAGGAGAGGATGAGCGTGCTCACGCGCATCATGGAGGAGAACCTGGCCGGCATCCGCGTGGTGCGCGCGTTCGCGGCACAAAAGCATGAAATGCAGAAATTCGACGACTGGCAGCAGCGCACGCTCGCGCCGGCCATCGACATGGTGCGCGTGCGCTATTTCAACACTTCGATGATGACCTTTTCCTATTTCGTCGCAATGGGCCTGGTGCTGTGGTTCGGCGGGCTGCGGGTGATCGACGGACAGATCACCGTTGGCGAGCTGACGCAGTTCCTGGTGTTCATGACGGTGCTGCAGATGCCGGTGCGCCAGGTGGGCATGGTGATCAACGGATACGCGCGCGCCTCGGTTTCGGGGGCGCGCATGTTCGAGATCCTCGATCTGGAGCCGGCCATCCGCGACCGGCAAGGCGCGCCGGCGCTGAAGATCGGCGCTGCTGCGCTTGCCTTCGAGAATGTGTCATTTTCCTATCAGGGCTTTGCCAGCGAGCACACCGTGGAGGGCATCACCTTTGCCATCGAAGCTGGGCAGACGCTGGGCATCGTCGGCCCGCCGGGCAGCGGCAAATCCACCATCGCCCACCTCATCCCGCGCTTCTACGATGTCACCGGCGGGCGCATCACCATCGACGGACAGGACATCCGCGAGGTGACGCTCGATTCGCTGCGCGCCCAGGTGGGCGTGGTGCAGCAGGACACCTTTCTGTTCAAGACCGAAGTGCGCGAAAACGTTTGCTATGGCGAGCCCGGCGCCGAGGACGACCGCGTGGTCGAGGCCGCGGACACCGCGCAGCTGCACGACTATGTCGCCGGCCTGCCCGAAGGCTACGACACACTGGTCGGGGAGCGCGGTCTGTCGCTCTCGGGAGGTCAGCGCCAGCGCCTGTCGATCGCACGCAGCGTGCTGCTCACCCCGCGCATCATCGTGTTCGACGATTCCACCGCCGCGATCGATGCCGGCACGGAGCTGCGCATACGCGAGTCCCTCAAGGAACTCAATCGCAGCCGCGCCACCATCATCATTTCGCACCGCTTGTCCTCGCTGATGCACGCCGACGAGATCCTGTTCCTGGAGGAGGGGCGCATCGTGGAGCGCGGTTCGCACGCTGAGTTGCTGGCGCAGCAAGGTCCGCATCTTGGTCGCTACCGGCGCCTGTTCGATCTGCAGATGGGCCTCGCCCGGGACAACGCGCATGCCCGATAACGCCCTGCCGGATCCGGTTGCGGCCAAGCCCGCCGCCACACCGCGCAAGCACGCCGCGCGCGCCGGCGAGGAAATATTCGCCAAGGCGATCGATCCGCGGGTCGTGGCGCGGTTCTTCGGGTTCCTGCGCCCCTACCGCTTCATGATCGTGATCTCGATCGTCGCCGTGCTGGTGTTCACGCTGACGCAGATCGCGGTGCCCCTGGTGATCCGCTATGTCATCGACAAGGCGCTGCCGGCGGCGGCTGGCGGCCTGGCGGCGAGGGGCAATGCGGTGCACCTGCTGGGCCTTGCGGTTGGCGGTTTTTTCGCGGTGGCGCTGGTGAACTATGCCTCCAATTACTGCCAGCAGACCTGGGTGGCGGTAACCGCGGAGCGCGTTTTGATCGACATGCGGCGCGCCATGTACTCGCACCTGCAGCAGGTGTCGCTGTCCTTCATGGATCGAACCCAGGTGGGACAGTTGATGTCCAGACTGCAGGGTGATGTGGGGGCGCTGCAGGAGTTTCTCGAGTCGTCGATTTTCGCCATCGGCGACCTGGCGCTGTTGATCGGCATCATTATCGTGCTGCTCGCCATGGATGCGGAACTGGGCCTGTTGACGCTGTCGGTGGTGCCGATACTGGTGCTGGTGCGCGCCATCTGGCTGCCTGCGGCCAAGCGCGCGTTCTTGCGCGCCAGGGAAACCTCCTCTATTGTCAACAGCGCGCTGGCCGAAAACATCAACGGCGTGCGCACGGTGCAGGAGATGTCCCGCGAGGGCTTCAACTTCGCCGCTTTCCGCGAAAAGGCGGCCGAGAACTACCGCACCCATCTGCGCGCCACGCGCCTGGCGCAGGTGATGGTTCCCACCGTGGATACGCTCACCGGCGCCGCCATGGCGATTGTCATCCTGGTGGGCGGCAACCGCGTGCTCGAGGGCACGCTGGAGGTCGGCGTGGTGGTGGCCTTCCTGTTTTATGTGCAGCGTTTCTTCGACCCGATCCGCTCGCTCACCATGCAGTACAGCGTAATGCAGCAGGCGACGGCCTCGGGTCAGCGCATCTTCGAGGTCCTCGACGTGCCGGTCGATCTCAAGGACCGGCCCGGCGCCATCGACCTGATGAAATCCCGGAACCCAGGCGAGGGCACGGTGGAGTTTCGCAATGTCACCTTCGGTTATGTGGCGGGACTGCCCATCCTGAAAAATGTGAGTTTCAGCGTGGCACCCGGTGAAACGGTGGCGCTGGTGGGACCGACCGGTTCTGGCAAGACCTCCACCATGGCGCTGCTGCATCGCTTCTACGATGTCTGGGAGGGGCAGGTCCTGATCGGCGGCAGGGACGTGCGCGATCTGCAGCAGGAGTCGCTCGGGCGCCACATTGCCATGGTGCTGCAGGAACCCTTCCTGTTCACCGGCAGTGTCATCGACAACATCCGCTATCGCGAAGCGCTTGCCAGCCGCGAGGTGGTGGAGCGCGCCGCACGCGCAGTGGGGGCGCACGATTTCATCGCGCGCCTGCCGCAGGGTTATGACACGGTGCTGGGGCAGCGCGGGGTGAATCTGTCGATCGGCCAGCGCCAGTTGCTGTCGTTTGCCCGCGCCATCGTGGCCGATGCCGGGATACTGATCCTGGACGAGGCCACCGCCAGTGTCGACAGCTTTACCGAGCGCGCGATCCAGACAGCGCTGGAGAAAACCCTGGTGGGGCGCACCGGACTGATCATCGCGCATCGACTGGCCACGATACGCGGTGCCGACCGTATCATCGTGTTGCAGGAAGGGCGGATCGTGGAGCAAGGTACGCATGCGCAGCTGCTCGCCATGGGCGGGCTTTATCACCGGCTGCATGCCATGAATGTGGCATCGTTCGATGACCTGCCGGCGAACCGACATTGAAAATATTCTCACTAACGCGGGAGATGCTCATGACGCAGAAAACGAAATGGATCGTACGGGTCGCGCTGGGCGCCGCCGCAGTCATTGGTGCCGCAAGCGCGCTGGCGCAGACAGGCTATCCGTCCAAGAGCATCCGGATTCTCACCTCGACCGCCGGCGGCCCCTACGACATTGCCATGCGCGGGCTTTCGGTGCCGCTGGCGCAGGCATTGGGGCAAAGCATTGTCATCGAGAACCGAACCGGGGGCAGTTTCATTCCGCTGGCCGAAGGCTGCGCGCATGCGTCACCCGACGGACACACGCTGTGTTCCAGCGATTCCTTTGCGCAGTCGCTCAATCCGCTGCTGTTCGCGAAGCTCCCCTATGACACCAAGGAGTTCGCCCCGATTATTTTCATCGGATCGCTGAATTCGGTGATTCTGGTGAAGGCGGCGTCGCCCGCGCGCAATATCCGTGAGCTCTTCGATCTGGCAAAGGCAAAGCCTGACTCGCTGTCGTTCGCCACCGCAGGCCCGGGCAGTGGCGCCAACATCTACGCCGAGTATCTGCGCAAGGAAAAAGGCATCGCCTTTCTCAACGTGCCCTACAAGAGCTTTCCGCAGGGGCTTGCAGCGGCGGCGGCCGGCGAGGTCGATGTGGCGACTTTTGCCATCGGTGCGGGCCTGGCGCAGGCAAAATCCGGCAAGGTGCGGGCACTGGCCACGACGGCGCCGCAACGCTCCATCTTCGCGCCTGAATTGCCCTCTCTGAGCGAAGTCGGCGTCGATATCGCCGTCAATACCTGGATCGGCATGATGGGCCCGGCCGGGCTGCCGCGCGAGATCGTGATGCGCCTGAACGTGGAATACAAGAAACTTCTGGCCGACAAGGCGCTGGTGGAGAAGTTCGTGATGGGGCAGGGCTTCGAGCCCGTGCCGCCCTCGGGCGGATCACCGGAGGAGTTTGCAAAATTCATCCGCGCGGACCAGGAAGCCTACGCGCGCGCCGTCAAGATCGTCGGCATCAAGCCGGAATAAGCCTGATGAGCGACGCCGGCGAGCAGGCGGAGGCTCGCGCCAAGGCCACACCCTACGAACTGATCGGCGGGGAACAGAAACTGCGCGAAATGGTGGTGCGCTTTTACGCCCTGATGGATGCCGAACCGGCGCTCGCGGGCATTCGCAAACTGCATCAGCCCTCGCTCGCCGATGCGACCGAAAAGCTGTTCATGTTCCTGTCAGGCTGGCTGGGCGGGCCGCAACTCTACGCGGAGAAATACGGCCATCCCATGCTGCGCGCGCGCCACCTGCCGTTTGCAATCGGCAAAGCGGAGCGCGATCAGTGGATGGCGGGCATGAGCCTTGCGATGGAGCAGGTGGGGATTGCCCCCGAAGTGCGCGAGTCGCTGGAGGCGGCGTTTTTCCGAACGGCGGATTGGATGCGCAACCGGCAGGAAGCGGATTAAACGGAAGGATCACATTACACTTCAAGGATTGAAAAAGTCCAGTAAGGTACGTTGATTAAAGGAAGTGATATCTAAATGGCCATTCTGTCTAGGCACGAAGGAATACGCAGTGCTATATTGACTGCCATATTTGGAGGCATCTGCGATGGACTGGAAACCTTACATCACGACCGACCCCCAGGTCATGCACGGTGCCGTGTGCTTACGGGGTACACGAATACCGGTATCTGTCGTTCTGGACAATCTCGCCGATGGTGAGACGCCGGAACGTATTCTCGATCAATATCCCTCGCTTCTGCCTGAACATATTTCTGCGTCGATCGGCTATGCCGCCGACTTGGCGCGAGAGCGCATCGTTCCTATCCCTGCCTAATCGTGCAGGATGCCTGCTCGATTCAAACTTGACGAGAATCTACCTCGTGACGCTGAAGCCTTGCTTCGGGCGCTTGGTCACGACGTGCACACAGTACTAGACGAGCAGTTGGGAGTGACACCCGATCCACGGGTCTTTGAGGCTTCTAAGGCGGAGGATCGGATACTTGTCACCTTCGATCCCGATTTCTCTGATGTCCGTGTATATCCTCCGGCGAGTCAGGCGGGCATCTGGGTATTGCGCCCACACACGCAGAGCGTCGAAAACACGCTGGCTTTGCTGAGGTCTGCATTGCTTGTATATGCGACCGATCCCACGCCAGGTCGGCTTTGGATCATCGAACCCGAAAGGGTCCGTATTCGTGAGTAGTTGTTACGGTATCCTCAAAACATTCTGTCGTCAGAAAATCTTCAGACTGGAGCAAACCACCTGCTGTTTGCGATTGGTGAAAATTCGATTTATATGCAGAAACGCAAAACATATTGAGGATCGTAATAGGCTGAAAATGCCCACTGATAAAAGAGAGTTATTGTTAAAAGTTTAAAATTTAGGCTTGTGGCCCCGCTTGTTTTCGGCGCCTGATCGCGGCCTCTGGCAGCATCCGCCTCGCGCAGATTGACATTGAGAAGAGATTGCCTCCAATCTACCTGGTTTTCGCGCTCGCGATCCTGAACTTCGCCACGACGCAGGCGAGTCGCGTGCTGCTCGCCCTTTACGCGCTTGATTTCGGCGCGGCGCCCTTTGCGGTCGGCGCCATCTCCGCGACTTACTCGGCATTCCCGATGCTGCTCGCCTGGGTGGCGGGCAGGATCGCCGACCGCCACGGTTCGCGCTGGCCGCTCGCGGTGGGTGCATTGGTCTGCGGCTGCGGCATGTCGGTTCCCTACCTCGCGCCGGGATTGCCTGCCCTTTTCGTCGCGGCGGCGCTGAACGGCCTGTCCTTTACCTTCTATACCGTGGCATTGCAGAACCTGGTCGGGATCATGGGCGATGCGGACGGACGGGCGAGGCGCTACAGCAATTACGCGATGGTGGTGTCGTTTGCCAGCTTTCTCGGTCCGTTGATTTCCGGCTTTTCCATAGACCACCTGGGGTTCGCCACGACTTGCCTTCTGGTGGCAGTGCTGGGACTGGTGCCGCTGGCCCTGCTGGTGAGTTGCGGCGGCATGCTCCCGGGCGGCAGAGCTGCTGCGGGGCCCGCAGAAAGCGTCCGCGGCATTCTTACCGACCGCGCCGTGCGGCGCATTCTTCTCACCAGCAGCCTGGTGGTGACTGGCACCGATATTTTTCAGTTCTACCTGCCGATCTACGGCCATGCGATCGGGCTGTCGGCTTCGTCCATCGGCATTGTGCTTGCCATGTTCGCCGCCGCCTCGGTGGTGGTGCGATTCCTTTTGCCGTGGTTTCTGGAACGGCTTTCCCCGGAACAAATGCTTTCCTACTCGTTTTGCCTGGGAGCCGCCAGTTTTTTCCTGCTGCCGTTCTTCGACAACGCGGTGACGCTGTCGTTGATTTCCTTCCTCATGGGGCTCGGGCTGGGTTGCGGCACGCCCATCACCCTGATGCTGACCTACAGCCAGTCACCGCCGGGGCGCTCCGGGGAGGCGCTGGGCCTGCGCATGACGGCCAATCATCTGGCCCGCGTCATCGGGCCCCTGGTGTTCGGCAGCATTGGCTCGGCGTTCGGTCTGTTCCCGGTGTTCTGGATCAACGGCGCGATGCTGGCCTCGGGCGGCATGCTCTCGGGCCGCGGCGCTGGCCTGCCGCGAGGCGAATCGTCCCCTCGCGGGTGACTGGGGGCGCCGCAGTGATTTTTTCAGCGACGTCGGTTTCGGCCAATGCGGCTGCCGGTCATGGGAATCTGCAAGCCGGTGATGCGCGCGATTCAATCCCCGCATAGAATCCCCCCCCCAGAGGCGGCGAATCCACAGCGGATGCCGCGCATTTTTCATTCCCGCGCACGAACTTTCTTTTACGGATCAGCGTGAACAGAACGCTTGCCTATTTCATTGCCATTTCCTCGGCCAACCATCTTTGTTTCATGGGTACGCGGCTGGTGCTGGTGCTGTATGCGATTCATCTTCAGGCATCCCCCGCCATCGTCGGGCTGATTGCGGGGCTGTTCGGTGTGGTGAGCGCCTTTGTTTCCGTCCCGGCAGGCCGCGTCATGGACCGCATAGGCACGGGGAAGCCCATGTTGTGGTGCTCCGCGCTCATGGTGGCCGGTTCCATGGTCGGCGTTCTCTGGCACGATATTGCGGCGCTGTTTATTGTCAGCATCGTCGTCGGGACGTTCTACAGCCTGTTTTTCGTCGGACACGCCCAGTGGGTTGGCAAGATCGGCAAGCCGGAGAACCGGGTCAACAACATCGGCCTCGCGTCACTGGGGTTTTCGGTGGCGACATTCACCGGGCCCATGGCCGCGGGGTACGTCATCGATCATTTTGGCCATGCCCTGGCCTTGTTCATGCTGGGCATGGTGCCGATGTTCTCGGTTGCGGTCCTGGCGCTCAAGGTGATCGAGGCGCCGCCCGGATCGGGACAGAGCGCCGCCTCGCGGGCCGCGGCCGGCAAGCGCAGCATCAAGGACCTGCTGCGGGACCGGGAACTGCGCCGTGTATACATGGTTTGCGTGATTGCCAGCAGCACCTGGAGCATCGTCAGCCTGCTGATTCCGCTCTATGGATCGGAGATCGGCCTGTCGGCCTCCACCATCGGCCTGATTCTGGGCGCCTATTCTTCGGCATCGATAGTCATCCGCGTGTTCATGACGCATCTGGCACGGCGTTTTACCGGTTGGCAGCAGATGCTGTTGTCGCTCGGGTCGGCCGGGGCGTGCTTCATCATCCTGCCGCTGGTGACCCAGGTCGCGGGGTTGATGGTGGTGGCATTCATGATCGGTCTTGGCATGGGGCTCGCCGGCCCGCTGTCGCAGAACCTCCTCTACGATGCCTCACCGCCCGATCGCATCGGCGAAGTCATGGGACTCAGGGTGACGGTGATGAACTCGACCTCGACCGCCATTCCGCTGGTGTCGGGTTCGCTGAGCGCCGCCGTGGGCGTGGCGCCCATTTTCTGGATGCTTGCGCTGGTGTTGCTGGGCGGCGCCTGGTCGCGGCGCGGACAGTGGAAACTGGCGCGAACCGTTCATGAAACGGTCTCCGCCGGTTCGGGCAAGGAGAGCGGCAAATAACAACCCCAATGGGTGTTGCCGGCGCATTGCGCAATGCGCTTGTCCCGCGGCATGGGCGCGTATCAAAGCGCGCGGCGCAACTATAATGCCGCATGTCTGATTCCCCGCTTCTCATCGCCGTGGTCGTCCTGGCGATTGCCGTCCTGGCGAACCTTGCGCTGCTGGTGTTGCTGCTGCTGCGCCGCGAGCGCGCAGCGGCGGGCATCGATGCAAGGCTCTCGGCGCTGGAAGTTGAATCCGCGCGAACCGCCGAGGCGGTGCGCGGTGATCTTGCGCGCGCCCGCGAGGAAAGCGCCGTCGCCGCCCGCGACGCCCGCGCCGAGCTTGCCGGCTCGCTCGCGCAACTCACCGGCCGCAACGAGGAGCGCCTGGAGACCCTGCGCCGCGCGCTGGAAGAAAACCTGGGCCGCCTGCAGGAACAGCAGCGCCTGTCGTCGAAGGAAACCCGCGATACGCTGGAACAGCGCTTCGATCGCATCCAGAAAGACAACGCCGAGAAGCTCGAGCAGATGCGCCAGACGGTGGATGAAAAGCTGCACGCCACGCTGGAGCAGAGGCTTTCGGAGTCATTCAAGCAGGTCTCGGACCGCCTGGAACTGGTGCACAAGGGGCTGGGGGAGATGCACGCGCTCGCCGCGGATGTCGGCGACCTCAAGAAAGTGCTGACCAATGTCAAGACGCGCGGCGTGCTCGGCGAGGTGCAGCTGGCCGCGCTGCTGGATCAGGTGCTGACCCCGGAGCAATACGCCACCAATGTGGCCACGCGGCCGGGCAGCAAGGATCGGGTGGAGTTTGCCATCCGCCTGCCGGGGCAGGATGCCGGACATCCGGTGTGGCTGCCGCTGGATGCCAAGTTTCCCACCGAGGACTACCAGCGGCTGCAGGACGCGCAGGAGGCGGCCGACCCGATCCGGGTGGAAGCGGCGGCGCGCGCCATGGAGGCGCGCGTGCGGCTGGAGGCGAAGACCATTGCCGAGAAATACATCGAATCGCCTTTCACCACGGACTTCGGCCTGCTGTACCTGCCCATGGAGGGCCTGTACGCCGAGGTGTTGCGCCGGCCGGGACTGTTCGAGGCGCTGCAGCGCGACCACCATGTCATCGTATGCGGTCCGACCACGCTTGCCGCGCTGCTCTCCAGCCTGCAGATGGGTTTTCGCACGCTGGCGATCGAGAAGCGCTCGAGCGAAGTGTGGAGCATCCTGGGCGCGGTCAAATCGGAGTTCGGGCGCTTCGGCGACGTGCTGGCCAATACCAAGAAACAATTGCAGACGGTGGCCAATTCCATCGATGCGGCGGAAACGCGCACGCGGCAGATCGAGCGCAAGCTCAAGGATGTGGAGTCGCTGCCGGTGCCGAGTGTCGATGCGAACGTCTTAACCGGCGTGCATCCACTGCTCGCAGAAGAGTCTGAAAAAGGGAAATAGCAATCTTGACATCGACGCTGGTTCGGACCGGTAGTATCATTTGCGCGTCGATTCGATCTGTTGTGGAGTCCCTATGAACGCGTCCAGCCGTGCTGAAAATTTGGCGCTCGCCAGGGGCGATCAGAGGTGGCTGGAACGTCTCGCCGCGCTGGCGGGGCGTTCTCCCAAGGCGATGCTCAAATATGTGTTGCGCGACGGTTTCGACGCGGTGGAAGAGGATCTACGCGAAACACTTGCCGCCGAACGTGACATTGAACTTAACGGTAGCGTCCGGCATGCCGAAGTAATGCGCAGCACAAAAAGAATCATTGAGGCGGCGCGTGGCGGAAAGCTCAAAAAAGCCGCTTGAGTGGGCGCGCCCGGCCCGTGCCGCTTACGAAGCGACGATCGCGCGTATCTCCATTGAAGATGTGCGCGCGGCCAGCCTTGTTGAATTGCGCGTGGCACGCAGCCTCGCGTTGCTGCAATCCCAACCTGGAATCGGTACGCCAGGCGTGCTGGTTGGCCGGCGCGTATATCCGATACCCAATACGGGCCATAGTGTGAACTATCGGGTTACCGGCGAGGCGATTCTGATTTTGCGCTGGTATCGACAGCGGCAGAATTTGCCTCGATGATGAATTCTATTGCCGCGCGCACAGTGCTTAATCGGGCGCAAGCGCTATTCTTAAGGGGCCAAGAGATGCGGAATTCAGGTTTTCCCGGGTTATTTCTGAGAATTTTCGTGGCAATCTTCGTCACGTTATCGGGCAATGCATTTGCGCAGGCGTTTCCGTCCAAACCAATCCGATTGATTGTTCCCTTTCCGCCTGGCGGCGTCGATACCACCGGGCGACTCCTGGCGCAGAAGATGACCGAGAACATCGGCCAGCCGGTGGTGCTGGAGAATCGCGGCGGCGCCAACGGCATGATCGGTTCCGGCGAAGTGGCGCGTGCCGCGCCGGACGGTTACACCATGCTCATGACCACGCCCAGCACCCACATCACCGCGGTGTTCCTGTCGAAGAACGTGCCGTTTGATCCGGTGAAGGACTTCACGCCGATTTGCATGGCGGTCGAACCGGTGACGGTGCTGGTGGTGGGCGCGGCGGTCAAAGTCAATTCGGTGCGCGAACTGGTGGACATGGCAAGGCGCAATCCGGGCAAGCTGTCCTACAGCAGTTCCGGGATAGGATCGGCGTTTCATCTGATCGGCGAGTTGTTCAAGACGGTGGCCAATGTTGACATCCTGCACGTGCCCTACAAGGGCACCGGGCCGATGCTGGCCGATGTAGTGGCCGGTCGCATCGATATGACCTTCACCGCGCTGAACAGCGCCATTGTCCAGGAGAAGAACGGCAAGTTGAAGATCCTCGCGGTGGCCGAGGGCGCCCGCTATGCACGCATGCCTGACCTTCCCAGCGCCGGGGAGGCGGTGCCGGGTTTCGAGAAGCCGGCGAGCTGGTTCGGTTTTTTCGGGCCGGCCGGCATGGCCAGGCCGGTGGTTGAGCGGCTGAACAGCGAAATCATCAAGGCGGTCAATGCGCCCGAGGTGCGCGCCAAACTCGACGAGGGCGGTTTTGCGATCATCAACAGCACGCCGGAACAATTCGCGCAGGCGATGAAGCGCGGCTTCGAGCAGTACGGCAAGGCGGTGCAGGCGGCGGGTGTGAAGCCCGAGTGATAGGGTGAATGCCCGCGGCGAGGCTGGGGCCGCACTACGAATCTCTTGCAGAATATTACAAAATAAAATAAAAAATATCGATTAATGCAATAAGGATATTGCGATAGCTTAATAAATTAAGCCAATTTATTTAATTAAAGCTGTCTCAATCCGTTCCGGCGGCAATGCAATGCCGTAGCGTGTGAGAGGCCGCCGGCCCCGGTTGCACACCTTGTATGGCGCGGATGCGAGCGACAGCGCGGCCTCGAGCTGGCGGTTGATCTTGGAGCGCTTCTGCTCGAACTGCGATGCATCCAGGCCGCCGCGGGTGGCCAGACGCGCTTTTTCAAGACTGGGATGATTGCGCCCGACCACCTTCGCGTAGATCGCCAGATAGCGATCCGGGGAGGCATCGGAATGCCGCATGAAACCCTCCTCGCCGAGGCCCGCGGCGCGGCACTCCGCAAGCCAGGCATACCAGGCGAGCAAGCTGGGGGGCAGGGCCACTGCCTGAGTGCCGCACCAGACTCGCGCCTGCTTCAGTTCGAAGCGCAACGTGGGCGGATCTACCGCCAACTGCGCGGTGGAGACCAGCGATGCAAAAGGAGCCCCGTGGGCCAGTGCTTGCCTGGGCAGACCCTCGCGCAGGCGCACAAAGGGGATGTCGGCGAGCAACACCTGGGCATCGGCCGTATGAATCGGGCGGCCTTTGGCGGTGTGCAATACCCGCGCTTGCGCGGGCGGGAAATAAAATTCGCGCAGCGCCTCGAACGGCTCGTTCACCAGCACGTGCGAGAGCCGGTCCTGGGCCCTGCCAAACAGCGAAAGCGCGTAGCCGAGAAAGAAGCCCATGGTCTTGCGGCCTCCGGCGATCGAAACGTGAAGGGCGCATTTCTCGTCGGCGCACAGGCTGCGCACCTCGGCAAGCAAGGCATCGGCTGCCAGAGTGTTGTCCTCCGGGGTGCGGATGTCGGCAAGCGGCGCGCCGCCGGCATCGCGGATCACGACGATGTTCTGCGCCGGGAACGCGATCTTGCCCTCCAGACCGTAATCGCGGCACAGCGCGTGGAATTGCCCTTCCTTCGGGTCGAGCAGCGACAGGCGCGCCCGCTCCGCGCCCTCGGTCGTGGTGATCAGACGGATCTCGGTCGGGATCCACGGCTCGGCCTGGGCCACCGCCAGCGCGTACAGGGTTTCGGTGACGATCTGCGGCGTGAGGCCGGTGACGGCGAGGAGGATGCGGCGCGGGAAACCTGGCACGCTCATTATCGTGCGATCCACTGCGAGATTTCGTTCTTCAGGGTTTTGATGGCGGCACCGGACACAATTCGGATATTGGCGGCTTTGGCGCGTGCAAAATTTGCGTCGACGCGGTTTTTGTCGTGTTTTCCGTTTGCGATCGATAGGCGGCCGCGATAGTCGATCAGCATGCCGCCGGTGCGCAAGCCGCCCATCTTGAGTTGAGTTTCGAGTTTGTAGATGGCCTCGGTGCCCTTGTCGTCGCCCGAGTTTCCCGCACTGGCCAGGTTGGCCGCCTTGCACTCGATCAGATGCAGGGTATTGCGATGCAGGAACGCGGCGTCGATTTCATTCGCGGTGGTGCCGTTGGGCGCCAGGATCTTCATGTTCATGCCGAAGTCGGTGAAGCCCTGGGTGCCGGCAAGGTCGGCCATCGCCTTGTACACGTGCTGCTCCAGCCAGCCCCCGCCGACGAAAAAGCGCGAGTCTTCGGAAGCGAAACGAAGAAGCTGGTTTTCGCGGCGAATATGTCCGCCTTCGACGAACAACTCGACGATATCGCAAAGGTCGTTGGACGCGCGCTGGCGCTCATCCGGTCTGGCGATGAGCGACCCCCTGGCTTGTGCCGCAAGGGCATTGAGTTCGCCCAATGCAGGTCCGAACTTCTCCACGCCCTCCACGATCCGCAGGGTGAGGTCGGATTGTTCCCGTGTGATATTGGGCTTGGCCGGCCGCGTCGCTTCGGCGAAAGTGTAACCGTGCGCCTCCAGATAGTCCTTGAGCCGCACCTTGCCGGACAAGGAAGCGTTGCGGGTGCGATCGCCAAGCACCAGAATTTCGTCGGTCTGCACATTGACGTAGAACACCGGCTTGCCGGCAACGTGGAATGCCTCCTGCGCCGCCATCGCCATGATCTTGGTGCCTCCGGTCACATTCAGGGCGATATCGACGGTCTGTTGGCCGAGAAAGTTAAGAAATTTGTCGGAAAGTGCGTAGTAGTCGTAGGCGTCGCCGATGGGCAAGCGCTCAAGCGCAATGCCACTGCGCCTCAGTACGCCCTCCAGGTGGTCCGCCGCCGCGCCCATCGCGCTGCTGGTGGCCAGCACCACGCGGCGCGGACGCCATTGTGCGTCGATCGCCGCGATCAGGTTGGGCGTGGCCTGCGCGGAAACCAGGCAGACGTGGGTGTCGAATTTCATGACATCTCCAAGGGATAGTCGTGCGTTCTGGGCTGGATGCGATAAGGCACAATACGAACCCCCAGGGTTTGCAGATCCTCGCGCGAGAGTTCCCGCC
>CAIOLO010000044.1 GCA_903859155.1 uncultured beta proteobacterium
CTGTGCCATGCGGCACAGCGCGGCGTCAGCGTACGCCTTATGGTGGACGGTTTTGGCGCGCGCGACATGGCGCCCTCGCTGCGCGCGGCGCTGCTCGCCGCCGGCGTTCAGCTGCTCGTATACCGGCCGAAAATCTCGCCCTTGACCCTGCGCCGGAGGAGGCTGCGGCGCATGCATCGCAAAATGGCGGTGACCGACAACCTGGTGGCCTTCGTCGGCGGCATCAACATCATCGACGATTACGACACCCCCGGCCAGACCCCCCCCCGTCACGACTACGCTGTGCGCATCGAAGGGCCGCTGGTTGCGGAAGTGCTTGCCAAAGCGGAAATGCTCTGGGGTCTGGTGGCCTGGGCGAGCCTGCGGCGGCGCTGGCGGGCCGCGCGGCGGGTACGGGCCGCACCGCCCGTGGCGGGGAACCAGAGCGCGGCGCTGGTCATCCGCGACAATCTGCGGCACCGCGCCGATATCGAGGAGGCCTACCTCGAGGCCATCGATGCGGCGCGCGAGGAAATCATCATTGCCAACGCCTACTTTTTCCCCGGCCAGCGCTTCCGCCGCGCGCTCACCGACGCGGCGATGCGCGGGGTGCGGGTGCGCCTGCTGCTGCAGGGACGGGTCGAGTACCTGCTGCTGCATTACGCGTCACGTTCGCTGTACGGGTCGCTGCTCGAGGCGGGCGTGGAGATCCACGAATACACCCGCGGGTTCCTGCATGCCAAGGTAGCGGTCTGCGACCGTCGCTGGACAACGGTGGGATCGTCCAATATCGACCCTTTCAGCCTGCTGCTGGCACGGGAGGCCAACATCGTCGTAGATGATCGCGGCTTCGCCGAAGACTTGCGCAGGAGTCTGCTCGAAGCACTGGAACAGCGGGCTCACCCCTTGCATGCCGAGCACTGGCGATCCCAATCTGCCTTGAAAAAGCTGCAAAGCTGGTCGGCCTATCAGCTGGTCCGGATCCTCATGGGACTGTTCGGCTACGGCAATCAACTATGAGTGCGGCCCGGCGACTGCGTCTCCCGCGCTATGACCTGATGGACACGCTCTGATGGTGCGGCACCGCCTGAGAAAGTACCTGCCCAGCCGCGACAGCGTCGAGCAGAACCGGCATTTGCGGCGCTTTGGCGGCTTGCTGCAGCACCCCAATCTGTGGAGCCTGAATCGCCGCTCGGTGTCCGGGGGTGTCGCGGTCGGCTTGTTTTCCGGGCTGGTGCCTGGTCCCCTGCAGATGCTCGCCGCCGCGCTGCTTGCCGTGCCGCTGCGGGTCAATCTGCCGGTAGCGCTGGTAACCACGTTTTACACCAACCCGTTCACCATTGGACCGCTATACCTGCTCGCCTATGCGTACGGCCGGCTACTGGTCGGGGGCGAAGCTCTGACCGTGCACGCGCCTGCCTTTGACTGGCTGAACCTGTGGGCATGGTTAGAGGCCTACGCGGCCTGGACGCTTACTCTGGGCAGACCGCTACTGGTCGGCCTGACCGCCCTGGCGCTGACGCTCGCCGCGTGTGGGTGGGTGCTGGTGCGAATCGGCTGGCGCCTGCAGGTGATCCTTGCCTGGCGCCGCCGCTCGGCGCGGCGCACCAATGCTTCGCGACACCGTTAAAATATACCCATAGCTATATCAAAAACAGCTGGAAACTGGCTTTATCAGGCTATTTCAATATAATAATTCAGACAATTGCCGCACAAGTGCTGGCACTGCCATCAACGAATAATCAGCACCGGAACGGTACAAGCCGCTAGCACCCGGGTGGCAACCGAACCCAGCACCAGGTTCCTGAACAGGCTGCGGCCATGCGAACCCATAACCACCATGTCGAATTTGCCCCGTTTGGCCAGGTCAGCGATTTCGTCCCCGGGTTGGCCGACCTTGAGCACTTCGGTGAATTCCAGCCCCGCGGCCCTCAGCGCGCGGCGCATCCCCTTCATTTCCTTTTCGTACGCATCCTGATAGTAGGACTGGATGTTGGTCTTGGAAAAACGACCCGCCACATGCGGGGGGAGCGCCATCTGGACATTGACCACCATAACGGTGGTGCCCGGGCCGAAGAAATTCATGTGCTCTTTCACATAGGCTATCGCCTGCTTGCTGTGCGCGCTGCCGTCAACCGCCATCAGAATTTTCATGCTGCCCCCGAAAAATTGAGTAACAGGGGGATTATAGGGGCGAAACAAATCCTGCGATCTGATTTGCGTCAAGACGGTCCGGGCCACTCGTCGCGAAACGGCACTGCCGCGGCCACCCGGATTCCGGCATCGGCGACCACGCGGCCAATCGGGCAAGAAACCATCGCAAGCGTTTGCGTTATCCTTGGGGCCAATGTCATGAATACTGTAGAGACATGACGGCGCGGCAAGGCAGCTGTTTATCCCGATCGCGGCGCCAAGCCGTCAACCCCCGTACTCACGATGCCCGAACTCCTCCAGCAACTTTCTTTGATGGCTTTCGAAGCAGCGTTCGCCGCCGCTGTGATACTGGCGCTGTTCAGCGCCCGAGGAATTCTCGGTTTTGCCTCGATCTACACCACCGTCGGCGTGCTCTATTACCTGGCGACGCTGCTGGCCGGCACCACCTTCATCCAGGTGGCCCCGGGACTGCTGATGAGCCCGGGCTCGGTGGCGCTGTTTCCGGCCAGCCTGTTCGCCGTGCTGCTTGTCTACATCCGCGAAGACGCAAAGGAAGCGCGCAACATGATCTACGGGCTGCTCGCGGCGAACGTGTCCGCGAGCTTTATCGGGTTGCTTATCGTCCAGCACCTGAGTGGCCCGCTATCGGTCAACCCGCTGGGACTGCCGCCCGAGTTGTTCGTACAGTCGCCGCGCCTGTTCATCGTCGGCACCCTCGCACTGTATGCCGACACCATACTCATCATCCTTGCCTACGAGGCGGTGTCGCGGCTGCTGAAACCCCTGCTGCTCAGGATCTGGGCCACGCTTGCCCTGGTGCTGGTATTCGACACCCTGCTTTTTGTCACCGGCGGCTTTGTCGAGCACCCGGCCTACGTCGAAATCCTTCTCTCGGGAATCCTCGGCAAGATCGCGGCGGCGGCCATATACGCTGTCGCCCTGACCTTGTATCTGCCACGCACCCGTACCGCAGCGGATAAACACCCCGGTCTTGGCGACCTGTTCCAGGTACTCACCTACCGTCAGAAATTCGAGGCACTACTGGCGCACGCCGCGCGCGACCCGCTCACCGGCGTATACAACCGGGGATTCTGCGACGAAATGCTGCATTCGCAGATAGCTGCCGCCAGACGCGGCGACACCGCGGTCTCGGTGATGATGGTCGATGTCGACCATTTCAAGCGTATCAATGACAATCATGGACACCCTGAAGGGGACCGGGCGTTGCGGGTGATTGCACAGACGCTCGCGGGCGTGGCACGTGCCTCGGATGTCGTTTGCCGCTACGGAGGCGAGGAATTCTGCATCATCCTCCCCGCCACGCCACTCGACAACGCCGCCATGCTCGCCGGAAGGCTCTGCGATGAAGTGCCGGCCGCGTGCGCGCGCGAGGGCATTGGCGGCGGCATGCGCGTCACTGTCACCATTGGCCTGGCCGCCTATCCGGACGATGGTGCGGCATCCGGCCTGCTGGTGTATGTGGCCGACCAGCGGCTGTACCGGGGCAAAAATGCCGGCCGCGACCGGTTCGTGGCCGCGTGAGACTGCAGGCCCAGGGCACGACTTGAGCCTCCCCTGACCGCCCGGCGCAAGCTGCCCGGCAACACACGCCGATCCACGCAACGGTGTAAAGTTCGCGCCGCCCCTGAAGAGGAAACCGCCATGTCAATTCTGCGCATGATTGTTATCGCCGTCGGGTATGTCGCCGCATTTGCCGCCGCATTTTCCGCCGCATTTTCCGCAAATGCGCAATATCCCGACAAACCCATCCGACTGATCGTTCCGCAGGCTGCCGGCAGCAATACCGATATCGTTGCGCGCGCCCTGGCCGTGGAACTCGTGCCGCAGATCGGCGCGCAACTGGTGATTGACAACCGCCCCGGCGCAGGACTGATCATCGGCCTGGAGATTACGGCCCGATCCGCCCCGGACGGCTACACCCTATGCATGTCGCCGATCGGCGCGCTGGTGATCAGTCCGCACATGTTCGCCAAGCTCCCCTACGACATCGAGCGCGACTTCCAGCCGGTCGTTCAGCTCACCAATAATCCGCTGATGCTGGCGGTGTCGACCTCGCTGCCGGTGAATTCGGCGCGTGACATCATCGATTACGCCAAACAGAATCCGGGCAAGCTTTCGTTTGCCTCCTCCACCGCCGGATCGCCCGGACACCTCGCCGGCGAACTTCTCAAGCAGCTGACCGGAGGACAGGTCGAACACATCCCCTACAAAGGGGGCGCGCAGGCCATTGCCGACCTCATCGCCGGACGCGTGCAGATCATGTTCGAAGGCATGAATTCCATGGCACCGCATGTGAAGGGCGGCAAACTGCGCGGCATCGCGGTGACATCGCTGAAACGCGTGGGCGCCTTCCCCGACATCCCGACCATGGCAGAGTCCGGAGTGCCGGGTTTTGACATCAGCGCCTGGCAGGGCATGGTGGCACCGGCGGGCCTGCCGCGGCCGCTGCTTGATCGCATCAACGCGGCGGTCAATCGTGCCATCGCCATGCCCAATTTCAAGACGCGCATGGTGGAACTTGGCAGCGAGTCCTCGGGCGGTACGCCCGAGGAATTCACCGCGCTGATCCGCCGCGATTCGGCGCGCTGGGGCGAGGTCATTCGCAAGGCGGGCATCAAGGCCGATTAGGCACCCGCGGTATCTGCGTGGGACGCGGATTTTTAACTGGGGAATCCGTAACGGGTCGTCCCAATTTACCCGCACCACCGGGCAGGTTGAAGCCCTGCATTGAAGCATCGCTCAACTCACGGCAAAGCGGCGGCCCGGTACTGCAAAAGGAGCGGGTGCTGCGGGGACGGCACAGCGTAAAAAATGCGCAAGAATGATTTGATCCCGATCAAGAGCGAAGCGTGGGGCCGCACCTAGAATCCTCCCGCCTGCAGTAACCAACAATCGATAATAAGGGGAAAACATGCTAAGAAGGGAACAGAACGATCTCGTTACACAAACCGGACCCGGCACCGCGATGGGCAACCTGTTCAGGAGCTACTGGACGCCGGTCCTGCTCGCTGAAGAATTGCCCAGGAACGACTGCCCGCCGGTGCGCGTCAAGGTGTTGTCCGAATCGCTGATCGCATTCCGTGACACCGAGGGCCGCTACGGCCTGATCGACGAGTTCTGCCCGCATCGCCGCGTATCGATGTGGTTCGGCCGCAACGAGCAGAACGGCCTGCGTTGCGCCTATCACGGCTGGAAGTTCGATGTCGCCGGGCGCTGCATGGACATCCCCTCCGAGCCCGAATCGAGCGGTGTCGTCGCGCGCATAAAAATGAAGTCCTATCCGCTGGTATTGCGCGGCGGCGTGCTCTGGACCTACATGGGGCCGCCGGAAAAGCAGCCGCCGCTGCCGGAGTGGGAGTTCGCGACGGTGGCCGATGACCAGCGCTTCGTCTCGAAGCGGATACAGGAGAGCAACTGGCTGCAGGCCATGGAAGGCGGCATCGATTCGAGCCACGTGTCCTTCCTGCACCAGGGCAACATCAATTCCGATCCGCTGTTCAAGGGCGCCAAGGGCAACCAGTACAACCTGAGCGATGCCCGGCCGGTGTTCGAGGTGGTCGAGAGCGCCGGCGGCCTGTACATCGGCGCGCGGCGCAATGCCGAGAACGGCAACTACTACTGGCGCATCACGCAATTCGTCCTGCCTTCGTTCACCATGATCGCGCCGCGCGGCGGCCACAGCGTGCACGGGCATTTCTGGATTCCGATCGACGACGACAACTGCATGACCTGGAGCTACGACTACCACCCGACGCGCAAGCTGACCGAAATCGAACTTCAATCGATGCGCGACGGCAAGGGCGTGCACTGCAAACTCGTGCCCGGCACGTTTATTCCCCAGGCCAACAAGAGCAACGACTACCTGATGGACCGCGGGGCGCAAATGCGCGGGGAAACCTACAGCGGGGTCGAGGGTATCGCGTTGCAGGACGGTTCACTGCAGGAGAGCATGGGCCCGATAGTCGACAGAACCCTGGAAAACCTGGTTGGTACCGACAAGGGGATTGTCATGGCGCGCCACCGCCTGATGCAGGCCGCCAGGGATCTGGCGGACAAGGGCACTATCCCCCCGGGAGTCGACGTGGCGCATCAGCGCGTACGCTCGGCCGCGGTGATCCTCCCGCCTGATCGCCCCTACAAGGATGCGGCCAGCAAGGAACTCACGGCACGCGCCGGCGAGGCACCGGCGACCGTTTGATTGCCGGAATTCGCGATATGAGGTGTTAAACAGCAGCCCCCACCGCGACGGGGGCTGCCTCAACGCTTTTTCGTCACCTCCACCACGCCGCGATCGGCGTCGACCCTCACCCAGTCGCCGGTTTCGATGACCTGCAGCGGATCGCGATCGAAATCCGTCATGGCAGGTGCATGCGTCACCACCGCGCCCAAGGCGATCTTGGTGGTCATTTCATTGAACAGCATTGCCGCCGGCGCCGTCCCGGCCAGTCGCGCAATGTGGAACTGGTTGGACCAGCCCGAAGAGCCCTTCGCGCCGGGGAACACCAGCACCTTGCCCTTGAAGCTCTGGCCGCGCAGCTGGTGACGGGTTTCGATGATGGTGCCGGTGCTCGGGTCGATACCGCCCCAACCCGAGACGCGATCGCGCGTCACCAGGGCCTCGCCTTCGCAACAACCGCCCACCACCTTGCGGCCGCGAAGGATGATCTTTTCACCGGGCGCCCTGCCCGCATCAAGCCCTGCATTCATGGCTGCACTCATTTGAGGTCTCCGTTGAAGCGCCCGCTCACCGCCGCATCGATGCAGTCCTCGGTGGTGCCGAACCAGCCTTGTATGCCCATCATCGCGGGCAGATAGTGCGCCTGTTTCATCGAGTCGAATGCGGCAACCTTGGTGCCTTTCGGTATGGCCTTGGCCATCGCCGAGCAGGTGTCGGTCATGATCTTCGCGCCTGCCGCCTCGATGATGCTGGTGTAACCGTTCTGATCGGCGAGGGACTTGATGACGCGCGGCGTGAATATCCACAGCGACACATCCGGATGCAGGCGCTTGCCCTCGAGCAGTTTGGCGGCCTCCCAGATCTGCTCGATGGTGTAATGCGGGCAGCCCAGCATCACGTACTGGATCTCGCGATCCCTGGCGGTGGCATTGACCAGTTCATAGGCGCGGCGTCTCTCCGCCATGCCGTAACGGATAGTGGCCACCGGTTGCTTCGGACCGAAGGCGCTCTCCAAAGTCGGCGCCTCGGGCGTAATCCCCACCAGGTGGTACATCTCGACCCCGCCGGATGAAGAGGCCGCCGCGCCGAAGTGCTTGAGGCGCGGCAGGTTGGGCACATGGCGGATGCCCTTCAGGACCGGGATGCGATCCTGTACGATCTCGCCCACGTAATAGCCGAGCAGGCCCCAGTCGGCGGTAGTCTCGACATCGATATCCACTTCCACCAGATGCGTGCCGTAGCGGTTCTCGTCGCAGTGGTAGCCCCAATAAGGAATCTTGCCGGTGAGCATCGCCGCACCGGTGCTCTCGCGCCCCTCGGTATTGGTGCGCGCCCCCAGCACCGAATTGCAGTAGATCACCGCGGAGGACTCCATCCAGGCGCAGTGCTCGCCTTTGACCGGAACATTGCCCACCTGATAAGGGGTGCAGGTGTTCATCAGTTGCACCCCCAGGCCGGAACTCCAGGCATTGCCCTTTCTGAACAAGTTCACCACTTCGGGTGCGATACCTTGCAGCTCGGCGTAATCCGGATCCATGCCCTGCTGCAGATGGGTGGCGAAAGCGCGCACCTTGGGCACCTGCACCACCGTGGCGCTGTCCAGGTTGAATTCGGAAAACACCGCGTCCATGCCACCGGGCTTTTGCGCATACTGGCGCATGAAGGGCGTGGTCGCGCCGATGGTGCCGCAGACGTTGCGGGTGTCGACCAGCCGCTCGGCGCCCAGCGCCTCGCCGTAACGCATGAGCAGATCCATGGCGCGTTGTATCGCCGGACCTTCGGCGCCGTCGAGCATGGCGCGTTCCTGATCGTTAAGTTTCATGCATGTCCTCGCTTCTCAAAACCGGGCCAGAGGAAAAGTACGGCCTGCTTCATATTGACGTCCGCTTTTCCCGTCATTTGGGCAAGTTGCAAAGGCGCAACTTGCCCAAATGACGGGACGTATACAAAACCCGGTACTTGCCAGTTTTGGCATCACCTGCTGATTGTCAGGTGAGCTGAAATGTTTCACGCCTGCATCGACGGCACAGCAACAGGCGCTTCCGCGGCGCGCAGATGCACGCCCTGCTTCACCAGCTCACGCTGCAATGCGCCGATATCGACGGCACGAGGCGCCACACCGGCGCGCGCGGCCAGCGCGGCGCCGACACCGGCTGCCTGCCCGGTGAGCCAGCATTGCGGAATCTCGCGCATGAATCCGTGGGAATTCGCATCGCAGGAAACATGCCGCCCGCAGGCGAGCAGTCCATCGAGGGCGCGCGGCACCAGACTAGCGTAAGGCACGGAGATATTCGGGAATTTGGGCGACACGGCCGGGGTGACGCCGACCTCGTCGGCGAACACCTGCGCGGTCGGCCATTGCGCCCGGGTGATGCCGCCCACGCCCAGCAGGCGGCGCGAATGCCGCACTCCGAGTTGCGGCGCACTCAGCATCAGGAAGGCATTTTCGAACCCGGGCGCATTCTTGCGATAAAAATCCAGGTGCTCGGCCATCAGGCGGTGCGAGCGGATTTCCACCGCGGTCTGGTCGTCCAGATCGAGGCCCGAGTAACCGGTCTGGCGCGGCCCCATGAATACCGTGATGTCATTGCGCCAGGAAACGAAGGGGCGCTCGAACAGTTTCACGGCTTCGCGGCCGCGCTTCATGAAGTCGGCATGTTCCTCGGGACGGTTGGCCTTGAAATCGATCCAGCGGTTCATGTCCACGCCGCCGAACAGCCAGGCGGTGTTCATGCAATGGTGCACGTCATCTTTCAGGATATCGGTCTCGAAGGCGCCGCCGGCGCGCGCGAACATGTCCCCATCGCCAGTGGCATCGACGACCACCTTGGCCAGCACCGCCTGGCGTCCCGCCTTGGTTTCGAACAGCGCGCCACCCACCACGCCGTTTTCCACAATGGGCAATGCCGCCCAGGAATGAAACGCCAGACGCGCTCCGGCTTCCAGCACCATTTCCTGCGAGAGCAGTTTCAGGCGCTCCGGATCGATGGTCGGGGACCAGGTCACCACACCGTGATAGGACGCGGTACGATGCGACCAGTAAGCGGCGCGCACCGGATCGCGCGATCCCCACTCTTCGCTGGCGGGCCCCGCTTTGGCGTCGGCTGGCAGCCTGTCGAGAACTTCCTCGGCAAAACCGCGCATCACCACCTTGCCTTCCCAATCGCTCATCCTGTCTATCCAGATGACCAGACCTCCGGTGGAAAGGCCGCCCAGGTGGTTATAACGCTCCAGCAGAATCACATCGGCGCCGGCGCGCGCCGCGGCCACCGCGGCAGCCGTTCCAGAGGGGCCCCCGCCCACCACCAGCACATCGCACTTTGCGTATATCGGCACTTCGCGCGCCGCTTCCTTGACGCTGCCCAGGTCCACCCGGGTGCGTTCGACCTTCTCGCCTTCGAAAATATCGGAAGCCAGGGCACGTTCGTCGTTGCGTTCCAGAGTTTTCATGAGCGAATAACAGTTCCGTGGGGATCAGGCATTGTAATGCGCGCGGCTGGCCGCACGCCAAAAGACGGGCAGCAGGTCACTTGGGTGGCGGAATATCCAGCGCGACGTGGCAGACCGCCAGCATCGCGTAGTAGCCCACGGCGGCAATGAGATCAACCACTCCCTGATCGCCCAGGCGCTGCTGTGCGGCCCGAAAGGTGGCATCGCTCAGCCGGTGATCGCGGGTGAGCTCACGCGCCAGGTTGAGCGCGATCAATTCGTCCGCACTTGCGCCGCTGACGGGCGCGCGATCGAGGATCGCCTGGACAACGGCTTCATTCACGCCCATCTGCCGCAGCTGGCGCGCGTGCAACACGTATTCCGCGGGATTGTGCATTTCCGCCGAAGCCACTGTCGCCGCCACTTCGCGAAACAACTTGTCCACCGGCGAGTCAAAGCGCACATAGGTTCCAACATGGGCCATGCGCTGAGTGATATCGGGACTCACCAGTGTCACGGCAAAACCGCCGCGCACCGCACCGCGCGTTTTGACAAGATAATCAAACGCGGCCTGGTTCTCGTTGTTCGGGGAGGTGATCTCTGGCAGGCGCGGCATGTTCTTCTCCTTGGGTTGGGGGCGTGCTGAAGGTTTGCTAGTATTCCATCGTTGCGGATTCGCCGCATTCCCCGACCGGACCAATCAGGTCTGGAGCATCAAATGGGCTGTAGTGGCTGCAACTTGAGCAGATCCACGACATATTGAAAATCCCAAGGTGCGGCTTTGCGTTTTTTGGGCAGGCTCTTGGCGTTGCTTTGGTCCAAGCGGAGCAAATTCAATGCGAAGTTGGCTGCGGCATGGCGTAACCAGATGGCCGATGCGTCCACCCGGAAGGCCACGTCCAGGCAACGATGGAATCCGTTCTCGATGCCCGAATGCGGACGTACTGCGCGCAAAATCTCCATCACATATTGGCGCAGGAATTTCTTGCGGAGGTATTCGGCGGATCGGGCTGAGCGCAGCCAAACCCGGGTTACGACAGTTCGGCCGCCGGCAATTTCCTTCCGCGGATCATGTCCGCGGCTTTTTCGCCGATCATGATGCTCGGCAGGTTGGTATTGCCGCCGGGCACTTCGGGCAGGACCGAAGCATCGACCACTCGCAGGCCTTCTATCCCGCGCACCCGCAGTTGCGCGTCCACCACGGCGTCGTTCCCGACACCCATGGTGCAGGTACCCACCGGGTGCGAGCGGTGGTTGCCGTCCTTGCGGATGGCCTCGGCCAGTTGCGCGTCGCTGGTCCGTTGCGTTCCCGGGAGGCGCTCGCCGACGATCATCTCGCGCAAGGGGCTTTGCGCAAAAAGTTCGCGGCAGGTGCGCACCGCCCGGATCATGGTTTCCATGTCCTCGGGTGCCTGGTACATGTTGAACTGTATGCGCGGCTTGTCGCGCGGATCGCCGGAGCGCAACCTGACCCAGCCGCGCGAGCGCGGATGCATCACACCAATGCGGATCGAATAACAGAATAGCGGTGCCGGCGTTAAGCCGGGAAACCACAGATTCGCGCCCCCGGCGACCGTCATCGGCGTCAATTGCATGTCAGGGCGGTCCAACCCTTCGCGCGAGCGAAGGAAAATGTTGGCCGCCGCGCCGTTGCTGGCAAAAAGTCCGTCATGGCGCAGGAACCAGCGCGCCACAAAACCGGTGGCCCGGTCCAGGCGCAACGCCCCGGTCAATCCGGCTTTTTCGCGCAGGGGATAGACGTTGACGTAGTTCGGATGCTCCGAGAGGTTCTGGCCGACGCCCGGCAGATCGTGCTGCGGCGTGATGCCCATGGCCCGCAACTGATCGGCGGGGCCGACGCCCGAGAGCATCAGAATCTGCGGCGAGTTGTAGCTGCCGGCGGACAACAGTACTTCACGGCTCGTACGCGCCTGCAGGGTCTGCCCGTCCCGCAAATATTCCACGCCTACCGCGCGACCGCGCTCGATCAGGATGCGCAAGGTCAACGCGCCGGTGCGCACCGTAAGATTCGGCCGGCCGAGGGCGGGATACAGGTAGGCACGCGAGGTACTGGAGCGCCTGCCGTCACCGATGGTCGCCTCCATGCGGCTGATGCCCTCCTGGCGTTCTCCATTGGGATCGTCGTTTTGCGCAATGCCCATGGCCTTGGCCGCCTCGCACAACGGCCCGAGCAGCATCTCCGGGTAGTCCACCGGCGTGACGCGTATCGGTCCCTCGCCGCCGTGATAGGGCGTCGCGCCGCGCCAATTGCTCTCCAACCGACGAAAGTAGGGCAGCACATCGGCATAGCCCCAACCCTCGAGTCCCGCCTCACCAAAGCGGTCGTAATCGCGACGGTGGCCGCGCATGCATATCAGCGCGTTGATCGAGGAGGACCCGCCCAGCGTCTTGCCGCGCGGGATCGGCAGTCGCCGGCCATCCATGAAGGGCTCCGGCTCGGTTTCGTATTTCCAGTTATAGCTATCCGAGGCCACCACCTTTTGAAAAACCAGCGGCATCAACTGAAATATATGACGGTCCTTTCCGCCGGCCTCCAGCAGCAGGACCGAAACCTCCGGATCTTCGCTCAACCGGGCAGCGAGTACCGCGCCGGCGGAACCCGCACCGATGATGATGTAATCGAAATTCATGACAATGTGCCCGAAAATGACATTCAAAAACGGATTTTAAACATCGGCACCAAGCGCGGCGCCGCAAAGCCGCCGGAAACATGGCGATCCGCGCGCATAGTACGTCCGGCTGCAATTCGCACCCGTATCGTTTCGTGCAACAGCCTTAAGACCCCCTCGAAGATCAAGTCTGTGCCCGACCGAACTGACCTGACAGGTGCTTCACGGTCTCGGGTTCGCCGCGAATGCGAAGGTATGAGCCCTCGCCGTCGGCGCGCTCCTCCAGCACCTCACAGTTGGCGAAGATCTCCCCGCGCATTTTCTGCGCCGACCAGGGCAGGAAGAGTTCTGCCTCGGCGAGGTCCTTCCGGAAAAACGAAACAATCACCTCGTGCAGCATTGCGATGTCACCCTCGCGGCGCGCACTCATCACCTGGCACCCGGGATACTGCGCACGCAGCGCCGCTTCGCGCGCCGCCTGTGCCGCCGCGTCGCCAACGCGGTCGATCTTGTTGAAGACCACGATCCGCGGCACCTCTTTTGCACCGATCTCCTCGAGTACCTTCTCGGTCACCGCGAGCTGCCGCCCCAATCCGGCATCGCTTGCGTCGACCACATGAAGCAGGAGCGAAGCCTCGAGCGCTTCTTCGAGCGTCGACTTGAACGATGCGACCAGCCCGTGCGGCAGATTCTTGATGAAGCCAACGGTATCGCTGACCAGCACGCGCGGCACGCTCTCAGGGTGCAGGGCGCGCACCGTGGTATCGAGCGTTGCGAACAGCTTGTCGGCAACCAGCGCCTCGCTTCCGGTTAGCGCACGCATCAGGGTGGACTTCCCCGCGTTGGTGTAACCAACCAGCGCCACGCGCGCGAGTCCCTGGCGCTCCTGCCGCCGCGCGCGTTGCGTGGTGCGCTCCACATCCATCGCGTCGAGTTCCTTCTGCAGCTCGGCGATGCGATCGCGAATCTTGCGCCGCTCCAGCTCGCCCTGCCCCTCGCCGCCGCCGCGGCCGCCGACGCCGCTCCTCTGCCGGCCCTGCGGCCCCGCAGCCTTGGCCGCCTCGCGCAGCCGCGGCGCCATGTAGCCCAGTCGCACAATCTCGACCTGCGCGCGCGCCGCGCGCGAGCGCGCATGGCGGTGGAAAATCTCGAGAATGACCATGGTTCGGTCCATGACATCGCAGCCAACCTCTTTTTCGAGATTGCGCGCCTGCATAGGGGAAATCTCGTGGTCGACCAGGATGACGTCAGCGCGGCGGCTTACCGGATCGGCGGGAGCCTCGGCCGCTTCCTTCGCCTGGGCAGCCTCGCGTTTCGCCATCTTGACCACGGCACGTCCATCTGTCGGACGCTTGCTGCCGGGTTCACCTGCATCGGCGTCGTCGCTATCTGCGTCGTGGCGGCGCGCGTCCATTTCGGAAACATGGTCGCGCAATGCTTCCTCGGAGCCAGGCAAGGTGTCCTGAACATGCCCGGGTTCGGACTCATTGCGCACGAAGCGGCGCATCTCCTGTCTTTTACCGGCGCCGAAATACGCCGTCGTGTCGAACCTGGCGCGCTTTTGCGCAAACGAGCCGACCACCTCGAAGCCCAGCGTTTTCGCGAGCTCGCGCAACTCGGTCAGAGACGCGTCGAACTCGACGTCACTCACATGCGGCAACTGTACGGCCACCACGAGGGCACGCTTCGGTTTCTCCCTGAGCTCCTGCATCATGGGCAACGGCGGGCGCGAACGCCGCCATGAATGCCCTGCAGCGCGCCGATCGGGCAGGCATTGCCGGGCCACCCGCCGGCCGGCAGCGGCAGAAATCCACCGCCCGGGGTGATATCACAAAAATTCACGTAAATCCTCTCATCTTGAGCCGGCGGCTTCAACGAAACCTTCCAAAAACCGCGGAATGAATCCGGGCGCAGGTCGCCCGCGCAGCTCGCCCGACCCCCGCATTTTGTCCCATTGGCAGAATCATGCACTGGTTCATCTGTCCAATGCCCGAGTAGAGCATGCGGATTTACTCGTGCCGCAGTGCCTCGATCGGATCCATACGCGCGGCACGGCGTGCCGGAAAATAGCCGAACAACACGCCGATACCTGCCGAAAATACCAGGGACAGAAAATTGATGGCCGGATCGAAACGGTAGGGCACATTCATCAGGCCGGACAGTCCGAAAGACGCGGCAGTGGCAATGAGTATGCCCACCACGCCGCCCAGCGCCGAGAGCACCACGGCCTCGATCAGAAATTGCAGCAGCACTTCGTTTTCGAGCGCGCCGATGGCCAGCCGCAGTCCGATCTCGCGGGTGCGCTCGGTCACGCTCACCAGCATGATGTTCATGATTCCGATTCCGCCCACCAGAAGGCTCACCGCCGCCACGGCACCCAGCAAGGTTGTCAGGATTTTGGTGGTGCCAGCCAGGGTCTCGGCCAGTTGCTGGGTATCAAATATATTGAAGTTGTCGTCATCGTCCTCGGCGAGCTTGCGGCGCTCGCGCAGCAGTTCGCGCAGACTGGCCTTGAGCGGCGCGCTGTCGCTGCCTTCCTGCATCGACACGGACAGCGTGCTCACCTTGCGGCTGCCGGTGACACGGCGCTGCAGCGTGGACAAGGGCACCACAACCGCGTCGTCCTGATCGCCCATGCCGCCCTGGCCTTTGGCTGCCAGAATGCCCACCACGTTGCACGAGAACTGCTTGACGCGCAGTTGTTCGCCAAGCCCGGTCTGACCCGCGGTGCCGCCGTAGATCTCACGCCGCACCGTCTCGCCGAGGATGCACACGGCCGCGCCGGCGCGCTGCTCGTCGGATTCGAAAATGCGGCCGCTGGCGAGCTTCCAGTTGCCGGTTTCGAACCACTCGTTTCTGCTGCCGACGATACTGGTTGCCCAGTTGCGGCCATTGGCCACCACGGTGGCGCTGGCGCGGCCCTCGGGCGCCACCGCGGCAACACCGCCGATCTGTGCCTGAATGGCATCGGCGTCGGCCTCGGTGAACTGCGGCACGCCGCCGCTGCCGGCGCTGCCACTGGCACCGCCGGCGCTCAGCCGCTGGCCCGGCCGTACCATCAGCAGGTTGGTGCCAAGACTGGAAATCTGCATCTGTATCGCCTGCGTGGCGCCATTGCCCAGCGTGACCATCGTGATCACCGCCGATACCCCGATAACGATACCCAGGACGGTAAGAAACGAGCGCAGCAGATTGCGTTGCACCGAGCGCAGCGCCAGCATGAAGACGCTGAACAGCATCAGGGAGTCGCGACCGAAGCCGCGTCGGCGGGCACCGCTGTGGCCGGATGCGGGTTTGCCACATCCCTGGCCACACGGCCATCGACAAACTGCACCAAGCGACGCGCGTAGGCGGCCATGTCAGCTTCGTGCGTCACCATCAGCACGGTGATGCCATGGTCGCGGTTCAGCGCCAGCAACAGACCCATGATTTCGTGGCTGCGCTGCGTGTCCAGATTGCCGGTGGGTTCGTCGGCCAGTACCACCGCGGGCTCGGTGACAATGGCCCGCGCTATGGCCACGCGCTGCTGCTGCCCGCCAGAGAGCTCGGCCGGTGTGTGCCGCTCCCAGCCGCCAAGCCCCACTGACTGCAATGCCCTGCCTGCGGCGGCACGCCGCAACCGGGCGTTATCGCCGCGGTACAGCAGCGGCAATTCGACATTCTCCTGCGCAGACGTTCGCGCCAGCAGATTGAATCCCTGGAACACAAACCCAAGATAGCGCCGGCGCAGCCTTGCGCGCTGGTCGCGCGTCAGCGCCTCCACATGCGCGCCCTTGAACAGGTACCGTCCGGCAGTTGGCGTATCCAAACAACCCAGGATGTTCATCGCCGTGGATTTGCCCGAGCCGCTTGGCCCCATGATGGCGACGAACTCTCCGGCCGTGATATCGAGCTCAATACCTTTCAACGCCATCAACTCGGCCTCGCCACTGCCATAGCGTTTGGTAATGCCACGCAAGCGAATGAGCGGCTCGCTCACTCGGCACCCGCGACCTTCTGTTCCGTGATCACCGCCATGCCGGCCTGCAGTTCGCCGCCGGTGATTTCAGTCATGCGTCCGTCGCTGATACCCGGAGTCACGGCCACGGCCACGGCATTGCCATCGCGCAGCACCCACACCTGCCTGGCCATCGCCGTGCTGGCGCTGGAGGCGGCCGACTTGCGCGTGGTGCTGCGCGGCATGCTGGGCAACAGGCTGGGGGGCGCGGCTTTCTTCGCCTGCTGGAGTTCCGCCGCTGATGTGGGCGTGAAGCGCAGCGCCGTGTTGGGCACCAGCAGCACGTCGAGATGCTGCGTGGCGGTGATAGTTGCGGTGGCGGTCATGCCCGGTCGCAGGCTGAGGTCGGCATTATCGACATCCAGGTAAGTCAGGTAAGTGACGACGTTGTCAGTAATGGTGGAACCGAAGCCCACGCGGGTGATGCGCGCGGGGAACCTGCGGCTCAAGTAGGCGCTGACCGTGAAACTGGCATCCTGACCCACCTTCACCGCACCGACGTCGGCCTCGTCGACGTAGACCCACAGGCGCAGCCGGGTGAGGTCTTCGGCCAGGGTGAACAGCGTCACCGCCTGCAGCGAGGCTGCCACCGCGTTGCCCGGGTCGACGCTGCGTGTGAGCACCACGCCGTCGGCTGGCGCCCGTATCGAAGCCTTGGACAGGTTGATCCCGTCGGTGGAAATGGCTGCCTCGGCATCAGCGACAGCGGCGCGGGCGCTGCTCTGGTCGGCCAGCGCGCGCGCCAGCATTGCCCGTCCAGCATCCAGCTCGGCCCGGGAGGGCACCTTGCCGCCCGACAATAGGGCCACTTCGTCCAGCCGTGCCAACTGTGCCCTGGCCTCCTCGACCGTCGCCCCGGTCTGCGCGAGCTTGCCGTTCGCCGCGGCCAGCGACGCATTGGAGCGCAGGATCTGGTCGCGCAGCTTGGCTGTATCGAGTTCAACCAGCACATCGCCCTTCTTCACCCGGTCATTGACGTCGACATTGACCTTCAAAACCGTACCCGACAGTTCGCTGCCGATATTGATCGAGCGTGTCGGTTGCAGCGTGCCGTTGGCGGTCACATTCAACGTCAGATTGCCGCGAGCTGCATTCTGCGTGACATATCTGGGCATGGCGCTGGCGACCGACTGCTTTTGCCAGTACCACAAACCGGCCGCCGCGCCCGCGATCACGATCACCGCTGCCCATGTCGCGGGGCGCCGGAACCAGACGCGCGAGGCGGATTCTCCCAGCAAGGCGGCCAGGTCTGTTGGGGCGCCGGCAGGCGGCACCGGGGCTGCTACGGGATCGGGGTTGCTCATTGGGGTCCGTTACCGGAAGTGTTGTCGGCAGCGGCCGGTACGGCATCACCACCTTCGGCGCGCCATCCGCCGCCCAGTGCCTTGTACAAACGCACATGGTCGGCGCCCAGATCCGCGCTGGCACCTGCGACGCTGTCCTGAGCGCTCAGTTGGGTACGCTGGGTTTCAAGCACGATCTGAAAATCCGCGAGGCCGCTCGAGAAGCGCTGTCGCGCCAGCGTAGAGGCATTTCCGGCCGCCTCGGCCGCACGCTGCAGTCGCAAAAGGCGATCCCGCTGGCCACGCAATGCACTTAGCGCGTCCTCCACGTCTTTCAGGGCGCCCAACACCGCCGCTTGATAAGCAACTCCCGCCTTGTCCAGAGCTGCCTGCTGCCCGCGAACCTGCGCATGCAAGGCGCCGCCATCGAATACCGGCAGCGAAACGCTGGCTAGCACTGCCCGCAACACCGAAGCATCGTGAGTCAGAACACCCAAAGTCGCCGCGCCCAATCCCAGCGAACCGCCGAGCTTGAAGTTGGGTGCCCGCGCCGCTTCGGCCTGCGCAACACGGGCCATTGCCGCCGTGACCTGGAATTCCGCGGCACGCACATCGGGGCGCTGGCGCAGGGTCTCGGCGGGAATGCCAATTACGAGAGTGTCCGCTGCCTGCGGCACCGGGCCTGCGGCCGCCAGCATGCTGGCCAGAGCAGCCGGCGGTTGACCGGTCAGGACCGCGAGAGCATGGCGCGTCTGCTCGATACTGGTCTCCAATACCGGCAATTGCGCACGTGTCTGTTCGGCCGCCGCGCGCGCCTGCTCCGCTTCCAGCGAGGTGATCAGTCCGGCCTGCATGCGCCATTGCGCAATCTGCAGCGTCTCCTGCTGGCTGGCAAGGTTCGCCGCGGCGATTGCCAGCCGCAATTGCGCGCCGCGCAACGTGATATAGGCAAGCGCCACTTCGGCTGCAACCGACACCTGTACGTCGCCCAGGCTCGCGGCGCTGGCGCGGGCCGTTGCATCGGCGGCATTGAGCGCACTGCGATTGACGCCAAAGACGTCCAGTTCCCAGCTCGCGTCCAGCCCGGCCTTGTAGCTGTCGACCGCTTCGTTGCTGCCGGCGCTACTGCGTTGTGCTGAGGCCGAACTGCCGATCTGCGGAAACAAGGCAGCGGCGGAAACATCGCGCAGCGCCCTTGCCTGCCGCAGCGCGGCTTGCGCACTCCTTACGCTGGTATTGGTCTGCAACGCCTGCGTGACCAGTTGCTCGAGCAACGCGTCCTCGAAGCGCAGCCACCAGCGCGCCAGGGAGCTGTTGCTACCGAATGCGGGGATCTCGGAAACGGACCATGCGGCCGGCACATCGAATGGAACACCTTGCTCCGCCCGCTGACCCAGGGCATTGCACCCGATCATTGCCGGGATCAGGAGGGCGAGGACGACAAGGTTCCTGGATGGCCATCGGGCAGCTTCGCGACCATCAGTCCGCAGTGGAATCATTGCCCGGCTCTATTGCTTTTTCCATGGCGTAAGCGGTACGCGTACCAAGATTATACCCGCTTGGATCATGCGCAATCAGGACCTTCAGGCCGGTCGCACAGGCACGCAAGCACAAGCAGGCTACCGCTTCGTCTACAGCATCGATCCATTTGTTGCGATCGCAGTGCCTGGGCGGAAGAATGGCCGCAGTCACCGATGCCGTCTGTGCGCTGCCACACCAAGCCGGACCAGCGCGTCCGGCGAGGGCCTGCCTACTTGCGTGACGCGCTGAACGCGCTGGACGAAGTACCCGCCTTGCGCGTGCCGGTGAGCGTGCTGCCGTTGACTATCGCGTCGTATTGAACACCACCCGCGGCAAAAGTGAACCGCTCGCCGCGCAAACGGCCGCTCACCGCCACATCCTTGCCATTGGTCGACAGAGTGCCGCTCACCATCTGGAACTCCTGCTTCAATGCGAGATCGCTCTGTCCAAGGCGCCAGTTGCCGCCGACTTTCGCCGGCACGACCCAGAAGTACGCCACGCAGTAGCTGCTGCAACCGTCCTGCGCGCTGACCGAAACCGATTCGTCTTCCTTCCAGTCGTCCATGGTGAAGGTGTTGGAGACGATGCGCGTGCCCGGCTTCATGTCGAGGATCTTGGGTCGCAGCTTCAGATTGATGCTGGAGAGCAAAAACATGGTGATCACATTGGCCTGCGACAAATCGGTCTCGAACAAATCGGCATTGGTAAAAGTCGCCCGACTGGAAACCCCGGCCTTCTCGGCGTTCTGCCGGGACAGCTCCACCATTTTCGGGTTGTATTCAACGCCGGTGGCGCGCGCGCCCAATTTGGCGGCGGTAATGACGGTTCGCCCGTCCCCGGACCCCAGGTCAAACAACACGTCCTTGGCCGTCACCCTGCCGATCTTCATCATGGCGTCGACCAGAGCCTGTGAAGTGGGCACCCAGATCACGTCCTTTCCCGCCTGACCAACCTGGGGCTCGAATTTCTGCTCCGCCTGGGCGCTGTTCTGCGCCTGGGCCATCACCGCGCCGGTAATGGTCGCGAGTACCAAAACCAGCGCGACCCGCCGCAGGACATTGAATGCCTTCATGTTGCTCTCCCTGGATGATGAATATTCCCGGGGCCGATCACACTACCTGGCGCCCGTGTCGAGGTATATTAACCTTCTACGCTAGATCGCACGATAGGTAGTTCCCCGCAGCTTGGGCGGAAACGATTCTGCGTCCGTACAAAAATGACCCGCTGACTATTGGCAATGGCTGCACCAGGACATTCGTAAATTGCAGGGATCGCCGCGAACACGGTCAGTACTGCGCAGCGCCGGCGCGGAGCTTCACCGCAAAACGCCGCCCTGTCACCAGAACCTATTTACCAGGAGATACTCGCATGCCCGAACTGCATCCGGAAGTCAGCGCGGTGCTCGAACGCGTCAAGCGCGAGGCCCCCAGGCTGCGCTCGGCGGATTTATCGATCGCCGAATCGCGCGCCCTGCGAAAAACGGAAACACCCGCTTGGTTGCGTTTGCCGCTGCGGGAAATGTCCAAAGTCGAGGACCGCAGCATTCCCGGTTGCGGCGGACCGATACGCGTGCGCATCTGCACGCCAAAAACCGGACGCGATGGCGCGCGCCCGGTGGGACTGTTCTTTCACACCGGGGGGTTTGTGTTCAGCGATCTCGATACCGATGATCCGCAGTGCCGGCGCATTGCGGATGAAACCGGCAGCATCATGGTCTCGGTGGAATACCGCCTCGCCCCGGAGCACAAATTCCCGGCTGCCTATGAGGATGCAGTGGCCGCCTGGGATTGGGTGGCAAAAAATGCCGCTGCAATCGGTGGCGACGGCGCGCGCTTTTTTGTCTGCGGCGGCAGTGCCGGCGGCAACCTCACAGCGGGCGTGTGCCGGCACGCGCGCGACAGCGGCGGACCGGCCATCGCCATGCAGGTGGTGTTTGTCGGCGCCTTCAACCACCCCGAGGTCCCGTCGCACGCCATGCACAACCTCGGCGGCAGCGGCCAGGCGTATTCCAACATGCTCAGGCAAGCCTACCGGTCCTCCGCCGAAGACCACAAAGACGTGCGATACGCACCGCTGATTGCCGAAGAATTCACGGGTTTTCCGCGTGCAATGATCGTCGTCGCCGAATGCGACGCCTTCTGCGATGAAGGCAGGCTTTATGCGGAAAAACTGCGTGCCTCCGGCGTGCCGGCGGAACTGTTGGTTGCACAGGGACAGATCCACCAGGTGTTTTCCTGGTCGGGCGCGTTTTCCCAGGGGCCGATCGTGATCGACCGCGCAGCAGCGGCGTTGCGCCAGAGGCTGGGTGCGGCGGCGGCGCCCGATGCATGAAAGCTCCCACCAACAAACCGGATCCGGCGATAGCCGTGCATGCCGGACCTCAGAATAGCGGCAACGCTATTCCTTGTCGTCGCTGACGACCACGGTTCCGACAAAGCTGATGACGGGAAAACTGCGCTTCAGCGCATTGCTGTAAAAATTGGTCATGACCACCCCTTCTTCGAAGCGGATGGTGTCGCCCGTCTTAACCGGAATGCTGGTGGTGGCGAGCCATTGGGGCTTCTGGTCCTGCATCACCTCGATGTAGGAATATTGGGGAACTTCGATGGTGCTCAGCACCTTGCCTTTTTTCGACAAATTGGGCGCGGTGGCACTCGGCTTCTGCGCATCCACCTGAGGATGCCCGCGAGGAAGATCCTGGGCACTGGCGGCCGAGACAAAGGCGAGCAGGTAAAGCGCGCAGAAATACGATTTCATGACTAAGTTCCTTTCCAAACTATGTGCGGGGAATTGCCCAATAACTGCGCCAGCAGATTGGCTTTTCTATCAGAAGTTCAACAACTGGTGTAACTGCAATTGTTGTGGTTTTTGCCGTGGCAGGTCAAACCGCATTTCCCGTTATTGGCCTGGCCAGACGTCGAAGGTGTAAAGGTGCGAAAGGTCACCTGACTGGTGTCGAAATTGATCAGCGATGGATAATTCTGCGATCCATGCGGGTCGTGACAGGTATTGCAGGTTGCGCCGATGTCGCCGGTGTGTTTGCTGTGGCTGCTGCCCCCATTGAACTTGGTGTAGGTGGTGGTATGGCATTTTGCACACATTGCGGGCCGGGTCCCGGTATAGGCACGTTCGAGCAGACTGGGATTGGTTGAACCATGCTGCCCTACCGGGCCGGTTCCGCCATTGCCGGGACCGGCATTGTTGTTATGGCAATCGCCGCATTTCATGACACTGGTGGTCGTCCACGGAGAAACCAGCACCGGGGCGGGATTCACCATGGGACAGGCAGGTGCACCGTCAGCGTGAACCGGATGGCAGGACAAGTTGGTGGTCACGAAGTCCAGCCGGGTATTGTTTTGACCCGCCACGCGCGCAGTTTTTGGTGCAGGTTTATTGGGACTGTCGGCATGGCAGCGGAAGCAGACCTCATATTCGTAGTTCGCCGGATTGATCGCCACGCCACTTATGGTTACCCCCCTCACGCCGGTCAGCGGCCCCGGCGGCGTGCCGGCACCGGGTTTGCTCGCATGCGGATTGTGGCAGTCGACACATTCCACGTGCCGCGTCAGTGCCACCGCGGCTTCCATCGGATCGTGAATTCCGGTGGTCAGGGCGACCGGGTGGCGCGAGGTCTTGGCAAATTCGGTCTGAATGTTCTTGGTCACCACATTGCCGTTGTGGCACGGGTAGCAGTTGTCCTCTTCGCTGGCCGCATTGAGCAAGCGCAGTTTGCCCGGTGCGGAATGCGGCCGATGGCAGTTTTCACAGGCATTGGCGGCAACGGTTGTGGCCGTCGTGTGCGGCCACGGGTCGGTCCCCGCACCGTTCCAGACATTGTTCGACAAGCGGTGGCTGGCCAGGCTCCAGTAATTCTTCAGATGGCAGGTCTGGCACAGCGCCGAGGCCAGGTTGGACATCACCAGGAACTTGCCATAGGTGTCGTCATGAGGATCATGGCAGGAGGAGCACTGCATCTGTCCGCCGCCGTCGAGCCGTACCTTGCCGGTCAGTGTGGACGGATTCGCCAGTTCGCCGCTGGCCGACGCGAGCGTTGAAGAATAGACAAAGGAGATCGGATGGTCATCCGAAAGATCCGTACCCAGGCGACCGGTGCCGACAGGCATGGTGGTCACTCCGCCTGACATGGCAATTTGGCTCGATCGGCTCAGCACCTCCCCAAGGGCGATGGTGCCATCGTGGCAGCTCAGGCAAAGCAACGAGGCGCCGGTGGGCTGTCCGGGATTGGCAAGCGCAGTGGAACTGGTATAGGGCGTGTAGGTGCCGCCGGAATTGCGGCGGTTCCACAATGGCGAGCTCGGCGCGCTGTTATGCGGCGCGTGGCAGAAGATGCAGATCTGGGTTTCCCCCGAGGCCTTGACGGTGCCTGGCCCGCTCACCGACAGGTTATGCTTGGTCGTCGTAATGCCCGCATGGGCAGGTGTTGATACGCCGAGTGCGGCACAGGCGAACAACACGGCCAATATTGCGACTGCACTGAGTTTCATGTCGGACCTCCGACGTAACGCAATACCTGCACCCGCTGGTTATAGGAATCGGCGATATAAATAACGTTGTCGTCACCGATGAAGATACCTGTCGGCAGCCAGAATTCGCCGCGATCGCGGCCCAGCGCCCCCAGTGAGAGCAGGAAGCGGCCCGATTCGTCGAAGATCTGCACCGCATGAAACATCGCATCGACGATGTAAATATGCCCGTAGCTGTCGGTGGCTACGCCTTTCTGGCGCGCCAGGTCCCCGGTGCCGTCGCCCAGCCGTCCGAATTTGGCGACAAAGTGCCCCTGCCGGTCGAAACTCTGCACGCGGAAATTGAGCGAATCGGTGACGTAAAGCCGGCCCTGCGGCGTGAGCCAGGCGAAGGCCGGATAGTTGAATTGGCCCTCCTCGGTACCGCGGCCGCCGAAACTCGATTCGAGTGTTCCATTGCGATCGAAAACATTCACGCGATGAGCACTGGTGTCCACCACAAACAGGCGCTGCGTCGCCGCATCGAACGCGATGCCGGTAGGCTGGCCCAGCTTCGCGCTCAACGGCACTGGCATCGCAGTCTTCGCACCCGGGCGAATGACAAACACCTTGCCGAGGGCCGAATCGCTGACATACACCTCGCCTGCCAAACCGCGCGCGAGTCCCACCGGTGACGGCAATGGCTCATCCTCGGGCGCCCGTATCAGATCGTAGTTACCGTTCTTCGGGTCGAACCGGTGCACGCCTTTTGCGCCCGGATCCGCCACGTACACCAGGTCGCCGACCGCCACCACCGCCATCGGCCGTACCAGGTGCGCTTCGGTGGCGCCGAACAGGAGGTCGGCCATGCGCTGGAAGAATCCCCGGGTGATGCCCAGGTCTTCCGGCCGGGAAAAAGTCTTTAAATAGGTGATGCGCGGTTCCGCCGGCGCGGCCGGCCACACCAGCGGCACCGGATTCTCCAGTTGCGCAGGGGACGAACAGGAAAGGACCGCCAGCGCCATGCCCGCCAATGCGGCATAGCGGAGAACCAGGCGGCGAATGCTGTCAGGATGCATGATCAGAAATCCCTGCGCATCAGGATCTGAATCAGGTCGCGCGTTCTCTCGACCGCACCCTGCGTTTCGTTAGAGCGTGACAGTTCCGCAGTCAGGTTGACCTTGCGGTAGCGCCATTGCGCCTTGATTGAAGCAAGGCTGCGGCTGCGCGTGACCGGCGTGCCGGTGTCGGTTTCAAAATTGGCGTCCGCGCTGACATCGAGGCCGAACCAGGTCCGGGACGAGAAGCGAATATCGTATCCTTTCAGGTTAACATTCTGCAGCGAATTCTCGTAATCCACGCGCGCGCGGTGCGCGGACAAGCGGAAATTGCCGATTCCAAAAAAAGGGTCCTCGGCCTGGACATAGACATCCTGGGCCTCGCGCCGATAAGGCGCGATGGTCTCCTGCCGGGACTCGCCCTCGAGACTTCCGCCGAGCATGATTTCAAACGGTCGCCGCAGCGGAACATCGACTCTCGCGCCATAGAGACTGCTTTGAATCGCATTGAGCAGAAACGTTGACGTTCCCGCAGTCAGTCGCGGTGCACTGTTGAAATGCCGCAGGTAAATGTTCAGGTAAGACAAAAGGCTCCAGTTGAAGCTGAGCGTCTGGGCAGTCTCCTGGTAGGCGAAACTGCCGCCCACATCGTAACTGTAGTCCACCAGCACTTCCTGGCCATCGACGATGTTTCCGCCGACCAGTCGCTGCAGGCGGGTTTCGATACCGACGACGGACAAGGCATAATCGCGCCCCTCGACGAGGGTCTGGGTGCGCGAGGCATTGCTGACCACTACGCTGGATCCGGTTATGCGCTGATGTGCAAGGGTGACCGTCGTTGTCCCAGTCAGGGTGATGCGCTCGCCAATGACCGGGGTCAGCCCCGCCACGGCCTGCTGTTCGCGCTGATCGTGACGCAATGCATAGCTTGCCTGCGCAATGCCCACCGGCAGGGGTAACCGATAGCGGGCCGATCCGTCGAGCCCGCGGGACTGCGCGACAAACTCCGTGGTCCGGTTCTGCTCGCCACGCGCCCCGAGGGTCGTGGCCAGATCCGGGATCGGCCAGTAATTGACGCCGGCGGCGGCGGTATTGACTGTGGTCCCGAGCTCACCCTGGCCGCTGGTGCTGAAGTTGTAGGTTCCGAAAGTGTGGATCTGGTCCGAGTGCCTTGCCCGCGCGTCGAAAAACATTCGCATGTCGCGTCGCTCGGCAAGCGCGCCCCGACCGAGGGTGAAGCTTTGCGTGTTGATGGCAACCATATTGGTGAGGTCGTACTGCCGCTCGTTGCCGAACTTGAAGCGTGAATCGGCATTGAATCCCTGACTGCTCGAAGTGCTCCCCTGGACCGGCAGGTTGGGGCTTCCGCTCAGGGACTCCTGCCGGGTACTCTGGTAATGGAACTGGGTGTCCCCCAGCGTGCCGTAAGACTTGGTCGCCCTCAGGTTGAGGCGATCGATCTGGTCGTCGACAATGCGGTCAGAGCCTGATGCCTGAAAGTGTGAGCGTGTCGCATCCAGGTGGATGGGTACCGTGGTCACCGGTGCCAGCAGAGAAAAATCGAAACCGTAGCGGGTATTCTCCTGTGCGAGGACCTGCCCGGGCGCGACGTTCAGGGTGGGATTCAGATGCTCGAAAAATGCCGAGCCCTGGTAGGGTTTGTCGCGCAGAAACGTTGCCCGGCCGGTGAAGTTGTACAACTCGCCGCGGATACGGGTGTCGCTGCTATCGGTTGAAGAGCTGCCGGTCTGCAGAATGGGTCCACCGCCTATGTCCAGGCTCAGCAAGTTCGGGTGATAGACATAGCTGTGGGTCATGACGAAGGCTTCCTGGCGCAGGCTCGTCTGACCCTGACGGGATTGAAGTCCCGCACCGAGCCCTCCCGCCGGTTGTGCGGTCGAATAATTGTCGTGTAGATAGCGCGTGGTCGTGTACCCCTCGACACCGGTGAAGCGGAAAGGGGCGATTTCCTGGGCGGTGTTTAGGCGCAACGGGGCGATTGCCTGGGCTGAGGACCATGTTGACCGGCCGCCAAACAGCACGATTGCCAGCAACAAGACACACGAGCGACGAAAATCACCCGACCACGGCGCTTCGCCGGCGTCACAAATTCTCGCGGCGGTTCCGCCCCAAAACATTCGCGCCTTGTCCTTCGGATCACTGTGGCTTCGGTATCGGAGAGGCGCAAACCGGCTTCTCCTTTCTGTGAGTCGTTAGCTGGCCGGCTTCCCAGCGGACAAATCGTCGGGCGGATAGTCGACGCCCTTCATCCTCCCGAAACCGAACACGTCGATCTTGTTCGGACCAAACTGGCTCGCTACCAGAATCAGGTATTCGACATTGAATCGGGGATCCGCGGAACGGCGGAAAAACTCGACATTATCGTAGTCGATGGTCACACCTGCCGGGAGATTGAGTCCCTCGAGTTTGTCCCCGGGCTGACCGAAGAACAACAGGAGTTTCCCGCCGTTGTCGAACACCTGGACGTTCTCAAAGGCCGCATCGCCGACGTACATGCGACCCAGGCGATCCAGCGCGATTCCCTTGGGCCGCGCGAAAGTGCCCGGTTCGTTGCCGACCTCTCCGTAGACGCGAACCGATTTGCCATCGGCAGTGAATCGTTGCACGCGGTAATTGCTGGTCTCAACCACGTACACATCGCCCTCAGGGCCGATGGCAATATTGGTCGGATGATAAAGTTCCCCTTGCCCGGAACCTGCCTTGCCAAAGCTGAAAAGAAATTTCCCGGTGCGCTTGTCCAGCACCTGTACGCTGTGATGCTGAATATCGACGACGTAAAGTCGGTCCGCGGAAATCACCGCATCCACGGGTTTGAACTGTCCGTCGGCACCGAAAGCAGAAACGAAACGGTCGTCACGGTCGTAGACGAGGATCTGGTCGCGGCCGGTATCGGTGACATATTTGGTTCCGTCGCGGTCAATTTTTACGTTGATCGGCCGCTTCATCCTGCCGCCCCCGACGCCCGAGAACAGCGAGTACTTGCGTTTCGCCATATCGAAGACCGCCAATCCCTGCGCGCGGCTATCAGCTACGTAAAGCTTGCCTCCGAACATGGCCAAGCCATACGGCTGCTGGAGCGCCCCCAGGTTAGTCTCGTCGCCAAGTACAAACTTCGCGAGACCCTCGCTTGGCGGGCTGATATCGCGCTCGCTGGCGATAGTCGCCAAATGCTGGATTCGCGGCGCATTGGGCAGCGACGGATAAAAAACTGCTTCCGGGGCCTGGGCGACCTGGTTCGGAGCGGCCGCGCAACCGGCCAGCGCTAAAACAATCAGCAGCGCGAGGCCGCGCTCGAACATTCCAATTTGGCATTGTTTCATGGTTTTTGCTCTCATCACATAAGACGGGAAAATCGGCTACAGCCAGTGCGCGCACCAACCGCACACGCCGCAACGCGCGACGAGGGCGTTAGCTGAGTGACTTCATTTTTTTGGCGCGCGGGCCAATACCCCTTGGTATCAAGAGCGGCACCAATCTCGCCCACTGGTAAGACTTGCTCCGGCGCGATGCGCCGGAGCAGGTTTTCGCTTACTGATTGATGCCCTTGCCTTACTTGTTGTGGCAGGCAAGGCAAACCTGGCTGCCGGCCTGCGCAACCTTGAGCAAGCCCGTCGTTCCAACCGTAAACGTGTTGTGCACGTCATGGCAGGAAGAGCACTCGAGTTTGCCGTTGTAAAGCAAGACCGCGTTAAGGGTGCCGGATTTGATCTGGCTTCCCGAGCCGATGGTGATCATCTTGGTGGCTGGGTCGTGCAAAGATCCATCCGCAGTGGCCAGCGCGGTGTTGTAGGTAAATCCGATCGGGTGGTCATCGGCCAGCGAGGTACCAATCTTGTTCACGGCACTGATCATCGTCGTCCCAGTGACGCCACCAAAACTGTCCACAGCCACCGTGCCGTCATGGCAGGACATGCACAGCTTGGATATCCCACTCGGTTGCCCTGTGGTCGCGTTCATGGTGGCACTGGCGTACAGGGTGTAGGACTGGGTCGTGTTGTTGTGGCTCCACAGAGGCGCATCTGTCACGCTGGTATCGGATTTGTGCGGTGTGTGGCAAGCAACGCAGATCCGTCCGCCGGACCAGGATGATCCGGTGAAATCGTGGGCTGACCCGGCTATTGTGCCCGCCTTGGCAGGAAGCGCTGCGACCAGCAGCAACGCACACCCGGCCATTAGTTGAGCCACCAATTTACCCATAACTCTTCGCTTCATGATGCACCCCTTTTTCAGTTGTAATACAAACGTTGAGCCATTTTGCTGCAGAGCAGCATGCCTGTCCGGTATGCCGGCAGTGCACCACCCCTCGTGAATGGCAGGTCGTCCCACAAAAGTTATGACAACGGAATGGATTTATAATGACATTGTCATAAATTGTCAACTCAAATCCAGCGAATCAGTGTGATTTTTTCCACAGAGATGGAATAAAACAAAAATAACCTGATTTACTTGAATTTTTTCTCATGTTGAGGTTATCGCCAAGACCTCTGACGATCACTGCGGATTGAACCCTAACATGTCAACGGCTATAGACAGCGTGAAGGATTTCACTTTTTGTCGACAATTTATGACACCGGGATATGCCATCAAGATGTAATTCTTGGCCCCTGGTGAACACGTGATCAAGCTTTTAGCCAACAAATATGCTGCTTTGCAGCATATTTGTTTATAGCTCGCGCAAACCACCCCTAATTCGATGGAATCGGTTGCTTATCGGAGACAAATATAGAGCCCCAACCTGAAATCAAGCTGAACGCTGACGTCTATTTGAGACCGGCGGTTGACGATCTGGCCGGGAAGGGCGAAAGGGGACGCCGCTAAATGGCGGGAAAGGTAACCGCCACGTCAAAGCCCCCCAGCGCTGCTGAACGCCCGAGGCGCAGATTCGCACCGTAGGAAGAGGCAATACTGCTGGCGATGGCGAGTCCCAGGCCATGACCTTCGGTTTCCTCGTCCAGTCGAACGCCGCGGCGCGCAATCCTGCTCAGGGCCTCTGGCGAACATCCGGGGCCGTCGTCTTCGACCTCCAGAATCAAACCGTTTTCACTGCGCACCGAAACCAGGACACGACTGCCGGCCCACTTGCAGGCGTTATCGAGCAGGTTGCCGCACAATTCGAAAAAATCCTCGCGCTCGCCGTGAAACTGGATTCCGGCATCCAGGCGACAGTCGATGTCGAGTTTTCGGTTGCGATATAGATTGCGCAAGGTTCCGACAAGCGATTCAATTTCCATGGGGAGATCGAGGGGCGCACTGGATGCCCGCCCCCCCGCGACACGGGCGCGCCTGAGTTCACTGTCGATGCGACTGCGCAGAATTTCCAGTTGCTCCGCCATTTGCCGCGCCAGTACGGGATGGCCCTGCACATGTTCATCGCCCGCCATGTGCGTCATCACCGTAAGCGGCGCCTTCAGCGCGTGCGCGAGGTTTCCGAGTGAATCGCGCGAACGTTGCAGCCGTTGCGTGAGCAAGGCCAGCAGCCGATTGACTTCGCGCACCAGCGGCAGCACTTCGGCCGGCACGCGCTCACCGAGTTGCGCGATTTCGCCGCGTTCTAGACGGCCAACATCGGCCTGCACGCGGCGCAACGGCGCGAGCGTCAGGCGCACGATGCCCGCCTGCAGCACGACGAGCAGCAAAAACATGATGACTGACACCTCGGTATAGCGCGTCATCAGCTGGTCAAACCTGGTCTGCATCGGCCTCATGTTGACAGCGACCGCAATCGTGATCTTCTTGCCCTGCATGCGATAGCCGGCCTCGCTCAGCAGCAGCGCCTGCTCCTTCGGACCGGCGACATGCTCGACCCGGCGCTGATCGCTTTCGAGCGCTGCCATTGCCAGTGGTTGCCCGACCAGTGATGGCGAGCGCAGCACGACCCTGCCATCGAGCAGAATCTGGTAGTACCTGCCCGAATACGGTGTCAGGAACACCGGGTCGAAGTGGGCGAGGGCGAGGGTCAACTCTCCATTGGGGAGCACATTCAGTGCGCTGAACAACTCGTCGGCTTCCTGAGACAACTCTGCAGCGATGTATTCGTTCATCACCGACTCAATGGCAGCCCGGACGATCGACCATTGCACGCCGTACACCGCGGCAAGACTCAACACCAGGCCGAAGACCAGCGGCGCAAGCAGCGAGCGCATCAGCGTGACGCTCCGAACACATATCCCTGGCCGCGCCGGGTGGTGATGCGGGACGAGCCCAGTTTGTTACGCAGATGGTTGACATAGACCTCGATGACGTTGCTGTCCCGATCCGAGTCATTGTCGTAAATATGCTCGGCAAGGTGCGCCTTCGAGAGCACCTGGCCCGGGTGCAGCATGAAATAGCGCAACAGCCGGAATTCGATTCCGGACAGTCCGATCACCCGCTCGCCGCAGAGGACAGTTTGGCGCATCTCATCGAGCGTCAATCCCTCGGCCGTCACGCCCCCGCTTGACTGGGAATGAGTGCGACGAATCAGCGCGCCTAGACGGGCACACAACTCTTCGGCATGAAACGGTTTGGAAAGATAGTCGTCCGCGCCGGTGTTAAAGCCATCCACTTTTTCATGCCATGCGTCGCGCGCCGTGAGAATGAGGACGGGGACGGTATTGGCCCGGTTGCGCCAGCTCTTGAGCACCTCCAGACCGGAGCGTTGCGGAAGACCGAGGTCGAGTATCACCGCGTCGTAGGGCCACTCCGTGCCGAGGTGTTCCGCGTCGACCCCGTTATGCGCGACATCCACGGCATAACCCCTGCGACTCAGGTCGTCCTTGAGGCGCAAACAGAGCAGGGGGTCATCCTCTGCGAGCAGAATTTTCAACGCTGGTCCTCAAGCAGTCAGTTAATGAAGTAATCGCTGACCTGACGCCATTCAACTCGAAAGCGCTCATGCCGTTACTTTCAGCACCTTTTACCCTACTGCTCCCGCCAACATGTGAATCGGCATCGACGTCTTTATCGGCGCAGCAACTGAAGGTCGCTTGCAACCTGACGATGCAGGATATTTCCTCTTTGACGCCATAAAATACGGCCACTTCATTTCACGCGTGGCCGCATGCAATCCGAATTGCCATATTGCAAAATTCACATTTCCATGTGATGTCAATAGCCCCGCTTCTACGAGAAAATTCCATGGATATGTTAAGGTTTTATAACGGCAAGGTCGTCGCTTGTCAATTTAAGCTTCAGGACAAGCATGCTTTGATTGCCGACCTTCATCAAATATCTACCAACCATATGATTCATATATTTTTTTAAGATAAATTGCCAATCTTCGTTGACACACTGACGGATGGCAGCCTTGCAAGTGTGAAGAATTGCACCTTCGGTGCAAACTATTAGGACGTTGGCATAATGCTTGGAGATACCATTGGACCCATCCGGAGTCATTCATGGGATCCCCGTCGAAAAGAATGTTGCAGACCAGCAGCATAGGGAAGAACCCTGGAGCCTGTTTTCGGGAAGCGCGGGCCGGTTGCGGGAATGATCCGTGTACGGATATCTGAAAAACATTTTTTTGGCAAGAGAACGTAAATGACGACGACAGCTGCTGAGGGCCGACTGGCTGGCGATCTGACCGAAATAAGCATGGGCACCTCAACGGGACGGGGGCCCGGGGGGCATGTCGGCAAAAATGCGCCACGCAAACCGACCTTTGTCGTGGGAGTTGCCCGGTCCAAGTCCAATTTCCCCATAGCTGCTGGTGCAGCCAGTCTTGCAGCCCTGGCCTTGCTTACGGCTGTCGCCTGGAGTATGCGGCGTGGCGCGTGGTTCTCGTCAGACTCCGGTATCGGCTACGCGCTTGGCATTATCGGCGGCTCCTTGATGCTGGTGCTGCTGCTCTACCCGCTTCGCAAGCGCCTCCGCTTCATGCACGGTTGGGGTCCTCTCAAATACTGGTTCCAGTTTCATATGCTCGCCGGCGTACTCGGACCCTTGCTGGTGCTTTTGCATTCCACCTTCCGGGTCGGCTCTTTCAATGCCGGGGTTGCACTGTCGAGCATGCTGCTGGTTGTGGCCAGCGGCCTGGTTGGACGATTCTTCTACCGCAAGATTCACCACGGCCTGTACGGCAGTCAGGCGACACTGAAGGAACTGCAGCAGATGCTCCAACAGCAAGTCGAATCGCTGGAGCCCATGTTGCGCTACCTGCCGGCGGTAAAGCAGGAAGTGGATGCCTTCATCACGCTCGCCTTCTGCGAACCGGAGGGATGGTACCTGCGCAGCGCGCACTTCATGAGCGTGGGATGGAAGCGCATCCAGGCAAAACAACGTGTGCGGAACGCCATTTCAACCTATGTCAACGATAATTCAGGTCACAGCATCGCGTCTCAGACAAATCTCGCCGACTTGTTGAACACGATCGATACCACCTTCCGGGCAGTGCAGAGGAACATCCAGTTTTCCACTTATGAGCGCCTGTTTTCCCTCTGGCACGTGGTGCACATTCCGTTTTTGTGCATGCTGGTCATCACGGCCGTAATCCATGTCGTGGCTGTCCATATCTACTAGGGAAGTAGTGAACAAGGGGCCTACGCCCCCTCGTAACGCCCCCAGATCAGAGAAAAACGCTGGATGACTGGACTGCGAAAAGGATTTAATCAGCGTTTCCCTGGAAAAGCACCGAACAAGTCTCTCTCCATGGGACGGACTGCGCGTGTTTGCGCCGAAGTGGGGGAACGGCAAGGGGGCAAGGGCTCCGTTGTTCATTACCTCGCCACATGCATATCCCTGGCCGCGGCCTGCATGTGCGCCGTCCTCCTGTTTGCATGCAGCCGCCCCGCCCAGGCGCAGAACCTCGAAGCCGCACTGATGCCCGGCGAAGTCATCCGGGGTCATGCCAAATACGAATCCGATTGCAAAAACTGCCACGTGCGACTGGATCGCGCCGCGCAACCGCGGGCCTGCGTCAGCTGCCACAAGGAAGTGGGCAATGACATCCGCAGCAAGTCAGGCTATCACGGCCGCATCCCCGAACAGCCGTGCAGGACCTGCCACACCGATCACAAGGGCAGGGATGCAAAGATCGTGCAACTCGATGAAAAAGCCTTCGATCACGCCTTGACCGATTTCGCGCTGCACGGAAAACACAAGGGCCCGGCATGCTCGAGCTGCCATCATCCGAACACCAAGTTCAGCGCGGCCCCCAAGGAATGCATCGAGTGCCACCGCAAGGACGACAAGCACAAGAACACTTTGGGACCGAAATGCCAGAACTGCCACGATGAAGTCGACTGGAAAAAGTCGCGCTTCGATCATTCCAAGACGAAGTTTCCGCTGCTGCATAGCCATATCGACATCAAGTGCATCAAGTGCCATGCCGATCCGCAGCAGTTCGCCAATACCCCGAAGGATTGTCTTTCGTGCCACCGCAAGGACGACACCCACAAGGGGCGCTTCGGCCCGCGTTGTGAGAAGTGCCACGATGAGGCGCGCTGGAAGACGCCGAAATTCAATCATGATCGCGACACCCGCTACCTGCTGCGCGACCGTCATCGGACCGTCAAATGCGACGCCTGCCACAGCACGCCCGCCTACGAGACAAAAACGCCCAGCAACTGCTCTGCCTGCCATCGCAAGGACGACGTGCACAGGAACGCCCTGGGCGAGAAATGCGAGACCTGCCACGCGGAGAAAGGTTGGAAGGAATCACCGGGATTCAACCACGATCGCGACACCCGCTTCCCGCTGCGGGACAAGCACCGGGACGCCAAGTGCGTCGGCTGCCACAAGGATCCGCGTTTCCGCGAAAAAACGCCCACCGCCTGTTTCGCCTGCCACGAACGCGAAGACCGCGACAAGGGGCACAAGGGACGCTATGGCGAAAAGTGCGAGACCTGCCATGGCGCAAAGGCATGGAAGACCGTGATCTTCGTCCATGATCGCGACACCCGCTACCTGCTGCGCGGCAAGCATGTGCAGGCAAAATGCGATGCCTGCCACACGGGCGTGCTCTACCGCGACAAAGCCGACAGCCAGTGCTCGGCCTGCCACACGCGCGATGACAAGCACAAGGGGCAATTGGGTAACCGCTGCGATACCTGCCACAACGAGAAGACCTGGCGCGACACCAGCTTCGATCACAATCGCTCCGCCTTCCCGTTGCGCGACAAGCACGCCGGACTGGAATGCAAGCAATGCCACCTCACACCCGAATACAAAAACGCCAAGGTGGCGTGTGTATCCTGTCACACCAAGGATGACCGTCACAAGGAGAAGCTGGGGCCGCGCTGCGACCAATGCCACAACGCCCGCGGCTGGAAGATCGTGGATTTCGACCACAACCTGCGCTCACAGTTCAAACTCACCGGCAAGCACGTCAAGGTAGCCTGCTTGGCCTGTCACACCCAGCCGGTCCAGGACAAACTGGTGCTACGCTCCGACTGCGCGAGCTGCCATCAGAAAACCGACGATGTCCATCTGGGCACTTTGGGCACGCAGTGCGAACGCTGCCACGCGACCGACAACTGGAGACACATCATCGATCCCAATTATGTACCGGCTCCGCGCACAAACCAGCCGTCCAAGGCAAACCGCGCTCGATGACCGATCCCCGGCTCTGGCTGATTTACTTCGCGATTCTGAGCGTACTGCTGTGGATTTACCTCAGTCGCCGCCGCCGGCGCGAGGCAGAAGCGCTGGCTACTCTGCGCCAGTCCCAGGAAACAGGGTTGACCGAACCCTTGAGCCTGCACCCGGTGGTCGACCCGAACATCTGCATGGGTTCGGGCGCATGCACCAGGGCCTGCCCCGAAGAGGTTCTCGGAATCGTCAAGGGCAAGGCGCACCTCATCAACCCCACGGTGTGCATCGGCCATGGCGCTTGCGCGGTCGCCTGTCCGGTGGAGGCGATCAAGCTGGTGTTCGGCACCGAGCGCAGGGGCGTCGACATCCCCTACGTCGACCCGACCTTCGAGACCAATGTGCCGGGCATTTTCATCGCCGGGGAACTGGGCGGCATGGGCCTGATCCGCAAGGCGGCCGAACAGGGGCTACAGGCAACCGCATCGATCGCGCGTCGCCATGCCGAAGCCGACCAGCTTGACGTGGTCATCGTTGGCGCGGGACCAGCGGGAATTTCGGCTTCACTGGCGGCGATGGAGAAAAAGTTGCGGTTCGTTACACTGGAGCAGGAAGACTCGCTCGGGGGCACCGTCTACCATTATCCCCGCAACAAGATCGTGATGACCCAACCGGTGTCGCTGCCACTGGTGGGCAAGGTTAAAATGGGAGAGATTTCCAAGGAATCACTACTGGAATTCTGGCAGTCCGTGGTCGAGCGCACCGGCCTTCCCATCTCGTTTGACCAGCGCGTCGAAAAAATCACCGCGGTCGATCGCGGCTTCGTCGTGACTGCGAGCAAAAAGGAGTATCACTGCCGATCGGTGCTTCTTGCCATCGGACGGCGCGGTACGCCCCGCAAACTCGGCGTCCCCGGTGAGGAGTTGCCCAAGGTCGTCTATCGCCTGGTCGATCCCGAACAGTACCGGGGAAAGCACGTGCTGGTGGTGGGGGGTGGGGACAGCGCCATCGAAGCGGCGGTTGCGGTAGCCGCCGAACCCGACACCACAGTAACCCTGTCCTATCGCGGCGAGGCCTTCGGCCGCGTCAAGGTCAAAAACCGGGAGCGCATGGGCGAAGCCGAGCAGGCCGGCAGATTGTCGGTGCTGCTGCGCTCGTCGGTGACCCGCATCGACGAACGACAGGCTGACATCGAACAGGACGAAAAATCAATCACGCTCGATAACGACTCGGTCGTCGTCTGCGCCGGCGGCATCCTGCCCACGCCCATGCTCAAGGCAATCGGCATTCGCGTGGAAACCAAGTTCGGCAGCGCCTAGGCTGGCGTCGCCGCTTCGGCCTGCCCACCACCCGGGCGGGTTCATGCGATCATCCGCGCTGTCCTGCAAAGCCTCCGCCAGGCATCCGCCGCAGCCGTGGTTCAGACTGGGCAGGTCAGAACCCAGCGCCCCTGCGAAGCGGATCTCCCGGACGGACATACCGAAACAGCATGAAAGCACAACCATGAAAGACCCTTACGCCTGCGACGTCCTGGTGATCGGCGGCGGCAATGCGGCGCTATGCGCCGCCATCACCGCCGCCGAGGCCGGCGCCAAAGTGACTTTGCTCGAATGCGCGCCGCGCCACTATCGCGGCGGCAACAGCCGCCACACGCGCAATATCCGCACCATGCACCGCGCGCCGATGCATCCGCTCATCGAAGCCTATCCGGAGGAGGAGTATTACCAGGATCTGCTCAAGATCACCGGCGGCAACACCAACGAGGAACTCGCGCGCCACGTCATCCGCACCTCGGAGCCGGCCATTGCCTGGATGCGCGCCCACGGCGTGCGCTTCCAGCCATCGCTCGGCGGCACGCTGCACCTGGGGCGCACCAACGCCTTCTTTCTCGGCGGCGGCAAGGCCCTGGTCAACTGCTACTTTCACGCGGCGGAATTGCTCGGGGTAAAAGTGCTCTATGAAGCCGAGGCCGTCGACCTGGAGGTGAAAAACAACCGCTTTACTTCCGCCATCGTCAGAAAAGACGGCGCGGAAATGCGCATCGGCGCGCGCGCGGTCGTGGTGGCCGCAGGAGGCTTCGAATCCAATCTGGAATGGCTCGAGGACGCCTGGGGACCTGCGGCCAAAAACTTCCTGATCCGCGGCACGCCCTACAACATGGGCAAGATGCTGCGCGTGCTGCACCAACGCGGCGCCGAGGCAATTGGCGACCCGAAGCAATGCCACGCCGCGGCCATCGACGCGCGCGCCCCCAAGTTCGACGGCGGCATCGTATCGCGCGTCGACTGCGTGTCCCTCGGTGTGGTGCTCAACCGCGACGGCCTGCGCTTCTACGACGAGGGCGAGGACTTCTGGCCCAAGCGCTATGCCATCTGGGGCCGCCTGATCGCCATGCAGCCGGATCAGATCGGCTACTGCATCATCGACCGCAAACCGATCGGACGCTTCATGCCGCCGGTATTCCCCGGCTTCAAGGCGAACACCATCGCGGAACTGGCGCAGAAACTGGGACTGCCTGTCGATATCGTCGTAAAGACCATCGCCGACTACAACGCTGCTGTCGTCCCGGGCCAGTTCGACCACACCATCATGGACAACTGCCACACCCGGGGACTGGCGCCGGAAAAAACGCATTGGGCCCTGAAAATCGATGCGCCGCCGTATTACGGTTATCCGCTTCGACCCGGCATCACCTTCACCTACCTCGGGGTCGACGTCACCCCCCGCGCACAGATAAAAATGAAAAGCGGCGATGTCGCCGAAAACATGTTCGCCGCCGGAGAAATCATGGCAGGCAATATCCTCTCCAAGGGCTATCTCGCCGGCATCGGCATCACCATCGGCACCGTGTTCGGGCGCATCGCCGGAGAGGAGGCAGCGCGTCATGTCAAAGCCTGATCAGTTTGTCCTGCGCTTGCCCGCCGACACTCAGGCACTGATGGCCGAAGGGGCGCGGCAGATGGGTATCTGCAATTCCTGCCGCTATTGCGAAGGCTATTGCGCGGTATTTCCTGCCATGGAGCGGCGCCTGGAATTTCACGGTACCGACCTCAATTACCTGGCCAACCTGTGCCACAGCTGCGGCGAATGCTATTACGCATGCCAGTATTCGCCGCCGCACGAATTCGCCATCCATATACCGCAGCTGCTGGGCGCAATCCGCGCGAAGACCTACCGGCAGTACGCCTGGCCGGCGCCGCTGGCGAACCTGTTCGACAGCAATGGCCTGTTTGTCGCGGTCGCATTGATGGCGGGTATTGCGGCAATCCTGTTGCTGGCAACGCTATTCGCCGGCAATGGCGCTGCGCTCGCCGAAGCGCGACCGGACGGCAGTTTTTACGCCGTCATTCCGCATACCGCGATGGCGGGCGTGTTTGGCCTGGTGGGACTTTTCGTGCTGGTCGCGCTGCTGGCCGGATTCATGAAATTCTGGCGCGATGCGGGCGAGAACCTGGCCGAGTTCACACGGCCGTTCGCGCTTGCCGAGACCCTGAAAGACATTGCCACGCTCAAGTATCTGGATGGCGACAGCCAGGTTGGCTGCACCTATCCGGGCGAGCAGCCCTCGCAGGCACGACGCTGGTTCCACCACCTGACCTTCTATGGCTTTCTGCTGTGCTTCGCAGCGACCCTCGTCGGAACCCTCTACCACTATGGATTCGGTTGGCAGGCGCCCTATGGTTTCTACAGCCTGCCGGTGCTGCTTGGCACGCTCGGCGGCATCGGCCTGGCGATAGGGCCTGCCGGACTTTGGTGGCTCAAAGTCCGGCAGGATCCCCTCACCGCCAGTCCGGAACAGGCGGGAATGGACATCGCTTTCATCGCGCTGCTGATCCTCACCAGCCTGTCGGGCCTGGCCCTGCTTGCGGGGCGTGAATCACAGTGGATGGGTTCGCTGCTGATTCTCCATCTGGGAGCGGTGATGGCGCTGTTCATCAGCCTGCCTTACGGCAAGTTCGTGCATGGCATCTACCGGGGCGCTGCGCTGGTCAAGTACGCGCTGGAGCGGCGCCGCCCCGGCCTTGATCTCGGGGGAGATTGAACGCGGACGAAAAGCGGATCCCGAGATCGCGAGCCCTGGCGAAGTGGGAAACGCCGACCCTAATGAATCGTGGCGGGAAGCGGCAACGCGGCCATATGCCCCGTCAAACCATCAACGGAGCGCCTCAATTCGAGCATCCATTCCGCATCATCGGGCGAGCGCAGCTTCGCATAGGCAAAACCGGCCGCAACCTCGCGCGGGTCGACGCCGGAGGAGGCGAGAAGATTCAGGGCGATTTTGTCGGCTTCGTCCAGCTGCCGCGGGCGATACGAGGCAATAAGCACTTTGGAACTGGCGAAGGACGCCGCCGTCACCGATGCCGAAGCGAGGGCCGTGGTCACGCCGGAATAGACGGTTGCCAGATACTTGACCACGGATGCCACCGGGGCCAGCACCGTCGCCACCAGTGAAACCACCAGGCTGGTGGCGGTGTCTTCCTCATGGTGTTGCGACACCACATGGCCGATTTCCCGCGCCAGCACGAAAGAGAGCGCCTCATCGGTGCGCGCGATCGCGCTCACCGGCCGCAACACGACCACCAGGCCGCCCGCAGTGGAGGCCGTGCCGGGTTCCGCCTTGTCGACCACGCTGAATTCGAAGAACGGCACGCGCTCCACCAGCTCGGGATATTTCTGATAGGCAATCGCGGCAAGCTGCATGCCAATCCGCGTTACCCGCTCATCGAACTGGGCGCTTTCCATGCAACCGCTCCGGTCGCAGGCTTCGCGCAACTCAAGCCGGGTTGCCAGCTTCAGGGTCAGATTTACCTGGGTATAGGCGTCGCTAAGCGATGTCGGCGCCGCGAGCATTGCACGCTCGCTGTGCGGATTGGTGGTGCATGCCGCCAAAAAGGTGCATGCCGCCAGAAGGACGGGAAACCTGCCGATGCGTCGAATGGTGTTCAATGTCATGGCATTCAGACTGTACAGCTAACCCTGTTTAGATGCTAGCCGGTGATAGTAGGCACTTTTGGCACCGCACCAGCGCGAAACAGCACCGGTTTGGCCTCCTGCCCCTGAAAATCATGCACATATCATGCCAGCCTGGATGCCACAACCTGCCGGGGACTCAAGCCTCCAACCCCTCGCTTCCCGCGGGGCGTGCGGGAAACGCTTAAACCTCAGCTTACGGCAGCCTGTACGAAACCCATTCGAAATGTGTTCGCCGGACGATACCAGCGGCCTTACCCGGGCTTGCCGTCCAGCCGGGGGCGCATCAGTACCGGCCAGTAGCGTATCGCATAAAGAATAAACGCTGCGGCCCACAGCAGCGCCGAAACCTGCACGCTAACCGTATGCAGCTCAGAAGATGCGATCCCCCCGAAGACCCGAATGAATGCCGCGCCTTGTATCAGCAGAAACACCGCAAGCTCGAAGCCGTCTGTTTTCAGGGGCCGCCCGGTATGGCCGCGGGCAGTCCGCGTCATCATGCCCAGAGTTAATCCGCCAATCGCGCCCACGGTGAGCGCATGCGTGGCATACGATCCGCTTACCAGTTCCAGTGAAGACAGGCCGCGCAGCACCAGGTACACGACTATCCATGCATAGGCCGCGTGAAGTATCCATACCAGCGGCGCAGCTCGGGTGCGCCACGGCTTCCAGAGAGACAGGCGCGCACCGTGCAACAACGCGCAGATCAGTGCGATCAAGGCAATGGCTGCCTGCGGCAATTGCAGCAGGTCCGCTGCGAACAACAGTATTACGGCGCCAAGAGCCAATTTTTCGACCCACACATTGCGCGTTGCATTGGTGCCCGGCACCCCGTTGTTGGTGAACATCGGGATCACGCGGCCGCCCATCACCGTCATGATGAACAGCACCACATCCAGCGCCAGCTGCAGGCCCAGCAGCGGCGATATCTCGAAGCGCCCCTGCAACGCCAGGTGCACTGCGAGGATCAGCACGCCCAACAGCGCCAGCAATCCGATAAAAAAGTAGTTGCGGACATTTCGCGATCGCACCAGCGGAATGGCGATTGCCACGGCGACAGCGACAGGAAAAGCCGCATTTGCCAAGGCTGCCGTCATGGCGAATGGCGTCAACACCAAAACCCTGCCGCAAACCCAGAGCGCTGCCAGTGCCATCAACGGCACGCCGCTCGGCGTCGAATGGTTCGTCCAGGTGCGCACGGCGGTCAGCAGAAAACCTGCGATGACCGCAATGGTGTATCCGAACAACATTTCATGGCCGTGCCATGCCGGCCCCTGCAGGTAGGCGTAAGGAAGGTAGCCGGAAAACTGCGCGGCCCATATCAACACGCTGACGGCACTGAAAAGGCTCGCCAGCAGGTAAAACGGGCGAAAACCCAGATTCCACAGCGCGCAGCCGGCAGCAGCAGGCGACACCGCTGGCTGTTGTGGTCGAATAGGCGGCGTTTCGCTCATAGGATTTCCCGGCAGTACAACGGGTAGCGCGCCTCACAGCGCCGCTGGCAAAGGGTAGTTTGCGCCCCTATTCGCCCTCGCGCCACCACTACTCCGGTTTGATCCCGGTCAGTTTCACCACCCTGGCCACCGACGCGAGGTCGCGCTTGACCACTTCGCCAAGTTCATCGGACGTGCTGGGCGACACCACCGTGCCCGAGGCTTCGAGCTTCGCGCGCACGGCCGCACTGGTGACGATCTTCACCATCTCGGTGTTGAGGCGCTGCACCATGGGTTGCGACATTCCGGCGGGGCCGAAATACGCCGCCCAGGTCGGCGGCGGTTCATAGCCGGGAATCTGCTCGGTAACCGTCGGGATGTTGGGATATTTTGCGTAGCGCTTGCCGCTGTTGATGCCGAGAATTCGCACCTTGCCGGATTTCTCGAAGGGCACGAGCGTGGCGTAGATGGCCCAGCCGATCTGAATCTGTCCGCTCATCATGTCGGTGAGCACGGCCGGCCCCGCCTTGTAGGGCACGTGCACCCAGTCGATGCCGGTAATCGCCGAAAGTGCCGCCGCCGAAAAATGGTGCGCGCTGCCGATACCGGTGGTGCCGTAGGCGAGCTTGCCCGGATTTCTTTTTGCGTACTCCACCATCTCGGCCACGTTGCCGTAGGGCTGCGAGACATCCGATGCGACCAGCAGGATGGATTCGGCGACGCGGGCGATGGGCGTGTAGCCCTTCACCGGATCGAAGCGTGAATTCACCGACAGGAAACCGTTGGTGACATGCGTGCTTGCCACCGACATCATCAGCGTGTAGCCATCGGGCGCCGCACGCTGCACCACCTCGTGCGCAATGGAACCTCCGGCGCCGGATTGGGTTTCGACCACCACCGGCTGGCCGAACGCATCGGTGAGGCCCTGCCCCACCAGTCGCGCGACGAGTTCGATTCCCCCGCCTACGGTGACGATGGTCTTGATCGGTTTCGCCGGATAGCCCTGCGCAAGGGCGGCAACGGGCATGGCGACAACGGCAGCGCACAGCGTGCCACGCAGCAATCGGTTGGCGAATTTCATTTTTGCGTCCTCGTTATCAGTTCGGCGGCCGCCTGCGAATTGCTCAACCGGCCAGGGCATCCTGCGATTCGCACAACACCTCCGCCCCCCGGACGGTGATCGCAACCATCGCCGAGGCGATCGCACCGCCCTTGTCGTCGCGCGTGCCCACATGCAATGAATAGACGTTCCCCGCCAGCATCGGGCTGGCGTCGTCGGCACGCAAAGGGCAGCCTTCGTCGAGCGACAGCCCGACGCGCCGCCCCACCGACTGGGTCAGCACCGGGTGAATCGCCCGTGTGCCCAGCGCCTGGATCGCCCTGGAGTGCAGATCCTCGCCCACCATGCCCGGCTTCACCGCCGCCTTGAGCGCATCGAGCGCCTTGTCCACCTTGGGAAAGGCGTCAGGCCCGTTCGATGCGGTGACAAACAGCTCCGACCAGAACCCCTGCACCTTGACCGCGAAATGCGCCACCAGGGCATCACCAGCCGGCTTGAACTCGCCGCGAAACGGCACCAGCGTGCGGCCCCCGTCCAGGCTCACCAACGTGCGCACATCCTGCGCGGCAAGCGCGCGCGCCACGCGCTCGCCCTCGAGCACCGCAGCTTCCGGGTTGGCGCCTGAGCGCCAGGCGCGCACCATCGCCGCCGCGGCGGTCTTGACCACCGCACAGGACTCGCGCAGCAGTGACAACTCGCGCGGCCGCAAGGTGCGCATCGTGCCCTCGAAGCCCTGCGCCGGAGTGAGACGGATGCGCCCTTCTATGCTCTTCACGACCGACTTGAACAGGCGCGGCTGCATGCGCTCAAAACCGATGGTGCCCACGCCGATGGGCGCATCGCCCTTCAGGCCCGCGATCCAGGGATCAAAGCCTGCCTCCCACTGCCAGCCCGAGACCACATCGGTGATCCAGGTCATCAGTTTCATCGCCGGCATGTCGCGCGAACTCATCGACACCAGCAGGCGCGGTTCGCCCTCGCGCGGAATCATCGCAATCGTCCAGCGCACCCGCGGCACGAAGTTGGTGTAGTAGGCGAGCGTCGAATGCTCGTCGGCGTCGCCGTAGATGAACATGGCCTTCCAGCTGTTCTTGTCCATGGCGTCGTTGAGATCCTTGCCGCGGATCTGGAACTCGTCGCGCGGCAGGCGATCCTGGTCCCAGGTGTAGGCGCCAAGGACTATCGATGGATGTACGGTTTTCATAGGCGCCTCAGACCGGGATGAAATCGAGTTCGGCGTCGCGCTCGGAAAATGACTCCGCGCCGCGCGGGGTGATCACCACCGGCTCGCCGCACATCAGGTAGCCGGTCTCCGGAAGGTATTGATTGGGGTGCATCACGAACACCATGCCCTCCTCCAGCACCACCTCGCTGTCGTCGGTGATGTCCCCGGGCCTGTCGGAGGTGATCCCCAGGCCGTGGCCGCGCACCCGCATGTAGGGCGGCTGGCAATATTTTCCGTAGCCTGCCTCGCGGAACACGTCGTTGATGGCATTGGCCACATCGCGCACCTTCGTGCCCGGCAGCGCGGCTTCCTGGCCGCGGTGCATCGCGTCCTGCAGCACCTTGTATTTCTCGCGCAGGAGCGGCGAGGGTTCGCCGATCACCGTGGTGCGGCAGATCTGCACGAACTGCCCGTGATAGCAGGGCGTGATTTCCGAAAGGATGATGTCGCCCACATCCAGCTTGCGATGGCCGGCGGCGCGCACCGCGAGATTGTGCTGCGATGCGCTGAGCAGCAGGAAGTTGTCCTCCGCGCCCATGCCCTTCATGTGGCAATACAGATCGGCAGTGAGCTCGAACTCGCGCATGCCGGGCTTGACGATCTCGCGCAGGCGCTCGTAGCCGCGTTCGGCGATCCAGGTGCCCTTTTTCCCGGCGGCGAGTTCGTCGGCGTTGCGCACGCGCGCGATCTGGCTGGCAAAGCCGTCATTGGCGGTGCACTTGCCGCCAAGTACACGCTCGATGCTGCTGGCGGTCTGCGCGAACAGCGTCGGCAGCGCCACCGTGACCACCCGGGCGGGATTCACCTTGATTTTCTTCAACACCCGCTCCACCCCTTCGGCCAGGTCGTCGCAGCCGAGCGTGTCATCGGTGCGGCTCAGGTCCGCGGCGCGCTCGGCATCCCAGGCCGGCGTGACCACCAGTGTGGAGCGGCCCGAGCGCTCAATGATGACCGCGGCTTCGCCGATCGGCCGCACGCCGGAAAACACGAACACCACATTGGAGTCGAGGAACAGGTTCTGGCCGTTGCAGGCGGCCAGCATCGCCTCAAAACCCTCCTTCTCCAGGTAGTCCGCCGTTTCCTCTATCCTGATGTCCCTTGCCATGGCCTTCCCTTCGCTGCTGAGTCTGGCTTTATAGCACCTGGTGCGGACTCGGGCAATGCGGCCGGGTAGTTCTGTGCCGGCGTAGCAAAAGGAAAGCACAGTGCCGACGTTGGTACCTGACGTTACACTTACCGGCAATTGCCACGCGTTTGGCGCGGCTTCAGAAAACATCAACCGGAGCAAAGGTATGAAACTCTTCACTGGCACCAAACTTCCAGCTCTGTTGTTTGCCCTCCTTGCAATCGCCCCGGCCGTGCAGGCGCAGTCCTACCCCGCCAAGCCGGTGCGCCTGATCCTCACTTATTCGGGAGGCATCGACGCGATTGCGCGCCTGATCGCTGTGCGCATGACCGAGGGACTCGGCCAGCCGGTGGTGGTCGAGGGCCAGGCGGGCGCGGGTGGCGCCATCGGCGCGAGCATGGTCGCCAAGGCGGCACCGGACGGATACACCATTCTTTCCAGCACCGGCAGCACACAGATACAGCGCGGCTTTCTCATCAAGAACGTGCCCTACGATGCGGTCAAGGACTTCACCCCGATCACGCTCTCCTGGGAAACCTTGATCGTGGTCGGCGCGACCAATAGCGCGCCATTCACCACCTTCCGTGACATGATCGCCTATGCCAAAGCCAATCCCGGAAAAATCTCCTATGGCACTTCGGGACTGGGAACCAGCCATCACCTGGCGCTGGAGCAGATCAATCTCCTGGCGGGCACCAACATCGTGCACATCCCCTACAAGGGCGGCGACCAGGTGATCACCGATGTCATCGCCGGACGCATCCAGGCTTCCTCCTCACCCCTGTTCAGCCTGGAGCCCAGTGTGAGCAGCGGCAAGGCCAGGTACCTGGCGTTCGTCAACACCAAACGTTTCGAGGGGGCACCCGGGGTGCCCACGGTGCGCGAGACCCTGCCCGGATTCGAGGCGCCGCCGCTGTGGTCGGGCTTTTTCGGGCCGGCCAATCTGCCGCCCGCCATCGTCAAGCGACTGCACGCTGAAATTACCAGGGTCGTCGGCACCACCGAAGTGAAGGCCCGCCTGTTTGCAGGCGGCCTGCAGCTGGTGAACAGCTCCCCCGAAGAACTCGCGCAGGCAATCAAGCGGGATATCCAGACCGTGGCGGGCATTGTCAAGCGGGCGAAAATTCAGCCGGAGTAAATGGCCGGCATCGAAAACACCAGGCCGACCCGATTGGACATCACGACTTGTGATGTCCAGAATGGCCGCATAAAAGTTTAACTTTTATTTAAACAACACAAGCATCCGCGTATGTTTCCAGCCAGTTAAGTTGTCAGTTACAACAATAAAAACAGTTATTCCGGTTTGATTCCAGCCAGCTTGGCGGCCCTGCCGAACACCTCGAATGCCTGCTTGTAGGCCACCGCGAATTCCTCGGGCGTGTTGCCCACGCCGGTGTGCATGTTGGTCTCCAGCCAGTTGCGCGCCTCCGGGGTTTTCAAGGATGCGGCGAGCTCGCGATACAGGCGCACGACAATCGGCCGCGGCAGAGCCGGCTGGCCGAACAGCGCATACCAGGACGCGGGCTTCTGAAACGAAGGCACGGTTTCGGTGAAGGTCTCCAGGTCCGGCGCACCGGGATAGCGTTTGGGTTCGAGCAGCGCGAGGATCCTGATCTTGCCGGCCTTCTCCAGCGGCCGTGCCGTACCCAGCGTCAGGAGGGTCATTTCGATGCGCCCGCCGAACAAGTCGTTGAGCGCCTGCGGCGGCCCCTTGTAGGGCACGTGCACGATATCGAGACCCGCAGCCTGTTTTATCAATTCACCGGTGAAATGAAAAAACGAACCGATGCCCGGCGAGCCGTAAGACATCTTGCCCGGATTGCGCTTCACATGATCGACGAATTCCCTGACATTCGTCACCGGCACCTGCGGGTTGAGCAGCAGCACCGTCACCGGCTCGGCGGCGATACTGATGGGCAACAATTCCCTGGCCGGGTCGATGGGCAGGGTCTTGGAGATAAACACGCTGGTCACCACCTGGCTGGGCGTGGCCCAGAGCAGGGTGTAGCCGTCGGGCGCGGCGTGCGCCACAAGTTCGGCGCCGATCATGCCGTTGGCGCCGGCGCGGTTCTCGCCTATGACGGGGTAGCCCATGGCCTCGCCCATTTTGGTGCCGACCAGGCGCCCGAAGAGTTCGAACGACGATCCGGGAAGCGTCGGCAGAATCAAGCGGATGGGTTTGGCCGGATAGTCCTGTGCATGGGCGGGAAGCTGCGCGATCCCCAGGCCGATGCCCGCGGCGCAATACAGCGCGCCCTTGATGAACTGCCGAAACGGATTCATGACTGTCTCCTTCTTTTAATTCCGGGATATTAGAGCGATCCGATGATCCGGCTCACCAGCGGCCAGGGATCGAAGTCCAGTTTCCTGAATGGTGCCCAGTCGTCTGCACCCATGCGCTGGAATACTGCCTTATCGACGCATTCCTGCTTGTGCATGCGCTGGTACCAGGCGGCGACGCCCGGACGCTTGTCCCACATGCGCGAAAGACCGATCAGGTCGAGGCGGATCACATAGGGAATCACGGCGATATCGGCAAGCGACAGGCGCTCTCCGGCAAGATAGGACCAGCGACCGGTCGATTCCTCTATCCAGTCGAGCAGCTTTTCGTGGAATTCGATCGATTCCACCACGTACTTGGAGTCCATGCCAAGCTTCACCACGTCGCGTTTGTACTCGGAGCGTTTTTTGCTCGGGGCCTTGGCGAAATAGGCTTCCCGCTCGGCCTCGCTCTTGTCCGCCAGGTTCGGCCGGAACACGGTGGCAAAGCTGATGACGGTGCAGTAGTTGTGCACGTATTCGTCGATCAGCTTGTTGAACAGGCGCACCCTGGCTCGCTGGTGGAACTCGGCAGGCATCAGTGCGGGCTCGGGATATTTTTCATCGAGGTAATAGAGAATCACCGATGACTCGATTACCGGCACCGCGTCATCCACCAGTGTCGGCACCACCGCGTTGGCATTGAGTTTCAGATATTCGGGCGTGAACAATTGGTCGCCCGAGATGTTGTGCTCCCTGGCCTGCAAGCCTTTCGCGGCCAGCGCAATGCGCACTTTCTGCGCGCAGACCGAATTGACACTGTGATATAGCTCAAGCATGGTGGCTCCTGTTTGCGGATGGTCGGCAGTGTGCATTAACGCGGGCATTTTCGCCAAACGACCGGGGCCGGATCAGACCCGACGCGGCGGCCAGCAGCGGAATCGGCGTAGAATTCCTGCGTCACCCCAACAGAAAGCCTGCTGCAATGGCTGATCCTATCGTCGTCAACGTCTTCTCCGATTACGTTTGACCCTGGTGCTACCTCAGTACCGTGCGTATTGAGAAACTGAAAGCAAACTACGACATCGTCGTCAACCTGGTGCATTTTCCGCTGCACGCCGACACGCCCGCCGAGGGCGTCTCCCTGGATGTATTGTTCCCCGGCAGCAAGGCCGCCGAACGCGCCGCCAGGCAGGAGCGCATGATGGGCCTGATGGAGGCCGAAGGCCTGCCCTACGGCGAGCGCACCCACACCTACAACAGCCGCCTGGCGCAGGAACTGGGCAAATGGGCCGATACCCAGGAGGGCGGCGCGGCCTTGCACGATGCGATTTACAAGGCCTATTTCGTCGAAGGCAAAAACATCGGCGACCTGGAAACCCTGGTAGCACTGGCGCAATCGGCAGGCCTCTCCGCCGAGGCGGCGCGTAAGGTGCTCAGCGAGCGCAGCTTCAAGGATGCGATAGACGAGGACTGGTCATCGTCGCGCAAGGCGGGTGTCACCGGAGTGCCCACCTTTGCCGCCGGCGGCTACGGTGTGGTGGGCGCGCAACCCTACGAGGTGCTGGAAGAACTCATGACGACGGCGGGGGCGAAGCCGCGGAATGTCTGACGATTTTGCCGGTTTTGGGGTGATTACTGTCGCAACTATTTCATAGGTAGATATTTCATCAGACGTACCAGGTCTCGGTCGAAGCTGAAGACTTTCCAGCCATTTTCGTGCGCAGTAGCGGCAACCAGCGCGTCCACGAAGTCCACGTTCTGGTCCCGATAAAGCGTCAACGCTCGGCGCACAGCCCCAGATTCAGTTGCGACACCACGGTAATCGAGCAAACCCAGAAGTTTGTTCGCGACATCCTCTCGCGTGATCGTATAGACGCGCGTCAGCACATATACACACTCGGCGAAGACGGCAGCGGGAGTATAGGCTGTCGCCGACCCTTCTCGGACCGGCTCGAAAAATGCCTTGGCGCGCTCGAAATGCGCTCTCTCGTTTCCGAGCAGCAGGGAAACGATGACGTTTGCGTCAACGACGCTTGTGCTTTTGTCTGACAACGGCATCCCAGGCCCGCTCACGTGCAAGCGCATAGGGCACCGGTTTTCTAGCGTAGTGCGCCAGACTTCCAGCCAGATCCGCTACCGGCTCGATACTGACTTTGCCGGCGTCGCAAACTATCCGGACAAAATCCGTACCGAGTACTTCACGAACCTCGCGCGGCAGCGTGATCTGTCCCTTGCTGGAAACTTTAGTGCTCTTTACCACGGCACTCATGCTTTACACCTTGGTTATTCCTTTACATTTTAACGTAGAACGGCCGATCAAGGGATGCCTGCTTGCCCGACAAGACACGCGCTAATCGATCTTGATGCCCAGGCCGCGCACCAGCTTGCCGTAGCGTTCATGCTCGCTGAGGATGAACTGGCCGAAGGCCTCGCGCGTGGTGATCCAGGATTCCGCGCCGCCGACACTGCTGATTCTTTCCGCCACTTCCTTGTTGGCAAGTGCGCTGTTGATTTCATTGTGCAGCCGCGCGACGATGGGCTCGGGCGTGCCCGCCGGTCCCCAGATGCCCAGCCAGTTGTTGAACGAAACCCCCGGGAAGAACTCGCCTATGGTCGGAACGTCCGCCAGGTAGGTCAGGCGGTTCTTGCCTGAGACGGCGACCGCGCGCAGCTTGCCGGCCTTGATCTGCGGCGCTGCGGATGTGCCCGCCACAACCACGGGGACGTCTCCCGCAATCGCCGCGATCACCGCGGGCGTGCCGCTCTTGTAGGGCACGTGGGTAAGCTCGATCCCCGCCTGCTGCTTGATGGCCTCCATGGTCAGATGATGGATGCTGGCGTTGCCGCCGGATGCGAAATTGAGCGGCGGATTGGCGCGCTTCGCATAATCGAGAAACTCCTTGAAAGTCTTCACGGGCACAGAAGGATGCACCGAGACCACCACCTGGCTGATGGTGGTGCTCGCAATCGGCACGATGTCCTTGAGCGTGTCGAAAGGCATCTTGGCATAGACGTGCGGATTGATCGCCACCAGGCTGTCCGCGCCGTACAGGATAGTGTAGCCGTCGGGCGGCGCCTTGGCGACGTATTCTCCGGCAATGTTGCCGTTGGACCCTACACGGTTCTCGACGACGACCTGTTGCCCCAGTCTCTCCGACATTGCGGGCGCGATCACCCGGGCGCCGATATCGGGCGCCCCGCCGGGTGCGATCAGCACGATCAGACGGATAGGTTTCACCGGGTAGGACTGCGCTTGCGCGTAAGAGTGCAGAAACGCGAACGCGACCGGCGCGAACGCGAGAACCAGCTTGCTGACAGAATGCATGAGCGCTCCCAAATGAACAGAACCGAAGCATCCTGCGCGCCATCCGCGGCCGATGTCAAGCCTCCGGAATCATGCAGCCATGCACGGCCACCGATACGGCCGCATTGGAAATACGGAAATCGAACCATGAACCAACATCAGGTTGCTTCAAGTTTCTTGCAGGCGCTGGGTTGAACCCCTGACCCGCAACAGCCCTTCGATGGGCTCAGTCGGCGCTCGCGCCACTGGCCTTGACGACCAGCTCATAGCGGGCGAGTTCGGCTTTCATGAATGCGCCGAACTGCTCGGGCGTGGTGGGAACCGGTTCGGCCATCAGTGCCGCAAAACGCGTCTTCGTCTCCGCGGCATTGAGTGCCGCGACGAATGCCTGATTGAGCCGCGCGACCACGCCGGCAGGCGTTGCGGCAGGCGCCACCAGGCCCCACCATGTATCGATCTCGAAACCCTTCAGGGTCTCGGCCACTGCCGGGATATCGGGCAGCACCGCTGAACGCCTCGCAGTGGTGACCGCCAGCGCTCGCAGTTTGCCGGCGTGGATATTGGGTGCCGCGGTGGCGAGATTGTCGAAATTGAAATGCACCTGCCCGCCCAGGAGCGCCAACTGCGCGGGTGCGCCGCCATTGTAGGGAATATGCACGGCGTAAATGCCGGCAGCCTTCTTGAACATCTCGCCGGCCAGATGGCCGGCGCTGCCGTTGCCGCCGGAACCGTAATCCAGCTTGGCCGGATTGGCACTTGCAAACCGGATCAGGTCGGCCACGTTGCCGATGCCGTAGCGGCGCGCGGTCTCGATGTTCATCACCAGCACATTGGGCACGCGGACCACCTGCGTGATCGGCGCGAAATCCCTGGCCGCGTCAAAGGGCATCCTGGCGAACAACCAGGGATTGATGGCGTGGGTGGCCACCGCGCTCACTCCGATGGTGGCACCGTCGGGCGCGGCCTTGGCGACCAGGTCCGCACCGATGTTGCCGCCGCCCCCGGGTCGGTTGTCGACGACCACCACCCCGAGCGAATTCCTGACGCCCTCGGCCAGCACTCTGACGGTGACATCGATCGGCCCGCCCGCCGCATAGGGAACGATCAGGCGGATGGGCTTGCCCGCGCCCTGCGCCAGCGCGGCGCCGGCCACGCCGCAGAGAACCTGCGCGGCGACAAGACAAACAATGAATTTCGGCACGGACACCCGCGACGACGGGTGAATTATCGGCAGGCGCAATTGCCGCCGCAGCAGCTTTGCAGACTGTTGCCGGTGCTCGCCGCGCTGGGACTGGTAAACATGCCGTGCAGGGCCGGCACGGTAAGTGTCACCCGCGGCGAGGCCGCCGCACACTTCGGGCAGGGCTGGGGGTCGCGAAACTGCGCCAGCGGCCGGATCGCAGTGAAACCGCCGCAGCTGGCGCACTCGTATTCGTAGGTTGGCATGGTGTTGGAGAGCCTGTTCCGGAATTTTCGCTTTGGACGGCGCAAATGATACCAAGGTTCCGGCCTCGCCCCGGTTTGACACCCGCTTTCCGGTGTTATCGGCCCGGGAAAGGACCACTTGATTGCCGCTGCATAAACGTTTCTAATCGGGTGCGCGCAACACCACATGGAAGAAAAAAAACACGATGAAACAATACACACCAGGCCTGTTTTGCCTGTGCGCCTGCCTTGCAGCACCACCAGGGGCCATGGCGCAGGCTTATCCGGTCAAACCGATACGCGTCATCGTGCCCTTCACGGCGGGCTCGCTCCCTGATCTGGTGCCGCGACTGGTGGGCGAAAAAGCCTCCGCGGCGCTGGGCCAGCCGATTCTTGTAGAGAACCGTATCGGCGCAGGCGGGCGCATCGCCGCCGATGCCGTGGCCAAGGCCGCACCCGACGGCTATACGCTGCTGCTGGGCACCGCGACCACGCATGTGGTCGCCCCGTTCCTCGTCAAGAACATGCCCTACGATCCGTTCAAGGATTTCACCCCCATCATCAACGGGGTGAGCCCGGTCAACGGGTTCGTCACCAACGCAGCGCTGCCGGTCAATTCGGTGCGCGAATTCATCGACTACGCGAAGAAAAACCCCGGCAAGATCGCCTATGGCAGCAACGGCATCGGTTCATCGCATCATCTGCGCGGCGAGTTCCTGAAAATGGTGGCGGGCATCGACATGCTGCACGTGCCCTACCCCGGCTCCAACGAAGTGGTCACGGCCGTGGTCAACAACTCCGTGCAGCTGACATTTTCCACGCCCAGTTCGGCACAGCAGCACGTCGCCGCCGGCCGGCTGAAACTGCTGGCGATCACCATGCCCAAGCGCGCGCCCAATCTGCCCAATGTACCGACCGCGGATGAGTTGCTGCCGGGATTCTTCTCAACCCTCGACTGGTTCGGATTCTTCGGCCAAGGCAACCTGCCGCAAGCCATCGTCGCCCGGCTCAATGCCGAATTCGGCCGCGCGCTGGCGCATGCCGATGTCAGGTCCAGGTTCGAGGCCATGTCGGTGCAGATCATCGGCGGCACGCCGGAAGAGTTCGCCGCGGTGATGAAATCCGACTATGCCCTTTATGCCAAGATCGCCAAGGCCGCGGGCATACAGCCGGAATAACCAGCTTGTATCTGAACAGTCATTGAAGGAAACCGCATGGACGCACGCGTCAAGGAATCCCATCTGGACCCGGTCACGCTGGAGGTGATCCGCAACGCCCTGCCGGCGATCTCCAATGAAATGGCGGTCGACCTGCAGCGCACCTCCTACAACATGATCATCTACGAGGTGCGCGATTTCTGCACCGCGCTGGTGTTGCCCAACGGCGATCTGGTGTCGCAGAACGTAGGCGGCGTATCGCACTTCATCGCCGACCTCGGGGTGATCATCACCGACGCCGTGCAGCACTACGAAAAAGAAGGCTTCCAGCCCGGTGATGTGCTCATCAGCAACCACCAGCGGGTGGCGGGGCAGCACCTGAACAACGTGTGCATCCACATGCCCTATTTCTACAAAGGCGAACTGCTGATGTTCGCCATCGTGCGCGCGCACTGGATCGACGTGGGCGGCAGCAGCACCGGCTTTGGCGCCGGGCTCACCGTGGCCGATCCCTGGCTCGAGGGCCTGCAGCTCGACCAGTTGAAGATCTATCGCGGCGGCGAGGTGGACGAGACCTTGTATCGCGTCATCAACGACAACATCCGTTACCCGGAGTCGTCGCTTGGCGACATGAAATCGCAGATGGCCGCCTGCCGGCTGGCGCTGCGGCGCCTCGATGAATTGTTCGACAAGTACAGCCGCGACACCGTGCTTGCCGCGATTCAGCATATTTTCGACGAGACCGAGCGCAAATGCCGCAACGTGGTGTCGACCTTCCCTGACGGCGTCTACGAGGCCGAATCGGTGCTCGACGATGACGGCGTGCAAAAGGGCGAGCCGGTGCGTTTTCACGCCAGGGTCACCATCAATGGCGGCGAGATGACCATCGACCATACGCTGGGCGCCGGCGAGCGGCGCTCGGCGATGAATTCGCGCACGCTGGCCGCGCCGCGCATCGCCTACAAGGCGCTCACCGCGCCCAACGAAGCGGTGAACGAAGGCTCGTTCCGCGCCCTGAAATGCATCATCCCCGAGGGCAACATGATGATGGCGCGCTACCCCGCGCCGATGGCGCACTGGAGCGTGGTGCTGCCGATGGTGGTGGATACGATCGTCGCCGCGCTCGCCAAGGCGATTCCTGATCGCGTACCCGCGGCGCACTTCGGCCTGATGGGCAACAACGGCGTGTTCTTCGGCGTGAACCCGAAATCAAAACGGCGCTTTGTCATCAGCGCCTCGGGCGGCGGCGGCTGGGGCGGCCGTCCCACCGAGGATGGCGAATCCGCCGCGGTCACCGTCTGCCAGGGCGACGTGCGCAATGCCTCCATAGAGGAACTGGAAATGAAAAGCCCGGTTGTGATTTACACCCGCGGCCTGCGCCAAGACTCAGGCGGCCCCGGCAGGTTCCGCGGCGGCCTGGGAAGCACCATGCATATACGCAACCTCACCGAAGGCCGCTGGAACATCGAGCGCCCGCGCCGGCAGAACTGTCCGCCCTGGGGACTCGATGGCGGGCTGCCCGGAGAAGCGGGCACCAAGATGCTGAAGAAACCGGGCGATGCGAAATTCGTCGACATCGATGTCAGCCGCCATCTGGTGCCGAACGACTCCGAAGTTATCATCCACGCCGGCAGCGGCGGCGGCTGGGGCGATCCGCTGGATCGCGAGGCCGAACGCGTGCGGTGGGATGTGATCGAAGGAATGGTTTCGATCGAAGCCGCGCGCAAGCACTATGGCGTGGTGCTCCTGCCCGACGAATCGATCGACTTGCCCGCGACCACTGCGCTGCGCCGGGATCTGGCCGCGCAGCGCCGCAGCGTCTGAGCAATCCCCGACAACCTTCACCCAAGGTTCCCATGCAAAAAAAGGCCGGCGCGCAGCCGGGCGTGCTCCCGCTGCGGAACATCAAAGTCCTGGAACTCGGTCACATCGTCGCCGGCCCGGCCGCGTCGCTGATCCTCGCCGATCTGGGCGCCGATGTGATCAAGATCGAGCGTCCCGACGGCGGCGACCAGGCGCGGCAGATGCCCGGCACCGGCAACTCAAGCTTCTTCTACTACAACCGCAACAAACGCAGCCTCGCCGTCGACCTCAAGTCGCCCAAAGGCAAAGCGCTGATGCTGCGACTGATCGCGGACACCGACATCTGCCTGGACAACTATGCACCCGGCGCACTGGAACGGCTGGGACTTGGCTACGAAGAGCTCGCCAGGATCAATCCGCGCCTGCTGTACCTTTCGCTGAAGGGCTTTCTGCCAGGCCCTTACGAGAACCGCCTTGCGCTCGATGAAGTCGCGCAGATGATGGGCGGCCTGGCTTTCATGACGGGCCCCCCGGGAAAACCCTTGCGCGCCGGTGCTTCCATCATCGACATGGGCGCGGCAACCTACGGGATCGTCGGCATCCTCGCCGCGCTCTACATGCGCGAACTCACCGGCGTCGGGCAGAAGATCACCTCGGGCCTGTTCGAGACCAGCGTGTTTTTCGTGGGCCAGTGGCTGGCCCGCTCCGGCCAGAGCGGGCTGCCGGCAAAACCCATGGCCACCGAAGGCCAGGGCGTGCGCATGGGCTGGGGAATTTTTCACCTCTTCCCCACCAGCGACAACTCGCAGGTCTTCATCGCGGTGACCTCGAACACGCATTGGGAGCGCTTCTGCAAGGAATTCGGTCTGGCCGACCTCTACGCCGACGAGCGCCTCGATTCCAACCCCAAGCGCGCCCTCGCGCGCGACTGGCTGCTGCCGCGCATCAATGCGGAGACCGCCAGGTACACCGCGGAAACGCTGATCGCGAAACTCGACGGCGCGAACATCCCCTACGCGCCGGTGAACCGCCCCGACCAGCTGATCGAGGATCCCCATCTGCTCGCGGCAGGCCAGCTCATGCCCACCGCGTTTCCCGGCGGGCGTGTATCAGCCGTGCCCAAGATGCCCTTCAAAAGCAGCCTCTATGAGATGGACACCCACCGTCCGGCGCCGGGGCTTGGCGAACACACCCGCGAAGTGCTGGCCGAGGCCGGCTACAGCGCCGCAGAGATTGAAGCGATGCTGGCCGAGGGCACGGTGATGAGCGGCGGGGCGGCGGATCTGCGCTGACCTGGACCGCGCAGGGGCATGCCCCCTTCAGGGATCCGGATGAGGGTACGGTTCATCCGAAAAATCGCACCGCACGCGGATTGACGCGCTACCCCCCGTCCTTGCGTTTCAGCAGCGCTTCCAACGCGGCAAACGGTTTGTGCGTTGCGGAGGCCTGCGCGCCAGCGCCAGCTCCGCCGCCTTCGGCCTGATGGTCGAGCAGACGCGCATGCTCGTTCTCGTGGCAATAGACGCACAGCAACTCCCAGTTGCTGCCGTCGGCCGCATTGTTGTCGTGATTGCCGTCTTTGTGGTGCACGGTCAGTGTGCTCACATTGGCGCCGGTGAATTCACGCGCGCAGCGTCCGCAGATCCACGGAAACAGCTTGAGCGCGCGTTCCCGGTAGCCCGACTCCCTCAGATCGCGCTGTCGACGCGTGTCGGCGATGAGCTTGTCGAGCTTGCTTTTGTCCGCTGCTGGCTTGTTCGGGGTCATGACGGGTTTGCTGGTATCCGCTCCAGGGGAAATCCCCACGCAATAATACGACAGGTCTGCGATTTTGCCGATCTGCCGCGATTCATGAGGGTTCGCCGCACGCTCAGGAATAATTCCACGGCAAGCGCAATGCTTTCAACGCGGCAATTGACGCTGCCGGGAACAATGCGGAAAACAGTTGCCCGGAAAAACACGGCTCGCCGATTGAAATGCGGCATGGTCGAATTGCAGCCCTCAGACAAAGGGGAAAATAATCAGCGCGTACAAGTAGGCAATGGATTCGTTAATCACAGTGCGCACACCTTCACTTGATACCCACCAGTGCGTTGGGTCATATTCCTGATTCTCAATTGCTATAACTCCCACTCGCGAAAACTCGCCAAACGCCTGCTGGAAAAGCAGTTGGGAGCGCCTCGCGTGTAGGCCAATGGACACGAGATTAATGTTTGAATTGCTTGCGGCTTGTTGAATTAGAAGGCTCTTCAGAGCTTTTGCGGATGCGTGGGTCCTGTCTCGAAGCACAGCGGGCGCGGGAATTGCCTCAATCACATCCTTCGCCAACCCCATCCGTAGCAATGTTGCCACCCCAATTTCGGCATAGGTCTTGTATTGAGACAGATACCCCCCGATTTCAAGCGGGCCGCCAGTGACATACAGCTTGCGATAGTGCTGCCGTTCAAATTCGATTTTTGCCTTCTCTAATGCGTAGTCGGGCAACCACCCTTCGACAACCAATATTTCAGCTTGAACCGGGTTAGTAACTGCCAGGAATGGGTGAACCGTGGCTGCGCCGATTCCCAAGAGCAGGATCCCGGAAAGCAGCAATAAAAGCAGACCGCGCCACGTTGGAATTAGACATTCGCGGCGGTACAGTAGATCCCAAGACCCGATGCGTGGTTTCATTATTGCCTGTGCTGTTTATTGGAACGAAATCTAAATGTCAATTGATAACGCAATAATGAACCGAATCGCCGATCTCTGATAGCACGAGGCAAAGGCAAGTGCTGACACGAATAATGGGCCGTTGGCGGTTGCTTTTCACCAATGTCACCGAAGTCCCACAATCGCAGGAAACGCCTTGCCCCAGGTCCAACCTGGCGAATCGACTGCACAGCAGTGCCTGTAAAATGCTTCATTTTAGCGAGGCTCCATTGTCAACCTTTACGAAAGTGATCCTATATACCGATACAGACGGCCGGGCGAAATTCCGCCAAGAGGAAATCGTTCTATCGGAGGGCACGCCTCAGTCCATGCTCTCGAAACTGCTTCCGTCATCCGGCTATCAAATGCGTCACAGTCCAGTCGGTTTTCGCAGCGCCTTCCATTGCACGACCATCACACAGTTCGTATTTATTCTCTCCGGCGAAATGGAGATCGGATTGCAGGACGGAACTTTACGTTCTTTCAAACCTGGCGAACACTTTTACTCCGCAGACCTGTTGCCTGAGGGCACTGCTTTCGATGCTTCCATTCACGGGCATTGGAGTCGCCAGGTCGGCAATATTCCTCTTGTCACTCTTTTTGTAAGGGGGTAATGGCGTCACCAAATTGGACAGCACCATGACGATTAAGTTTTCCGGCGCGGGCATGGGGTCGAAGATTTCTAATTTTGCGCGTATGGCAATTTTTCCCAAACCTGATCCCGCGAGAGAAGAATGGATCTTTGAACGCCGGCTTTCTGGAAATCCGATCGTCCATTCAGGGTCACCATTTAGTGTCGCTATGTAAAGCTTTACACAGCGACCCGCCTCAACCACCAGGGAATGGACCATGCGCGCATTCTGGATTCAGATCAAAGATGGAAAATCGGTGCTCGAAGAACGCGACACGCCCATGCCGGTTCCCGCGGCCCCGCAGATTCTGGTCAAGGTTCATGCCGCGGCCCTCAATCGCGGCGAATTCATCGCCAGCCACGGCCTGACCGCCGCTTCGGCCGCCTCGCCCGCCGGCATCGAGGGCGCCGGCGAAGTGGTGCAGCTTGGCAGCGCTGTCAGTGGCATTCAAACCGGCGCCCGCGTCATGGGCCGGCTCGCAGGTGCTTACGCGCAATACGCGCTGATGGATGCGCGCGAGGCAATTCCGGTACCGGCCTCGCTCTCGTGGGAGGAGGCCGCCGCCACGCCCATCACCTTCTCGGTGGTCTACGACATGCTGGTGGAACAGGGCAGGATCGCGGCGGGGGAATGGCTGCTGGTTGCCGGGGTGTCCTCAGGCGTGGGCGTGGCCGCGTTGCAGGCGGGCAAAGCCCTGGGCGCTAAAGTGATCGGCACTTCGGGTTCGCCGCAAAAACTGGAGCGCTTGAAGGCCCTGGGCCTGGATGTGACGATCAACACGCGCGCGGCGGATTTCAGCGGCGCGGTGATGCAGGCCACCGCGGGTCGCGGCGCCGACCTCATGGTGAATACGATAGGCGGCACGGTGTTCGCCGAATGTATGCGCTCGCTGGCTTTTCAGGGGCGGATCGCCATGGTCGGTTACCTGGACCGGACAACGCGCGCCGAAATCGACCTTGCCGCGCTGCACGCGAAACGCCTGCGTCTCTTCGGCGTTTCCAACAAGTATCGCGACGCCGCGGCGCGCGCACAAACCACCCGCGGATTCATCCGGGATCTGCTGCCCGCATTCGCCGACGGCCGCATCAAACCGCTGATCGACCGGGTATTCCCTTTCGACGCCGTGCCCGAGGCCAAGCGCCACATGGAATCGGACCTGCAGACCGGAAAAATCGTCGTGCGTGTGATCTGAGCTCAGTTCGAGGTAATGCCGGCGGTCTTGACGACCTTTCCCCACACCGCATATTCACGCTCGATGTATTTCTGCAGTGCCTCACCGGTGCCCGGTGCAGGATCCATGGCGTGCGAGAGCAACTGCGTCCGGGTCTCGTTGTCCGAGAGCACCGCAACCAATTCACGGTTCCAGCGCTGCACGATGTCACGCGGGGTCTTGCCCGGCGCGAGGTAACAGTACCAGTTGAGCGCCTCGTATCCGGGGAAGCCGGATTCGGCCACGGTGGGCACCTCGGGCATGGAAGCCGACCGCGCCGGGCCGGTCACCGCCAGCACCCGGATCTTGCCCGCCTTGATATGCGGAATTGCCGTGGGAGGCGCGGAGAAAATCGACATGATCTGTCCGCCCAGCAGGTCGGCCATGGCCGGCGCGCCACCTTTGTAGGGCACGTGAATCATCTGCACGTTTGCCACCATGGCGAGGAGTTCGCCGGCGAGATGTCCGGCGCCGCCAATGCCCGAACTGCCATAGTTGACCGTACCCGGTTTGGCGGCCGCCATCTTTACGAACTCGCCGACGGTCTTGGCTGGCACCGAGGGGTGCACCACCAGCACATTGGGAAAGGTCACCGCCATGGTGAGCGGCGCAAAATCACGCAGCGGGTTGTAGGCCAGATTGGCGACAATATGCGGCGCCACTGCGAGCGAACCCACCGAACTGAGCAGGATCATGTGGCCGTCGGGGGTCGCCCTGGCGAGGATTTCATTGGCGATATTACCGCCGGCGCCGGCATTGTTTTCCACCACCACCGGCTGTCCCATGGCGCTGGAGACCTTTTTCGCGACAATGCGCGCCGCGGTGTCCGTTCCGCCGCCTGGCGCGAATCCGACCAGCATGGTGATCTGCTTGCTGGGAAATCCGGCCTGCGCCTGCGCGCCTGCCGCGACCAGCAGTCCCGATACAGCCACTGCGCAACACACCAGTCCCGACTGCTTCATGTTCCTCACTCCCAAGTGAATCAAAAACAATCTAAGGCGGCAGCGCGCTCCTTGGCCGCCGACTTTACCGCCGACACCGGGGAGGATTCATTACCAGCGCCGATGATAGCCGTGTTCTCTAGATGCGGCCAAGCCCCTCCTCCCCCGGCTGCACTGGGCCTCGCGATCGATCATTGATTTGCGGAAAGATATTGCTGAATGCTCATCGACAGGAAAACCTCCGGAGTGATGTCGTTTCCCGGAAATTCCTTGCGCAACTGGCCGTATATCTCGCGTATTTCGGTGAGTTGGTCCGCGTCCAGGGACGCCTTGGCGTCGCGGCTTGTGCCGATGCTGCGAACGGTAACACCGCCCAATCGCTCATTACTGTTTATGCGCAACGCAGTCTGCATTTTTGTGCGCGCCGCAACCGACAATCGCTGTACCTGTGCGGGCGCCGATCCCGGATTTTGCGGGCCATTGCCGATATTGAATTCCATCGGACCATTCCACAGCTCCGAATTGCCGCTCTGCAAATAGAGAATTCGCAGCGTTGCGCCGGGACGCAGGGTGAATCGGTCGTTGGCACGTATCCGGCCGAACGGCTTGGGAACCGATTCATCTCCCGCGCTCGAGCGCAATCTGACTTCGCCCGAGACGAAGGTGACGATACCCAGATCGGATGGGAGTTGCGCGAAACACGCTGCTGAGAGGAAATAAAGTGCGACGAGAAGAAATAGAGATTTTGAGCACATGTTTGCAATCCTATTCATCTTTGAAACCCGATTCGAGCGACCAGCGGGACTTTATTCTCCGCCGATTCTTGCCCCCGTGGCGATTTGCGCTTTCTGAACCATGCTGACGCTGCCGACGAATCAGTTCCAGGCGCTCCGTCACGCGATTGCCGCTCGCATCGCGCCTATGGTAGATTTTCGGCTCGGCCTTTATCGCCTCCGCGACGGCTGCTTGGCGAATTCGCGCGCCTGCCGCTTGAGTGCGGGGTCTTTGGCCGCAGACAATTGCGCGTCGCGGCCGATTCCGCGAACGCGGTGAACGGGCGGGCATGGGTCATCGGCAGGCGCGATCGGACCCATTTGGCGGCGAAAGGTCAAAATAGTGGTCCGGTGACGGGGGTTCTTCATGCAGCTTGAAAATCTCGGTAGAAGGCGACTCATCAAGTTTGGGCTCGCCAGTGGATCGCTGTTCCTGCCCATGCCTTATGCCCGGGTCTGGGCGCAGTCCGATGGAACGCTGAAACTGTTGCGCCTGCCAAAGATCGCGCTGGTGCTCGGAAACAGCAAATACAAGGACGTGCCACTCAAGAACCCGGCTAACGATGCCCGTGCGATCGGCGAGGCGCTTGCGGCGACCGGATTCAAGGTCAACGTGAGGCTGGACGCGACACACGCCGAAATGGCCGAAGCGCTTGCGACCTATGTCAAGGATGTTGCGGCCAGACAATGCGTTGGCCTGTTCTATTACGCCGGCCATGGCGTGCAACTGGCTTGGCGCAACTACATCCTGCCGGTGGATGCTGATATTGCCACCATAAGCGACATTCAAAAGCAGGGTCTGGAAGTCAATGCGCTGCTGGAGGGATTGAACAAGGCGGCCAATCCAATGAACATGATCATCCTGGACGCCTGCCGTGACAATCCGTTCGGCAATCTGAAAGGCGTGGACCAGAAAGGCCTGTCGCAGATGGACGCGCCGCAGAACACGCTGCTTGCCTATGCAACCAGCCCCGGCAATGTGGCAAGCGACGGCGAAGGGGCAAACGGCCTTTACACCGAGAACCTGCTGCGCGAGCTCAAAATTCCCGCGGCCAAGGTCGAGGATGTGTTTAAACGCGTGCGCCTGGGTGTGCGGGTGAGCTCGAAAGGCGCGCAAATTCCCTGGGAAAGCACCTCGCTGGAGGACGATTTCTGGTTCATTCCGCCCAAAGAATTGAAGCAGATCGACCAGGCCGATCAGGACCGGCAGTTCGAAGAGGAACTGGCGCTTTGGGAAAAGATCAAATTGTCCGCCGACCCGGCACCACTGGAGAATTTCCTGCGCCGTTACCCAAGCGGTCCGTTTTCGGAACTGGCGCAGACGCAGCTCGAACGAGCGCTCGCCGCGATCGGCGAGAAGCGCGTGCGCATCGCCTCGCAGGAGGGCAATCCGTTCACGCGCGGTTCGTCGGAAGCCAACATGAATTGGCAGGCCGGCGACCGCTATGCGTACAAGAATACCGACCTCCTGAAACCCGAGTCGTCCCGCAACATCACCCAGGTGGTCACCGAGGTCTCGAGCGGCGAGGTTCACTACGCCAATGGCTTGGTCACCGACTTGCTAGGCAACCTGCTGCGCCGGCCCGGTGGCCGCATCTATTCGCCCAACCAGCTCGAGCCCCTGGAATACGTTGTCGGCAAGCAATGGGTGACGCGGTTCCGGATCAACACGCCCAGCGGCGCTGCCGGAAACAACGAAATGGAACTGCGCATCGTCGCACGCGAATCGGTGACGGTGCCGGCGGGCACCTTCAATGCCTTTCGCATAGAAGGTCGCGGCGTGTTTGCGATGGAAAGCGGCGGCGTCGAGGTGACCACGCTGACAAAATGGGTTGCGCCGGACCGTCTGCGCCGCGAGGTCGCCATGGAGGAAACGCGCGAACGCAGCGGCGGCAACAATCCTATCGGACGCAGGGGGCGCAGGTCCCAGGCAAACCGCATTACCCAATCGCAACGCTGGGAGCTGCTTTCCTTCACGCAGAAATAGCAGATTGCCGGGCCTGCAACATGCTCGAGGCTGGAAACCCCTGCGGGCAATGGCGGATAGAATTGCCGTATTGAAGCAATGAATTTGGCTCTGGCCCAAACCAAGGGAGACCTGGCATGATCATCGACATGCACGCCCACTGGCGCCCCCAGGCGCTTGCCCAAGCGCCGCGCAAGCGCTGCGCAAGCGCAGCAAGCCGCCGCTGATTGAAAAAAATGCCGAGAGCGGGGAGGTCTATCGCGACCAGCGCCTCTACATGGACACACCGGACCTGCCGCTGCCTTCAACGCAGGTCAGGAAGCCCAACCTGTTCCTCGACTGCAATTCATTCGGGGCGCGGGCCATCGAGCTGGGCGTCGACCTCTACGGCGCGGACAAGATCATGTTCGCCACCGACGGCACCGACTTCTCCACCGAGTGGTCGCTCAAGGCATTGCAGGAAGCGCGCATCGATGAAAGCGCGAAGGCGGGCATCCTCTATGCCAATGCCGCGCGCGTCATTGGCGGGCTGACCCGGCTCGCGCCGGCGCGCGAGCGGCAAGCCGCGTAAGCGGCCGCATCCCGCCGCGGTGGCGCGCAGCGCTTTCGCCGATGAATATCCTTTTTACAGGATTTATAATGTTCTGCAACATCCGTCATCAGGGCGTCCAACTGATTTAATCTTGTCGATTTGTGCGTGGCGGTATGATCGCCATGCTCCTTTTCCGGAAACGCACCACCATGTACGCGCTGCGACGCCTGGCAGTACGCCATTCGAGTTTTTTCGAGCGGCTCTACCTTTACCTGGAACGCGTGATGGTGGCGCTCGATCCGGTTTTTCAGCGCATCGGCTACGAGCGCCTCGAGAGGCCCTTCGCGGTGACCGAGAGCGTGCTCAAGGGCCTGCTGTTCGACTGCCAGATGTGCGGCCAGTGCGTGCTTTCCTCGACCGGCATGTCCTGCCCGATGAATTGCCCCAAGAATCTGCGCAACGGCCCCTGCAGCGGCGTGCGCGTCGGAGGTTTCTGCGAAGTAAAACCGGAGATGATGTGCGTCTGGGTGGACGCGCTCGATGGGGCGACGCGCATGAAATACGGACAGATCAAGATCTCCGTGGTGCAACCGCCGGTTGACGGCGTGCTGCGCGGTTCGTCGGCGTGGCTTCGCGTGGCGCGCGAAAAAGCGCTCGAAAAGCGCCGCGACGCCCCTGTGCCTGAGTCGGGCAAGTTCACCATTGCGCGAACCTTTCCCCAGGCACGTGCAGTCGAACCGGCTGCCGCGCCGCTTGCGGTGGAGCCACAGGCTGCGCAGCGCGGGCAATCGCCCAAAGAGCAGCCTCGCGCAAACGCCCCGGTGGCGAACGCCGGCGCGGCAGCGGAATCGACACTCGGGGGGCGGACGACGCCGTTTCAGCGGCCCGTTCCTTACGACCCGATCGTGCATGCGCCGCCGGCGCCGCCTCCCGGGCACAAATCGGCTTCCGGACTGGAACTCACGCTGCGCAAGGGCTGGTTCGCCGTGACCGCGGAACTGAACCCGCCCGATTCCGCCGATCCCGGCGATGTGCTTGCGGCAGCCGAGCCCTTGAAGAACGTCGTCGACGCAATCAACGCCACCGACGCCTCCGGTGCCAACTGCCACATGTCGTCGATGGGCATCTCGTCGATTCTGTCGCGTGCCGGCATGGGCGTCGTCCTGCAGATCTCCTGCCGCGACCGCAACCGCATTGCGATCCAGGGAGATGTGCTGGGAGCGGCGGCGATGGGCGTGAGCAATGTCCTGTGTCTCACCGGAGACGGAGTCGCCGTGGGCGACCAGCCGGGGGCCAAGCCGGTATTCGATTTCGACTGCATGTCGCTCTTGAGCACGCTCAGGACCATGCGCGACGAGAGCAAGTTCCTCTCGGGCCGCAGGATCACGACACCGCCGCGGGTATTCCTCGGCGCGGCGGAAAACCCCTGCATTCCGCCCTATGAACTGCGCGCCGACCGTCTGGCCAAAAAGATCGATGCCGGGGCCGACTTCATCCAAACCAATTACATATTCGACATCGGGATGTTCGAACGCTTCATGGCGCGGGTGCGCGACCAGGGACTGCACCAGCGCGTCTTCATCCTGGCCGGCGTCGGCCCGCTGCCTTCGCCCAAGACCGCGCGCTGGCTGCGCTCCAATGTTCCGGGCATCCACATTCCGGACAGCCTCATCCGCCGCCTCGAGGGCGCGGCCAACCCGGCCGAAGAGGGCAAGAAGATCTGCATTGAGCTGATCCGCCAGATCCGCGAAATCCGCGGCGTCGCGGGCGTGCATTTGATGGCCTATCGGCGCGAGCACCTGGTCGGCGAAATCATCGAGGAGTCGGGCATCTTGAAGGAGCGCATGGCCGCGCGCGAAGCCGAGCGCTCGCGATGGCCCGAAGGATTGCCGTAGGCGCGGATCGCCGCATTAGATAAGCCACGCAACGACTGTTTCTGTTACAGGTCATACCCTCCAGAGCGCCACCGCCTGCCCGAACCTTCAATGCAGGTTCAACTGCAGCGCCGCTGCCACAATGGGTTTGGCCCAATCGGGTGTGTGGCGCAAATCCGGCACATTGAGAATTTTTCCATGTTCCATGTGCAGCACCGGCATAGGTTTTGGTGTCATGCCCCTGGCCGGGTCGGCGTCGGCGCTGTTGTCAAACACACGCAGTGCGGCCAGATGCGGCAGAAGATGGATCAAGTTGAGGCGGCTGTGTTGGTATCGTCTGCGGATGTCGGCCTCGGGAATATCATGCCCGCCCTTCATGACCCGCGCCTTGACACGCGCAATATGCAATTCCGGACCAGACAGGCCTGCGTACCAGACAAATACCTCTGCACCCTTCTGTGCCGCAGCGCGCAGAAGCCGCGGCATGGTGTTGGCGCCGAGCGTGGTCTCGTAGGCGAAATCGAGCCCATCGGCAATGGCCCGCTCCAGCAGCCGCTTGCCCTGTTGCCAGGCCTGAGCGTTTGCGTCGGCCTGGGGCAAAACCGGATTGACAGCCATCAGGGAACGCGCCGCTTCGTCGGGATTGAAATAGTCGGCGCCAAAAGCGCGGAAAGCCGCACCACCCACGCTGCTCTTGCCAGCACCGTTGACGCCGGCCAGCACATAGATACGCGGCAAGAGTGGCGCCGCCCTGTGTGCCTGGCCCAAGCCGCTACTTGCGCGCTGCTTTCACGGCGGCACGGCCGAGCACCTGGGGCGAAGCGTTGAAGGCGCTGTCCATGCCTTTTTTTGACTTTGCGGTCTGCATGCGCGCAAGCAGGCCGTCGAACTGCGCGCCCAGGGCGTCAAGGCTGCTCGCGCGCTGGTTCACCAGCGCATCGAACTCATCCACCGAGATCAGTATCGCCTTTGCCGAATCATGCTTGGTGATCGCGACGGGCCCGCCGCGCACGGCCATATCGAGAACACTCGCAAAGGCGTTCTTGAGCCTGGTCGCGGGAACCGACCGAATATCAATCAACTCGCCCAATTTGTTGCGGAATGTCAGCGTACTCATGCCGTACCTCAAATATTGCCATTTCGTACATTATAGACGAATTGGCCAATAAATCCCAAGCAGTGGCCTGGAGCCCGATATTCGCCTGTGTATGCCGCGGCGCGCGAGCAGGTATTCCATTTTTGGAATCAGAAACGCACTGGGATATCCGTCTGGTGGTCATCCACGTTTTTATTCTCATTAATTTTTTCGCGTCCGCAAATCCTGTTCAGGCCTCCGGCCGGTCCTGGCGGAACTTCTCGTCCATGTGGCCCTTGCCCTCGAGGTCGCCTTTCTCGAAGATCCAGGTGTAACCGCCGCTGGCGGTTGGACAGGATCTCCCAGTCATTGCCCTCCAGATCCGCGGAATGGAAGCAGCAGCTCCAGTGCGTGCTGCGGCCGATGCGTGATGGCACAATGGCGAACCTGAAATTCGCCATGGAATGATGCGCAATGAACCTGCGGGACTGGATAGACCGTCGCGAAATCCTTGAAGACGTGGCCACCGCGACACCCTTTGCCGCGATGTCGGCCACGCTGGACCGCGATGCGACGCGCCCTGCGCCGGGCACCGAACTGCCGCCGCTGTGGCACTGGCTGTATTTCCTGCCTATGCCGCGGCAATCCGAGATCGGCGCGGACGGCCATGCCAAGCGCGGCGGATTCCTGCCGCCGGTGCCGCTGCCGCGACGCATGTGGGCGGGCAGCCAGTTCCGCTTTCAATCACCGCTGCGAGTCGGCGACTGCCTGCGCCGCGTGTCGACCATCGAGAATGTCAGCGAAAAATCCGGGAGGACCGGCGCGCTGGTGTTCGTCAGGGTGCGCCACGAGGTGCACGCCAATGGCGGCGCCGCGCCCGCATTGATCGAGCATCACGACATTGTCTATCGCGAGGCCGCCAAACCCGGCGACCCGGCGCCACCGCCCCAGGCCGCGCCGGCGCGCGCCGCCTGGGAAAAGCAATGGGTGCCCGACGATGTGCTGCTGTTCCGCTATTCCGCCCTGACCTTCAACGGCCACCGCATTCACTACGACCGCCGCTATGTCACCGGGGTCGAGGGTTATCCCGGGTTGATCGTGCACGGACCGCTGGTCGCCACCCTGCTGCTTGACCTGTTGCGCTCGCAGATGCCGCTCGCACGCATCGCGACCTTCGAAGTCCGCGCGCTGCGCGCGATGTTCGACCTCAATCATTTTTTCGTCTGCGGCAGTCCCGGACCCGACGGCAGGACGATCCGCCTCTGGGCGAAAGACCACGAGGGCTGGCTGGCCATGGACGCTACCGCGACCATCGATTAGCACGCTTAGGCGCCGCTCGATCAACGCTGCGGCGACCATCGCTTGAACACACAGCAACAGGAATCCACCTTATGAGGCCGCTGCAAGGCATTACCGTCATCACGCTCGAACACGCGATTGCCGCGCCCTTTGCGACGCGCCAGCTCGCCGATCTGGGCGCCCGCGTCATCAAAGTGGAACGACCCGGCGTGGGCGACTTTGCGCGAGGGTACGACCAGCGTGTCGGCGGACTGTCCTCGCATTTCGTCTGGACCAACCGCTCCAAGGAAAGCCTGACGCTCGACGTCAAGCACCCGGAGTGCCAGGCCATACTCAAGCGCCTGATTCTCGAGGAGGCCGATGTGCTGGTGCAGAATCTTGCCCCCGGTGCGGCCGCGCGCCTGGGGCTGTCCTTCGCGAGCCTCTCGGCCATCAAGCCCGGCATCATCGTCTGCGACATCTCGGGCTACGGCGAAGACGGGCCCTATCGCGACAAGAAGGCCTATGACCTGCTGATCCAGAGCGAAGCCGGCTTTCTCTCGGTGACCGGCACCGAGGAGACGCCCTCCAAAGCGGGCCCCTCGATCGCCGACATCTCGGCGGGCATGTATGCCTACAGCAATATCCTCGCGGCGCTGCTGCACCGGCAGAAGACCGGACGCGGCCAGCACATCGATGTCTCGATGCTCGAATCGCTGGTGGAGTGGATGGGTTACCCGCTTTATTACTCCTATCAGGATGCCGCGCCGCCGCCGCGCAGCGGCGCGAGCCATGCCACCATCTATCCCTACGGCCCCTTCCCCGCCGGCGACGGCAAGACCGTCATGCTGGGTCTGCAGAACGAACGCGAGTGGGTGGCCTTTTGCGAAAAGGTGCTGCTGCGGCCCGAACTGGCGACCGATGCGCGCTTTGCCGGCAATGCCAAACGCAGCGCGGCGCGCGCGGCGCTGCGCGAGCTGATTGTCGAGGCCTTTGCCACGCTCAGCGCCGCCGAGGTGCTGCGTCGACTCGATGCTGCGCAGATTGCCAACGCCCAGGTCAACGACATGCACGGCGTCTGGGCGCATCCGCAACTGGCTGCGCGCAATCGCTGGACCGAAATCGACACCGCGGCGGGCCGCGTCCCCGCACTGCTGCCGCCCGGATCCTGGGAGGAGGCGCCACCGCGCATGGACGCGGTGCCGGCGCTGGGCCAGCACACCGACAAAATTCTCGGTGAACTGGGCTACTCTGCGGCACGCATTGCCGCGCTGCGCGCGGAAAAAGCCATCTGATTGAAAGCCGCCATGAGCGACGCCCTGCCCTCGACCTACCTTTTTGTTCCGGGCGACCGCCCGGAGCGCTTCGCCAAGGCCATCGCTGCCGGTGCCGATGCGGTCATCGTCGATCTCGAGGACGCGGTGGCACCGGCAAACAAGCAGGCGGCGGTGCAGGTCGATGGCAGGATGGTCGACCGTCCCGTCATGCTCAAGGCGCAGGACATACTGCGCCGCGCCCGTTGAATTTTTTCAGCCATCCGCAACCAGGAGCCCCGCAACATGCCCGCATCCATCATCGACTCCAGCATCTTCGGCAACATCTTCGGCACCGCGGCCATGCGCCAGGTATGGTCGGACGAAAACCGCACCGCCAAGTATCTCGAAATCGAAGCCGCGCTGGCCAAAGTGCAGGGGCGCCTGGGCATCATTCCGCAGAAGGCCGCCGATGAAATCGTGCGCAACTGCCGCATCGAGAACATCGACATGGAAAAGCTGCGCCAGCAGACCGAGCGAATCGGCTATCCGATCCTTGGCGTGGTGCAGCAACTGGTCGAGAAGTGCGCCGATGGCCTGGGCGAATGGTGCCACTGGGGCGCGACCACTCAGGACATCACCGACACCGCCACGGTGTTGCAGATCCGCGAGGCGCTTGCCATCATCGAACAGGACCTCGCCACCATTTCGCAATCGATGGCCGACATTGCGAAGAAGCACCGCGACACACCCATGATCGGGCGCAGCAACCTGCAGCAGGCGGTGCCGGTGACCTTCGGCTACAAGATGGCCGGCCTGCTCTCTGCGATCGAACGCCACCGCGAGCGCCTGTCGCAACTGCGCCCGCGCGTACTCACCGGCGAGTTCGCCGGTGCGGCGGGCACGCTCGCCTCGCTGGAGAAAGGCGCGCTGGAAACCCAGGAAGGTTTGATGCGAGAACTCGGCCTCGCGCAACCGCTGATCGCCTGGCACACCATCCGCGACAACATCGCCGAAACCGGGGGGTTTCTGGGTCTGGTATGCGGCACCCTTGGCAAGCTGTCGATGGACGTCAAGCTGATGATGCAGACCGAAGTCGGCGAAGTGTACGAACCCTTCGCGCACGGGCGCGGTTCCTCAAGCACCATGCCGCAGAAGAGAAACCCCATCTCCAGCTGCTACATCCACGCCTGCGCCAGCGTGGTGCGCCAGCACTCGGCGGCGCTGCTCGATGCCATGATCGCCGACCACGAACGCTCCACCGGCCCCTGGGAAATCGAGTGGATCGTGCTGCCCGAGGCCTTTGTGCTCACCGCCGGTGCGCTCAATCAATCCAAGTTCGTCCTCGCCGGACTGGAGGTCGACGCCAAGCGCATGCGCGACAACCTCGACCTCACCAACGGGCTGGTGGTGTCGGAGGCGGTGATGATGGGCCTGGCTCCGTATCTGGGCCGCGAACACGCGCACGACCTGGTCTATGACCTTTGCCGCGATGCCATCAAACTCAATAAACCATTGCTGGAACTCCTGGCGGGCAACGCCGAAATAACCAAGCACGTGAATCGCAACAAACTCGCGGAACTCTGCGATCCGTCGAATTACCTGGGATTGTCCGGGGTCATGGTCGACCGGGTGCTGGCGGCACGCAAGTAACGGGAGGCGACAGACATCACGCCCGGGGCGGATCAGACCATGGGCGACAACAGTAAATAATGCCCCTGGTCTTTTGTGCTCATGGTTCGGCTCGAGCAGTCAATCCGGGCATCAGGCGCAGCGCATTGCCGCGCTCGATGGCTTCGATATCATCCGCGGCCAGCCCGAGCTTCGCAAGGCCCGCTGCTGTAACTCCGGTCGACCAGTAGGGATAGTCGGTCCCGTGCAGCAATTGAGTCACGCCGGCCATTTCACGCACCGCATGGAAGCTCATGGGTTGGGTGGCATTCACCAGATCATAGTAAAGCCTGCGCAGCGCGCCAAAAGGCCCGCCGGGCATGCGTTCGCAGAGTTCCTTGTGCGAGCGTTCCATGGACGCCGCAAGCCGCGCCGCCACCATCGGAATGGTCCCGCCGCCGTGGGAAAATATGAATTGGATTTTCGGGCACCGGGCGAGCACGCCGCCGACCATCAGGCTGGCGATGGCGCGCGTGGTATCGAAGGGGAATTCCAGCGTCGCCGGCGCCAGCCCGGGTATCAGTCCGGAGCAGCACGCCGCCGCCGTCGGATGAAAATACACCACCGCCCCGCGGCGATTGAGCTCATCGAAGATCGGCGCGAAGCGGGGATCTCCGGGCCAAATGGTGTCGTAGTTGGTCATCAAGCCGATGCCGTCGGCTCGCAGCACATCGAGCGCGTACTCGATCTCGCGCAGGGTCGAATCCACGTCCGCAAAGGATACCGACGCAAACACGCCGAAACGACCATTGTGACGCGCCGCCATGGCAGCCGCGAATTCATTGCATTCCCTGGCTAGTTCCGCCGCTTCGCGCGCATCGCCGAACCAGACTCCGGGCGGGGCGATGGAGGCCACGGCCGTTGCGATCCCCGCTTCATCCATCGCCTCGATCGCGCGGGAAAGCGTCCACTCGTTGACGCGCGCGGCGTGGCTGGGCGCCATGGCGATAACCTGATCCTGCTTCCTTTTCAGATAGGCGGGCGGGAAAAAATGATGATGCGTATCGATACGACCCGGGCGCATGGCCACCGCTTCCCTTGTAGAATTGGAACAGCATAATCGAATTGCTGCCTTGGGGACTTTCCATGAAGCTCGTGCCACCGTATCGAAGCGCGACAGTCCTGGCACTGCTTTTTTGCGCGCAGGGTGCGCTGGCCCAAACCTATCCCGCCAAACCGGTACGCGTGATCCTCGGCGTCACGGCAGGTGGCCTGCAAGACCAACTGGCGCGCGGCATTGTTGTGGACCTGGCCGCGTTGTGGAACCAGCCGGTCATCATCGAGAACCGCGCGGGCTCGAGCGGCATCGCCGCCGCTGAGACCGTGGCACGCGCTGCGCCAGACGGATACACGATCCTGCAAACCGGCAATTTCAATTTTCTGGTCAACACCTTCCTGCGCGCAACCCCGCTTCCCTACGATCTGGAGAAGGATTTCACTCCCGCCGCAGTGCTGGTGGCCGCCAACAGCATCCTGGTCGCAAGCCCCAGGCTGCAGGCCGAGAACGTGCGCGAACTGATTGCGCTGGCTCGCGCGAAACCCGGCTTGCTCAACTATGGCAGCTTCGGCATCGGCAGCAGCGCACACATCGACATGGAAGCCTTTGTCACCCAGGCCGGCATCCAGGTTGCCCACGTACCCTACAAGGGCGGCGCGCCGGTGCTGCAGGCGCTGATGACCGACGAAGTGCAGCTTTCCATGACCGGCCTGACTGCCGCGATCCCGCTCATCAAACAGGGTCGCATCAAGGCGCTTGCCTATGGCGGAGAACGGCGCTCGGCTCAGTTTCCCGATCTACCCACCGTCTCGGAAGCGGGCCTGGCGGGATACACATCAACCTCGTGGTGGTGCTGGCTGACACCGGCGGGCACGCCACCGGCCATCGTCAACAAGATTGCCGCTGACACCGCCAGGGTTCTCGCCGCACCCGCGTTTCGGGAGAAGTTCATCGATGCTGCCGGCCACGAACTGGTGGCGGGCAGCGGCGACAAGCTGAAGGCAATGCTGGCAGAAGACAAAAAGGTGTTTGCCGCGCGCATCAAGCCGCTGAATCTCAAGCTTGAATAAGCGGGGGACAAGGGTGAAACAAGTTGCTCGAACATCCGTGAAGTCCCTGCTCTGCCATGCGGCAACTGCAGTCTCGCTTGTGCTGCTGGCGCCAGCGGCCCCCGCGCAGCAGGAATGGCCGTCCAAACCGATTGGCATCATCAGCGCCAATTCCCCGGGCGCCGCGCAGGCGCAGAGTCCTGCCCGCTACGGACTGGCCCCGGCCATCTCTGCCCCACCCCGTGTCTTGCCCGCGCCGCAACCGCTGATTCTGGTTCGCTCCCACCCGGTCTATGTGGGTGCCGGCAACTACCGCCCGGCATCCACCCCGCCCGGCAACGCAAGCGCGCGCGGCCCTTACCTGACCGGTCCCGGCCAATGGGCACCCAACGGCCCTGTAGCAGATACCATGGCTTTGCCGTTGGAACCCGGCGATTCCAGGGCAACACCTGCGGCGGCATCCGGCCATTGGGATTGGAAGCGGGTATCACTGGCCGAACTGGTGGAATTGTCGCGCCGGAACAAAGCGGCCCGCACGACAGATTATTAGCGCGCGGCCAACGGCCGGCGCGTGAATTATGCGGCCGCAATCTCAGACGGCGGACTCGTCTAAAGCATCGCGCCCGGCTGGTCTAGGGCGAATTCGCTCAACTGTTCGACAATCCAGGCGCAGGCCCCGTCCACCGAATCGGTTCGGTGCACCAGGGCAAGATCCTTGGCACTGATGGTGCCGTGCTGCACCAGCGCGTCGAAATTGACGACCTCCCTCCAGAACTCGGTGCCAAAGAGAACGATTGGCAGCGGCTTGGTCATCTTCCGGGTTTGCACCAGGGTCAACAGTTCAAACAGTTCGTCGAGCGTGCCGAAGCCGCCGGGAAAAATGATCACCGCCTTGGCCAGATAGGCAAACCAGAACTTGCGCATGAAGAAGTAATGAAACTGGAACGCCAGCTCGCGCGTGATGAAGGGATTGTCGTGCTGCTCCATCGGCAGTGAGACGCCCAGACCCACGTTGATTCCGCGCGCCTCGGAGGCGCCGCGGTTGGCGGCCTCCATGATGCCCGGCCCGCCGCCGGTACAAACCACGAAGCGCTTCTCGTTGGCATCGAGCGTCTTGGACCATTGCGTGAGGCGGAACGCCAGTTCGCGCGCGGACTCGTAATATGCCGACATGCGCAGGGCCTCCTGCGCCTGCGCAAGATCGCCCGCGCCGGCCCGGGCGCGCTGCAGCGCCGCCTCGGCCTCCGCGCGCGCCAGGAAACGCGCCGAACCCATGAAGACGATGGTGTCCTCGACTTTCTGCTGCTCGAAGCGGCTCTGCGGCTCGAGGTACTCGGCCAGGATGCGCAGCGCGCGCGCATTCTTGCTGTTGAGGAAGGCCGCGCTGTTGTAGGCCTTGTCGGCACTGCGTTTGGGTTTGTTCATGACTCAGACCTCGCTTATCCAGCCTGCCGCGCGGTAATGCAGGTACAACTCGCGGCAGGCCCAGGCATCGGTGGCCGCGTAGGTGATCTGCGCGAGCGACAGCCGCGCTGCGGCCCAGTTGGAAGTTTGCTTGCCCTTGGGAATGCGGAAGCCGAGAAAAATGCCGGCAAGGTTGCGCAGACCCGATTGCTCCATCCCGTGCCGCCTGGCAATGCTGCCCGGATCGAATACATTCGCCGCATCGAAAGAAAACACCTCCCTGAGCGAACGCAGATCGTCAGCCAGGCCGATGCCGACCTTGACCAGGCGCTTCTCCGCGAGCATGCCGGCGAGCAGCGGAAACACCTCCTGCCGGCGCAGCGGAAAAAGGTACACCGTGCGGGCGGTGGCCACCTGCGCGAGACAGGGCAGGTGATGCACCCCCTTGGCAAAAGCGGGGCGCGTCTCGGTATCGAAGCCGACGATGCTCTCCTCGAGCAGATCCGCCTGTGCGCGCGCCAGATCCTCGGGCGTCTCCACCAGGCAGACTTCGCCCTCGTAGCGGCGGATGGGCAGTTTCGCCATGGCTTCACGTGAAATTGCGGGTGCTGATTCGATGCTCAAAACGGTGGCAGACAAGTGGGCGCAGCCTTGGTGTGTGGCGAGCGTGGAGGGTAGCGCATTTCGACCCATGCTCCGCAATTTTGTGGCTCGCGGTCATTCCAGCAGCGGAACACTGGCCTCTCTGAAGCCCTTGGCGAAACCCGCAATATCACCGCGATAGCGCGAAATGCTCCGCGGCGCCCTAGAGATCCACGGTTCTGCGCTCGGCAGCCGAGCGCTCGATCGCGTCAATGAGGCGATGCATGCCCACCGCGGTGTCGAAATCCGGATCGATACCGCCCTTGGTATGGAAGGTTTTAGCAAAGCGCGCATAGGCGTTGGCCACATTCTGCGGCGGGCCGCCCGGGGTGCTGGGCGGCGCCGCCTTGAAGTGCGCTGGCACCGGCAGTTCCGCGAGCTTGTCCTTGCCCTGGGCGCCAAAGATCTTGTTGGGACCGATATTGATCGACAAGGTGCTGATGGCGAGCGCCCCCCTGCTGCCGAAGATTTCCAGCCGATAGCCCGGCGCGTTGGAAGGTGCGGTGCCGATCTGGATGCTCAGCTCGGCATTGCTCTTCAGCCTGCCGGCGATCGACACCACATCGGGCGCGTCTACCGTCATGGTCTGGCCGCTTTCGCTGTTTTTCCATTGCGTGATGCGGGTGGCGATGCGTGCCGACACCTCGGCAAACTCGCCCAGGATGAAGCGCACCGTGTCCATGCTGTGCCCCCCGGGAATGGTGAGCGGGTTGGCGCCGTTGCTGCGGATACCCTGCCAGATGCGGCCAGGCCCGCGCTCCAGCTGCGCGCCGGTAATGATTTTGAGATTGGCAAACAGCACCTCGCCGACATAACCCTGCTCGACCAGCTCGCGCGCGTACCTGACGGTGGGATCGCTGCGCGACTGCAGTCCGACCATGTTGGGAAGCTCGTTCCCGAGCGCCAGGTCCGCCATTTCCTGCGCCTCTTGCAACCCGTTGCCAAGCGGCCATTCGCAATAGACGCCCTTGCCGGCCTGAAGCGCCTTCATCACGATTTCACGATGCCGGGGCACACGCACCACCACCGAAACGAGATCGACCTCCTCGCTCGCGACCAGCGCGTCCAAATCGTGAAACGCGAGGTCGGCACCGAACGCCGCGGCGGACGCCTTCGCGGTGGCCTCGTGCGCAGTGCACACTGCCTTGATCTGGTAACCGGGCACTGTCTTCAAGGCGGGCACATGCGCACCCGCCCCCCAACCGCTGCCGAACTCGGTCACGGTTGCCCCCACCAGTCCCACACGGATCACATCGGCCATGCTGCTTGTCCTCCTGCAGTTTGCAATCCAAGAGCGTCCATCAAACCAGTAAAATCAACAAGGGCACCTGCGCTATTCCTGCTGCGGAATATTCGCGTCCTTGACGATCTTGATAAAGGTTGCAATATCGCGCTGGTAGCGCGCCGGGAACTGCTCCGCCGTCGTGTTGGGCGGCTCGAATCCGCTGTTGGCCATGCGCTCCTGCAGATCCGGCATCGCCAGCACCCGCGACACATCACGCTGAATCTGCGCGGTGATATCCCTGGGCATGGCGGCCTGGCCGTACAGCGCGACATAGCCCGAGTACTCGAAACCCGGCAGGGTCTCGGCAATCGTCGGCACGCCCGGAAAGGACGCCGCAGGCGAATTCAGGCGGGTAACCCCTAGGGCGCGCACCTTGCCCGAGCGCACCTGCGAGAGCACCGAGGAAGGCGTCAGGAACGCTATCTTCACGTCGCCGGACATGATTGCGGCAGTCACCTGCGTGTCGCCCTTGTAGGGCACATGCAGAATGTCCGCGCCGATTCTCCCCTTTAGCTGCTCCATCAGCAGGTGCGGCGCGGCACCTATGCCGGTGGAACCGTAGGTCATTGCCTGGGCATTGCTCTTGATATAAGCGATCAACTCCCGGACCGAAGTCACCGGCAGATTGGGATCGGCCACCAGCACCTGATAGGACGAACTGAGTTGCACCAGTCCCTGAAAATCCCGGGCCGCATCGTAAGGCAGCTTGCGATACAGGGCAGGACTCAACGACAGGGCATTGGAGGTGCACAGCAGCGTGTAGCCGTCGGGCACGGCCTTGGCGACGACATCGGCGGCGATGTTGCCGCCTGCACCGCCGCGGTTATCCACCACCACCGGCTGCTTCCAGATATCGCTCAACTTCTGCCCCACCGTGCGCATGCCCACATCCACCGCGCCGCCGGCGGGAAACGCCACCAACACGCGCACCGGCTTGGCCGGATAACCTTGCGCCAGCGCATGGGAGGCCGCCAGGGCAAAACAACAAGCCGCCGTCAATACCCGCATTCTCATGATGTTCCCCGTTACTGGTTTGCGATTCCGCGGCGGAATAGGCTGGATCGTCCCCGCCTCCGCGCCGCCAGAGAATTTGCACACCGACATATACTGACACGTTCGCGAAATTCACATGTGCAGGGCATTTTCGCGGTTCGATTCAATACCGGAAAGCTTTTCCCATGGTCGAGGCTGCCGCATTTTTTAATCCTGCCAAACGCAAGATCGCGGATCAAGGCCCCGGCAATTCGCAACGAGCGCGGATAATATATTCCTTTTTCAGGATTGGTTTTTTGTTGAAAATAACGTTGGTTCTAGCAAATCATTCGATAAAGTTTTAAATTTTTGCATCGGGCCGCGCCGCAGGCGCCACCGACAGGCCGCGCACGCGGTGCTTTGCAATCAGTTGCTCCACCAGCCCCGAGGCTTTGGCTTCCTCGACGAACTGGCGAAGACAGGCCGCCCCCGCCTGATATTTCACCGGCGTGCCCATGGCCTGCTGCACCGTGGTGAAATGCCCCTCGAGGATGCGCGACCCTTTCAGCGCCTCGGCATTGGCCAGCAGGCCCGGTTTCAGTCCCGCCAGTGCATCCAGCCCCCCGTTCACGAAATGCCGGTAGGCCGCATCGATGCCCTCGATGCGCTCGAGCGTGGCGTGCTTCAGGTGCCGGCTGAGATAAAGGTCGTAGGCGCTGCGCGCTGAGATGGCGATGCGCACGCCGGGTCGATCGACTTCTTCCATTGATTGCAGCTTCGAACCCGGGGGCACCAGATAGCTCGCCTCGATCTCGACGTAAGCCGCAGTGAAGGCGATCTGCTCCGCGCGCGAGGGTTCGGCGCCCAGCAGCCCCACGTCCCAGATGCCGCTGCCGGCCGCGTCAGCCAGTTTGCCGGGCGACTCGAACGGGATCAGTTTCAACGGCACGTCCAGGCGCGCCGCAAGCGCCCGCGCCATGTCCGGCGCGACGCCGCAGGGTTCGCCGGTGTTCTCGTCTTTCGAGGTCACCAGCAGAAAATTCGCGATGTTGATGCCCGCGCGCAGCACGCCGGTGGGCGCGAGTTCGGCTTTGGCGGCCGCGGTGAACTGCAGAGTCATGGCGTATCCCTCATGTCCTGTCCTGTTGAGAATCCCGGGAGCGCGATGCTAGCGCAAGCACGCAGCCGATGCAGACGCGCAGTGCGGGCTTGATCTACACTGGAGCACCAAAGGAGGCCGCACCATGTCCATCATCCGCTCCCGCGCCAGCCTGCTGGCATCGGTTATCGCCGCCATCTGCTCGGCCGCACCGGTCGCCGCGCCGGCCCAGTCCTATCCGTCCAAACCGGTTCGCATCATCACGCAATTCGCCGCAGGCAGCGGCGGCGACATCGGAGTGCGCATCGCCGCGACCTTCATGGGCGAAAATCTCGGCCAGCCGGTGGTGGTGGAGAACCGCGCCGGGGGCGGGGGCATGGTGGCCGCCGAATCCGTGGCGCACTCCGCCGCGGACGGCTACACCCTGCTCGCCGCAACGCCGGGGACCCAGGTGATGCGCGTATTCATGGCGAATACCTCCATCGATCCGGTGAAGGATTTTCAACCGGTCACGGCGATCACCCAGTCGATGGCGGTCATCGTTGCCCACCCCGGTTTCCCGGCCGGCAACATGGCCGAACTGGTGACCTATGCCCGGCGCAATCCGGGCAAGATTTCCTATGGCACCTCCGGCATCGGCAGCGAGCACCACGTGTCTGCGGAGCAAATCAGCATGCTCACCGGCATCAGCATGGTGCATGTCCCGTACAAGGCGGGAATACAGGCGATGAACGACGTTATGGCGGGGCAGTTGCCGATATCCTTTTCCATTACCGGTCCGGTGTTCGGGCCGGCGCGCGCCGGCAAGCTCAAGCTGATCGCGGTGGTCAGCGAGAAGCGTTATGCGCGACTGCCCGATGTCGGCACGGTGCAGGACGGCGTGCCGGGATTCGTGCCCGTGCAGGGATGGACCGGCCTGTTCGCGCCGGCCGGCCTGCCGCAGCCGGTGCTGCGGCGCCTTGCCGCCGACACCGTCAAGGGCATCACCTCGAGCGAGGGCCGCGCCAAGCTGTTCGATGCGGGATTCGACGTGGTCGGCAATACGCCGGAGGAATTCACCCTGATGATCCAGCGCCAGATCGAACTGGTCGGCAAGATCATCAAGGGTACCGGGATGAAGATCTCCGACAGCTAGGCGCGAACCGGCAATGCCGGCTGTCGATCAAACCACCCCATACAGCGCCGGGCGCGAAGTCTGGAGGCGCTCGATCGAAGATTGAACAGGCAAGCGCGGCGCGGCCCTCTATAATCTGACACGCCGCCGGCAGACGCGCGGTGACCCCGGGAAGACCGATTATGGCACGCATCATCCGACAGACCATGCTTTCCGCCCGTGATTTGCTGATCACTTTTGGACCGTTTCTGCTGATCGCAATCGGACTGCTGGCCGGCGCCTACTATGTCCTCGACCCTACCCCGCCCAAGCGCGTGGTGC